>NZ_ASYA01000014.1:0-121643 GCF_001526585.1 Agrobacterium sp. LY4 | reverse complement strand
GCCAGAGGCACGATCATCCACACCAGCAACAACAGCACCGATGGCGCAAGCATAACCCGCGCTAATCCGCTTGTGTTTCGGGTTGCCATGAGTTTCCCCTCCCTGACCGATACCCGCAACGTCTCCCGCCGGGGCATCCGAATTTAACGATTGTCTTAGTGACGATCTTCGCCGGTTGCCGCATGGTAGGTCGCTAGCACCTGATCCACTGCCGCGACCAGAACCTCCTCCATATCCTTTCCTGCAACTGCCGCGAGCGGCAATTCGCCGAGATACTGGCGCAGCAGGGGTTCGGGAATTGTCTTCCCATCCAGCGCCTTATGCAAGGCGGAAACGGCCGCAAGCGCTTCCGGACGCGTCCAGTAATAGCGGATGCGATCGCTGTAGCTGTAGTGGCGCTGCAATCGCAGCGTGATGTCATCGCCATGATAATGTCCGCGCCAGTCGCCGGGTGAGGAAAGCATCAGCTTCTCCATGGTCCGCGCCAAAGGACGGTCGCCATAGTCGCCGATCATCTCGGAGGCGATCATGTCGAGAGCGTAAAGTGCCTCGCGATAGGCGAAGGTCAGGCCGGGGCCTACTTTCAGGATGGGGTATCCATCGCATACCAATGTCGTGAGGGCGGCCTGCGTCTGGTAATCGGTGGAATGGGCCTCGAAGACCAGTTGCGGTTCGGCGTCCAGCACGGCGCTCAAGGCGGTGGCCGCTTGCGGGTCGTAAGCGACGACATTGTCGCTGCCGAATTCCACGCCGGGCTGCACGACAAAGGCGATGACCCGCTCGAACGCATCGGAAAGGCCGTGTCGCGCGAATATTTCGCGGTGAAGGTCGATCGTCTGGCGCGCTGCCTGCGGCTGCGTCGGCGCGACCGTGTCGAGCACATGGTCTGCCCCGCCCGGCACCGGCACCTCGGTGCCGAGAATATAAAGCGGTTTCGGCAGGCCGGCGGCCGTGGCGGCCTTTTCGGCGACGGCCGCAAGTTTGGCGGCGCGGTTGGCTATCGTGTCGTCGTCCAGCGCCGCCGGTTCACCGGCGCAGCCCATCGAGGCATCGAGATGGATCTTGCGAAAACCCGCCGTCACATAGGCCTCGACCATGGCGGCGGCTTTTGTCAGCGCCTCCTCGGCCGTTTCCTTGCGCCAGGGATTGGGGCCGAGATGGTCTCCGCCAAAAATCACCAGTTCGCGGGGCAACCCTTCTTCCTCGGCAATGCTGTTGACGAAGCTGACGAAGTCCCGTGGCGTCATGCCGGTATAACCGCCGAGATGATTGACTTGATTGCAGGTTGCCTCGATCAGCACCGGTGTCCTGCCGGCGGCGGCACGGCGGATTGCGGCGCGCAGAACAACGGGATGGGCGGAGCAGACGGAGGTTATGCCGGCGGGCTTGCCGGAGCGGCGCGCGGCGGCGAGATTTTCGAGTATATCGGTCACAGGATTTCCTCCGACAGTTGCGCGGCCAGAAAGGCATCGAGTTCGGAAAGGCTGGCGGCGCCCTCCATCGGGCCGCGGCGGGTGACATTGTGCGCGCCGGCGGCATTGGCATAGGCGAGCGCCTTTTGCGGGTGCATGCTGAGGCGGCGGCAGGTGAGGTAGGTCGCACCGAAACAGTCGCCGGCACCGGTCGGGTCGATTTCGCGGACCCGCAAGCCGGGGACGTCGATGCGCCCATGGGCGCGGCTGAAATGGCTTGCGCCATCCGCACCGCGCTTCAGCACGATCTCGCCGATACCGGAGGCAAGCAGCTTTTCGATTGCTGCCTCCTCGTCGTCCAGACCGGAGGCTGCCTGAAGCTCCTCGCCGGAGGGCAGGAGAAGATCGGTGACACCAAGCAGATCGTCGATCAGCCTGCGGCCGGCATCGCCCTGCGCCAGTTCCTTGCGGATGTTGGGATCGAAGGAGACCGAGCCGCCGCGCGCCCTGACGCGTCTGATGGCTTCGAGAATGATTTCGCCGATGCCGGCAATCGCGAAGGCCGATCCCATGACGTGCACATGGCCGGCTTTTTCGATAAGAGCCTGCGCTTCATCGGTCATATGCGTTTCGCTGGCCGCCGAATGGGCGATGTTGAAAACGAAGTCCCGTGCGCCGTTTTCCCGGTAACGCACGAAGGCGCTGCCCGTCGGCCGGTCGGCTATGGTGGCGATGGCCGATACGTCGACGCCGTCGCCGCGCAGCCTCTCGACATTGAGGCGGCCGAAATCATCGTCACCCACCGCCGCAATGATGCCGGCGGCTCCGCCGCAGCGCGCCACCTGATCGATGAAGATGGCCGGCGCGCCGCTCGGAAAGGGGCCGATCAGCGCCTGCGGCTCCAGAAAGCCGTCGCCCACCGTCGTCGCCATGATTTCCACGAGGATTTCCCCCGCCGTGATGGTCGGGCCTTTCGTGTGCGGCGCCAGTGCGGATGTCTGCCTCATCGTCTCCTCCATATGCATTCGGCTCCCGTCCTTTTGGCGGATGCAAATCCGCCGTCCCGAGGGCTTCTGATTTTCGGATATCATTCAAAAATTTACGCGCGTCAATATATGATATGATGAAAATTTTGTTGCATCGCAGCAAGCTGGACGCCCCTGGAAATAATTTTTTATGATATTATTCGCTTTAAAACAGTGGTTTATTGGTGGGCGCGACGATATCGCCATGCTCCGATTTATTTTCGGATGTTGACAAGAGAGCGGATTTCGCGAGATAAAAAATTTACGCATGTATTGTTATGCGTAGACATCCGTAAAGGAGGAGCGGGTCTCATGAGCAAATTTATTGGAATTCTGTCATCGTCCGTGGTTGGCATCGGCCTTTTCGCCGGTCTGGCGCAGGCGGAGGAAATCAACATCGCCACCGTCAACAATGGCGACATGATCATCATGCAGAAGCTTTCCAGCGCCTGGGAGAAGGAGACGGGCAACAAGATCAACTGGATCGTGCTGGAAGAGAATGTTCTGCGCGAACGCGTCACCACCGATATCGCCACCAATGGCGGCCAGTTCGACATCATGACCATCGGCGGATACGAGGCGCCGATCTGGGGCAAGCAGGGCTGGCTGGCGCCGGTCGACGATCTCGGCGACGACTACGATTACGCCGATCTGCTTGATCCGATCAAAAAGGGCCTGACTGTCGACGGCAAGCTTTACGCCGTGCCGTTCTACACCGAAAGCTCGTTCACGCTTTACCGCAAGGACCTGTTCGATGCGGCCGGCCTGAAGATGCCTGACAATCCGACCTACGACCAGATCAAGGATTTCGCCGCCAAGCTGACCGACAAGTCTAAGCAGCAATATGGCATATGCCTGCGCGGCAAGCCGGGCTGGGGCGAGAACATGGCTTTCCTCGGCACCATGATCAACACCTATGGCGGCCGCTGGTTCGACATGGACTGGAAACCGCAGCTGACGAGCGAGCCGTGGAAAAAGGCGATCTCGGATTATGTGGCGCTGATGACCTCCTACGGCCCGCCCGGTGCGGCCGCCAATGGCTTCAACGAAAACCAGACGCTGTTTTCATCCGGCCGTTGCGCCATGTGGATCGACGCCACTTCGGCGGCGGGCCGCGTTTATGACCCCAAGCAGAGCCAGGTTGCCGACAAGACCGCTTTCACGCGCGCTCCGGTGGAGGCGACGCCGAACGGCTCGAGCTGGTCCTGGTCGTGGAACCTTGCCATTCCGAACACCACGAAGAAGCTCGAAACCGCCAAGTCCTTCGTGAAATGGGCGACCTCGAAGTCCTATGTGAAGACGGTGGGTGAAAGCGAAGGCTGGGTGGCGGTGCCGCCGGGCACGCGCAAATCCACCTATGAGCTGCCGGAATACAAGAAGGCCGCGCCTTTCGCGGATACGGTGCTGAAGGCGATCATGTCTGCCGATCCGTCCAAGCCGACCAAAGATCCGGTGCCCTATACCGGTGTGCAGTTCGTCGCCATACCGGAATTCCAGTCCATCGGTACGATTGTCGGCCAGCAGATCGCGGCTGCCCTTTCCGGCCAGCAGACCGTCGATGCTGCGCTCGAAGGCGCACAGAAACAGGTCGAGCGTGATATGACCCGCGCGGGCTACATCAAGTAGCCGCGTCCTCCCGGCGTGCCGCCCGTTCGCCTTTCGGGGGCGGGCGGCATGGGTGGGGATTGAGGGCCAGTTCTTCCCTCATTCCTGTGCCTGTCACAGGAATCCAGTCAGCCCAAGTCTTTGGGCTGGAAGGACTCTCTCGCCGCGCAGACGCGTGTCGGCTGGATTCCTGTGACAAGCACAGGAATGAGGCGAGTGAGGAAAAGCATCTAACAACAAACGGGCATGGCCAGATTACCCACCATGCATCACGGAGATCGACATGAGATTGAACAACAAGGTCGCGCTGATTACCGGAGCCGCCCGCGGCATCGGCCTTGGTTTCGCGCAGGCTTTTGCCGATGAAGGTGCGAAGGTGATTATCGCCGATATCGATATCGCCCGCGCGACGGCTTCCGCCGCCGCCATCGGCCCTGCAGCCAAGGCCGTGAAGCTGGATGTGACCGATCTTTCCGAGATCGACGCCGTGGTGAAGGCGGTGGATCAGGAATTCGGCGGCATCGACATTCTCGTCAACAATGCCGCGATCTTCGATATGGCGCCGATCAATGGCATTACCGAACAGAGTTATGAGCGGGTCTTCGACATCAATCTCAAGGGGCCGCTGTTCATGATGAAGGCGGTTTCCAATGTGATGATCGAGCGGGCGCGCGGCGGCAAGATCATCAATATGGCGAGCCAGGCTGGCCGGCGCGGCGAGGCGCTCGTCACGCTTTATTGCGCTTCCAAGGCGGCGATCATTTCGGCCACGCAGTCGGCGGCGCTCGCGCTCGTCAAGCACGGCATCAATGTCAACGCCATTGCGCCCGGCGTGGTGGATGGCGAGCACTGGGAAGTGGTCGATGCGGAATTCGCCAAATGGGAAGGCCTGAAGCCGGGTGAGAAGAAGGCGGCGGTGGCGAAATCCGTGCCGATCGGCCGTTTTGCGACGCCCGATGACATCAAGGGGCTTGCGGTTTTCCTCGCCTCTTCCGACAGCGATTATATTCTCGCCCAGACATATAATGTCGACGGCGGCAACTGGATGAGCTGAAAAGCCGGAGATGACCATGCATGCCATTCAATTCGTCGAGAAGGGACAGGCCGTTCTGGCGGAAGTTCCCGTTGCCGATCTTCCGCCGGGCCACGCGCTCGTGCGGGTCAAGGCTTCGGGGCTTTGCCATACCGATATCGACGTTCTCCACGCGCGTTATGGCGACGGTGCCTTTCCGGTCATTCCGGGGCATGAATATGCCGGTGAAGTCGCGGCCGTGGCCGCCGATGTGACGGGCATAAAGACCGGCGACCGGGTGGTGGTCGATCCCAATCTGCCCTGTGGCACCTGCCCGAGTTGCAGGAAGGGGCTGACCAATCTTTGCAGCACGCTGAAGGCCTATGGCGTTTCCCATAATGGCGGTTTCGCGGAATTCAGCCTGGTGCGCGCCGATCACCTGCATGGCATCGGTTCCATGCCCTATCATGTCGCGGCATTGGCCGAACCGCTTGCCTGCGTCGTCAACGGCATGCAGAGCGCGGGTATCGGCGAGAACGGAACGGTGGCTGAAAATGCGCTTGTTTTTGGCGCCGGTCCCATCGGCCTGCTGCTTGCGCTGTCGCTGAAAGCGCGCGGCATCGAGACGGTGACGATTGCCGATATCAACGAAAGCAGGCTGGCTTTTGCCGAAGGTCTCGGGCTTAAGGTGGCGGTTTCCGGTTCGGAAGCACTGCTGCGGCAACAGAAGTCTCTCGATGTCGTGGCCGATGCGACCGGCATTGCCCCCGTTGCGGAAGCGATGATCCCGCTGGTTGCCGATGGCGGCACCGCGCTGTTCTTCGGCGTCTGCGCGCCGGATGCCCGCATTTCGGTCGCGCCCTTCGAAATCTTCCGGCGTCAGCTGAAGCTTGTCGGTTCGCATTCGCTGAACCGCAACATACCGCAGGCGCTCGCCATTCTGGAAACGGATGGTGATGTCATGGCGCGGCTCGTCTCGCACCGGCTGCCGCTTTCGGAGATGCTGCCGTTCTTTACGAAGAAACCATCCGATCCGGCCACCATGAAAGTGCAATTTGCAGCCGAATGATCGTTTGGTGGTTGATAACCGCAGTCGACCGGCTTTTCGTGCGAAGGCCGGTCGATATAAAGTACCACATGTAATATCTCATGGGGGCAAGCACTTTGGCCAAATCTATCAGGACGATGGAAGAGTTTTCGGAATTCGTCGGCCTTTCGCGCCCGACTGTTTCGAAATACTTCAATGATCCGGCCTCGGTCCGCAAGAAGACGCGGGATGCCATCGAGGATGCGCTGAAGAAATCGGGCTTCAGGCCCAATATTTTCGCCGTCAATCTCAACCGCCGCCGCTCCAATATCATCGGCATCATCATCCCGAATTCCACCGATCCTTTCTATATGGCGCTGACGAGCCGCATCGAGCTCATCGCCAACGAGGCGGGCTTCCTTGCTTTCGTGCTGTCATCGGATGGCAAGGCGGAAATCGAAGACCGCGCCATCCGCACTTTCAAGTCGATGAATGTCGCCGGCGCGATCATCGCGCCGCTCGGGGTCAAATCCCACCGCGCCACGCTGGAGCAGCTCGCCGCCAGCATTCCGATCGTTTATGTCGATTCACCGCTGGACGAGACCTCGGCCTTTGTCGGCACCGACAACCGCCAGAGTGTCGGGCTGATGGTGGATTATCTCTGCCGCTCGGGCGAGCCGCCCTGTTTCTTCGACATGCCGCAGGTCAATACCAATGCCGCCACGCGTCGCACCGCCTATGAGGAGGCCATGCGGCGCCTTGGTTTTGAGCCGCAGGTGATCAACGTTCCGGATATTGTCACCTGGGATTTCGAGCGTTTTGCCTTCGATGAAGCGGGCAGGTTGCTGGAAGGGGCGGGGTCTCTGCCATCGCGCACCATTCTGTGCGCCAATGACCGTATCGCCTTTGGCGTCATCGCCGCCGCCTTCCAGAAGGGCATCAGGGTCGGCCATGGTGCGGATTATGACCTCAGGGTCGCAGGCCATGACGATCATCCGCTGTCGCGTTATGCCTGCCCGCCGATTACCACGGTGGCGCAGAACTATAACGAGATCGGCAGGCTGTCGATCGAGCTTCTGTTGCAGAAGCTCGATGAGGAGCCGGATGACACAACGCGGATGCGCGAGCGCATTCTCCTCAGCGCCGATCTGATGCTGCGCAAATCGGCCTGATAATTTGTTAGATAAGCTAAACAAAGAATCTGATTTTCTAAATAGAACTAATATTTGAACGCTCCTACTCTGTTCTCAAGGTTGCTTTGGGAGGCGACCGCGAGAGCCGGCGCAAAGGCGTGCCGGTATCCGGGAGGAACGTTGGATCGTCATGCCGTCGGTGCCGCGAGGGGAGCCTTCGCTGCCTCGGTGTCGCATGGCCTTCGCCGGGCTGACTGGACATTCTCGCCAGCAATTTCCCCAGCGAAGGATGTCAAAACATGAATCTCTATTCTCTTCTGTCAGAGCGTGCAGCCGGCGGCAGGCCTGTGCGGGTCGGTCTCATCGGCGCGGGCAAGTTCGGCTCCATGGTGCTGGCGCAGGCGCAGCGCATCGCCGGTTTCCACATGGTCGCCGTCGCAGACCTCAATGTCGGCAAGGCGAAGGAATCGCTGGATCGCGTCGGCTGGCCGAAGGAGCGTTACGATGCGAAGAGCTGCGCCGAGGCGCTGAAGAGCGGCAAGACCTATGTGACCGACGATGTGAACGAGCTTTTCGCCTGCGGCGAGATCGAATGCGTGATCGAGGCCACCGGCCATCCGCTGGCCGGCGCGCGCCATGCGCTGGGCGCCATCGACCACAACAAGCACGTCGTCATGGTCAACGTCGAAGCCGACGTGATGGTCGGGCCGATCCTTGCCGAGAAGGCCCGCGCCAAGGGCCTGATCTATTCGATGGCTTATGGCGATCAGCCGGCGCTGATCTGCGAACTGGTCGACTGGGCGCGCGCCACCGGTTTCGAGGTCGTCTCCGCCGGCAAGGGCATGAATTTCGAGCCGCGTTACCGTTATTCGACGCCGGACACGGTCTGGGGTTATTTCGGCTGGACGGACGAGGAAGTGGCCAAGGGCGACTTCAATCCGAAAATGTACAATTCCTTCACCGACGGCACCAAGGCGGCCATCGAAATGGCGGCCGTCGCCAACGGCACGGGGCTGGATTGCCCGGATGACGGTCTGGCCTTCCCGCCCGCCGGCCTGCACGATCTCGCCCGCGTCTTCCGTCCCGCTGCCGATGGCGGCCGCATGGCGCGCTCCGGTCTCGTCGACATTGCCGCAAGCCAGGAGCCTGATGGACGCGAGGTGTTCAACAACATTCGCTATGGTGTTTTCGTCACCTTCAAGGCGCATAATGAATATGCCCGCGCCTGCTTCAAGCAATATGGACTGCTGACTGACCCGTCCGGCTGGTACGCCTCCATGTGGCGCCCGTTCCACATCATCGGTCTCGAAACCTCAATCAGCGTGCTCTCCGCCGTGCTGCGTAACGAAGCCACCGGTTGCTCGAAAGAATTTCGCGGCGATGCCGTCGCCACGGCGAAGAAGGATATGCAGCCCGGCGAGATGCTGGACGGCGAGGGCGGATACGCGGTCTGGGCGAACGCCATTCCGGCCACCCGCAGCCTTGACATCAAGGCGCTGCCGATTGGTCTTGCGCATAATGTCAAGCTGAAGCGCGCGATCAAGAAGGACCAGATCGTCAGCTTCGACGATGTGGAGCTGGTGAACGACCTCGATGTGGTGAAGCTGCGTCAGGACATGGAAAACCGCTTCCGTCCGCAAAAAGACGCCGCTGCGTGATGGACGGAGAACGGGACATGCCGAAGGGAGCTTTCGTGGTAATCGCGGAATTTCGGGTAAAGCCCGGTTCAATGGATGCCTTTCTCGACGCCGCGCGCGATGACGCCACCCATTCGGTTCAGGATGAACCGGGTTGCCGGCAATTCGACGTGGTGCGGCCGGAAACGGGGAATAATGTGGTGTTCTATGAGGTCTACGACGACCGGCAGGCTTTCGACGATCACCTCAAAACACCGCATCTCGACCGGTTTCGCGAGGCGTTTCCCGCCCTTATCGATGAAGAACTGCCGGTGCGTTTCCTGAACCGGCAATGGCTTTGAAGGATGGGGACGATGGCAGATATTCGCCGGATCGCCGTTATTGGAACGGGTATCATGGGTGCTCCCATGGCGGCGCGTCTGGTGGAGGCCGGATTTTCCGTCAAGGTCTGGAACCGCAGCGCTGAAAAAGCTGCGGTTCTGGCGGAGAAGGGCGTGCTGGCGGCGGCAACGGCTGCCGAGGCTGTGTCTGAAGCGGATGCCCTGCTCTGCATGCTGAGTTCCGGGCCGGTCTGCAACGAGGTTCTGCTCGGCCCATCGGGCGTCGTTTCAGCCATGAAGCCCGGCGCGGTGTTGCTGGTCATGAGTTCCATTCCCGTCGAGACCGCAATGGAACAGGCGGAGGCAGCCAGGGCATGCGGGGTCAGATATGTCGATGCGCCCGTATCCGGCGGTGAAAAGGGAGCGATCGAAGGAACGCTCGCCATCATGGCCGGCGGCGAACAGCAGGATGTGGATGCGCTCCGGCCGCTCCTCGGTTGTCTGGGGCGCGTCACCCATGTCGGCCCGGTGGGCTGCGGTTCTCTGGCCAAGCTCGCCAACCAGCTGATCGTCGCCTCGACAATCTGCGCCGTCGCCGAAGCTCTCACCCTTGTGGAAGAGGGCGGAGCAGACCCGGCGCAGGTGCGCCACGCCCTGCTCGGCGGCTTTGCCGATTCCACCGTCTTCCGCCAGCACGGAAAACGCATGGTGGAAGGCGATTTCCGTCCCGGCGGACCGGCGAAATATCAGGTGAAGGATACGTCCACGGCGCTGGCCTTCGCCAGAAATCGGGGCCTCAGACTACCGGTTGGCGAGGAGGTTGACCGGCTGTTCCGCTCCATGGTCGAGCATGGCGCGGGCGAGCTTGATCACAGCGGTGTGATCCTTGAAATTAAGCGCATGAATGCGTTCGGAGGAACGCTCGAAACTGTTTGAGAGACAACAAAGGGAGGAACACATGAAAATTTCAAAACTTTACGGGCTGGCTCTGGCCGCCACCATGCTCGTGGCATCCATCGCACAGGCGGAAACGCTGACACTTTCGACACCCGATGCGGATACGTCCGAAATCACGCTCGCCGCCAACAAATTTGCCGAGATCGTTTCGAAAAAGACCGACGGCAAACTCAAGATCAAGGTGTTTCCGAACGGCACGCTTTATGGCGGCGATCCCTCGGCGGGCGTCAAGCAGCTGGCCGGCGGTTCGCTGGACATGCTGTTGAACTCGACCTCGCTTTACGCGACCTTCAATCCCAAGTTCACGGCCATCGCCATTCCTTACCAGTTCCGCGATATCGACCAGCTCAGGGTCTATCTCGACAGCGATCTCGGCAAGGAGCTTTCCACCGATCTCAGCAAGATCGGCATTCTCGGGCTCGATCTCTGGTCGCGGCCGCTGCGCCAGATCACCAATTCCAAGGCGCCGATCAAGTCGCCGGCCGATCTCAAGGGCATGAAGCTGCGCGTGCCGAACAATCCGCTCTGGGTCGAATTCTTCGGCGCCATGGGGGCGGCTCCGACGCCGATGGCCTTTGCCGAGGTCTATAATGCTCTCCAGCTCAAGGTCGTCGACGGACAGGAAAATCCGGTCAACGTGCCGGTCAGCGCCAAGCTTTACGAAGTGCAGAAGTATCTGACGATCAGCAACCATATTGCTGACGCCTGGGTGCTGGGAATGAACCCGGCCCGCTTCGAAGGTCTCGATGAGAACTTCAAGACCGCGCTGAAGGAGGCCGCCACCGAGACCGAAGCGTGGAAGGCGCAGAACGACGCTGCCGATATCGACAAGTCGCTCGAAACGCTGAAGAAGAACGGCATGGAGGTGAACACGCTGACGGACGACGAGCGCAAGGCTTTCGTGGCGGTGGCGGCCGGGCTTTCGGCAAAGTTCTCCGCACTGGTGAAAGATCAGGCGTTCTTCGACAAGACGCAGGCTTTCCTCAAGACGAACTGACGTTTTCGCACAGGGAAGGCCGGGTTTTTATCCGGCCTTCCCCAACGTCAGGCAGGGTTGTCTTGCCGTTAGGGCAGGGTGGCATTCGTTTTTACCGGATATCCGGTTTCAGCAGTGGAAGGGTATTGTCATGAACGATACGAAACCTTCGGTGCTCGGCACCATCGTTAAAGTCATCGCCGATGTGGCCGCAGGGGCGGCCTGTGCCGGCATTCTCATCGTCGTTCTTCTTCAGGTCATCGGCCGCCTTGCCGGCAGCCCGCTTCCCTGGACGGAGGAGGCGACGCGTTTCCTCTTCATCTGGATGGTGTTTCTCGGCCTCGCCGCCGGCTTCCGCACCGTTGAAAGCGCCCGTGTCGTGGTGTTTCTGGTGCTGTTTCACCGCTTCTTCCGGCGGCTGGCGGTGCCGATCTATGTCGGTTCCTCGGTATTCTTCTTCGGCATGATGGGCTGGACGGGTCTGACCCTGGTGCGCCAGCAGATCATGATGAACGAGACCGCCGCCACCTTGCCGATCCCCATGTGGACCATCGGCATTGTCTTGCCGGTCTCCGCCATCATCGCCGTGCTGGCCATCATCGAATCGCTGCGCAGCCGCCGGGAGCTCATCGCGCTTCCCGAACTTGGTCTGCCGGCGGATGAGATCGCCCATGCCGATATTTCCATTTCAGCAGGACATTGAGCCATGTCGGTCTTTCTTCTCGTCGCCTTTTTCGGTCTCAGCATGCTCGGCGTGCCGCTCGCCATCGCTCTGGCGCTCGCCAGTGTCGGCACGCTGTGGCTCTTCACCTCCATGCCCATGGACCTGCTGTCGCAGACGATGTTCTCGTCGATGAACTCCTTCCTCCTTGTCGCCGTGCCGCTTTTCATCCTTGTCGGCACCGTCATGGAACGGGGGCGTGTGGCGGAGCGCATCTTCGATTTCGCCGAGGCCATGGTCGGCTGGCTTCCCGGCGGGCTCGGCCATGTCAACGTCATCTCATCGGTGATCTTTTCCGGCGTCTCCGGCTCCTCCGTCGCCGATATTGCCTCGGTCGGCGCCATCGAGATCAAGGCGATGGAACGCCATGGATTTCCGAAGGGTTATGCCGTCGGTATGACGCTTTGCACCTCGACGCTCTCCTCGATCATTCCGCCCTCGATCCTGATCGTGATTGCCGGCTCCATCGCTAATGTGTCGATCGGCACGCTGCTGATCGCGGGTCTGGTGCCCGGCCTCTTCATCGCCTTCGCCTTTCTGGTCTTCAACCACTTCTATTCGGTGCATTACGGTTACAATCCGCCGACACCGTTCAATTTCCGCCTGGTGGTCGTCACGGGCCTGCGCGCCATCCTGCCGATGCTGACGCCGCTGATCCTCATCATCGGCATCGCCAGCGGCCTGTTCACGCCGACGGAGGCCGCAGCCATCGCGGTGGTTTATGTGGCGGTGCTCGGCGTCATCGTTTACCGCACCCTGCCGGTACGCGAGCTGCCGGAAATACTGATCTCGACGGCACGTATCTCGGGAACCATCCTGTTCATCGCCGCCACCTCGCAGCTCGCCGCCTGGGTCTTCACCTTCGATGGCCTGCCGGAACAGGTCGCTGATCTCCTGAAGGCCATGAACCTCGGGCCAATGACCGGCATGCTCGTCATCTTCGTGTTCCTGCTCATCATCGGCATCTTCATGGAAGCGATCCCGGCGATGTTCATCCTCATCCCGGTGCTGATGCCGCCGGTGGAGGCGCTGGGCATCGATCCGATCCATTTCCTGATTGTGACTGTTATGACGCTGACGCTCGGGCTGGTGACGCCGCCGGTGGGGGTCTGCCTGTTTGCGGCGGCACAGGTGGCGAATATGAAGATCGAGGATGTCATTCGCGGTTCGCTGGCGCCGATGACGGTGCTGACGCTCGCCATCTTCGCGCTGGTGCTTTTCCCGGTGCTGACGCTCGGGCCGATACGGCTGATGGGGCTTTATTGAAACGGGAAGAACGGAACTGAAAAATCAGACAACGCGACGGGCACGCCACTCGTCGCGTTGTTTTCGCATCCACTCCAGAAACAGCATGACTTTTCTCTGCCGCAGATGGGAATGCGGGCAGACGATCCATTGGGTGACGAGCTTGATGCGCGGTGCGTCCGTCACGGCCGGGATCAGCATTTTGTCCTGCAGCTCCCGCTCCATCATCAAGGTGCTTTCCAACGCCACGCCGATGCCGAGAACGGCGGCATCGATGGCCATGTGGCTGCGGTCGAACAGGACCCGCTGCCAGCGCTTTTCGGCTGTCACGCCAGCCAGCGGGAACCAGTGGTTCCATTGCGCCTGCGCCTTGACTGAATGAATCAGCCGCTGGTTCTGCAATTCCTCGGGCAGAAATTTACCCGCACCGGGATACTTCGGCGAACAGACCGGCAGGAATTCCTCCTCCACCAGCCCTTCCACGAAGAGGCCCGGCCAGCGGCCATCGCCGTGGCGCAGCTCTATATCGACAAGTTCCTGGGAAAAATCCGTCGGCTCGTTGGTGCCGTCGAGGCGCACTTCCAGTTCCGGGTGTTCCTCCAGAAACGAGCCGAGACGCGGCAGCAGCCATTTGTTGGAGATGGTCGGCGTCGCCCGGATCGTCAGCGTGGTGACCGAGCGGAAGCCGCGAATACTGTCGGTGGCGTCTGATATCTGTTCGATCTGGGCGGTGATCATCGAGAAATAGCGTTCGCCCGCTTCGGTCAATGTCACCTTGCGGCCGGTTCGCGCCATCAGGGTCGTGCCGAGCTGGCCTTCCAGCAACTGGATCTGCTGGGAAACGGCCGATGGTGTGACGCTCAGTTCCTCCGCCGCCCGGGAAATGCTGCCTGCCCTTGCCGCGGCGTGGAAAACGAGGATCGATTTTATCGGGATTTGCATGGGCAGGGCTTTGCTCAACGGAATACGGCGGTCACCTGAGTATCACAGGTGACCGCCGTGTTGAAAAGCGTTGAAGGCTCAGCTTTTAGCGGTGGCTCGGCAGTTTCGGCAGGAACACCGTGAGCAGGCCGAGCAGCGGCATGTAGGAGCAGATGCGGTAGACGAATTCGATACCTTCCTTATCCGCATAAACACCCAGAACCGCAGCGCCGATGCCGCCGAAACCGAAGGCGAAACCGAAGAACATGCCGGCGATGAGGCCGACGCGGCCCGGCACCAGTTCCTGCGCGAACACGACAATGGCCGAGAAAGCGGAGGAGAAGACGAAGCCGATGACGACGACGAGAATGGCCGTCCAGAACAGGTTGGCATAGGGCAGCAGCAGCGCGAAGGGAATGACGCCGAGGATCGAGAACCAGATGACGACGCGCGAGCCGAAACGGTCGCCGATCGGGCCACCGAAGAACACGCCGAGCGCCGAAGCCCCGAGGAAGAGGAACAGCAGAACCTGCGCATCCTGTACGCCAAGGCCGAACTTGTCGATGGTGTAGAAGGTGAAGTAGCTGGACAGGCTGGCGAGATAGGCATTCTTGGTGGCGGTCAGAACCACCAGCACCAGAAGCGTCATGATCACCGTGCCACGGGCAAGGGGAAGGGTGCGGCTGGCCGGCGCCTTGCCGACCGTTGCGCGGCGGTGGCGGGTGTACCAGACGCCAACCCAGGAAAGCACGCCAAAACCGACGAGCGCGATCAGCGAGAACCAGCTCAGACTCGACTGCCCGAGCGGGATGACGATGAAGGCGGCGAGCAGCGGGCCGATGGCCGTGCCGGTATTGCCACCCACCTGGAAGAAGGATTGCGCCAGACCATGGCGACCGCCGGATGCGAGACGCGCCACGCGCGAGGCTTCCGGATGGAAGATCGCCGAACCGATGCCGATGAGGCAGGCGCCGATCACCAGAACCTCGAAACTATGGGCAAAAGCAAGCGTGATGAGGCCGGCGCAGGTGGACAGCATGGCGACGGGCAGGGAAAACGGCATGGGCCAGCGATCCGTCACCATGCCAACGACCGGCTGCAGCAGCGAGGCGGTGACCTGAAAGGCGAAGGTAAGCAGGCCGATCTGCATGAAATCGAGCGCGTAATTCGCCTTCAGCAGCGGATAAAGCGACGTCAGCAGCGATTGCATGATGTCGTTCAGCATGTGGCAGAAGCTGGCGGCTGCGATGATCGAAAACGCCGTGCGTTGCGGATTGAACCCGGTGCTGGTGCTGGCGCTGGTAACAGTGGCCATGATGAAGTCCTCTTCGGTTCCCGGCGGAAGGCGGGAAACATGTCTTTATTTCTTCCCGCTTTTATTCATATTGTTTCTGGCCTGCATCTTTGCTCTGGACGATTTTCTTTGTGAGTGGGCCAAATGGCAAAAAACAATTCCATGATCTTCGGCTCCTTTTCTGCCGAAGACCACAACTACATGCTGAATTTGATCGATGGCACCAACGAGCCGGTGCTGGCGATTTCCCGCACCTATGCCAAGGGACATCGCGCACCGGTCCACAGCCATCTGCGGGCGCAGATCTGGCATGCTCGCAGGGGCGTGGTTCTGGTCAGCACCGCCGATGGTCGCTGGATGATACCCCCCGGCCATGGGCTGATTATTCCCGCCGGCCTGGAACACGAGTCGGAAACCATATCGACGGTGGAAATGCAATCGATCTATGTGCATCCCGACTTGTTTCAGGCGGAAGTGCCGCGGGTGGTGGAAATCACCGATCTCGCCTCAAGCCTGATTGCCGAATTGCTGGGCGAAGAGCATGAGCCACCCGCTTTCCATCGGCGCGGTCTGGTGCGGGCGCTGTTGCTGGACGAGATCAACCGCCTGCCGGACCGGCCGCTCGGATTGCCTTTTCCCGATAACGAGCGGCTGGCGGCGCTGTGTCGTGATTTCCTGAAAAAGCCGGTGGCGCGGGTGGAGATAGAGGACTGGGCGGCGGCCATGGGCATCAGCCGGCGCTCGTTTACGCGGCTGTTCCGCAAGGAATTGGGGTTAAGTTTCGTCACCTGGCGCCAGCAGGCCTGTATCTTCGCCTCCCTGCCGAGACTGGCGGCCGGCGAAGCGGTGACGAATGTGGCGCTGGATGCCGGTTATGAAAACATCCCGGCTTTCACCACCATGTTCCGGCGAATGCTGGGCAGTTCACCAAGGGCCTATCGGCAGGCGGCGCGGCAGCGCGGGGGAGCTTTTTCCGACTTGGAAGATATAGGAGACTAGGCTTAACGCTCCTCATCCCTGTGCTTGTCACAGGGATCCAGCCAGCCCAAGTCTTTGGGCTGAAAGGACTCTTCCCGCCGCGCAGACGCGCGTCGGCTGGATTCCTGTGACAAGCACAGGAATGAGGGGTGGAGATGGGACGCATCGGCACCATGTAGGTTGCTTACGGTACGGCTCCATTGGAAATACCCTAAGCCGCAGTCGCCCGCATGTCACGGCGGAAATCGGAAGGTGACATGCCGGCGATTTGGCGGAACGCCTTGTTGAAGGCGCTGACGGAGCCGAAGCCGCTTTCCATGGCGATCTGCAGGATATTGTCCTTGCCGGTCATCAGCATCGCCTGCGCACGCGAAAGCCGGAGCAGGGTCAGATATTTGATCAGCGTCATGCCGGTGGATTTTCGAAACAGGTTCATCGCATATTTCGGGTGCAGCGATGCGGCACGGGCAATTTCCGTCGCGTCGATATCGTCGAGAAAATTGGCGGCGATGAAGTCGCACATGCGCACCACGCCGATGGAGGGCGCCATGCCCTCGTCATCCTGTCTGCGTTTTCCATTCATGGCCGAGGATATGACGGAGTAAGGCTCCAGAAACATCCGCTCGACCCGCAGCAGCAATTCCTCCACCGCGTGCTGGGCTTTTGCCGGATCGCCCGAGGTGACGTAGCGAAACCAGCGGCCGAAATTTTCCGCATCCGCCCTGTCCGTCTCGGCACTCACCATCGTCGCACCGCCCATCAACTGGCTGGAGACGGCGGCCGGCAGGCGCATGCGGAAGAAATGCACGAGCGGCAGGTGCGCGCCGGCATAAAAGGAATCGTCGGAGGAATGGTCCATTTGGTGCGGCTGGCCACCCCAGAAGATGCACATCTGGCCGGCCTCGAGCGAGAGTTCATGATCGCCCATGCGATAATGCACCGATCCCGACATGACATAATTCACTTCCACCTGCGCGTGCCAGTGGGGCCTGAGCATGATGGGCGGATGATTGTGAAAAAGCTGCAGCGTCGTCGGCATGCCTTCGATGCTGCTCGCACCCGGCTGGTAGAAGGCTCTTTCAGCAATCTTACTTTCCGCCAAATCGATGTTCCCTTTTTACGAGACAGATTTCTTGCCGCCGCTAATGTGCCCATGTTCGCTGAAGAACGGCAATTGAAAAAGGGAGGTTTTCAATGTGCTTGAAATTTCTTGGCGCGTCTACGGCCATGCTGCTTCTCGCAGCCCCGGCTTTCGCGCAAACGGAAACCGTCACCATCTGGAGCTGGAACGTCGCGGCTTCCGCGCTGAAATCCACGGTAGAGGGCTTCAATAAGCAGAATCCGGATATCAAGATCGTCGTTGAAGACCTTGGAAACAATCAGGTTTTTGACAAGACGCTGGCTGCCTGCGCAGCCGGGGGCGATGGTCTTCCTGATATCGTCACCATTGAAAATTTCGAGGCGGAACTGTTCTGGAGTCGTTTTCCCGATTGTTTTGCCAATCTGACCGAGCTTGGCTATACGCCTGAGAAACAGGCGCTTTTCCCTGATTTCAAGCGCACGGAACTGGAGGTTGACGGCGTCGCCTATGCGGTTCCGTGGGATTCCGGTCCGGTGGCGGTGTTCTATCGCCGCGACTTCTACGAAAAGGCGGGCGTCGATCCGGCCACCATCAAAAGCTGGGATGATTTCATCGCCGCCGGCAAGAAGGTCATGGCCGCCAATCCCGGCACCGTCATGGCGCAGGCCGATTTCAACGGCGATAGCGAATGGTTTCGCATGATCGCCAATGAGCAGGGATGCGGTTACTTTTCGACCGATGGCCAGAACATCACCATCAACCAGCCCGCCTGTGTCGCGACCCTTGAAAAGGTCAAGGAAATGAAGGACGCCGGCATCATCACGGCGGCAATCTGGGATGAAAAAATCCAAGCCAATACGGCCGGCAAGGCCGCCAGCCAGATGTATGGCGCCTGGTATGAAGGCACGGTTCGTTCCGGCTCTCCTGATCTTTCCGGCAAATGGGGCGTCTATCTGATGCCGAGCCTGACGCCGGATGGTCCGCACGCCGCCAATCTCGGCGGCTCGTCGCTGGCGATCAGCTCGACATCCCAGCATAAGGAAGCCGCGTGGAAATATATCGACTACGCGCTGACCACCAATGAAGGGCAGGTGACGATGCTGAAATCCTTCGGCCTCGTTCCCTCGCTGCTCTCAGCCATCGACGATCCTTTCGTCAAGGAAAAGCAGGCCTATTGGGGCGGGCAGGCGGTGTGGACCGATATTCTCGCCACGCTGCCGAAGATCGTGCCGAGCCGTGGCACGGCGTTCCAGTCGGATGCGGATGCGATCTACAAGGCGACGCAGACGAAATATTTCGCTGGCGGATATCCCGATGCGAAAGCGGCGCTTGATGATGCGGCCAAGCAGATCGAAACGGCCACCGGTTTGCCGGTCGCGGAGTAAGCCGGCGGCTGTTTATGAACCGAGTGGGTGCCACGAATTTCTTCTCCCCGAGGGGGAGAAGTCCGCGGCAGCGGGATGAGGGGGCGAGGGTGCGGCCTATCGCTGACGTCGCCCCCTCATCCGACCCTTCGGGCCACCTTCTCCCCCTCGGGGAGAAGAAATACGCCGCATCGCCTTGCAATGGTCTCGCCCTCAAACGGGGGCAGGCCTCGTTCAAGCTTTTCCATTTATCCGGCCCACCGTCCGGCACATGGAGGTCGTCATGCCGTCCAGGAACAGGATCGCTTATGCGTTCCTTGCGCCCTATCTCCTGATCTTCGCCACCTTCTGGGTCTGGCCGATCATCAGCTCGTTCATGCTGTCGTTCCAGAATACGCGGATCAATCCGTGGCGGTTCGCGCCTTCCATGAACTGGGGGCGGCTGGTTTCCGATCCGGCCTTTTATAATGCGCTCTACAATACGCTGATCATTCTGGTCATTCAGGTGCCCGTCATGATCGCGCTCGCCACCGTCATGGCGGTGCTATTGAACTCGCCGCTCCTGAAGGCGCGGCCGCTTTATCGTTTTGCCTTTTTTG
The DNA here is from genome assembly GCF_001526585.1 of Agrobacterium sp. LY4. Taxonomy (NCBI): domain Bacteria; kingdom Pseudomonadati; phylum Pseudomonadota; class Alphaproteobacteria; order Hyphomicrobiales; family Rhizobiaceae; genus Agrobacterium; species Agrobacterium sp. LY4. The sequence continues at coordinate 102,336 of NZ_ASYA01000014.1, read as the reverse complement.
CGCCTGTCGTCGTCGGCGAGGTGGCCTATGCGGCTGTCTTCCGACTGATGTTCAGCGCCGATTTCGGTATCATCAACAAGCTCATCACGTCAGTCGGACTTTCGCCTATCTCGTGGTTCGACAATGCCAATGCGGCCATGGCGCTGGTCATCATCGCGGTGACCTGGCGCTGGGCGGGGTATAACGCCATCATCATTCTGGCCGGGCTGCAATCGATCCCCGGCGATGTCTATGAAGCGGCGACGCTGGACAAGGTGAGCAAGCGCCAGCAGTTCTTTTATATCACCCTGCCGCTCCTCAAACCCATCATCCTGTTCTGCGTTGTGCTCTCGGTCATCGGCACCATGCAGCTGTTTGCCGAACCCTTCCTCATCACCAACAGGGGCGGGCCGGGCGGCGGCACGGAAACGCTGGGGCTGTTCCTTTATCGCCAGGGCTTCACCTCGCTTAATTTCGGCTACGCCTCGGCTATTGCCTACACTATGGCGGCGCTCGCAATCGCCATTTCGCTGCTTAATCTCTGGGTCGGGAGGGAGCCGAAATGAGATCGAAATCGAGATCGCTTTTCTGGCAGAAGATCGCCCTGCATGCGGCTCTGACACCGCTCGCCATCATCTGGCTGTTTCCGCTGTGGATGATGTTCGTGTTTTCGACCATGCCGGATTACGGCATTTTCAGCCCGGATATCGTGCTGGTGCCCTCCACCAACTTCGTCGAGAATTTCAACAATCTGCAGGCGGATACCAATTTCCTCAGGGCCATGTTCATCTCGATCACCGTCGCGGTCATCTACACGGTTCTTTCGGTGTTGCTGACGTCGATGGCCGGCTGGGCGCTGGCGCGTTACCGGTTCGCCGGGCGCGGGGTGGTAATCGCCATCATTCTCGGCACCATCACTTTGCCTTTCGCGGTCGTCGTCATTCCGCAATTCATCATGGTGGCGCGTGAGTTCAAGCTCGCCAATACCTGGGTGGCGCTGATCGTGCCGCCGCTCTTCAACTCGCTCGGCGTGCTGTTCATGCGGCAATCCTTCTCGATGATGCCGACGGAGCTTTTCGATGCGGCACGGGTGGAGGGCGTGAAGGAATGGCAGATCTTCCTGCGCATCGCCCTGCCATTGGCGCGACCCACCATGGCGGCGCTGTCGATCATTCTCTTCCTGGCCTCGTGGAACAATTACCTCTGGCCGCTTCTCATCAATTCCCGCCCAGGAATGATGACCGCACCCGTGGCGCTTGGCACCCTCATCGGGCTCACCAAAGTGTCATGGGGCGGCATCATGGCCGGCGCGGTGCTGCTCACCGCACCCATCCTCGTGGTTTTCGTGGCTTTGCAGCGTCACTTCATCGCCGGCATTTCCGCCGGGGCAGTCAAGTAAGGGGGCCGCATGGCGGAACTTTCGCTCAACAACGTGGTCAAGCGTTACGGCGCGCTGGAAGTGATCCATGGCGCCAATCTCGAGGTGAAAGACGGGGAATTCGTCGTTTTCGTCGGCCCGTCCGGCTGTGGCAAATCCACGCTTCTCAGAATGATCGCCGGGCTGGAGGATATTTCCGGCGGCGATATCGTGATTGGTGGCAGAACGGTCAGCGATGCCGATCCGGCAGATCGCGGCATTGCCATGGTGTTCCAGTCCTATGCGCTTTATCCGCATATGACGGTGGCCGAAAACCTCTCCTTCGGTCTTAGAATGAACGGCAACCCCAAGGCGGATACGCAAAAGCGGGTCAACCGCGCCGCCGAAATTCTGCAGATCAACGAATTGATGCAGCGCCGGCCGAAGCAGCTTTCCGGCGGCCAGCGCCAGCGTGTGGCCATCGGCCGTGCCATCGTGCGCGAACCGCAGGTCTTCCTGTTCGACGAGCCGCTGTCCAACCTCGATGCGGAATTGCGGGTGCAGATGCGCGTGGAAATCTCGCGGCTGCACAAGCAGCTCGGCACCACGATGATCTATGTTACCCACGACCAGACCGAGGCGATGACGCTGGCCGACAAGATCGTGGTGCTGCGGGCCGGCAATATCGAACAGGTCGGCGCGCCGCTCGATCTTTACGACGATCCCGCCAACCGCTTCGTTGCCGGTTTCGTCGGTTCGCCGAAGATGAATTTTCTCGAAGCCACCATCGTCGGCAGCGGCGCCGATAGCGTCACGCTCTCCCTCGACAGCGATTCTGCGGTGCGGCTGAGCCTGCCGGTCACGACCGGTTTGAACGAGGGAGCCAGGGTGTCGCTCGGCATCCGGCCCGAACATTTTGCCGATGCGGGCGCGGGCGATGCCGATCTCACCGTTCATGTCGATGTCGCCGAACATCTCGGCAATACCAGCTATGTCTATGCCCGGACCGAAGGCGGCGAGCAGCTCATTATCGAGCGGCCGGAATCGCGCGATGTCGGCAATCGCGACCGGCTGACGGTCGGCCTTTCCGCCCGCAGGGCTTTCCTTTTCGACAGCAAGGGCGAACGCCTGCGCTGAACCCTTTCCCAAGCACCCAAGACTGATATGAAGGACGAGGATTTCATGACGACCGTACAACCGATCCGCTGGGGCATCATCGGCCCGGGCACCATCGCGAGAACCTTTGCCGATGGTATCGCGCATTCCCGCACCGGCAGGTTAGAGGCCATCGCCACACGCAATCCGGACAAGCCCGGCCTTGCCGAGGCCTTCGCCGGTGCGCGCATCATCCATGGGTACGATGCGCTGCTTGCCGATCCCGATATCGATGCGGTCTATATCGCCACACCCCATACCGGCCATGCCGAATGGGCGATCAAGGCGATCCGGGCGGGCAAAAACGTGCTGGTGGAAAAGCCCATCGCGCTTTCCGCCTATGATGCCGACGCCATTTTCCACGAGGCGAAAAAGGCGGGCGTCTTCGCGGGCGAGGCCTATATGTATCGCCTGCATCCGCAGACGGCGAAACTGCTGGAGCTGGTGAAAGCCCGTGCGGTGGGCGATATCCGCATCATCCGCTCCAGCTTCGGTTTCAACATGGGTTCGTTCCGGGCCGATCACCGGCTTTTCGCCAATGAAACGGCGGGCGGCGGCATTCTCGATGTCGGCGGTTATCCGGTTTCCATGGTGCGGATGATCGCCGGTGCCGTGGATGGAAAACCCTTTGCCGAGCCGGAAAAGGTTGCGGGTGCGGCGCATCTCGGCCAGTCGGGCGTTGATGAATGGGCCTCGGCCGTGCTGAAATTCGCAAACGGCATCGTCGCCGAAGTCTCGTGCTCGATCATGGCGGCGCAGGACAATGTGCTGCGCATCATCGGCTCGGAAGGGCGCATCGAGGTCAAGGATTTCTGGTTTGCCGCCGGCCACAAGGGTGGCACCGGCCGGATCGATATCATCAGGGGCGACAAGGTCGAAACCATCGAATTGCCGGAGGATCGCTGGCTTTATTCCTTCGAGGTCGATGCAGCGGGTGAGGCAATCCGCCAGGGCAGACATGAATTCGCGGCACCCGGCATGGCCTGGGCCGACAGCCTCGGCAATCTGCGTGTCATGGATCAATGGCGGGCTTCCGTCGGGCTCGAATACAGCATTGAAAAAGCAACGTCGCGCATTGCCAATATTGCCGGCGGCAAGGTCGTTGCCGGAAATTCGGTTCCCAAGCGGCAGATACCGGGCCTTGCCAAACCCGCTTCCGTGGTCGCGCTCGGTTTCGAATTCTTCCCCAATTTCGCTTCCGCATCCCTGACGCTGGATGCCTTTTACGAGGCGGGCGGCAATCTCTTCGATACGGCCTATGTTTATGGTGCAGGAAAGACCGAGGCGATTTTCGGCGACTGGCACACCAGCCGCAACGTGCCGCGCGAAGAGATCGTGCTGATCGGCAAGGGCGCACATTCGCCGCTCTGCTATCCTGATATGATCGCCAAACAGCTCGATCAGTCGCTTGAACGGCTCAAAACGGATTATGTCGATGCCTATTTCATGCATCGCGATAATCTGGACATTCCGGTCGGCGAATTTGTCGATGCCATGGATGCCGAAGTCCGGCGCGGCCGCATTCGCGGCATTTTCGGCGGTTCCAACTGGACGCGCGAGCGCATGGAGAGGCGGCCGCCTATGCTGCGAAGAACGGCAAGCAGGCTCCGGCCGCGCTTTCCAACAATTTCTCGCTGGCGGAAATGCTCGATCCCATCTGGGCGGGCTGCGTCGCGGCATCGGACGACGAGTGGAAGCAATGGCAGCAATCACGCCAGATTCCCAATTTCGCCTGGTCCAGTCAGGGACGTGGATTTTTCACGGACAGGGCAGGGCGCGATAGGCATGACGATGAGGAAATCGTCCGCGTCTGGTATTCCGACCGCAACTTCGTCCGCCGCGACCGGGCGATCGAGCTTGCGCAAAACCTCGGGCGGCACCCGATCCATATCGCGCTCGCCTATGTCATCGCCCAGCCTTTCCCGGTCATTCCGCTGATCGGGCCGCGCACGATTGCGGAGCTGGAGGATAGTCTTTCGGCGCTGGATATCAGGCTGACGCCCGAGCAGGTGAAGTGGCTGGAGGCGTGAAAGACAATGAGACGGCGGATTTATCCGCCGCTCATTCGGATAGGGCAAGGCGTTGCGGCATATTTCTTCTCCCCGCCGGGGAGAAGGTGGCCCGAAGGGTCGGATGAGGGGGCAAGCTCTCGGTTTATCTCTACCCTTGCCCCCTCATCCCGCTGCCGCGGACTTCTCCCCGGCGGGGAGAAGAAACAGGCGGTAACCGCTCGGTCCAACTGACGAATCTCAGGATGGAGACATCATCTTCCACCTTCTTTCCTCTCCCGGTGACTGCTAAAGCGTAGGTTCATAAACCTGCAGCCAAACAATCACCGGGGTTCCCATGAGCGATATCGACCGAAGCCGTGCCCAGCAGCTGATGCGGGAAGCGGGCATGGATGCGCTGGTGCTGTTCCAGCCCGAAGCCTTCCGTTATGCCGTCGGCGCCCATGCCGGTGTCGCGACCATGTGGGGCAGGGCGGGTTCGGCAATTGCGCTGGTGCCGGCCGATGCCGGGGCTCGGCTTGCCGCTGTCGTCAGCGATCATGCAGCCCCGCTTGTCAGAAGGGCCGCGCCGGAGATCGATCTGCGCTGCCATCGCATCTGGATCGATATGGTCGATCTGTCGGGCGCCGAAACCGTCGCGCAGGTGGACGATGCCTACCGCCGCAACAATTCCGGTGGTCCGAGGCCGGAGACGTTCGATCGCGACGCCTGTTTCGGCCTGCTGGCTGACCTGCTGCGGGAGCGCGGGCTGACGGCGGCGCGCATTGGCGCAGACCTCGAATTCATGCCCGCCGCCGATTTTCGGGCGCTGCGTCAGGCGCTGCCCGATGTCGATTGGGTTGACGGATCGCCCGTGCTGCGTCGCCTGCGCGCCGTGAAATCCGAGCGCGAGATAGGGCTTCTGAGGCGCGCGGCGACGGCTGCGGAGGCCGGGCTGGTCGCGATGGCCGCTGCCGTCAGGCCCGGCGCGCCGCTCGGCGGGCTTTCTGCCGCCTGGAAGGCCGGCGCACAGGCCCATGCCGCGAAATCCGGGTTTTCGCTGAGCGGCCATTGGGACTACATATCCGTCGGACCCGCTTTGTCGGATATGGCGGCGGTTGTCACGCCGGGTGCGCTTATCAAGGCCGATGTCGGCACACTGGTCGACGGTTATTCATCGGATGGCGCGCGGAGTTTTTCGTGGGGGCCGGTCCCGCCACTGGCCGCCGATATTTTCAGCGCGCTGGAAGCGGCCTTTGCCTGCGGGCTGGAAGCGCTTCGTCCGGGCAATACATTCGGCTCGGTGCACGCCGCCATGCTGGCCTCGATGCGCAAGCAAGGTTTAAGCGAATATTATCGCGGCCATTTCGGCCATTCCGTCGGCGGTGGCGTGGGCATTGAGGAATGGCCGTTCTTTTCCCATGACAATCCGGAAATCATTCTTCCCGGCATGGTCGTGGCGCTCGAAGCGCCGTTTTATGGCGAAGGGCTGGGCGCGCTGATGATCGAGGACCAGTTCCTCGTCACCTCCTCCGGCGCAGAATGCATGAACAGCCTGCCACGCGCCCTGCGGGATTTATCGGCGGACTGAGCGCCGGATCAGAGGAAATCGTCGCGGCGCGGGGTAAAGCAGTCAATCAGCTCGCCCTCTTCCAGACACAGGCAGCCATGCTCGATATGGCCGGGAATGACGAGGCTATCGCCCTTCTGAAGGTCGTAGGCCTCGCCGTCGCGGTAAAAGCGGAAGCTGCCGCTGGCGACATAGGTGGATTGCACATGCGGATGGCTGTGCAGCCTGCCTTCGGCGCCGGTCTTGAAGCGGAAGGAGACCACCATCAGTTCCGGCGCTTCGGAAAGCACGGTGCGCTCCACGCCATCGTCGGGGGAAACGGTGGGGAAGGTCGGAAGCTGCTGCATATCGTTCTCCTCAGTCATGCAATACGGTTTAAACAGGTAGTCTCAGCGCGGCGCGCGCAGCATGGAGCGATAGCGCGTCTGGCTGCTTTTCAGGTGGCTGCGCATGGCGCTGCGCGCCGCCTCCTCGTCGCCGTCCTGTATCGCGATCAGGATCGCTTCGTGTTCTCCGACGAGCCGGGCGAGATCGGCGGGCGAAAGCACGGTTTCCGTGCCGTTTTCGGCCACGGCGCGGCGCGGAATGAGAGTGGGGCCGAGCACCTGCAGAAACTCGCTGAAGCGGGGATTGTTGGTCGCTTCGGCAATGGCGAGATGGAAGGCGAAATCGGCCTCCGCTGTCGGCACGCCCTTGGTGGCGCTGGCGCGGAAGGCATCGAAGGCCTCGATGATCTTTTCCTCCTGCGCCGGCGAACGGCGAATGGCGGCAAGACCGGCGGCGTCACCTTCAACGGCGGTGCGCAATTCCAGCATTTCGATCAGCGACGAGACGCGCGCAAGATCGACATTGTGGAAGGGACGCCGCTCAGTGGGTGCGGGTTCCAGTACGAAAACACCCGCGCCCTGACGCGGCTCGACCAGACCGTCGGATCGCAGCGAGGCGATTGCCTCCCGCACCACGGTACGGCTGACACCGAATTCCTGCGTCATCTGCGCCTCGGAGGGCAGGCGTTCGCCCGTCTTGTAACGGCCCTTGGCGATCTGGCTGCGGAGTTCCTCCGAAACCTTCACCACAAGCGTTCTGCCTTGTGGAGCTGCCGGTTCGGAGCTTGTCGCTTTTGTCATCTTGGTCGCCGTTCTAAAAAATGTCGGTTGCGTGCACCGTTCCTCGATACGTCATTCGCGGCCTGGCATGCAATCCCGCCTTTTTAGCGGGAAAGGTCCGTGCGACATTTCACGTCTCCTTGAAGATCGGGTTGTCGACAAACACGCCACCCTGAAAGCGGACTACCGCGTCGCTCGGGTCCGGTTTTGGGGTTGTCCGGGCGATGTGCTCCCGGAAGGTCTCGGCATTGTCCTTCGGTTTCCATCCCAGAAAGCCGAGATGCGAATTGTCCCACCAGCTGGCATCATTGGCCGACGCGCCCCAGACGACCGGGCAGCCGAGTACGGGTGCGCGGAACGCCGCTTCGATCAGCGACACGAAATCGTCATGCGAGAACCATGTGGACAGCATGCGGTAATTGTTGGGTTCCGGGGTGCAGGAGCCGATGCGGACAAGCGCCGTCTCCTGGCCGAATTTCTCGAAATACAGGCGGGCGAGGTTTTCGCCGAAACATTTGGAAACGCCGTAAAGCCCATCCGGGCGGAAGGGAACATCGGGACCAAGCCGCTCGGTCTGGGGATAATAGCCGATCGTATGGTTGGAACTGGCGAAAACAATTCGCGGCTGGCCGTGGGCGCGGGCGGCCTCGTAGAGATTATAAAGCCCGATGATGTTGCCCTGAAGGATTTGTTCGAAAGGCTTCTCCACGGATATGCCGCCGAGGTGAACGATGCCGTCGCAATCGGCAACCATGGCATCCACGGCGTCTGCATCCGCAAGGTCGCATTGCATGCATTCCTCATTCGGGCCTGCCGGATCGAGCGGGGCGAGATCGGCGAGGCGAACGATCTCGGCCATCGATGCAAGGCGTTTACGCATAACGCGGCCAAGCTGGCCCGCAGCACCGGTAACAAGAAGCCGTTTCATTGCCATTCTCCCTCAGCGTTGCACGTCCCTGGCGTGGTCGAGATATGCCTATGCCTCTTGACCTTGTCATACAGATCGTACAAAAAGCGGATAACATATATTATGTGCCATACGCAACAATCATGAAGGATGAGTTTGATGTTGACCGTCGAAACAAGGCAGGCCGTGAACCCGGAATATGCAAAAACGCTGGATACCGAAGGGCTCCGCCGGCATTTCCTCGCCAACGACATGTTTCGTTCCGGCGAAATCAGGCTGATCTATACCCATTATGACCGCTTCGTGATGGGCGGCGCGGTGCCGAACGGTGCACCGCTGACGCTGGACAAGGTGGAAGAAACCAAAACGCCGTCCTTCCTCGACCGGCGTGAGATGGGCATCGTCAATATCGGCGAGACCGGCACGGTCAGCGCCGGCGGCGAGATTTATACCCTTAATCGCGGCGATGTGCTTTATCTCGGCGCAGGCAGCGGCGCAGTGACCTTTGACGGGGCAGGGCGATTCTACATCACCTCCTGCCCGGCGCATCGCAGCCTGCCGGCAAAGCTCGTGACACTGGCCAACAGCAAGGAGGTCAAGCTCGGCGCGACCGAAACCTCCAACAAGCGCACCATCAACCAGTTCATCCATCCGCTGGTCATGGAAAGCTGCCAGCTGGTGCTGGGGTATACGATGCTGGAGGACGGTTCCGTCTGGAACACCATTCCTTCCCACATCCACGATCGCCGCATGGAGGCCTATCTCTATTTCGGCATGGATGAAAAGTCGCGCGTGCTGCATCTGATGGGTGAGCCGCAGGAGACCCGGCATCTGTTCATTTCGAATGAAGAGGGTGCGATTTCCCCGCCCTGGTCCATCCATTCCGGCGCCGGCATCGGTTCTTACACCTTCATCTGGGCCATGGCAGGAGACAATGTCGATTACACCGATATGGACTTCATCCAGCCGGGAGATCTGAAATGAAGAATCCCTTTTCGCTTCAGGGGCGTAAGGCGCTCGTCACCGGCGCGAATACGGGGCTTGGCCAGGCGATTGCGGTGGGGCTCGCCGCTGCCGGCGCGGAGGTGGTCTGCGCCGCCCGCCGCGCGCCGGATGAAACGCTGGAGATGATCGCCAGGGACGGCGGCAAGGCCAGCGCATTGTCTATCGATTTTGCCGATCCGCTGGCGGCGAAGGACAGTTTTGCCGGCACCGGTTTCGATATTCTCGTCAACAATGCCGGCATCATCCGCCGTGCCGATTCCGTCGAGTTTTCCGAACTCGACTGGGACGAGGTGATGGATGTCAATCTCAAGGCGCTGTTTTTCACCACCCAGGCTTTTGCGAAAGAGTTGCTGGCGAAAGGCCGGTCCGGCAAGGTGGTCAATATCGCTTCGCTCCTCTCCTTTCAGGGCGGCATTCGCGTGCCGTCCTATACGGCGGCGAAACATGGCGTCGCGGGCCTCACCAAGCTTCTGGCGAATGAGTGGGCGGCAAAGGGCATCAATGTGAATGCGATTGCGCCCGGCTACATCGAAACCAATAATACCGAAGCGCTGCGCGCGGATGCGGCCCGTAACAAGGCTATTCTCGAGCGTATTCCGGCTGGCCGCTGGGGCCATTCCGACGATATAGCCGGGGCGGCGGTTTTCCTTGCCTCGCCGGCGGCGGATTATGTGCATGGCGCCATTCTCAATGTCGATGGTGGCTGGCTGGCGCGCTGATCTGTTACAGATTTCGACAATTCATCATACAACATGTATGATGAATTGTTGACAAGCATGCGGCAACCGGGTTAGGTGGCTTCCAGTCAATGAATTTGCAAAGGAATACCAAACATGAACCCTGAACAAATCAAGGCGGCGCTCGGCTCCGGCCTGTTGTCTTTCCCGGTCACCCATTTCGATTCCGAGGGCCGTTTCGCCCAGGACAGTTACAGGGCGCATGTCGAATGGCTTGCCGGTTATAAAGCGCCGGTGCTGTTTGCCGCCGGCGGCACGGGCGAGTTCTTCTCGCTGAAGCCGGATGAAATTCCGACCATCGTTTCCGCCGCCAAGGATGTGGCCGGTGAAACCGCCATCGTTTCCGGCTGCGGTTACGGCACCGAGATCGCCGTCGATATCGCCCGCTCGGTCGAAAAAGTCGGCGCGGACGGCATCCTGCTTCTGCCGCATTATCTCATCGATGCGCCGCAGGAAGGCCTTTACGCCCACATCAAGAAGGTGTGTCAGTCGGTCGGCATCGGCGTCATGGTTTATAACCGTGACAATTCCGTGCTACAGGCCGATACGCTGGCGCGTCTCTGCGACGAATGCCCGAACCTCGTCGGCTTCAAGGACGGCACCGGCGATATCGGCCTCGTTCGCCAGATCACCGCCAAGATGGGCGACCGCCTGATGTATCTCGGTGGCATGCCGACGGCGGAGCTGTTTGCCGAAGCCTATCTCGGCGCCGGTTTCACCACCTATTCCTCGGCTGTCTTCAACTTCGTGCCGGGCCTTGCCAATGAGTTCTATGCCGCCCTGCGCGCCGGTGAACGCGCCACCTGCGAGCGTATTCTGACGGAATTCTTCTATCCGTTCATGGCGATCCGCAACCGCGCCAAGGGTTATGCCGTCTCCGCCGTCAAGGCCGGCGTTCGCCTGCAGGGCTTCAACGCCGGTCCGGTGCGTGCGCCGCTGAAGGACCTGACCAATGAGGAAATCGGCATGCTCGACGCCTTGATCGGCACGCACAAGCGCAAAGCCTGATTTGGAGGCCTGATCGAGACAAGCGGGAGGGGAGCCATGAAGATCACAGCGGTGCGCACGCATCTGCTCGAACATTGCCTGGACACGCCGTTCGAAAGCGCATCCATGCGTTTTGATCGCCGCGCCCATATTCTGGTGGAAATCGAATGCGACGACGGAACCGTCGGCTGGGGCGAATGCCTCGGCCCGGCGCGGCCCAACGCCGCCGTGGTTAAGGCTTACTCAGGCTGGCTTATCGGCCAGGACCCGCGCCAGACCGAGAAGATCTGGGCCGTGCTTTATAACGCCCTGCGCGATCAGGGCCAGCGCGGCCTCAGCCTCACGGCCCTGTCCGGCATCGATATCGCGCTGTGGGACATCAAGGGCAAGCATTATGGCGCTTCGATCTCGATGCTGCTCGGCGGGCGCTGGCGCGAAAGCGTGCGGGCCTATGCCACCGGCAGCTTCAAGCGCGATGGCGTCGACCGCGTTTCCGACAACGCCTCGGAGATGGCGGATCGCCGGGCGGACGGCTTTCACGCCTGCAAGATCAAGATCGGCTTCGGTATCGAGGAGGACCTCCGCGTCATCGCCGCGGTGCGCGAGGCGATTGGGCCGGATATGCGGCTGATGATCGACGCCAATCACGGCTACACCGTCACCGAAGCCATCGCGCTCGGCAACCGCGCCGCCGACTATGGTATCGACTGGTTCGAGGAGCCGGTGGTTCCCGAACAGCTCGATGCTTATGCCCGGGTGCGGGCCGGCCAGCCGATACCGGTTGCGGGCGGCGAGACATGGCACGGGCGTTATGGCATGTGGCAGGCGCTTTCCGCCGGCGCCGTGGATATTCTCCAGCCCGATCTCTGCGGCTGCGGCGGTTTTTCCGAAACGCAGAAGATTGCGGCGCTCGCCACGCTGCACGGCGTGCGCATTGTGCCGCATGTCTGGGGCACCGGCGTACAGATTGCGGCAGCCCTGCAATTCATGGCGGCGATGACGCCCGATCCGGTGCGGGTCAATCCCATCGAGCCGATCATGGAATTCGACCGCACCTATAATCCGTTCCGGCAGGCCGTGCTGAGCGAGCCGATAGAGGCGGTAAACGGCGTCGTCACGATCCCGAACGGCCCCGGCCTTGGAATAGAGATCGACCGCGACGCATTGGTTGAATTCAGGATGCCAGACCCGTGAGCGAACTTGTCAGAAAACTGAGCGGCACAGCGCCTCGGCCCGCTTTCCCGAAAGGCGCCATCGATACGCAGATGCATCTCTATCTGCCCCACTATCCCGCCCTGCCGGGCGGACCGGGCCTGCCGCCGGGCGCTCTGCCCGGACCGGAGGATTATCGCAGCCTCATGCAATGGCTCGGCATCGACCGGGTCATCATCACCCAGGGCAACGCCCATCAGCGCGATAACCGCAACACACTCGCCTGTGTCGCGGAAATGGGCGAGGCGGCCCGCGCGGTGGTCATCATCGATGCTGGCACGACCGAAAAGGACGTAGAAAAGCTTGCCGCCGCAGGCGCCGTCGGTGCGCGTATCATGGATCTGCCGGGTGGCGCGGTGAACCTGTCCGAGCTGGAAGCCGTGGACGAGCGCGCGCATGCGGCCGACTGGATGGTGGCGGTGCAATTCGACGGCAATACGCTGCTCGATCACCTGCCGCGCCTTCAGAACATCCGCTCGCGCTGGGTGTTCGATCACCACGGCAAGTTCTTCAAGGGCATCAAAACCGATGGCCCGGAAATGGCGGCGCTTCTGAAACTCATCGACCGCGGCAATCTCTGGTTCAAGTTCGCCGGCGTCTACGAAAGTTCGCGTGAGAGCTGGCCCTATGAGGACGTCGCCGCCTTTTCGCGCGTCATCGCCGCCCATGCGCCGGAACGCATTGTCTGGGGCACCAACTGGCCGCATAATTCCATCCGCGAAACGGCGGCCTATCCCGACGATGCCCGCCTTGCGGAACTCATACTCGGCTGGCTGCCGGATGAAGCGGCGCGCCACCGTGCGCTGGTGGAGAACCCGGAAGCGTTGTTCAAGCTGCCGCCAGTCACGGCGGCATAGGTCAATCCGGGATGACCGGAATCCACCGTAACAAGGCCCCGCTATGCCGGGCCCTTTTCCGTTTCAGTGGCAAGCAGCCGCTGCTGTTCGTGTTCGTCAAAGGCCATGAGATTGCCGTGCCGGCTGCGGCGTATGCGGTTCATATGGTCGCGTGGGCTTAACCCCAATGTCCGTTTGAACATGCGCGAGAAATAATAGGGATCGCCATACCCCACTTCGGCCGCCGCCGCCGAGACCGAAAGCCCCGCCTCGAGAAAATGCATGGCGCGTTCCATGCGTTTGAACTCCTGATATTTACGTGGCGTCCGTCCCACCCGTTTCTGGAATTCGCGCAGAAAATAGTCGCGATTATAGGGAGCCGCCTCGGTCGCCCGGCCGGCAATGTCGGGGTCGAGCGGATTGGCCGAAATCATGGTGATCGCCTTCATCACCGCAAGGTCGAGGCCTTCCGTCCCCTCCGGCTGGAAACTCGGGCGGTCCACCCATCCGAGGAAAGCGTCGTCGATGAAGGCGATGAGAAGCACCATGAAAAGATGGTGCTGGCCAAGCGTGACGGAGGAGGGCGGGGCGCTCTGCCGGTAGTGGCGCACCAGCGGTTCCAGCAGCGGCCAGCGGCTCAGCTTCACTTTGGGCTTCAGGTCCATCTGCGCGATCAGGTTGTGGCGGCCGTAAATATCCAGCGTGAAATGCTGCGCCACCCCGCGATAGGTGACGGCCTGCTCGTTCCAGCCGACAAAGCGCTGGCCCCGGAAAATCAGCATGGCGTCACCCGGCTCCAGCACCCGCGCCTCGCCATCGACGAGATAATGCCCACGCCCTTCCAGACAGATGATGAGATCGTCCACTTGGTTGGATTTGTCGATCTGCCAGGTGCGCGAATGCTCCATCTTGATCGTTGCGCGCGTCAGGTTGAGGTTGAGCGCCGCAGGCGGAACGGACGACAGAATGCCACCTTCGATTTCGTCCATCTTTTTCCTCGTCTTTGTTAATTCACCTTGGCGCGGAAATTTGGTTTTGTCACCGCATAAATTGCTTTTACGCGCCGTATCAATGAGGGAGGAGATCGGTCGCGGCGAGAAATTGTGCCATCACGCGCGTGCCGCCGGCCGTTCCGGGAGAATCACTTGTACGAAATTGTATTCTGTCATTCGCGTTCCACTGGGACGCGAGGAGGAGCATTATGAAATCTCAGCGCTTCCTCGGGCTGGGATATCTGACGCCTTATATCGTCGGGCTTTTGGTCTTCACGGCCATCCCGTTTCTCGGCTCGCTCTATCTCAGCTTCACCCGTTACGATCTGATGAGCGATCCCAGCTGGGCGGGGCTGGCCAATTACGAGCGGCTGTTCACCCGCGACCGCACCTTCATGAAATCGCTGAACGTTACCCTGTTCTACGTGTTTCTGACGGTGCCGCTGAAGCTTGCCTTCGCGCTGTTCATTGCGGCCATACTCAATTATAAGTTGCAATTCATCAACTTCTTCCGCACCGCCTTTTACGTGCCGTCCATTCTCGGCGGCTCCATCGCGATTGCGGTTCTGTGGCGCTATATCTTCGCAAGCGAGGGACTTGCCAATATGGCGCTGGCCGCCATCGGCCTGTCGCCGGTGGACTGGTTCGGCGATCCCGGCAATGCGCTTTTCACCATCACGCTGCTGCGCTGCTGGCAGTTCGGTTCGGCCATGGTGATCTTTCTCGCGGCGCTGCAATCCATCGACAAGTCGCTTTATGAGGCCGCCGCCATCGATGGCGCGGGCAAGGTGAGAACATTCTTCTTCATCACGCTGCCGCTTCTGACGCCGGTGATCTTCTTCAACCTCATCATGCAGATGGTTCAGGCATTCCAGGAGTTCAACGGACCTTACATCATCACCCAGGGCGGGCCGCTGAAGTCCACTTATCTCTTGCCTCTTTACATCTATGACGAGGCCTTCAAGAAGTTCAACATGGGCTATGCCTCCGCCATCGCCTGGGTGCTCTTCACCATCATCACCGTGCTGACCCTCGTGGCCTTCTGGTCCTCGAAGAAGTGGGTCTATTACGCCGGCGACAAGCGGAACTGATGCCATGACCGATATCGCAATCCTAAACGACATGCAGGCGGCCCGCCGGGCGCGGCTGAGGCTCGTCTCTACCTCGGTCCGCTACGTGCTTCTCTTCGCGGTCGGCCTCATCATGCTCTATCCGCTGATCTGGCTGGTGGGCGCAAGCTTCAAGACCAATTCGGAAATCTTCTCCGGCGCCGGCTTCATCCCCGAAAACCCGACGCTGGATGGTTATATTCGCGGCTGGGAAACTTCGACGCCCTATACATTCGGCCGGTTCTTCTGGAATTCGTTCCTGATTATCCTGCCGAAAGTCATCGGCACGGCGATTTCCTGCACCATGGCGGCCTATGCCTTCGCCCGCTTCGATTTTCCGCTGAAGAAAGTCCTGTTCGGCTCGGTCATCGCCATCCTGCTGCTGCCGAATGTCGTTACCCGCATTCCGCAATATATCCTGTTTCGCGATCTCGGCTGGCTGGACAGTTTCCTGCCGCTCTGGGTGCCGTCCGCGCTCGCCGGCGATGCCTTCTTCGTCTTCATGCTGGTGCAGTTCCTGCGCTCGCTGCCATCGGACATGGAAGAGGCCGCCCGGGTGGATGGCGCCAACAGCCTGCAGACGCTGATTTACATCGTCGTGCCGATGCTGGCCCCGGCGCTGATCTCGGTCTGCCTGTTCCAGTTCATGTGGACGATGAACGATTTCCTCGGGCCGCTGATCTACCTGTCCTCGGTCGACAAATATCCGGTGAGCCTCGCGCTCAAACTCTCCATCGACACCACCGAAGCCTTCGAATGGAACCGCATTCTGGCGATGTCGGTGCTGACGATCGCGCCTGCGCTGATCGTGTTCTTCGCGGCGCAACGGTATTTCATTGAAGGGATCTCGTCTGGCGGGGTCAAGGGCTGAAAATGGCAAGCGTTCAACTTAAAAATCTCGAAAAAATCTATGGCGGCAGCTTCAAGGCCGTGCACGGCATCAATCTCGATGTCGAGGATGGTGAGTTCATGGTGTTCGTCGGCCCTTCCGGCTGCGCCAAATCCACGACGCTGCGCATGGTGGCGGGGCTGGAAGAAATCACCGGCGGCGAAATCCTGATCGGCGACCAGCGCGTCAACGACCTGCCGCCCGGCAAGCGCTCTATCGCCATGGTGTTCCAGAATTATGCGCTTTATCCGCATATGAAGGTGCGCGGCAATCTCGCCTTCGGCCTAAAGATCGCCGGTGTCGCCAAGCCAGAGATCGAAAAGGCAATCGACAATGTCGCGCGCATTCTCGAAATCGAGCCGCTGCTCGACCGTCTGCCGAAACAGCTCTCGGGCGGGCAGGCGCAGCGTGTGGCGCTGGGCCGCGCGCTCATCAAGAAGCCCGGCGTGTTCCTGTTCGATGAACCGCTGTCCAATCTCGATGCCAAGCTGCGCGCCTCGATGCGGGTGCGCATCACCGATCTGCACCGTCAGCTGAAGGCGGAAGGCCTGTCCTCGACGGTCATTTACGTCACCCATGACCAGACGGAAGCCATGACCATGGGAGACCGTATCTGCGTCATGCAGGCCGGCCGCATCATGCAGGTCGCGACGCCGAAGGAGCTGTACAACCATCCCGCCAATCTTTTCGTCGCCGGCTTTATCGGCACACCGGAAATGAACCTGGTGGATGTGGCAATCGACGGCGCGGAATTCGTTATCGCCGGCCAGCGGCTGCCCATCGGTGCGCATCTGGAGCAACGGCTTTCGGCGAGATCCGCAGATGCCGTCATCGGAATCCGCCCGCAGCATCTTTCGCTGGCGGGAGAAGTCGATGGCCCGGCGCTGCACGCGAAACTCACCAATGCTGAATTCATGGGCCACGAGGTCTATCTGCACGCCGATCTCGGCGGTCAGAAAGTCGTCAGTGTCGTTGGCGCGGCCGAATTCGAGGCACTCGGGCGCGACGGCATCCTGCGGCTGAAGCCGGACCCTGAGAAGCTGCATATTTTCGACAAGGCCGACGGTCGCAACGTCTCGCTGTGAGGAGCGGACGGGCGTGCCTGATTTTTCGAGGAGGAGAAGAACAATGAAGACGATGACAAGAATGATGGCGATGCTCGCCGGTGCCGCTTATGTGGCGATGGCGACGGCTCCGGCGGCGGGTGCTGCGGAACTGCGCATGTCGTGGTGGGGCGGCGAAAGCCGCCACGTCGCCACCCAGAAGGCGATTGCCGCCTGTGGGGAGAAATACGGCCACACCGTCAAGGGCGAATTCACCGGATTCGACGGTTATCTGGAAAAGCTCACCACGCAGATGGCCGGCAAGACGGAGGCCGATATCGTTCAGGTCAACTGGCCGTGGCTGCCGCTGTTTTCCAAGAACGGCGAAGGTTTTGCCGATCTGCGCCAGCTGAAACCGCTCGATCTTTCGCAATGGGCCGAGAGCGATCTGGATGCCGGTTCGATGAACGGTGTGTTGCAGGGGCTTTCCGTTTCCACCACCGGTCGCGTCTTTTTCTTCAACGCCACCACCTTCGAAAAGGCCGGCGTGGAAATTCCGAAGACCTGGGACGAGTTTTTCGCGGCAACCAAGACCATCAAGGAAAAGCTCGGCAAGGACTATTACACCTTCAATGCCGTGAAGGAGACTGCCCAGCTTCTGGTGACACTGGCTGTCGTACAGAAGACCGGCAAGGATCTGGTCGATCCCAAGACCAACCGCGTGGCCTGGACGCCGGAGGAGCTTGCCGAGGGTATCTCTTTCGTCGGCAAGCTGGTCGAAACCGGCTCCATCCGCTCCCAGAAAGAGGAAGCGGCCGACGGTAATGTCAATCTCTATGAAAAACCGTCCTGGTCGGAAGGCCGGATTGCCGGCTCCTATGAATGGGATTCGACCTATTCGAAATATGCCGATCCGCTCAAGGAAGGGCAGGTTCTGAAACCGTTCCCGATGCTGAAGCTTGCCGATGCCGTGACAGAGGGCGTCTATCGCAAGCCTTCCATGGTGTTTTCGATCTCGAAAAACTCCAGGAACCCGGAAGCGGCCGCGCAAATCCTGAACTGCCTGCTGAACGAACCGGAAGGCATCGATGCGCTCGGTACCTCGCGCGGCCTGCCCGCGTCGAAAGCCGCGGCTGCGCGTCTGGGCGATAAGGGTGAGCCGGAAGTGCGGGCCGCCAACGCCATCGTCATGGCGGCATCGGGACCGGTGGTGTCACCCTTCAACGAACACCCGGAAATCCGCTCGGGCTTCATCGATACGCTTGAGGAATATGCCTATGGCCAGCTGACGGCGGAAGAGGCGGCCGAGCAGATCATCGATACGACCAACGATGTTCTTGCCAAATTTGATTGACGACAATGGCCCGCCGCCGCCTCCATGGCGGCGGGCTCCCTATCCGGCTGCCGGATGATGTGAGGCATGTCCGCTAACGGTTTGGCCGGACAGGCACCAAAGACGAGAAAAGAGCATGAACGAACCCCTTATCATCGCGTCTTCGGCGCGAACGGCAGCGCTTTGCCTTGCTGTGCCCGGCGCTCGATATTTCCTTCCGTACAAAACGGCATGGCGTCTGACGTCGGCGGATGGCGACGAACGGCGCGGCGAAACAGCGTCCGTGGTGACGCTGCTGCATGGTCTCTCCCCGGATACCCGCTATGTCTTCGAAGCGGAGGGGTTCGGGCGGCTGGAGTTCAGAACCGCCCCCTGTGCCGGGCTTGTCGAGGCTGCGGAATTCTCCCCCATGCCGGATGTTGCGCTCGATGATGAGACACGCGCGCGCGCCAATGCGCAGGCGCTGGAAAGGGCCGTGGCTGCGGTGCCGCACGGCGGCACATTGCGTCTCTCGGCCGGTCTCTGGACAGCCTTTCCCGTTCGCCTGAAAAGCAACATGACCTTCCACCTTGCCGAAGGAGCCGTGCTGCGCGCGCCCTCCACCCGCAGGGGCTGGCCGATCCTGCCCGCCCGCGATGAGGCAGGCCGCATGCTCGGAAGCTGGGAAGGCTTGCCGGATGCCTGTTTTGCCGCGCCGGTTCACGCCATCGCGGCAGACAATCTCGTCATCGAGGGCAGGGGCGTTCTCGATGGCTCCGGCGATAGCGGCGATTGGTGGAGCTGGCCGAAAGAAACCCGCGACGGCGCGCGCCGGCCGCGTGGCCTGCATCTCGTTTCCTGCCGGAAGACAAACCTGCTCGGTTTCACCATCCGAAACGCCGCCTCATGGACGATCCATCCGCAGGGCTGCGAAGACTTGATTGCCGCCGGCCTCAGCATCGTCGCACCCCATGACAGCCCGAACACCGATGGTTTCAACCCCGAAAGCTGCCGCAACGTCACGATATCAGGCGTGCGCTTTTCCGTCGGCGACGATTGCATCGCGGTGAAGGCGGGAAAGCGCGGCCCCGATGGCGAGGACGATCATCTCGCGGAAACGCGCGGCGTTCGGGTGCGCCATTGCCTGATGCAGCGCGGCCATGGTGGGCTGGTGATCGGTTCGGAAATGTCCGGCGGTGTGCGTGACGTGGCGGTTGAGGATTGCGATATGGTCGGCACGGATCGCGGCCTGCGCCTCAAGACACGGCGCGGGCGGGGCGGTACCGTCAGCAACATTGCCATGCGCCGGGTGCTGCTGGATGGCGTGCAGACCGCGCTTTCCGCCAATGCCCATTACCATTGCGATGCCGATGGACATGACGACTGGGTGCAGTCGCGAAACCCGGCGCCGGTTGATGGCGGCACGCCCTTTATCGACGGCATTACGGTGGAGGACGTCGAAATCCGCAATCTCTCCCATGCGGCCGGCGCTTTTTTAGGCCTTGCCGAAGCGCCCATCCGCAACATCGCCATCCGCAATCTCACCATCGTCTCGCGCGATCCTTCGGCCATCGCAACGCCGCCGATCATGGCCGACCGGGTGCGTCCCATGCGTCATGAGGCGATTGTTTTCGAGCAGGCGCATATAGTCTGCGATAATCCCGCCCTGTTGAGCGACGCGTCCGTTTCCATTGTGTCAGATTCCGATTGAGAAAACCGATGAAAGCCACTGAATATTTTGATCAATTCTCCAGTCGCTATAAACATTACAAGGGCGGAAGCTGGTGTTACGAGGATGGATGCGTCTATCGCGGCCTGCAGCAGCTGTTCGAGGCGACCGGGGAAGCGCGCTGGAACGACCATCTGCATCGTCTCGCCGATGCGCAGATAGCGCCAGACGGCACGCTCGCCGGGTACGATCCGCAGGAATATAATATCGACCATATCCTCGCTGGTCGTATCCTCTTTCCCCTTGTGGCGGAAACGGGCGATCCGCGTTACCTCGCTGCGGCGGAACATCTGGCGGGGCAACTGCGCAGCCATCCGCGCATCGCATCCGGGAATTACTGGCACAAGAAGCGTTATCCGCATCAGGTCTGGCTGGATGGGCTTTATATGGGACTTCCTTTCCAGATCGAATACGCTCAGGCGACGGGCCGGGCGGAACTGATCGACGATGCGGTGCGGCAGTTTTCAGCGGCGCTCGCGGCGACCGAGGATAGCGCTGGGCTCTATGCCCATGGTTACGACGACAGCCGCAGCCAGCGCTGGGCCGATCCTCAAAGCGGCAAGTCTCCCGCCATATGGGCGCGTGCGGTCGGCTGGCTCGCCATGGCGCTGGTGGACGCGCTGGCCATCCTGCCGGATGACGGCGCGACGGCGGCGCTTTGCAACAAGACGCAGTTGCTTCTGGCCGGCATCATCGCACGGCAGACTGAGGCCGGCCTCTGGATGCAGGTTCTCGACAATCCGGGCCTTGCGGGCAATTACGAGGAAACATCCGCCTCGGCCATGTTTGCCTATGCCTTGCTGCACGCAGTGCGGTTGAAGCTCGTGCAGGGCGAAGAGGTGAATGCCGCCCTCTCGGCGGGTCGCCGTGCGCTTGAGGCGCTTCTTGAAACGCGGCTGAAAGCCGATGAAGAGGGCGTGACCCGCCTCATCGGCATCGTTCATGTCGCGGGCCTTGGCGGCTTTGAGGGCAATTATCGCGATGGAACGCCGGAATATTATCTGACCGAGCCGGTGGTGTCCGACGATGCCAAGGGCGTCGGGCCGCTGATGATGGCCTATGCCGAAAGCCTGCTTCTGGCTAAGCCGCAGGCGCAGACTGTTTCAGCGGCGTGACGTCACGCCGCCCTTGCGAAGATCACGGTCTGGATCAGGCCCTGTTTCTTGTGGTTGGCAATGGTGATCGTGCCGCCGAAGCGCTCGATGATTTCCTTGGCGATGGCAAGACCAAGACCCACGCCGGGGATTGATTTGCGCCGCGCGAGGTCCACCCGGAAGAAGGGTTCGAAAACCCGCCCGATCAGTTCCTGCGGAATGCCGGGGCCTTCGTCCCTGATGGTCACGACGATTTCGCTCTCGTCTCCGGTCAGATCGATATGCGCCTTCTTGCCATGGGTAACGGCGTTCAGGATGAGGTTGCGCAGGGCTCTCTTCAGCGCCAGCGGGGCCGCCTTGATGGTCATGGCGGCCTCCGGCTCGATGAAGTCGAGTGCGCCCGCATGGCCGAGATCGGATACATCGTTGACGATTTCGCTGAGAAGCGTGCCGATGTCGATCGTCTTGACGCTATCCTGGCTGACCTCTTCCCGCACCAGAAGAATGGCGCTGTCGGCGATGGCGTCCAGCTCCTCGAGGTCCGCCAGCCATTTGGCCCGTTCCTCGTCGTTTTCGATGAATTCCGCCCTCAGCCGCATGCGGGTCATCGGGGTTCTGAGATCGTGGCCGGCGGCGGCGACGAGGCGCATGCGGCTTTCCATCGCCGCCTTCAGGCGGGTGGCGAGTTCGTTCAGCGCCCGCGCCGTGGCGCGGATTTCGCCTGGTCCGGTTTCCGGCAGGTGCGGCAGCGAACCGTCAGGCCCGATGCTGGCGGCGGCATTTTCCAGCATGTCGAGCGGGCGGGTGATCTTGCTGGCGGCAAAGATCGAAACGGCGGCGCTGCCGAGAATGATCAGCCCGATCCACATGCCGAAAATCTTCCAGCCGCCCGGCGGCGGACCCATATGCGGGATTTCCGCGACCAGCCAGCCGCCTTTTTCCAGCGCGATAGCCGCCACGGGGGCAGGATTTCCCGGCGAGCGGATGACCATCGCGGTGCGCGGCTCTCCGATACGGGCCAGCGCCTTTTCCAGAAATTCCGAGAGCATGCCGTCGAGATCGCCTTCCGGCGGCTTCTGCTCGATCTGGAAATAGCCGGGCTGCTGCAGGGAGGGATCGCGCTCGGCCATGGCCACGGCAAAGGCGAGGCTGCGGGCCAGCGGTTCGATGGTGGCGTCGGGCGGCGGCGGCTGCAATGTCCGGTCCGCCACAAAAGTCGCAAGTGCGATGACCGCGATGATGGAGACGATCATCAGCGCCGTGATGCGGTTTTTAAGCGAGCTCATCGCGGCACCGGCAGGGTTTTGACCTGAACCGTCATCTGGTAACCGCCGTTGCGCACGGTCTTGAAGATCGGCGTTTGGGTGTCGGCGTCCAGCTTCTTGCGCAAGCGGCTCATCAGCACGTCGATGGAGCGGTCGAACGGGCCGCGATCCTTGCCCTGCGTGAGATCGAGAAGCTGATCGCGGGAAAGCAGCCGGCCGGGCCTGTCGAGAAAGACTTTCAGAAGATCGAATTCCGCTCCCGTCAAATCGATCTTTTCACCGCTGGCGCGGATGACGGAGCGCTGCTCGGGATCGGCGGTGAAATCCGCAAAACCATAGGCGGCGGATGAGGGGCGGGGGGCTTCCTGCGGCGTGGCGCGGCGCAGCACGGCCTTGATGCGCGCGGTCAGTTCGCGCGGATTGAAGGGTTTGCCGAGATAGTCGTCGGCGCCGATTTCCAGCCCGACGATGCGGTCGACATCTTCCTTCAGCGCTGTCAGGAGAATGACCGGCGTGCGCGGCCGGCGGCCTTGCAGATCGCGGCAGATATCGAGGCCGGAGCCATCGGGCAGCATCACGTCGAGTACGATGAGATCGGGATCGGAGCTCGCGATCTTTTCCTCGAACTCACGCCTGTCGGCGGCCATCGACACGCGAAACCCCTGCGAGCCGAGATATTTCGCGAGCAATGTGCGTATTTCCGGATCGTCATCGACGATCAATATATGTGTCACCGAAACTGTCGTCATATCGTCCAACCTTTTGATGCCACTATACATAAGCGCCGAAAAGAAACGGCGGATTTTTGCAACGAAAGCTTTCCGGGGCCGTTCTGGCAACATTCGGTTACAAATAGGCGGTTTGCGGAAGCAGGCCGGAAACATTCGGACCAAAGCCGGAAACGCGATGCACCTATCGTCCTTTCATGTTGGAAAACGGAAGGAAGGTAAGATGAGAAACTCGCTACTGGCCACCGCCGTCATCGCGACAGCAATTATCGGCGTTTCCGCCGCCGCGCAGGCAGCGGAAGAGAATGCGCCCGCACCCCAGGCGACCGAACAGGCTGCGCCGCCGCCCGCCAATCTCGATCTCGGCCCGGGCATCGGCCCGGATCGGGGTCCGGATGAAAGGCCGCTGCCGCCGCATATGCGCAGAATGCCCGGCCCGGATGTTCTCGGGCTGGCGACGAAGCTTTCGGCGGCCGAAATCTATCTCGGCGTCACGCCGGAGCAGCTCGGTCCATGGCGCGCCTATACCACGGCGCTGATCGATCTCGTTTCCCCCGGTCCGGAGCGCAATCCGCGTCCGCCGGTGCAGGGTGAAGGCAAGGCCAAGCCCGAGCCGCGTCTTGCGGGAGAGGAGCTGGCAGGCATCATCGCGCAGAAGGCGGAAAAGGCCAAAGCCTTGCAGGACGCCGTTGCGGCGCTGAAACCGAAGCTTTCGCCGCAGCAGGTGCTGAAGCTTGCCGAACTCGAGCGTGCGCTGATGCCACCTCCGCCTCCCGGCCCGCGTCATGGCCCCGCAGCGCGCGGCGGCTTTGCTCCCCCGCATGGCGATATGAGGCCGCCGGTTCCCGAGGCGGAACGGGGCTGAGGCAACTATTCGAAGTTTCCTCCTTTAATCTGCCCCCCAGTAAAGGAGGAAATCAGCCGGCAACGGCTGGAGCCGGGGGATCGCACGCCTGCGATCCCCCGCGTGATTTTCAAGCAGGAAGACGATGATGAGATATTTCTATCTGGTGCTGGCAACGGCTTTTGGTTTGAGCTTTGCCTGGTCGATGGCCGTGGCAAAGGACAAGCCCGTGCAACAGCCGGCGGCCAAATCCCGGCAGGATGAACAGCGGCGTCAGCCCGCCTGTGCGAAGGATCAGCGCGAAAAGACGGATTCCAAACGTCTTCGCAGCACCTGCCGCAAGGCCGCGGCGCGAAAATCCGCCTCTGCCTATGAATGGATCGAGGCGGATAGGGGTTTCATCCTCGTGAAACACGAGATGACGCCGGTTTCTTCCTTCGAATGAACCGGCTGGACAGGACATCAAGATGAAAACGGCACGCAAAGCAGGCGCATTGCTGGCGGTTGTCGCTCTCGCTGTGGGCGGCTACTGGCTGTCCTCGCAATATACACGGGCGGCCACACCCGACTACATAACCGCACCGGTGACACGCGGCGATATCGAGCAGACGGTGCTGGCGACGGGAACGCTGAAACCCGTTCGCCTTGTCGCCGTCGGCGCGCAGGCCTCCGGCCGCATCACCGCCGTCAAGGTGGCGCTCGGCGATACGGTCGAGGCGGGCGATCTGATCGCCGAAATCGATTCCGTTACCCAGACGAACAGCCTGCGCACGGCGCAGGCGGCCCTTGCGAACGTGAAGGCGCAGCGGGTGGAGAAACAGGCGACGCTTGTTCTCAACCGCCAGAGCCTTGCCCGTCAGCAGGAGATGGTGTCGAAGAACGCCGCCTCCCGCGCCGATTTCGAAAGCGCCACCGCGGCGCTCGCCGTCACCGAGGCGCAGATCGAAGCCATCGACGCCCAGATCGAGGAAGCGCAGGTCGCGGTGGAAACGGCCGAGGCCAATCTTGGCTATACCAAGATCACCGCGCCCATCGAAGGCACGGTTCTGTCGATCGTCAGCCAGGAAGGGCAGACCGTCAACGCCACGCAATCCGCGCCAACCATCGTCATCCTCGGTCAGCTCGATCGGATGACGGTGCGCACGGAAATTTCCGAGGCGGATGTAACGCGGGTCAAGCCGGACCTGCCGGTCTATTTCACGGTGCTGGGTGAGCCGCAGCAGCGTTACGACGCGACGCTCGCCTCGATAGAGCCGGCGCCGGAATCGGTGCGCAGCGATTCCAGCTTCAGCTCCTCGACCTCTTCATCCTCCAGCTCATCCTCTTCCAGCACGTCGTCATCAGAGGCGATCTATTATAATGGCGTGTTCGAAGTGCCGAACCCGGACGGCAAGCTGCGCACCTATATGACGGCGGAGGTCCATATCGTTCTCGGCGAAGCGAAGGACGTGCTGACCGTCCCCTCGGCGGCCCTTGGCAGCATGGACAGCGACGGCAGCTATGTCGTGCGCGTGGCCGGTGCCGATGGCAGGGTTTCCGAGCGCAAGGTCGAAATCGGGCTCAACAACAAGGTCACGGCGGAAGTGCGTTCCGGCCTTGCCGAGAACGAGCGGGTGGTGACCGGCGAGCGTTCCACCGACACCACCGCAAACGCCATGCCGGGGCCGGGCGGCCCGCCGATGGGGCTTTGAACCATGGCTGAACCTCTGATTTCGCTTAAATCCGTGCGGCGGGATTATCCCTCCGGCGAAGGCACGATCAGCGTGCTGAAGAACATTGACCTCACCATCGAGGCCGGTGAGATGGTGGCGATCGTCGGTGCGTCCGGGTCGGGCAAGTCGACGCTGATGAATATTCTCGGCTGCCTCGACCGCCCGACATCGGGTAACTACAGCATCAGGGGCCGGGAAACGGGCAATCTCGATGCCGACGCGCTTTCGGCGCTGCGGCGTGAAAATCTCGGTTTCATCTTCCAGCGCTACCATCTGCTGGCCGAGCTGACGGCGCTCGGCAATGTCGAAATTCCGGCGATCTATGCCGGCAAGACGCAGGGCGACCGCAGGCACAATGCTGCAAGGCTGCTCGGCCGCCTCGGCATGGCGGAACGCCTCGATCACCGTCCCGGCCAGCTTTCCGGCGGCCAGCAGCAGCGCGTTTCCATCGCCCGCGCCCTGATGAACGGTGCCGAGATCATTCTTGCCGACGAGCCGACCGGCGCGCTCGACAGCGCCAGTGGCGACGAGGTGTTGCGCATCCTCGGCGAGCTGCATGCCGAAGGCCGCACCGTCATCATCGTCACCCATGACATGTCGATTGCCAGACGCGCCGGGCGGATCATCGAAATCAGCGACGGCACGATCATTTCCGACCGCAGGACGGATGCAACGCCCGTGCCGCAGGACGATGCCAAACCCGCTGCCGTTTCCGGCGGGTCTTCCGGTCTTGCGGGTCTCGTTTCGTCTCTGCGGGAGGCGTTGCGCATGGCGCTTCTGTCGATGCGGGCGCACAAGCTGCGCACCTTTCTCACCATGCTCGGCATCATCATCGGCATCGCCTCGGTCATCAGCGTCGTGGCGCTGGGGCAGGG
The DNA here is from genome assembly GCF_001526585.1 of Agrobacterium sp. LY4. Taxonomy (NCBI): domain Bacteria; kingdom Pseudomonadati; phylum Pseudomonadota; class Alphaproteobacteria; order Hyphomicrobiales; family Rhizobiaceae; genus Agrobacterium; species Agrobacterium sp. LY4. The sequence goes on along the minus strand of NZ_ASYA01000014.1, from coordinate 75,905 downwards.
TTCGCAGCAGCGGGTGCTGCAGAACATATCGAGTCTTGGCACCAACACGCTGGAAATCTTCGCGGGCAAGGATTTCGGCGACATAAGGTCGGGCAAGATCACCACGCTCGTCGTTTCCGATGCCGAAGCGCTTGCCAAGCAATCCTATGTCGCGGCGGTGACGCCGACGGTCTCGACGTCCAGCACGGTGCGTTTCGGCGCGAAGGAGGCGAATGCGCTGGTGAACGGCGTCAGCGAGCGCTATTTCGTCGCCAAGGGCACCAAGCTGTCGCAGGGTCGCTTTTTCGATGGCGGAAGCGTTGCGCAGAAGGCGCAGGAAGTGGTGATCGACGAAAATACCCGCAAATCGCTGTTTGCGGATTTCGACGGCAGCCCTGTCGGCCAGGTCATTCTCATCGGCAAGGTGCCGGCCCGCATCGTCGGCGTCACGCAGGCGCAGCAGGGCGGTTTCGGCTCGAGCCAGAACCTGTCGCTCTACCTGCCCTATACCGCCGTCCAGTCGCGCTTTCTCGGCAGCCTGTCGCTGCGCAGCATCACGGTGCAGGTGGCCGACGATGTCGATGCCTCAATCGCCGAGCAGGCGGTGACGACGCTTCTGACCCAGCGGCACGGCACACGGGATTTCTACATTCTCAACACCGACGATATCCGCCAGACCATCACCAGCACCACGCAGACGCTGACCCTTCTGATTGCGGCCATTGCGGTGATTTCGCTGCTGGTCGGCGGCATCGGGGTGATGAATATCATGCTCGTTTCGGTGTCTGAACGCGTGTCGGAAATCGGCGTGCGCATGGCGGTGGGCGCACGGCGCACCGATATTCTGCGGCAGTTCCTCATCGAAGCGGTGCTGGTCTGCATCATCGGCGGTACGCTGGGCGTGCTGGGCAGCCTCGGCTTCGGCGCGCTTTTTTCCGCCTTCAGCAGCAACTTCGCCATGGTCTATTCCACGGCGTCGATCATCGCCGCCTTCGTCTGCTCGACGCTGATCGGTGTAGTCTTCGGTTATCTGCCGGCGCGCAACGCGTCGAAGCTCGATCCCGTCGCGGCTTTGTCTGCGGGGTAAATCCCCCTGCCGGTCACGCCTTGTTTTTTTCGACGAAGCGGATGGCGTCGCCAACGGTCAGGATCGTGCTTGCGGCGGAATCTGGAATTTCCACCCCGAATTCCTCTTCGATTTCCATGACGATCTGAACGGTCTCGAGCGAATCCGCACCGAGATCGTCAGCAAAACTGGCCTCGTCCACGATGGTGGCAGGGTCTGCACCAAGCTGGTCCACGATGATTTTTCTGATACGTTCTGCAATGGTGGACATGGTGAGACTCCGCGAAAGTTGCCTGCCGTCGAACGCCGCCCCATCTGAATTTGCGCCGAAGATATCCAAGTGAAATCAAACTGAAGTTTCGAAAGGACAGGGCACAGAGTCAAAGGTTCGGAAGATCGATGACATCCGGACGTAGCACGCCTTTCGCAGCCGCGAAAGGGTGTCGATCATCCGTTAGTGTTCCATAATAATATGGGACGTTCGCCACGTTAAACAGTTTGTGACTGGCAGCGGTGAACCGCAACGCGGTAAAGCTCGTTGCCTGTGAACCTTAAATCCGTCAGCCACACCGAGCCTCATGCCATGGTCCAGTCGTCTCCGGAACGCTTCATATTGCTCGACGGCATAAGGGGCGTGGCTGCCCTTTTCATAGTCCACCGCCACGCCGAGGATCTGTTCGGAAAAAGCACGGCTTCGAGCTATCTCGCCGTGGATCTGTTTTTTGCGCTCAGCGGTTTTGTGCTCGCGCATGCCTATAGCCGGAAACTGGCCGAAGGGGCGATTACGCCAGGCTTTTTCATGAAGGCGCGCTTCGCACGTCTTTATCCTCTTTATGGGCTGGCGCTGGCCCTGATGGCGGCCTATTTCATCTGTCTCTACGTGCTGGGCCTGCCGACGCCGATCGACGATCTGCATCGTCTCATCGATCCCGGCGAGCTTGCTTTCGCCCTGGTAACGGGGCTGCTCTTTTTGCCGGCACCCTTCACGCTCACCCTGAACGGTGCGCTGTTTCTCGTCAGCCCGGCATGGTCGCTTTTCAACGAACTGGTGGTGAATGCGTTTTACGCCCGCTTCGGTGTCCGGGCCACGACGAAACAGACCGCCGCGGTGCTCATTGTCAGCGCCCTTGTGCTGATGGTGGCTGCCGCCGAGTTCGGCCGTCTGCATGCCGGTTTTCGCTGGCATGAAATGTATGCCGGCATGGGGCGGGTGTTCTTCTCGTTTTTTGCCGGCGTGCTGATTTACCGTTTCCGCAATCGCATACCGCAGTTGAAACCCTTTCAGGCGGCGCTTTGCCTTCTGCTGGTCTGTTTCATTCTGGCCGTGCCGATGTCGCGCGAGCTTCGGCCGTTCTTCGATCTTGCGGTTGTCCTCGTCGTCTGGCCGCTGCTGCTCTTCGTCGCCAGCAAGACGGTTCCGGGGCGCGGGGTGGGAATGGTCTCGGTGTTTCTCGGCACGGCGTCCTACGCGGTCTATGTGCTGCATATTCCGCTTCTGGCCTGGACGGAGCTTCTGATCCCCGCGGTGCACCGGGAAAACCTCGCTTTGCCGGCCGGCATTGTTTTCCTCATCGGCACGACGTGCCTGTCATGGTGGCTGACGGTCCATTACGATCAGCCCGTTCAGAAATGGCTGAAGAACCGGTTGAGAAAGCCGAGTGAAGTCCGCCAGCCGGTATGACCCCGCCTCGCGTCTGAAAACCTCAATAATGGGCGAAAATCGGGGCAGTCAGCACGAAAGCTGCGACGAGGCTGATGATCGTCAGTTTCGCCGCTCGCATGCGGCGCATTTTGCGGCCGCTCCAGTCATACGTCATACTCACCTCCACGCAGACGCAAAACTTACCGGCATGGGAAACAACCGAAGTCTGGCGAAGACCGATCATGGTCCCGCAACGCCTCGGATGCACATTCCATACCCAAGCTTCCCGGGATGCGCCTGATCGCGCACGGGACGCTCAATTTCAGTGTTGCCTGATATACGGCTTTTGCCAAGCCGTTATTTTCATCGGTGATTTTGAAGGCCGCCACGAAAAGGGCGGCAGGCCCAATCACCGGTAAAGAGGCGGAAGGCCCTGAATGGCGTAACGCGGCAGCGGTTTCCACGGTTTGACGCGTTCATGTTTGTGAACGCCGAACAGGAACAGCATTTCCTCCGAAATATCGGCGGGGTCGGTCAAGCCATCCTGAAAGAGCTGGATCACCTTGCGGGCGGCATTGTTGTAGAGAATGACTTCGTCATCCATGGAGTGGCTGTCATAACCGAGACCTTCCAGCACTGACTGGAGCATTTTCAGGTCCTGCGATGTGATGATGCAATTTTCATATGCGGAAGACATGACGTCCTCCTTTCCTGTGGGGTTCACAAAAGCCGGAGCGTCGCGCTGCCATCCAGAGGCGGTGCGGGGACGCTTCAACGCCTTGAAACGCGGGCGACGTCAGGGAAACCGTTTCCGGCCCGTGCCGTCATGCATGTCGCGTGAATTCCGGATCGTTCCCGCCGGACAACGGGCGGGACAGGGCTGGGGGTGCAACAGGCCTGACGGCGGCAACGCCCTTTAATTACCGATGAGAAAGCCTGCGCTGATTAAGGGGAATAGGCAAGTTAATTCCGCTGACGACGGCGGAAGATGCGGCAGCCGCTGCCGCAGGCAACAAAAAAGGCCGGGGCAATATTGCACCGACCTTCCTCATATCGCTCTCAACACCCGTGCCAGTACATCCGTGGTCAAAAGTCTGAAGCGACTAAAACAACTGCGAACGTCGATTTCATTCGCGCTCACCAGCAGTTGCCATGTGAGCTGTGTAAATGGGCAATGTGGCCAAAACAAGTCCGGTATCCATGGTAATACTTTTATTCGCCATGACATGCCGGCCCGCACGACGCTTATTTCTTTTTGGCATCCGCTGTCGTGGCGTTTGCGAATTTGACCTGCGAACCGGCGGGCGGCGCGGCAGGTGCTTTCGTCTTGTCCTTCTTCGGTTTGCGGATTTCCTTGTTACTGCGCAATTGACCCTTGGCCATGGTGTCCTCCTCCTGTTGGATCGATACGGCCTCGAGCGGCTATGAGACAATCCGTTCAAGGCCCTTCGCTCGGGCGATGCTGGAAATCCGGCCAGTCAGTTCTTGCCGGATCGTTTTTTTGCGGAAACCGGCGCGTCGGCGATAATCGTCGCTTCCTGTGCTTCGCGAAGCTGGCGAAGGCGTTCCGTTTTGCGGGCGCGCTGGTCGGCCTCGGCGTTTATGATCTGCTTTGCGGCGTTATCCGTCAATGACGCCCTGTCCTGCGCGGATAGTTTGCCGGGTTTGAAAAAAGTTTCCTTTGACGCGGCCATGGCATTCTCCTTTATGGAAGAGCGGTATCGGACGGCTGGCGGGGGCGGGTAACCTTTTTAGCGGCAGGCAGCAGCCCTTCGCGGACGCGCTTTTTCCCTGGCCCAAAAACAAAAGGCCGGGCTTTGACCCGACCTCTCACAATCATTCTAACCGGCAGCCAGTACATCCGTGGTCTGCGGGGTCAAATGACGAATATCAAGCTGCCTGAAGGTTATCAGCCGAGCTCTTGCCGGACCGACGGTCCTGGACGATCTCGTAGCTGATCTTCTGGCCGTCGTTCAGCGAACGCATGCCAGCGCGCTCAACAGCGGAAATGTGAACGAAAACGTCCGCGCCGCCATTGTCAGGCTGAATGAAGCCGAAGCCCTTGGTGGCGTTGAACCACTTTACAGTACCAGTGTTCATAACGATTTCCTTTCGTAGAATCGTTGTGGTTCCCGCGATACCTTGCGGGATAAGATCGATTATTTGAGAGGAAATCCGACGGGGAACACAGCGTTCCAGAACGACGTCACAAGCAATGGTCGATGAGGAAAATATAGGCGCAATTTTTGATTTTGCAATGGGCCCTGAAGGAAAAAGCACCGGCGAGCGACCGCTCATCGGCTAAGTATCTGGTTCACGGCGTTATTTCCCGCTGACCCAAACGTGCGCCCGGTCTTGCGCGGCCTTTGGTTTCGCGCGCATCAACCTCCGCCGGGAGACACGTCTTTCGCACCGTCATCCGGCAGGCTGCCTGCGCCCGGCGTCTTGTCATAGTCGGTGAGGGACGGTTTGGCGTGTGGGCCAGCGGGAGGAATGTCGTTCGGGCTGGAAGGCCCTTTGTCGACTGTTTTCGGCTTCGTTTTCTTCGTCATGTCGCGTCCTCCTTTTAGTGGGAAAACGCAGGGGAAAAGGCGCGGGTTCCGTTTCCACGCCGCGCGGGCGCGCTTTTCTGCCGTCAGCGGCGGGAACGCGGTTTTTTCTCTTCCCGGTTCATATCTCGCCCGACCCATTTGAAAAATACGACGAGGCTGACGCCGATGATGATGAGCGGAACGAAGGATTCAAAACTGGACATGACTCACTCTTTCTTCCCCCGGCGACCATTTTACCGGCATGGAAGAAGCGCGTAATCTGCGGAATATCGTCCGTTCTTTTTTGGCAATTGCCGTTTGCGGCCCAGCTGCCGATGGGCCGCAGATGAAGGCGGTTAAACCGGCAGCGATTTCACCGCCGCCGTGCCGCCTTCACGGGCGCTTTTCAGCGCCGCCACGCCTGTCAGAACGGACATGGCGCCGGCGCGCGAACCCGCCCGCTGCCGCAGCCGGTCGTTGGAGCCGGGCTTGAAGATCATGTCGCGCATGCGGTTGTCGCCGCCATAATGGCCGCCCGGCTCATGCGGCACCCAGATATGTTCGACACCGCCGCCGAAGCTTTTCACCAGCAGGATTTCATCGGCCGGCGGTTCCGTCCAGGGCTGCTTTTCATACTGGCGCATCTCGATGCGGCCCTTATGGCCGTTGAAGGCGATGTGGTGGCCCTCGATCGGCATATAGGTGTTGAGCGAATAGGAAACCTGCACGCCGCTGGCATAACGGATCGAGGCGCTCATCGTGTCGGGAATGTCGATCTCCTCGCGGAAGACGCAGGCATCGCGCATATAACCGTCCACCGTCGAAGGGTCTTCATAAAGCGCATCGAGAAAAGGATCGGCGCCGAGATCCATGAAATAATCGCACTCGTTCTTGTGCGGACAGGTGCGACAGCGCGTTCCGCGGAACGGACCGTTCTTGCCATAATGCAGCAATTGCCCGAAACCCTTCACCTCTACGGGATCGGAATCGAGATACCAGTTCAGCAGATCGAAATGGTGGGTGGCCTTGTGCACGAACAGGCTGCCGGAATGCTCGGTGAAGGCATGCCAGCGGCGGAAATAATCCGCGCCGTGCTGGTTATCGAGATACCAGTGGAAATCGACCGAAGTGACGGTGCCGATGGCGCCTTCGTCGATCAGCTCCTTGATGCGGGCGGCGGTGGGAGAGAAACGGTAATTGAAGGAGACGTCGACCCGGCGGCCGCTTTTGGCCTCCGCCGCGCGAATGCGGTCGATCTTTTCCGGGGTGGTGGTCATGGGCTTTTCGCTGATGACATCGGCCCCGCCTTCGAGCGCCCGGATGATAATGTCGTCATGGGTATCGTCAGGTGTGCAGACGATCACCAGTTCGGGTCGCTGCTCCTCCATCATCCGGTCGAAATCGTCGTAAAGCGGCGCGTTCGATCCCATCATGGCGCGAGCGCGCTCGGCGCGCATCAGGTTCAGGTCGCAAATGCCGACCAGTTCGACATAGTCGCTCCAGCCGGCCAGCAATTCGCGGCCCCACATGGTGGTGCCGCGATTGCCGGTGCCGACCAGCGCATAGCGTTTGCGTTTCACCTTTTCAGGCATTGTCTCTCTCCCGGATAATCAACAAACAGTCTTGAAACGCTCGACCACGGTGGCGAGGACCTCGTCCATCGGGCGCGCCTGCCAGCGATGCGAAAAGATTTCCACTTCCTGCGGGCCGTGGAAGCCGGCGGCCTCGATCATGGCGCGAAATGCCTTCAGGTCAATCACGCCGTCGCCCATCATGCCGCGATCGTTGAGCGGATCGGTGGTCGGCACCAGCCAGTCGCAAATATGGTGGGCGAGAATTTGCCCGTTTCTGCCCGCACGCGCCACCTGTTCATCCAGTTCCGGATCCCACCAGACATGGTAGACATCGATGGCAACACCGGTTCCAGACCCCAGCCTGTCGCAGAGATCGAGCGATTGTTTCAGCGTGTTGAAGCAGGCGCGGTCGGCGGCATAGAAGGGGTGCAGCGGCTCGATGGCGAGCGGTACGCCGGCAGCCCGCGCATAGGGAAGAAGCTCGGCCATGCCGTCCTCCACCATCTGCCGTGCGCCTTTCAGGTCACGCGAGCCAGCGGGCAGGCCGCCCACGACCAGCACAAGGCAATCGGCCTTCATGGCGGCTGCCTCATCGACCGCGCGTTTATTGTCCTCGATGGCGAGGCGGCGGCCTTCGGCATTGGGCGCGGGGAAAAAACCGCCCCGGCAATGGCCGCTGAGGCGCAGCCCGTTCTGCTCGACAATGCGGGCGGCTTCAGCAAGGCCAACGCCATGCACCTGCTCGCGCCAGGGCGAGATGGCGGTGATGCCATGGGCAAGGCAGGCATCGACGATGGCGCCGAAGTCTCCGCCCTGACGCACGGTGGCGAAATTGATGGAAAGGCCTTCAAGGCTCATCTCTGTATCTCCCCTTATTTTGCTTCACCCGATGCCACGGACGGCCAGAAACGCCTTCATGCGATGCGTCGCCAGATCAGGCTCGGCCAGCACATTGGCCCTGTCCGCCAGTCGGAAAAGTTCGGCGAAATGCTGCGTGGAGCGGGTGCTTTCCTGCCCGCCGACCATGGTGAAATGGTCCTGCAACCCGTTCAAATAGGCGAGGAACACCACGCCGGTCTTGTAAAAGCGGGTCGGGGCCTTGAAGATATGGCGCGATAACGCCACCGTCGGCTCTAGAATATCGAAGAATTCGTTGTCCGCCCCGCGCTTCAGGCAGGCCAGCGCTTTCGAAGCCGCCGGCGCTATGGCGTCAAAAATGCCGAGCAGTGCATCCGAATGGCCCTTTTCGTCACCGGCGATCAGTTCGGCATAGTTGAAATCGTCACCGGTATACATGCGAACGCCTGCGGGCAGGCGGCGGCGCATGACGATTTCCTTTTCCTTGGAGAGAAGCGAAATCTTGATGCCGTCGATCTTGTCTGCATTCTCCTCGATCATGGCTAGGCAGGTTTCCATGGCCTGCATGTGGTCGCCGGAACCCCAGTAACCCTCAAGCGCGGGATCGAACATCTCACCCAGCCAGTGGATCACCACTTTCTGGTCGGCATGGGAGAGAACCCGCGCATAGGCCTTGAGATAATCATCCGGGGAACGCGCCGCCGCAGCCAGTGCACGACTCGCCATCAGGATCACACGTCCGCCTTCTCCCTGAACAAAATCAAGCTGTTCGAGATAAGAGTCGACAATCTGGTTCAGGTCGTAGCCGCTGCCATTCAGATGGTCGGTTCCGACGCCGCAGGCGATCAGCGCATCCTTGCGGCTGGCCGCCTCCTTCAGCGAACGGGAAATCAGTTCCTGCGCCTGCGGCCACGCCAGCCCCATGCCGCGCTGCGCCGTATCCATCGCCTCGGCGACACCGAGGCCGAGATCCCACAGGCGGTGACGGAAACGCAGCGTCGCGTCCCAGTCGATGGCTGGCGTCAGCCATGGGTCATTATCGGCAAGGGGGTCGGCCACCACATGGGCGGCGGCGAAGGCGACGCGGTTGAAATCCGCGGCACTGCGTTTCTCAACCGCGACTGGCGTGCCTGAAAGCCGGTAGACCTCGATGCTACGGTCATCCTTCGGAAGCTTGAGTTCGCTCACCGTCGCCTCCTTACGAAATAGCGGGAACGTCGAGCCACCGGCGTTCCTTCCACGATTTCAGTCCAAGCTCCGCAAGCTGCACGCCCTTCACGCCTTCCATGAGGCCATAGGGCCACGGATCGTTGTCCACCAAGTGGCGAACGAACATTTCCCATTGAGCCTTGAAGCCGTTGTCATAGACGACATTGTCCGGCACCTCCTGCCAGGTCTTGTAGAAATCGATGGTCTGCGGCTGGTCGGGGTTCCATACCGGCTTCGGTGTGTTGGTGCGGTGCTGGGTAAAGCATTTTGTCAGGCCCGCCACCGCCGAACCAAGTGTGCCGTCCACCTGAAAGGTCACGAGGTCGTCGCGGCGCACCCGCACTGCCCATGAGGAGTTGATGTGGGCGATCACGCCGCCTTCCAGCTCGAAGGTGGCATAAGCGGCATCGTCGGCATCCGCCTTATAGGCTTTGCCCTGCTCATCGAAACGTTCCGGAATATGGGTCGCGCCGAGGCAGCTCACCGATTTCACCGGACCGAACAGGTTGTCGAGCACATAACGCCAGTGGCACAGCATATCGAGAATGATGCCGCCGCCATCCTTCAGACGGTAGTTCCAGGAGGGGCGCTGCGCCGGCTGCCAGTCGCCTTCGAAAACCCAGTAACCGAACTCGCCGCGCACCGAGAGGATTTTGCCGAAAAAGCCGCTGTCGCGCAGCATGGCGAGCTTGCGAAGGCCCGGCAGGAACAGCTTGTCCTGCACCACACCGTGCTTGATGCCGGCGCTTTCGGCCAGCCGCGCAATCGCCAGCGCCTCTTCCATCGTGTCGGAAATTGGCTTTTCGCAATAAACGTTCTTGCCGGCCTTGATGGCTTTCTCCAGCAGGCTGCCGCGCATCTGCGTCGTGCCGGCATCGAAGAACAGCGTATCGTCGGGGTTCGCCAGCGCCGCATCGATATCGGTCGTCCAGCGCGCGACATTGTGCTTTCTGGCGATTTCCTCGATTTTCGCGCCGTTGCGTCCGACCAGAATGGGGTCGAGCATGACCCTTTCGCCGTTCTTCAACAGCACGCCGCCCTGATCGCGAATGGCGAGAACGGAGCGCACGAGATGCTGGTTGTAACCCATGCGGCCGGTGATGCCGTGCATGATGACGCCGATACGTTTCATGAATTTCCTCCCAAGGCGGCCTCTTCCCGAAAGCCGCTTCCGTCAAACATGGCAATTTGTAACCATTTGGTTATTTGTGGTCGTGAAGGATGCGATCTGTCAAGGTGTTTTTGACAGGAAAAATTCGTGACCTGACGACGGTTGCGTTTTTGTGTTTCCACCGCGCCGCAAAAGAAAACGACGCGCTTCGCGGATGCGAATGGCGCGTCGTCGCTGTTGTTAAAGAGGAATTCGGTTTGACTGGCTCAGACCGGCCGCACTGCAGCAAGCAGGGTATCGACGATATGCTGGCCCCAGCGCTCCAGCTCGGCGGGATCGGTCAGGTCGCGCTGGAAGATCGTCGACAGCGTGAACCGGTTCGAAAGATAAAAAGCGCCGAGCGAAGCGATGGTCAGAAGACGTCGATCGGATCGAGACCGTCACGGAATTCGCCGGCGTCGCTGCCGCGCCGCAGCACGTCCTCAAGCTCGGAAATGAAGTTCGAATGCATCGCCGTAATCGTCGGGGATTGCCTGAGATAGCGGGCTTTATTGAGGTTTTCCGTGGCCAGAATGCTGAGGAATTCCGGATGGTCGAGGAAGTAGTGCCAAGTGAAAAGCGCAAGCTCGCGTAAGCCCTCCGAAGGGGCCTTGCGGGCCAGGTCAAGCCGTCTTTCGGTGTGGCGGATATGGCGATAGGCGTCTTCCAGAACGGCGAGATAAAGCGCATCCTTGTCGCCGAAATAATGGTAGATCATCCGCTTGTTGGTGCCGGCGCGCCGGGCGACGACATCGATTCGTGCCCCTGCCAGCCCCTTGGCGGCCACCTCGCGGCGGGCGGCTTCGAGAATGGCGGCGCGCGTTCTTTCCGGGTTTCGCACCTGTGTCGTCGCGCGTTTGCGCTTGGGTGACGGCGTTTTCTCCATGGCCGCATCGGGGGCCGGATCGGACGGCTGGTTTTTTGTCGTTTCTTCCATTTCAGCACCCGCTTGACAATGTTTGCGATCAGTGTTCCCATGTAACCAATTAGTTATAAAACGGCAAGTGTCGTTTACGTTCATCATCAATTGGCAGTCAATAGGGAGGAGTTGCCAATGCCCGTGATGCTTCAGAGGAGAGGTGTGCTTTCAGCGGGGCTTGCGGCCCTGTCGCTTGCAACACTGGGAGGTGGTTCAGCGCAGGCCCAGGCCGCGCGCCTTCGCATGTTGTGGTGGGGTTCGCAGGAGCGCGCCGACCGCACCAACAAGGCGATAGCAGCCTATAAGCAGGTCAAGCCGGATCTCGATATTGCCGGTGAATTCGCAGGCTGGAGCGATTATTGGCCGCGCCTTGCTACGCAGGTTGCGGGCCGCAATGCGCCCGACCTGATCCAGATGGATTATCGCTATATCTTCGAATATGGCCGCCGCGGCGCGCTCGCGCCGCTGGACGACTATATCGGCAAGGGCCTGAAGATTGAGGATTTCGGCAAGATGAACATCGATTCCGGCCGGGTCGATGGCAAGCTTTACGGCATCAATCTCGGCGTCAATTCAAGCGCCGTCTTCTTCGACAAGGCGGCCTGGGAAAAATCCGGTGCGACGCCGCCGGCGATCGGCCAGACCTGGGAGGAGTTTGCCGAAAACGCCGCCAAGCTCAGCAAGAACAAGCCGAAGCCCGGCTATTATGCCACGGCCGATGCCAGCGGCGTGGAGCCGAGCTTCGAAAACTGGCTGCGCCAGAACGGCAAGTCGCTTTACACGCAGGATGGCGGCATCGGCTTCGATCCTGCCGATGCGACCAAGTGGTTCACTTTGTGGGCGGATCTGCGCAAGAGCGGCGCCTGTGTGCCGGCCGATGTGCAGGCGCTCGACCAGCTCAACATCGAAACGAACCCTTTGACGACGGGCAAGGCGGCAACGGCATTTGCCCATTCCAACCAGTTCGTCGGTTATCAGAAACTCAACAAGTCCAAGCTTGCCATAAGCTCCTATCCGAAGAGCACGAAGGATGGCCCTTCCGGCCATTATCTGAAACCCTCCATGCTCATCAGCGTCGCCAATGGCAGCGCCGGCATCGAGCAGGCCGTCGGTTTCATCAACTTCCTTGTGGCTGAACCGCAGGGCATCGATATTCTCGGCGTCGAGCGCGGCGTTCCTGCTTCGGAATCCATGCGTAGCCAGTTGAGCAGCAAGCTCGACGAGGTCAGCAAGACGATGGTGGACTATATTGCCGAGATTACCCCCGGCGTCGGCGATCTGCCGCCGGCGCCGCCTCCGGGCGCGGGCGAATTCGCCTTCGTCCTCAAACGCACGGCGGAGGAAATCGGCTTCGGCAAGATAACGCCGGAAGAGGGCGGTGACCGCCTCGTCAAGGAATCCGAAACCGTTATCAAACGGAAGTGATGGTTTATGGCCTTTCGATCTGAAACTCTTGTGGGGGAGAGCCGTGGCGCGGCTCTCCCGAAGCGGGGCGGCGTTAAGCGGATTTTCGACCGCAACATTCACGCCTACCTGTTTCTGCTGCCCTGGCTGATTGGCTTTTTCGGCCTCACCCTCGGTCCCGCGCTTGCGTCGCTTTACCTGTCTTTCACCAATTACGACCTGTTGCAGTCGCCGGACTGGGTGGGGGCGGCAAACTATGTGCGCATCGCCACGGCCGACCCCAAATTCGCCGCAGCCATGCAGGTCACCTTTACCTATGTGCTGCTGTCGGTGCCGCTGAAGTTGATCTTCGCGCTGCTGGTCGCGCTCGCCTTCAACCGCGGCATCAAGGGCCTGACGCTCTATCGGGCGATCTTCTACCTGCCGTCGCTGCTGGGTTCGAGCGTCGCGATTGCCGTGCTCTGGCGCCAGCTTTTCGCCTCTGACGGTCTCGTCAACATGATCCTGTGGCAGGCCTTCGGTTATGAAGGGCCGAGTTGGATTTCCAATCCGGATTATTCGATCTACACGCTGGTCATCCTGTCCGTCTGGCAGTTCGGTTCGCCGATGATCATCTTCCTCGCGGGTCTGAGACAAATCCCGCAGGACATGTATGAGGCCGCCGAAATCGACGGCGCGAGCAAGGTGCGGCAGTTCTTCCGCATTACCCTGCCGCTTTTGACGCCGGTGATCTTCTTCAACGCGGTGATCCAGACGATCGACGCCTTCAAGGCCTTCACCCCCGCCTTCATCATCTCCGAAGGCACCGGCGGGCCGATCAACTCGACGCTGTTCTACACGCTCTACCTCTACCAGGAGGCCTTCGGTTTCTTCCGCATGGGTTATGCCTCGGCGCTTGCCTGGATTTTGGTGATCATCATCTCGCTGTTCACGGCCTTCTCGTTCCTCAGCGCGAAATACTGGGTGCACTACGATGACTGATGCTGTTACCGCCCCCCGGCCGGGCCAGGGCCCGCAACGTTCGCCGCTGAAATCGGTGATGCTCCACACGGCGCTGATCATCGCGTCCTTCGCGATGCTCTATCCGATCCTGTGGATGATCTCGGGTTCCTTCCGGCCGCAGGACGAGCTGTTCGGCTCTTCCTCGCTCATCCCCTCGGCGGTGGATGTCGGCGGATATATTCGCGGCTGGACCGGGCTGCAGGTGAGCTTCGGACAGTTCTTCTGGAACTCCTTCTTCATCTCGGTGCTGGCCACCATAGGAAACGTGGTCGGTTGCTCGCTCGCCGCCTTCGCTTTTGCCCGGCTTCGCTTCGGGGGGCGCAATTTCTGGTTCGCACTGATGCTTGGCACCCTGATGCTGCCCTATCACGTCGTGCTCATCCCGCAATATATCTTGTTTCTGGAAATGGGCTGGGTGAACACCTCGCTGCCGCTGATCGTGCCGAAATACCTCGCAACGGACGCCTTCTTCATCTTCCTGATGGTGCAGTTCTTCCGCGGCATCCCGCGCGAGCTGGACGAGGCGGCTGTGATGGATGGCTGCTCGCCCTTCCGCATCTACTGGAAGATCATGCTGCCTTTGTCGCTGCCGGTGCTGGCGACGGCTGCCATCTTTTCCTTCATCTGGACATGGGACGATTTCTTCGGGCCGCTGATCTATCTGAACGACATCAACACCTACACCGTGCAGCTTGGCCTCAGATCCTTCGTGGATTCCACCGGCAGCTCGGACTGGACGTCGCTTTTCGCCATGTCCAACCTGTCGCTGGTGCCGGTCTTCCTGTTCTTCCTGTTTTTCCAACGGCTGCTGATCGAAGGCATCGCCACCACCGGAATGAAACGCTGAACGGAACCCGGATCGGGAACGCATTTTAAGACAATCAACACTGTCGCTGCCGCCCTGCATGCGGCGCGACAGTCGGGAGAAACAGCATGGCAAGCAGCATTACGCTCGAAAAAATCGTCAAGCGGTTCGGCGCCTTTCCGGTCGTTCACGGCATCGATCTCAAGATCGAGCCGGGCGAGTTCACCGTTTTCGTCGGCCCTTCGGGCTGTGGCAAATCCACGCTTCTGCGCATGATTGCAGGGCTTGAGGAAATCTCCGAAGGCGATCTTCGTATCGATGGCGAAAGGGTCAATGAAACCGCCGCCTCCAAGCGCGGCATCGCCATGGTCTTCCAATCCTATGCGCTTTATCCGCATATGAGCGTCTACAAGAACCTCGCCTTCGGTCTGGAGACGGCAGGCTACAAGAAACCGGAAGTTCAGGCGCGGGTGCAGAAAGCCGCCGATATCCTGCAGATCGGCCCGCTTTTGCAACGCAAGCCGAAGGCGCTTTCGGGCGGCCAGCGCCAGCGTGTCGCCATCGGCCGCGCCATCGTGCGCGAACCGAAAATCTTCCTGTTCGACGAGCCTTTGTCCAACCTCGATGCGGAACTGCGCGTGCAGATGCGCGTCGAAATCGCCAAGCTGCACCAGACGCTCGGCAGCACCATGATCTATGTGACGCACGACCAGGTGGAAGCCATGACCATGGCCGACAAGATCGTCGTTCTGCGCGACGGCCGCATCATGCAGGTCGGCCGCCCACTCGATCTTTACAATAATCCCGCCAACCAGTTCGTCGCCGGTTTCATCGGCTCGCCGAAGATGAATTTCCTCTCCGCCAAGGTGGCTTCAGGCGACAGTTCCAACCGCACCATCGAGGTAGCCGGTCAGCGCATCGTGCTGGAAAAACCGGTCGCCGCGCAACAGGGCGAACCGCTCACCTTCGGCGTGCGCCCGGAACATGTGAACCCGCAGGCGCAATCGGCCTCGCTGGGTGAGGCCTCCATCCAGCTCGTCGAACATCTCGGCGGCTCAACGGTGGTCTACACCGCGACCCCCGACGGCCAGCCCGCCACCGTGCTGCTGGACGGCCAGCGCCATATCCGCATCGGCGAGACCATTCCCTTTGCGTTCGATCTTTCGAAGACGCATCTGTTCGGGGCGGATGGGCGGCGGATATGACACTTGTATTTAGCGTCTAACGTAGATGACAAGAGAAAAGCCCCCTTCAGTCATATTGGCTTTGCAGGCCTTTTCGAGCGATTGCGTGCTTACGCGATGAAGAGGTTCTTTCGCGACCAAAGACTTCGGTAAGCTGCATCTCGAGCCGAGGGCACAGTGCGTCGATGATGATCGTGAAGAACAAAGGTGGACGCACGTGGCAAGGTCCGATTGCGTAACGAGGAAAATCTGTCCAGTGTGAAAGTTAAGACTGGAGAGACGAATGCTGAGATTATGGCAGCGCATCACATATTATCGTCATCGTAGTGAGCTTTGGGCGCTTAACAAGGCGCAGCAGATGCCGCTCGTGGCAGGCTTTCCAATCTCGTTGGTGGTCTCATTTTGGTGGTTTGTTATGGCAACGCCAGTGATGCTGCCGCATATAATATTGCAGGCTTACTCCAAGAGTGCTGCGACAATTTTCTTGTTGATCACTGGTCTTCCTCTACTTCTAGCGATCGTTTTAGCGATGCCTTGGTTTTTCAGCTGGCAAGGAATTGCGGCAGGTCTGATGTCGGGTCGATCTGAGGCAGCGAGGAAAAAGGAACAAGTCTTAATGTATGCAATTGACGCCTATAGGGCGAAGTGAGTTTAACGTCTGCGTGCCTGCTGGTTCTCGGCGATTTGGCAAAGATGGTAGGCGTCAATTTCGAGATTCTGGCCATCCCATTTAACGCTCGCACTATAATCTGCAATTGTCGCGGTTTTCCAGATGTCCTCCGATAGTAGTGGAGCCAGTAATCCTCCACCGGTGGCGATCCACCCTGTCAGATCAGCAGACGACTGGCCGCCGTCTGCCCATTCAACCGTGAGCAAGCCATGAGGTTTCGCTGTAATGCTTTTGACCCGTGGTATAATAACCTTCTCCCGTTAACCGGTAAGAGTAGACATTGATCGGTCGAGATTATGACTTATCAAAAATTTCTCCAAGTATCACCGCATCTTCCGCGAACTGCCCGACATCGTCGCCTTTGACGAATTCGAGCATCGCGAAAGCCGGTTTTTTCCAGTCGCCTTCCGGCAATGCATCCACGCACGCCCGCCAATAATCCGCGCGTTCGTGAAGCGGCAGGCGGCTGGCGTCGGCGAGCCAGGCGAAGACATGAAGATGGCAGATGCGTGGGCCGAGTGCGGATATTTCCGCGAGTGCGTCCTCCAGCGGCAGGCCGGGGGCGGGTTGCCAGTAGAAAAAGAGGTTGGGCATCGGCAAATCCTGCATGAGTTGCAGGGCAGAGGGCAGGGTGTCCGTCAGTGAGTTGGGGTGATATTCGAGGCCGATTGTGATGCCATAGTCGTGCGCCCGGCGGGCGATTGTCGCCAGCGCTTCCGTTGCCGCGCGGCGTTCGCCGGGGGAGTAATCGGCAGATGGACGTTTGCGGCTGCCGGGCCAGATGCGGATATGGCCAGTGCCGAGCGCTTTTGCGGTTTCCAGCACGGCGGTCACATCTTCCGGCGCAAAATCCGGTGCAAAGATGTAGGAGCCGTAAGAGGAGACGGAGAGGCCGGCTTCCGCCGTCCGCGCCGCCACATCCCTTGCATTTTCGAGATCGCCGGGCGGCACATGGATATCCGCACCCCATTCGATGGACCTGATGCCGTTTGCGGCGGCAAGCTCGATGACTGCCTGTGGCGACAGGGAGCGGAAGGTGACGGAGCAAAGGCCAGGCTCGAAAAATCTCATGCGATCAGTTCCAGATGTTCCGGCCGCACCTGCTGTTGCAAGGGTGCCGCGCGGCAGAAGCGTTCGATTTCGGCAATCGCCATGTCGCCGAGCCTTGCGCGTTCAAGCCCAGTGGCGCCGGCGATATGCGGCGTCAGGAACACGTTCGGCAGGCTGTAAAAGGGTGAATCCGGCGGCGGCACTTCCGGGTCGGTGACGTCGATGACGGCTTCGATGCGTCCGGTTTTCAGCTCGGCCAGCAGTGCGTTTTCATCCACCAGCGCGCCGCGTGCCGTATTGATCAGCGTCGCGCCGTCCTTCATGCGGGCAAGTGCTGCCGCGCCGATCATATGCCGCGTCTGCGGCAGGGAGGGTGCATGCAGGGAAATAACATCGCTCACCGCCATCAGCTCCTCGAGCGAGACGAGACGTACACCGAGCTTTTCCGCCTCCGCAGCACTGAGAAGCGGATCGAAAAGGATGAGGTTGAGATCGAAGGGCTGCAACAGATTGATGACGCGGCGTCCGATGCGCGATGCGCCGACGATGCCGACCGTCAGGCCGAGATTGCCGATGGCCTGCGCCTGCAATCGCTCGACAGGGGCGCGGTCGCGATGCTCCAGATAAAGGCGTCGGAAACCGAAGGTGCGCTTACCGGCCAGCAGGATCATGGCCAGCGAAAATTCGGCGACCGGCTGTGCATTCGCCTCCGCGGCGCTGCACACGGTAACGCCACGATCGAACACCGCTTGCGACAGGAAATATTTGACCGTGCCGGCGGCATGGGAAATCAGCCTGAGGCGCGGCATCAGCGCTAGTTCCCGCGCGCCGATATCCGGACAGCCCCAGCCGGTCAGAAGAATATCCGTCCGCGCCAGCTGCTCTTTCACTGCGGGATCGTGGAAATCGCAGATCCGCCCCGTGTCGAGAATATCGACACTCTGCGACAGCCTTTCGAGCGCCTGCGGTGTCAGCACATGCTGGGTTCGCTCCGGGTCCATGGCAAGGCTGAGACGCGGAAGCGGGCTCGTCATTGCGGCTCTCCCGTTGCCGCCATGCTGCTGACCGGAACGCCCCGTTCCGCAAACAGGCGGTCGAGCCCCTCCATATCCGGAAGTGCGGGAACTGTCGCCAACGCTGTTTCGCTTTCTGGCCCGGTCACCCCGACAAAGACCGCGCAGGCAAGCAGGGTTTCGCCCGCCGGAATCTCGCCCCGCAGTTGCGGCACCGTGGTCTTGGCGTTGATGAGATTGGTGTTGGGCAGAGCCTTCAGTGCCACGCCGTGGCGGATTATGCTGGAGCCGAGATCGACAATGGCGGATATGTCTGCGCCGCAATCGGCGGTCGCCCGGTTGGTCTCTTCGCGCACGGCATCGCGGTCGCCGTCGTTGCGGTTGATTGCGAAGCCGCCTTCGGTCACCGAAAGGGGGCGGGCGGAGGTGATCCGGTGCAGCCTGATATGCCAGCCGCCAGCCGCAACCAGCGTCGTTTCAACCGCCACATCCGGGAACGGCTTCCATGTCGCCCGCAGGCTTTCCCCGGCCAGCAGAACCTTTTCGTTGGTTTCGCGCACGCGGTAATGGAGGCCGTCTTCGGAGAAGGCCAGCATATTGTCGAAACCGTTGGTCCTGAAACCGCGCTCATCCACTTCGACGCCGAAACCGTAACGGGAGGAATAGGCGAATTTGGCATATTTCTCCGGCCCGCCGCGCATGGAAAGGTTCTCCTGCCCGCTGGAAAGCGCCGTGACATTGCCGCTGGTCCGCATCATCACCATGCCGGGATGAATGAGTGGCTTCGGTTTTGCCGATGTTTCGGGCTGCTTTTCCTCCGCCTGCCAGAAGGGGTGGCGTTCCGGCAGGGCGAGCGGCAGGAAGGCCTTGAAGGCCCAATAGGGCGAGCCCGCCGAATTATAGCTTTCCGACATGGTGAGCTGCGGATAGGCGTAGCCGATGGAAAGCACGCCGTCGCGGTCGGCAATCGGCTTTTTCGCCCACCAGCGCAGATGTTGCAGATAAAGCCCCTTGATCTCGCCCCAGGGCAACGCCTCCTCATCGGCAAAAGCGAGACCCGCCCAGAAGCCGCCGCAGGCGAAGCGGTAGGTCATGGAGCGGCCGAAGGCGAGCGTGCCGCCATCCTCATCGAACCAGCTGGCGAAATCGCTGGCGAAGAGGCGCGCTCGTTCCCGGTAGCGTGCGGCGTAGGCATCGTCAGGCTTGCTGAGTTTCGCGTAGATCAGGCCGTAAAAATGCATGGCGAAGGCGATGTAATGGTCGATGCGGCGGTAATTGCCATCGCGATACCAGCCGTCGGCGATATAGAATTCGTCCAGTTCCTTCTGGAATGTCTGGGTCAGGCTGCGGTCGAAATCGATGCCGAGATGATCCAGCGCCATATCGACCATCACCCGGAAAAACTTCCAGTTATTATCGGCGTAATTGCGCTCGCGCGCCGTCAGCAGATAACGGCGCACATTGTCTTTCTGCGCGTCGGACAGCGGTTCCCACAGGTGCTGAGGCGCAAGCCGCAGCGCGAAACCGAGGGCGGCCAGTTCCACAAGCCGCTGATCCCTTTGGCGCACGTCGCCCCAATATTCGGGATGGGAAGGATCGGTGCCGTTGGCTATTCCCCGTGCCAGAAGCGGCCAGTGGTCGAAATGATCGCCGCTCAGCGCAAGCGGTGCGATGCCCCAGAGCGGCCGGGCGAAACCCTCCAGATCGGCCGCCGCCCGGTCGAAATGCGCGGCGGTGCCGCTCAGCGTCACTCTTGCGCCGCCCGGCGAAAAATGGGCAAGAAGCGGCGCGAAACTGTCATCCAGTGCTCGTCGGACATCGGCGCGGCTTTTGAGCGGATTGCCGTGCAGCGGATTGAATCTGGCCATATTGGGTCTGGTCATGGTGTCATGCATCGCGTGCCGCCTTTCTCGTCTTTTTCGCCTTGCCGGCCGTCTGTCCTTCCACCAGCTGCACGCCAAGCTGCACCTGGCGGGCATTGGCGGAAGGTTCCGTCAGCCGGCGGCGCAGCAGCTCCACCGCCTCGCGGGCGATTTCGCGACGGTCGACGCGGATCGTGCTGAGACGGGGGGTGGAGAGTTCGGCAAAGGGCAGGTCATCGAAGCCGATAATGGAAAGATCGTCCGGCACGGCGAGGCCAAGCTCCTGCGCCGCCCCCAGCGCACCGAGCGCAATCGCGTCATTCATGCAGAAAATGCCGGTGAGTTCAGGGTTTTTGGCCAATAGCTGGCGAACCGCATCGCCCGCCTGTCCGAAGCCGCTATCCGCCGTCGAAAGCAGGAACTCCTCATAGGTCGTTCCCTCTTCCTCAAGAATCGTGTGGCGGAAGCCGCGCATACGCTCCCTTATGGTGTGGCGATGATGCGGGCCGATATAGGCGACCTTGCGGTGACCCAGTTCCAGCAGCCGCCGCGCCGCCAGCGCGCCGCCGTAAAAATTGGAGGGCGAGACGCAGTCCAGCATCATCGAAGGATCGGCGCTGTTGACCAGAACCGGTTGCAGCACACCCTGCGTGATGCGGTGGATGATCTCGTCCTCGGGGTCGAGGCCGATGGCGAGAAGGCCGTCCACCTCGCAGACCCGCTGGGTCAGCGCGTCATCCACCTGTTTCTGGTGCAAAAGCCGGATATCGAGTTCGAAACCATCCATCTGGGCAAGGCTGCGCAGCATGTCGAAAATATCGTGATAAAAAGCGCCGATATCGCCGGTCGCCCTTTCGGCGGACATGAGTGCGAGGATTTTCTTGCCCTCCAGCGGCACGCCGCCGGTCTGGGTTGTGACCGGCCGCAACGGATAGCCAAGCTCCGCCGCCACCCCCAGAACCTTGGTCTGGATCGACGCGCTGATACCTTTCTCTCCCGCAAGAACGCGCGAGACGGTGCTGATGGAAACGCCGGCGCGCTGGGCGATATCCGACTGGCGCGGGCGGCTGATGTCGGGCGTATCGTTCATATCGTCTCCTGCGCTTGCAAAAAAATCTAATATGATGCAAATATTGCAAACAAAGAAAATTTGCAAGAATTTAAGTAGTCAGTGAAAAATTTGCAAAACGCGGGAGGAGCAGATGCAAACTATCGACAGACGTGGATTTTTGGTGACGGCGGCGCTGGCCGGTCTCGGCGTGGCGGCGGGAGGTTTTCGTGCGGCCGCGGCTGAGACCCGGCTTCGCTGCGTATGGTGGGGATCGGCCGACCGCAGCAAGCGCACCAACGACGTGATCGCCCTTTACCAGAAGGCTAACCCGCAAACGGAAATCAGCGGAGAAATGATCGCCGGTTCCGATTACTGGACCAAGCTTGCGACATCGATGGCGGGGCGCAACGTCGCCGATATCTTCCAGCTCGAACCTTCCACCATTGCCGATTATTCCGGCCGTGGCGCCTGCATGGAGCTGGACCAGTTCGTCGGCAAGTCGCTCGATCTTTCCACCTTCGGCAAAAGCGAGGTCGATCTCTGCCGCATCGACGGCAAGCTTTACGGCGTCGGCCTCGGGCTGAATTCCTTCTGCATGATGTACGATGCCGATACGCTGAAGGAAGCCGGCGTTTCCGTGCCGCAGGACCAGATCACCTGGAAGGCGCTCTCGGAACTGGCGCGCGATTTCAAGAAGAACGGCCCGGCAAAACGGAACTATTGGGCGGTGCCCTATGGCGCGCGTTATCATTATGTTTTCGATGTCTGGCTGCGCCAGCGCGGCAAGCTGCTGTTTCAGGACGGCACCATTGGCTTCAACAAGGAAGATGCGAAGGAATGGTTCGCCTATTGGGAGGATCTGCGCGAGAACAAGCTCTGCGTTTCCGCCGATATCCAGACGCGTGACGACAATACCATCGAATCCAACGCCCTGACGCTCGGCAATTCGGCTATCGGCTTTGCTTATTCCAACCAGCTTGTCGGTTATCAGAAGCTCAATAAACAAACGCTGTCCATCGGCATGTTGCCGGGCGAGGGGCCGGGCAAGCCGACCGGGCATTATTACCGGCCGGGCCTCATCTGGTCCATTTCGTCCACCTCGACCAATGCGGAAGCGGCGGCGAAATTCATCAACTTCTTCGTCAACGATCTGGAAGCCGGCAAGGTGCTCGGCGTCGAGCGTGGCGTGCCGCCGGCCAAGGTCGTGCGCGAGGCCCTGTTGCCAAGTCTCAACGAGACCGAGCGCAAGACGGTGGATTATATCGAAAGCCTGTCGGGCAAGCTCGATACCTATCCGGAACCCGCGCCGATCGGCGCCAACGAGTTCGACCGTGGCGTGATGCGCCCCATTGCCGATTCGCTCGCCTTCGGCCGCGCCAGCGTGGATGAAGCGGCGCAAAACCTCGTCGACACCGGCACGCGGACCCTGCGCAAGCGCGGCTGACGACGAAACGGGCACCGCCACGCGGCGTCGAGACCGTGTGGCGGTGCTCTTTTTTGTGAAGTGACTGGGGTGAATGGCGCTTCACGCCTTTCAAAAGCGCCTGCATGACAAACAGCACTGGACAAGTGCATGGCATTTAAGCCAGAAATTCTGATCTGGATCGATAAATCTGAAGATTAGAATATGGCGCCCAATTTCCTCCTCGTTGATGCTGAAAAAGAATTCGATGTCCTGAAAGCGGCGGCCTCGTTGATCCGCGTGCAGATATTGAAGCTGCTGCATGAGGCGAGCGGCCTCAACGTCAACGAAATTGCGCAGAGACTGGAGCTCCCCCAGTCCACCGTTTCCGCCGGCGTGGCCGTTCTCGAGGAAGCAGGGCTGCTGCGAACCGAAACGCGCAAGGCGCGCAAGGGCAATCAGAAAATCTGCTTCGCCACCTGCGACGAACTCATTGTTTCCTTCCGAAAACCCGAGGCGCCGGTCGCATCAAATTACATCGCGGTCGCCATGCCGCTCGGTCTTTACACCCAAAGTTCGGTAACCGCGCCCTGCGGCATCTGCTCGCCGGAGGGCATCATCGGCCTTCTCGATGTGCCGGATACATTCATGGATCCGGACCGCATGAAGGCGGCGCTGCTGTGGTTGACCTCCGGCTTCGTGGAATATCAATTTCCCAATAATGCCAAGATTCAAGGGCGGGAAGTCGAGGAAATCGAGTTTTCGATGGAGGTCAGCTCCGAAGTGCCGGGAACGCACAGCAACTGGCCGTCCGATATTACGCTATCCGTCAACGGCCGGGAAATCGGGGTCTGGACCTCGCCCGGCGACTTCGGCGACAAGCGCGGTGCGTTTACGCCGGACTGGTGGAAGCTCTCCGGTTCCCAATATGGCATGCTCAAGACCTGGCGCATCACCGCGCAGGGAACCTATGTCGACGGAACCCGGATTTCGGACGTGACGCTGGCGGATATCGATCTGACCAGCCACCGTTCCATCCGCTTGCGCATCGAGGTCAAGGCCGATGCAAAACATCCGGGCGGGCTGAATATCTTTGGCCGCGGCTTCGGGAATTACGATCAGGACATCGTTCTGCGCCTGCGCACCGCGGGCTGATCCAGCCAATTTTCAAAAGTATGATTTTCGCGGTTGACAGGCGCGGATTCCCTCGGCAACTATATTATCAAATATGGTTTATATCATATTTTAAGATATAAATGCGCAGGGGAGGAGAGCCTTATGAAAGCGCGGGTTTCAGTCCACCGGGACTTCCGGATTGGGCGTATCGACGATCGTCTTTATTCCGCCTTCATCGAACATATGGGGCGTGCCATCTATGGCGGCATCTATGAGCCCGGCCATCCGCAGGCGGACGCGAACGGCTTCCGCAGGGACGTTCTGAAATTCGTGCAGGACCTGAAAATTCCCGCCATCCGTTATCCCGGCGGCAACTTCGTTTCCGCCTATCGCTGGGAAGACGGCATCGGGCCGCGCGACCAGCGCCCCATTCGTCTCGATCTCGCATGGCGCTCCAAGGAAACCAACCAGATCGGCGTCAACGAATTCGCCGACTGGGCGCAGATGGCCGGCATCGAGATGATGCTCGCCGTCAATCTCGGTTCCCGTGGTCTGGATGATGCCCGCAATTTCCTCGAATATGTGAATTTTCCGGGCGGCACCACGCTCAGCGATCTGCGCCGCAGCCACGGCGCGGAAAAGCCCCACGGTGTGAAAATGTGGTGCCTCGGCAACGAAATGGACGGTCCCTGGCAGATCGGTCACAAGACGGCGGTGGAATATGGCCGCCTGGCCAATGAAACCGCCAAGGCCTTCAAGGGTTTCGATCCGACGATTGAAGCGATTGTCTGCGGCAGTTCCAATGACGGCATGCCGACCTATCCCGAATGGGAGCGCGAGGTGCTGGAGGAGTGCTATGAGAATGTCGATCACATCTCGCTGCACAAATATTTCGGCAATAACAGCCGCGACACGCTGAATTATTTCGGCAAGATCGAGGAAACCGGGCGCTATATCCAGACGATTGCCGGGGTCATCGATTACGTGAAGGCCAAAAAGCGCGCCAAAAACGAGGTTTCCATCTGCTTCGACGAATGGAACGTCTGGTATCACATCCGCGAAGAAGACGGCAAACGCATCAAGAGCTGGGACTGGCCGGAAGCGCCTGCACTTCTGGAAGAGACATACAACTTCGAAGATGCGCTTTTTGTCGCCGGTCTGCTCAACGAGTTCATCCGCCGTTCGGACCGCGTGCGCATTGCCTGCATCGCCCAGCTCGTCAATGTCATCGCCCCCATCCGGGCGGAAAAGAACGGGCCGGCCTGGCGGCAGACGATCTATTATCCCTATCAGTTCGCTTCGCTTTATGGCCGTGGCGTCGCGCTGAACGTCGCCGTCGATTGCCCGACTTACGATTGCAACGCGGCGGACGACGTCAAATATCTCGATGTTGCCGGTGTTTATGACGAAGCGGAAGGCGTCGTGACACTGTTCGTGCTCAACCGTCATCTGACAGAAGCGGCGGAGATCGATGTCAGCCTCACCGGCTATTCATCCGCCACTCTCAGCCTGCATCTTGCCATGGCGGGATATGATCTGCGCCTCGGCAACGGCCCGGATCAGCCGGATCGCGTCGTGCCGGTGCCGGGCAGCGGCGTCGCCGTGGAGGACGGAGCGCTGAAGGGTTCGGTGCCTGCGCTGTCCTATCATGTGCTGCGGCTGAAGGTTCAGTGAGGCGGCCATGGGTGTCCGTCTCAACAATGTCGCCAAGTCCTTCGGATCTTTCGCGGCGATCCGGGATGTTTCTATGGAAATTCCAGCCGGCAGCTTCGCGGTCTTCGTGGGGCCTTCCGGCTGCGGAAAATCCACCCTGTTGCGCATGATCGCCGGCCTTGAGGAAACCAGCGGCGGGCGCATCGCCATCGATGAGCGTGATGTCACCGCGGTCGAACCGGCGGATCGCGGCGTTGCGATGGTGTTCCAGAACTATGCGCTCTATCCGCATCTGACGGTGTTCGAGAACATGGCGTTCAGCCTGCGTCTTGCCCGCCGGCCGAAGGCGGAGGTGACGGAAAGGGTGGGCGAGGCCGCGCGCATCCTCCAGCTTGAGGAGCATCTGCACAAACGGCCCTCGCAGCTTTCCGGCGGCCAGAGGCAACGCGTGGCCATCGGCCGCGCCATCGTGCGGCAGCCAAAGGTCTTCCTGTTCGATGAGCCGCTGTCCAATCTGGACGCCGAACTGCGTGTGCAGATGCGGCTGGAACTGACCCGGCTTCATCGCAAGCTGGGCGCGACGATGATCTATGTCACGCATGACCAGGTGGAAGCCATGACGCTTGCGGACAGGATTTTCGTGCTGAAGGGCGGCATCGTGCAGCAGGCGGGGGCGCCGCTCACCCTTTACGACGATCCGGACAACCGCTTCGTGGCCGGTTTTATCGGATCGCCCGCGATGAATTTCCTGCGGGCCGATATCGTCTCCCAGGCGGATGGCATCGTGACGCTCGCGCCCGAGGGCGGGGCAGGGCATCTCAGGGCCTGGCTTGCCCAGTCCGTTTCCCCCGGCCAGCGGGTCGAGATCGGAATTCGGCCGGAGCATCTGAAGATTGCGGAAGAGGGCGCCCTGCCGGTCGTCGTCGAGGTCGCGGAGGAGCTTGGCGATCTTTCCTACCTCTATACCCGCACCGGATCCGGGAAGGAAATCATCGTGCAGCGGCAGGGCACGCGGGAAAGGCTGGATGGCCGGTCGGTATCGCTTACCGCCTCGCCCGACCATGTCCTTGTCTTCGACGATGACGGCAGACGGTTGCGATAGGCGCGAGGAGGCGTCTTTCGAAACAGCAAACCATCCCTCAACGGGATGTTCTATCAAACGGGAGGAGTGAACGATGCGACTGATCAAGACATTGCTTGTTGGTGCGGCTCTGGGTCTCAGCGCCCTGCCGGCTCTCGCGAAGCAGGATATCGTCTGGTGGGACTTTCTGTCGGGCGGTGACGGCGTGCGCATGAAGGCGTTGATCGATGCCTTTAACAAGGAACACCCCGACATCCAGGTCAAGGGAACGACGCTCGAATGGGGCGTGCCCTTTTATACCAAGGTGCGCACGGCCTCCGCGGTGGGTGAGGGGCCGGATATCATGACGTATCACCTGTCACGCGCGCCGCTTGGCCTTGAAGAAAAAGTGCTGAGCGAAATCACCGAAAAGGATCTCGAGGATGCGGGGCTGAAGACCGGAGACTTCTTCAGCGCACCCGTGGATGCGGCCACCCAGAACGGCAAACTCTACGCCGTGCCTTTCGATATCCATGCGCTTGTCCTTTATTACAATGCCGATCTTCTCAAAGGCTCGCCCTATCTCGATGCCGAGGGCAAGCTGACCGGCATCAAGACGATCGAGGATTTCGAGAAGGCGCTGGCCTGGGCGAAGGACAATGGCGTCCAGACGCCGATCACCTATCAATCGGGTGGCGAAGGCGGGGTGTGGCGCGTCTTTTATACGCTGCTGTCGCAACAGGGCGGCGAACTCGTCACCGAAAAGGAGGTTCTCGCCGGCGACAATGCCGAAAAAGCGGCAAAAGCCATCGAGACCCTGTCCAGATGGCGGGAAAACGGCTGGGCCCCGGAACAGGCGGAATATGAAGCCTCGGTGGCGCTCTTCTCCGCCGGCAAATCCGCGTTCCAGCTAAACGGCGTCTGGGAAGTTCCGACCTACAAGGATCTGGAAAAGAACGGCAAGCTCGGCTTCAAATGGAGTGCGGTGGAAGTGCCGCCCCTGATGGGCAAGCGCGCCACCTGGGCGGATTCCCATGCTTTCGCCATTCCGAATGAAGGTGACAAAACGGTCTCCGGCGAAAAACGCGCTGCGGTGATGAAGGTGATCGGCTGGATGGAGAAACACGCCATCAGCTGGGCCGATGCCGGGCATATTCCGGCTTACAAGTCCATCACCGAAAGCAGCGAATACAAGGCGATGCAGCCGAATGCCACCTATGCCTCCCTGGCGGAAGCGGCGGTGTTCGATCCGAAGACCACCATAACCGGGGTCGCTTCGCCCGCCTATGACGCCGCTCTCAACGTCATCGCCCCTGCCATTCAGGGCTTCATGAGCAGCACCGACGCCGTGGAACAGATCAAGGATGAGCTGCAGGGCAAGCTCAAGTAATCGGCAGCCTGCCCTCCGGTTTGAGGCCGGAGGGCAGAGTGCAATGCGCAAGTTCGCGGAGACATTCCATGGCTATGATTGAAAACCGGCGCAAGAAATCGCTAATCGCGCTGTCGATGGTGACGCCGTTCGTTCTGGTCTTCACCACCTTCTTTCTTTATCCGCTGATAGAGATGGTGCGCATCAGCTTTACCGATGCGCCGCTGATCGGTGAGGGAAACTGGGTCGGCCTGGAGAATTACGCGAAGCTGCTGGGCGACCGCCTGTTCGTCACCTCGCTCAAGAACAACGGCTATTTCGTGCTTCTGACCGTCGTGCCCACGACCGTCATCGCCCTGATGATCGCGCTCGCCGTCAGCCGCCTCTCGGGCGTGAAGCAGACGATTGCGATGAGCCTGTTTTTCCTGCCCTATGTGCTTCCGGTTTCGGTCGTCACGGAAATCTGGGCGTGGATGCTCGATCTGCAGTTCGGCATTCTCCAGCCGGTCATATCGCTGCTGGCGGGCAAACCCGTCGCCGTTTTCAAGAACCCCTATTGGGTCATGCCGATGGTCGCCGTCGTCACCATCTGGTGGACGAACGGCTTCAATGTGCTGCTCTTCATCGCCGGATTGCGGAATATACCGGCCGAGCTTTATGAGGCTGCGGCTCTGGATGGCGCGACGACCTGGCAGCGCTTCCGCCGCGTCACCTGGCCGCTTCTGTGGCCGGTCACGGCGCTGGTGCTGACGCTGCAACTGATCCTGCAACTGAAGATATTCGATCAGATCTATCTCTTAAGCGGCGGCGGGCCGTTCAATTCCAGCTTCGTGCTGCTCCTCAAGGTCTATCGCGAGGCCTTTCAGATGAACAATGGCGGTTATGCGTCTGCCGTGGCGACGGTGCTTTTCCTGCTGATCGTCATCGTTTCCGTTTTCCAGTTCCAGCTGCTGCGCATCCGGAGGAATTCATGAGCCCGATGAGAAAACTCGAGAACCTCGTTCTGACGCTGCTGACTTTCTCGGCGGCCCTCGTCTGGATTTTTCCGCTCTACTGGAGCTTCGTCACCTCGCTTCGCGCCGATGAGAACGTTGCGGGCAACATGTCGCTCTTGCCGGACGAGTTCCGCCTCGGCGCTTATTTCAATGCGATATTCAATACCCGGCTGATGACCTGGTATGTGAACTCCATCGGCACGGCCGTCATCGTCACGATCTCGGTACTGTTCATTTCCATGCTCTGCGCCTATGCGCTGTCGCAGATACGCTTTCCGGGCAGGCGGCTGCTTTATGGCATCGTGCTGGCAAGCTTCATGGTGCCGGCGCAAACGCTGGTCGTCACCCAGTTCATCCTGATGAAGAACCTCAACCTCATCAACACCTGGGCGGGCATCATCCTGCCGCAGTTGATCACGCCCATCGTCATCATCGTCTACAAGCAGTTTTTCGACAGCGTGCCGAAAGAGATGCGCGAAGCGGTGGTGCTGGATGGCGGTGGCGAATACACGATCCTGTTCCGGGTCTATCTGCCGCTCAACTGGGGCATCACGACCGCCATGGCAATCGTGACCTTCATTACGGTATGGAACGCCTTCTTCTGGCCCTTCCTCGTGGTCACTTCCGAAAACATGATGACGATCCCGGTCGGGATCACCCAGGTCAACGACGCTTTCGGCGTCGCCTATGCGCGGCTGATGGCCGTCGCCATGCTGGCGGCCCTGCCGGTCATCATCGCCTATGTCATCTTCCAGCGGCGCGTGACGGAGGCGATCATGATTTCGTCGGGTGTGAAGGGCTGAGATGTTCCTCAGATGACGTGGGCATTGTGCAGGGCGGTCAGCACCTCGTTCTTGAGGTTTGCGAGCTGCGGAGACCGCCGGTCGCGCGGGCGCGGCACGTCCACCTCTATCCGCTGCTGGATACGGCCGTCATGGGCGCCCATCATGTAAATCCGGTCGCCGAGATAGAGCGCTTCGTCGATATCGTGGGTGACGAGCAGGAAGGAGATGCCGCGCTGTTCGACGAGCTTCAGCACCAGGTCCTGCAACTTCATCCGTGTGAAAGCATCGACCGCGCTGAAGGGTTCATCGAGCAGCAGAATGCGCGGCTCGGTATAGAGCGCCCTTGCGATTGCCACACGTTGCGCCATGCCGCCCGAAAGGGCCTTCGGCAGCGCCCCGCCATGGCCGCTCAAACCGACATCGTCGATCAGCCTTTCCACGCGCCCGACATCATATTTCCTCCCCGCCGCATAACCGATGTTTTCCGCAACCGTCAGCCAGGGCATCAGGCGGGGTTCCTGAAAGACGAAGGCGATGGGCGGTGAGTTGGATGCCTGCTCCTCGTCCTGCTGAACCCTGACCGCGCCTGAAAAACGCCGGTCGAGGCCGGCGGCTATGCGCAGCAGCGTGCTCTTGCCGCAGCCGCTGGGGCCGAGAAGAACCGCCGCCTCGCCATCCCCCAGCGTGAGCTGGATATCCTGAAGGATCACCGTGTCGCCGAAAGCCTTTTCGTGCACATCGACATTCAGCAAACTCATCGCAGGCGTCCTCCCTGCTGAAGCGGATAGGTGTCGCGCCAGCGCAGGCATCGGTCTTCGACGATCTTGAAGAGGCTGTCGGAAATCTTGCCCAGCACCGCAAGGCAGATGATGGCGATCATGACGAGATCGGGCCGGGAAAGCTCCCGCCCGTCGGAGAGCATGTAGCCGATACCTTCCGAGGCGGCCAGAAGTTCGGCGGCGACGACGCTCAGCCAGGCAAGCGACAGCCCGTAACGCAGGCCCGTGAAGAGATGCGGCAGCGAGGCGGGAATGAAAATCCGCCACACCAGCACGGGCAGCGGCTGGCGATACATCTCGCCCACCTCCACCAGCTTGCGGTCGACATTCCTGATGCCGGAAAAGAGGTTGAGGTAGACCGGGAAGAATGCGCTTTTGGCGATCAGCACGATTTTCGAGGTTTCGCCGATGCCGAACCAGATCATCAGCAGCGGCACCCATGCAAGGCTGGGAACCGCCCGCAGCGCCTGAAACGTCGGCTCGAGATAACGTTCGGCGGCAATCACCAGACCGACAAGCGAACCGACGACGATGGCGAGCAGGGAACCTATGACGAAGCCGACGAAGACGCGGGCGGTACTGGCCGCAACATTCGTCCACAGCGGACCTTCCGCAAGCCGCAGGAATGTGTCGTAAAGTTCGGAAGGCGGCGGCAGCACATAGGGGCTGACCCAGCCGAGGCGAACGAAAAGCTCAAGCAGCAGCAACGACCCGACGGGCACGATTGCGCCGCGCAGGTCGAAACGGCCAAGGAAATTCCCCACCCTTTGCACAAGCGGCAATCGGGAAGGGAATTGTCCCGCAGTCTGTTTCACGCGCTGGAATTCGCGCGGATGGGAATTCATGCGCCAAGCGCCTTTTTCGCCGGTGCCGGATCGCTCAGCGAGGACAGGACATTGTCGACATTGACGCCGGGGCGCAGGACGTCGTCACCCAGAAGCGGCGTGACGATGCGGATCGAGTTCAGCAGTTCCTCGCCCGGAACGGGATTGTTCCAGTCGCGCTTCTCGATTGTCAGCCGGGTGATCTTGGGATCGTTGCCGGTGACCTGCGTGACGAAATCGATGAATTCGCTTTTGTTTTCACGAATCCATTTCTGCGTCTGCACCCAGACGCCGAGAAGTCTGTCGATCGCTTTCGGGTATTTGGCCAGAAACTCCTCGGAGACGCTGAAGACGCTGCCGTCGCGCCAGCTGCGCTCGTCGAAAATCGCCCGGTCGCCGGCAAGCTCGGCCTGGGATGTGTGCGGATCGATGCCGACCCAGGCGTCCACCTGACCCTGCTGTAGCGCGTTGAACCCTTCCGGATGCTGCAGGTTCACGACCTTGAGGTCGTCGATGGACAGCTTGTTCTGGTCAAGCGCGCGGACGAGGGTGAAATAGGGCGCGGTGCCCTTTGTGACTGCAATGGTCTTGCCCTTGAGATCGGCGACGGTTTTGACGGGCGAATCCGGGCGCACCTGAATGATGGAGGAACCGCCCCAGCTCGCCACATAGATCACCTTCAGCGGCACGCCGTTGGCTCGGGCGAGAAAGGCGGAAAGGGCGGCCGAGCCGGCAAAATCCGTCGAGCCGACCTTCAGGAATTCGAGCGAATTGTTGCTGCCGCGGGACTGCACCCAGGTGATCTTCGTGCCGACATCCTTGAAAGCCTCCTCAAGCCAGCCCTTGTTCTTTATCAGCAGCGTATGGGAGGAGTAAAATCCCCAGTCCAGCTTCAGCTCGGCAGGAAATTCCGGGGAACTCTGGGCCAGCGCCTTGCCCGTGGCAAGCGGCGCGGCAAAAGCGCCGGCAATGCCGAGTTTGAGGATCTGGCGGCGGGAATGTTCAGCCTTCATATTAATTCACCTAATTTATGTATTTTGTGTACTTAAAGGGTATGGGCGGGTGTTTTTGAGGTCAATCCGCCCTTCTGGAACCTCATGCCAAACTTTGCGAGCCGCGTGGAAAATCTCCCTACCGGGAGCGCGATCGGCGCGATGGCGCTTTATTCAGCTGAAAAAACGATTGGCTGGTCGTTGCAGGCCGAGATGGTCGCGCAATGTCGGCCCCTCATAGTCCTTGCGGAACAGCCCGCGCCTTTGCAGTTCCGGCACCACCTGCGTCGTGAAGTCGTCCAGGCCGGCAGGCAGGAAAGGGAAGGTGACATTAAAACCGTCCGAACCCTCCTCATGGAGCCATTGTTCCATCTCGTCGGCGATGGTCTTAGGCGTGCCGACGAAGGCAAGACCCGCATAACCGCCCAGCCGCTGCGCAAGCTGGCGCACCGTCAGGCCCTCGCTTCGGGCAAGCTCGATCACCCTTTCACGGCTGGATTTGCTGGCGTTCGTTTCCGGAATATCAGGCAGGGGACCATCCGGATCGAAGCCGGAAACATCGTGGCCGAGCGCAATCGAGAGCGAGGCGATTGCGCTGTCATAATGGACGAGACTGTCGAGCCTGGCGCGTTTGACCTTCGCCTCTTCCACGCTGTCGCCGACGAGAACGAAAGCGCCCGGCAGGATGACAATTCCGTCGCGCGAACGGCCCGCCGCGACGGTCCTGTCCTTGACGTCCTTATAAAAAGCCTTGCCCGCCGCAAGCGTGGGGGTTGCGGCAAAAACCACCTCTGCCGTCTCGGCGGCAAGCTGGCGTCCCGGCTCGGAAGCTCCGGCCTGCACGATGACGGGCCAACCCTGCACCGGGCGCGCGATGTTGAGCGGTCCGCGCACGGAAAATTCAGGTCCCTTGTGGTCCAGCACATGCATCTTTTCGGGATCGAAGAACAGCCCGCTATCGACATCCCGGATAAAGGCGTCGTCGGAAAAGGAATCCCAGAGACCAGTGACGACATCGTAAAATTCCCGCGCGCGGCCATAGCGCTCGGCATGATCCGGCTGTTCCGCGCGGCCGAAGTTCCGGGCCGCGTCGGGATTTGACGTGGTGACGATGTTCCAGCCGGCGCGACCGTTGCTGAGGTGATCGAGCGAGGCGAAACGCCGGGCGACGTGATAGGGCTCATCGAAGGTGGTGGAGGCGGTGGCGACCAGCCCGATGCGGGAGGTGACGGCGGCGAGGGCCGAAAGCAGGGTGAAAGGCTCGAAGGAGGTGACGGTATGGCTGCGGCGCAGCGCCTCGGTGGGCATGTTCAGCACCGCCAGGTGATCGGCCATGAAGAATGCATCGAACTTCGCGGCCTCGAGCTGCTGTGCGAAGCGCGCCAGATGGGCGAAATTGAAATTCGCATCCGGAAAGGCGCTCGGATAACGCCATGCACCCGTGTGGAGACTGACGGGCCGCATGAAGGCGCCGAGATGCAGTTTGCGATCATTTGCCATTGGGCTTCACTTTCGTCGATGTTTTGGGTCGCGCGGCGCGTTGCGGAGGGCTGCAGCCGCAGGCAGGTCTTTGCTCGTCGCGACGATATCCCCGCCGGGGGATTGGCGCGGCAAAGACTATTCCGATTATGATTTCCGAACCGAAAGATTTTTGCTGAAATTCTGCATTTGGCGATGATCCGGTCACCCGCGCCGGTCTTGTTTCCATCCCGTCGAGCGCAAGAATCGGCGGGCCGAGCTTCACTCCCTGCCGCTTGCGCGAAAATTTGCCGAAAACTGCGAATGATTAGAAGATTTTTGCTTTCCGGATTTCCGCTTCTGTGTTTCTTATGATGCTTAAATAGAATTTTTAACGCTCATTAATTCAGAAATAACATGATGGAAGATCGCAAAACCGACGCAGTGTCTGTGAATGCGGGCGGCTTGCCGGCGCTGGAGGCGAGGCTTGCGCAGGAACTCGCCCTGCTTGAGCGACCGGCAAAGCCGTGGGTGCCGCGCACCTCTCGCAACGGTTCCGAGGTGCTGGATGTCGCCGTCATCGGCGCCGGGCTCTGCGGGCTGACCGCGCTTGCGGCTCTTTCATTTGCCGGGATCGACAATATCCGCGCTTTCGACAGGGCGCCCAGCGGGCGGGAAGGCCCGTGGGTGACCAGTGCGCGCATGGAGACATTGCGCACCCGCAAGGAGCTGGCCGGGCCGGCGCTCGGCGTACCCTCCCTGACATTCCGCGCATGGTTCGAGGCGCAGTTCGGTGCGCGCGCCTATGAGGAGATGGTGCTCATACCGCGTGAAGCCTGGATGGCTTACATGGTCTGGTATCGCAATGTGCTGGCGCTGCCGGTGAGCAACGAAACCGAACTTGCCGATCTCGTTCTGCGCGAGGATGGCCTGCTCGCTCTCGATTTTCTGGGGCCGGAAGGTCCGGCCAGGGTTCTGGCGCGTCGGGTGATCCTCGCGACGGGGCTCGATGGTCTCGGTGCGCCGCGCCTGCCGGATGTGGCGAAAATGGTTCCCGCCCGCTTCGTGCGCCATAGCGGCGACGTATTCGATGTGGGTGCATGGCGCGGCAAACGTGTCGCGGTGGTCGGCGCCGGTGCTTCGGCGATGGACAATGCAGCCGCAGCACTGGAGGCGGGGGCGGCCCGCGTCGATCTTTTCATTCGCAGGCCCGATATCCCCCGGGTTGAAAAAGTCGGCGGTATCGCCAGCCTCGGCATGACCCACGGTTATATCGGTCTGCCCGATGCCGACCGCTGGGCCTTTATGGTCGAGGCGGAGCGCACACAGATTCCGCCGCCGCGCCACAGCGTCCTCCGGGTCTCGCGCCATGACAATGCGTTCTTCCATCTGGGCAGCCCCGTTCTCAGCCTGACGGAAGCGGGCGATGCGGTGGAAATCGAGACCCCGAAGGGGCGCTATCCGGCCGATCTCATCATTTTCGCCACCGGATTCGATGTCGATTTCGCCCGGCGGCCGGAATTTGCGGCCTTGAGCGACGGCGTTCTGCTCTGGCGTGACGCCTATCAGCCGCCGGCCGGTGAGGAGAATGACGCGCTGGGGTCCTATCCCTATCTCGGGCCGGCTTTCGAGTTTCTGCCAAAACCGGGTCTGCCGGTCGCCGAGGCGGAGGCGATTTCCCGCATCCATTGCTTCGCCTATCCGGCTGTTCCCTCCCACGGGAAAATCACCAGCGGCATTCCGGCCGTCAGCCCGGGCGCGGAGCGGCTGGCGCAGGGCATCGCCAGGTCTCTCTTCGTCGAAGACCGTGCCCGTCATTTCGAGACTTTCATGAACCACGACGCCGCTGAAATCACCGGTGAAGAATGGCGCGATGCGGACGCGCAGGACAGGATCAAGGAGCATGCCAATGGCTGAAGCGGCGCTGAAACTGGAGATATTTTACGGCATTTCTTCGCCATGGGCCTATTTCGGCGCGCCACGGGCCGTGGAAGTCGCGCGCACGCATGGTGCCGCAATCGTGCTGCGCCCCATCCGTATCATCGAGGCCAATGGCGGCATTCCGCTGCGCAGCCGCCCGGATGCGCGGCAAAGCTATCATGCCGTGGAGCTGGACCGGTGGCGGCGTTATCTCGACATGCCGCTCAACCTGACGCCGAAATTTTACCCCTGCGCCACCATCGAACGGGCCGCCCAGCTCGTCATCGCCGCGCAGAAGGCCGGGCTCGATGCAATCAGCCTGTCCTTCGCCATCCAGCGCGCCTTGTGGAGCGAAGAGCGCGACATTGCCGATCTCGACACACTGCGCACCATCGCGCAGGCCGTCCTCGGCTCGGAAGGTGCAGCACTCGTTCGCGATCCGCAGCCGGAAGACATCGTGGCGGAATGGCAGGGAAATCTGGCAGAGGCCGAACGTCTCGGGATTTTCGGAACGCCGACCTATGTGGTGAACGGCGAACTCTTCTGGGGGCAGGACCGTCTGGAATTCGTCAGCCGCGCCCTTGGGGCGCTCAAAGAGCAGCTTTCACAATCCGCAGTGAGGACATCCGCATGACCGATGCCGCAAAACTCCATAATGACGCCATCGTCATCGACGGTCTGCAAACCTGCCAGTGGAGCAGGTCGATATTCGAGGACATGCGCGCCGGCGGCCTCACCGCCGTCAATGTCTCCAGCGTGATCTGGGAAAATTTCCGCGAGGGCATCGGTTATGTCAGCGAATGGAAGCGCTTCCTGCGGGAAAACGACGACCTGATCCGTCCGGTGCGGACGGTCGCCGATATTCATGCGGCCAAGGCCGAGAACAGAACCGGCATCATCATCGGCTGGCAGAACACCTCGCCGCTCGAGGACAAGCTGGATTACGTCGAAATCTTCAAGGATCTCGGCGTCGGCATCATGCAGCTGACCTACAATACCCAGAACTATTCCGGCGCCGGATATCTCGAAGAAAACGACAGCGGCCTGACCGGCTTCGGCCGCGAGGTGCTGGCGGAGATGAACCGCGTCGGCGTGCTCTGCGATTTGAGCCATGTCGGCGACAGAACGACGGCCGATGTCATCGCCCGCTCGCAAGCGCCGGTCTGTATCTCGCATGTGCTGCCGCGGGCGCTGCGCGATGTGAAGCGCAACAAGCCGGATGAACTCTTCAAGGCCTGCGCGGAGAAGGGCGGCATCGTCGGCATCAGCCTTTTCGCGCCGGGACTTGCCGCTGGAAACGACGCCACGGTCGAGGATTATCTCGACGCCATGGCCTATGTCATCGATCTCGTCGGCGAGGATCATGTCGGCATCGGCACGGATTTTTCGCAGGAGCGACCGCGTCCCGGCCCCTGGCAGCTCTGGGCCAACCGCGACAAGGGCACGGCCCGCACGCTGACGGAATTCGCGACGGTCAAGATTTCCAAGCCGAAGGGCATCGAGCGCATCGGCGAGGTGCCCAATATCACCGCCCGCATGCTGGCGCGCGGCTGGAGCGAAACGCTCGTTCTCAAACTTCTCGGCCAGAACTGGCTGCGTGTGCTGGATGCCGCCTGGCGGCCCGTAAACTGACAATATCGAAAACAAACGGAGGCAACTGAAATGAAAAATGCTCATCAGCGCCGCAGGGCCGCTCTCGTCGTCGGCATCGTTGCCGCCGGAATCGCATCGCTCTCGGGCATCGTCTTCGCACAGGATGCGACGAAGGGCACCGTCAACATCGTCGGCTTCTCCGGCGTCTTTGCGGATAACTACCAGAAATTCATCATCGACGCCTTCAAGGCCCAACATCCGGGCATCGAGGTGAATTATCAGCAGAGCAAGAATTCGGCCGAAACGCTGGCGCTCCTCACCCTTCAGCGCGCCGAGCCGAAGGTCGATGTCGCCCTGATCGACGTTTCGGTGGCGATCAAGGCGAATAAGGAAGAGCTGTTCACCAAGCTTGATGCCGCCAAGGTGCCGAACCTCGCCGAACAGCCGGAATGGGCGCGCATCGATGGCGACCGCGCCGTCGCCTTCTCGCAGGACAATCTCGCCATCCTCTACAATACCGACACGGTGAAGGAGCCGCCGACAAGCTGGGCCGATCTCGCCGATCCGAAATACAAGGGAAAGATCGCCGCCAAGCTTTCCGATACGCGCGGCGTCATTCTGCTGCCGATCCTCACCAAGCTGAAGGGCGGCGACTACAAGACCTCCATCGATCCGGCCATCGATTTCCTGAAGGAGGTTGCGCCGAGCGTCTCAACCTTCGAGCCCGCACCGGATTGTTATGCGGTGGTGCAGAGCGGCGAAGTCGATCTCTCCATCTGCTGGAACGGCCGCGCGCAATATCTGCACGACACGCAGGGCGGCAAGATCGGGATCGCCCTGCCGAAGGAAGGCTCCATCGGCCAGACCAACACCATCGGTCTGGTCGAAGGCTCCGCCAACAAAGAGGCCGCCGAACTCTTCGTCAATTATGCGCTGAGCGCCGAGGCGCAGGCGACCTTCGCCGAAAAGAGCTTCTACGGTCCGGTCAACAGCAAGGTCGCGCTCAGCGAACCCGTTGCCGCCCGCATCTATGGCAGCAAGGAAGCCCAGGCCGCGCAGTCTTCCCTCGACTGGAACTTCGTGGCGGATAAATATTCGGCGTGGATACAGCGGATCAACCGCGAGGTCATCGCGGCGAATTGAGACAGGAAGCAGAGGACGCCATGGCCGATCATCATGTCGAGATCGACAATCTCGTGAAGACCTATCCGGGCGCCCTCAAGCCCTCCGTGGATCACGTCAGCCTTTCCCTGCCGCGCGGGGAAATGCTGGCGCTGCTAGGGCCTTCCGGCTGCGGCAAGACGACGATCCTGCGCATGATCGCCGGCCTCATCCCGGTAACCTCGGGCGAAATCCGGCTGGACGGTCGCGATATTTCCGCAACCCCGGTCCACCGGCGCAATATGGGCATGGTCTTTCAGGCCTATGCCCTGTTTCCGCATATGAATGTCGCCGAAAACATCGCTTTCGGGCTGGAAATGCGCGGCGTTCCAAAATCCGAGCGCAAGGAGCGGGTGGCGAAGGCGCTCGATCTGGTCAAGCTTTCCGGCTTCGGCGAAAGGCGCGTCTCCCAGCTTTCCGGCGGCCAGCAGCAGCGGGCGGCGATTGCCCGCTCTCTCGTCATCGAACCCGCTCTGCTGCTGTTCGATGAGCCGCTTTCCAATCTCGATGCCAAGCTGCGCGACGAGATGCGCGATGAAATCCGCGATATCCAGAACCGCACCGGCGTCACCAGCATTTTCGTCACCCACGATCAGGACGAAGCCCTGTCCATGGCCGACCGGCTCGCGGTCATGTCCGAAGGCCGGCTGGAGCAGATCGGCACGCCGCGTGAGATTTTCGACCGGCCGAAAACCGATTTCGTCGCTTCCTTCATCGGCGCCGGCTCGTTCCTTACGGGCACCGTGGTTGCGCCGGGCCGGGCTGAGATTCCCGGTCTCGGCTTCCTGCATTTCGCAGGCGCTGTCCCGGTCGGCCAGAAAGCGCGGTTTCTGGTCCGCCCGCATCGCTTTCTGCTTGGCGATGGCGTCAATGCTTTCTCCGGCATTGTCGAGCACGTCACCTATCGCGGGCAGATGCTGACGCTTGGCGTGCGCGCCGGCGATCATCGCCTGCAGGCCGATTTGCCCACCCATGCCGCCGCTCTGCCGGCAAAGGGCGAGCGCGTGACGCTTTCTGTTGCGCCGGAGGATGTGACGCTGATCGGGGAGGCGGCTTGATGGCGGCGGCAAGCCATGCTTCCGGCGGCGGCACGTCGCATCGCGGCGTTTTGCTTCTCCTGCTTCTGCCGGGCCTCATCGCACTGCTGACGACGTTTCTGTTGCCGCTCATCTGGCTGGTGCGCGCCTCCTTTGCCTCCTCATCCATGGCCGCCCTTCGCGGCGGCGACTGGACGCTTGAATCCTACAGGACCGTGCTGTTCGACCCGTTTTACTGGAAGATCGCCTGGAACACGCTTTATCTCGGGGTGAATGTCGCCATTTTCGCGGTCGTTCTTTCCTATCCAATCGCGCTTTTCCTTGCCCGCACCCAAAGCCGCTGGCGCGGGGTGCTGACAGCGCTTGCCGTCGCGCCGCTTCTCACCTCCTCGGTGGTGCGTACCTATGGCTGGATGGTCATTCTGGGGGACAGGGGCGTCATCAATACCGCGCTGCAATCTTCCGGGCTGACGGATGGTGTCATACGGCTCACCAATAATTATTTCGGCGCGACCGTCGCGCTGATCGAAATCCTGATGCCCTATGCGATCCTGGCGATGCTGAGCGGTTTCGGCCGGCTGAACACGCAGCTGGAGGAAGCCGCCGCCATGCTCGGCGCGAACCGCCTGCGCGTGTTCACCCGCATCGTGCTGCCGCTTTCGTTGCCAGGCGTTCTCACCGCAGCGCTTCTCGTCTTCGTGCTGGCGATTTCCTCCTTCGTCACCCCGCGCCTGATGGGCGGCGGCCGCGTCTTCGTCATCGGCACGGAGGTTTATAACGAAGCGACGGTGACGCTGAACTGGCCGCTGGCGGCTGCCCTTTCGGTGCTGCTGCTCGTGCTGTTCGGCAGCGTGATCGTGATTTACCAGCGCGCCATGCGCGCGCTTGAGACGTGAGGCCGGCCATGGATGCGAAATTCGGACGTCTCGCCCACGCGCTTCTGCTGACACTGCTTTACCTGTTTCTTCTGGCGCCGATCATCGTCGTCCTGATCATTTCTTTCGATACACGGCAATATCTGGCTTTTCCGCCGGAAAGCCTGTCCTTCGGCTCCTATGCCAAGGTTTTCGCCAATGCCAAATTCATCTCCGCTTTCTGGCGCAGCCTCGGCATCGGCCTGCTCGTCGGTTTCGTCTCGATCTTCGCGGGGCTGCTTCTGTCGCTGGCGCTCTCACGGCACGAATTCCGCGGCAAGAGCGCGATCAACTTCCTCATCCTCGCACCCTTCCTCGTGCCGCATATCGTGCTCGCCGTCGGCGTGATGCTGGTGCTCGGGCCGCTTGGCCTGCTGGATAGTTATACCGGCATTTTCCTCGCGCATCTCGGCATCACCACGCCCTATACGGTGCGCACCATCACCATGAGCCTGATGGCGGTGGATCGCCGTGTCGAGGAGGCGGCGCGCGTTCACGGCGCATCGCCGGCCATGGTGCTGTGGCGCATTACGTTGCCGCTGGTCCGCCCCGGCCTCATCGCCGGTGCCGTCATCGCCTTCCTGATTTCTTTCGACGAAGCGACGATCTCGCTCTTCATCGTCTCGGTCAAATCCTCGACGCTGCCGACGGAAATTTATCATTATCTGGAATATTCCACCGATCCGCAGATTGCCGCTCTTTCCGTTATCCTCATCCTGATTTCGGTCATCGTCGTGGTGGCGGTCGAGCGGTTGATCGGGCTGCGCAAGGTGCTGTGACATGACGATGCTGAAAGTGGCAGCCGGTACATTGCAGGGCAGGTTGGAGAACGGAATTCACGCCTTTCTCGGTGTGCCCTATGCCGCGCCCGTCACGCTCGAACGCCGCTTTGAAGCGCCCCAGCCCGTGTCGCCATGGCAGGGCGCGCGGGACGCCACCCGGCTTGGCCCCGTCTGCCCGCAAATTCCCACTTACGGCCCGGTGGGCACCGCCGCGACCTCGAAACTGGCCTTCGGCGAGGATTTCCTCACCGTCAATATCCGCACGCCCGATCCGGCGGGCAGGGCGCCGGTGCTGTTCTGGATCCATGGCGGCGGTTACGCGGTCGGTTCCGCCAATGAACCGGTGCTGCAGAGCGGCGCTTTCGCGGCAAGCGGCATCGTTGAGGTCACGGTCAATTATCGCCTTGGCGCGCTCGGTTTCCTCCATCTTGAAGGCAGGCCCGACAATCGCGGTCTGCTCGATCTTGTCGCCGCACTGGAATGGGTGCGCGACAATATTGCCGCCTTCGGTGGCGACCCGGACCGGGTGACGCTGGCCGGGCGCTCGGCGGGTGGCTTTGCCGTCGCGGCGCTGATGGCCATGCCGGGCGCGCAGGGGCTTTTCCACCGGGCCATGCCGCAGAGCGGTGCAAGCACGGGAATCGCCTCGATGGGGGATGCCGCCAGACTGACGCGCCGGTTTCTGGCGGCTGCAAATGCCGATGAGGCTTCGCTTGCAGCCCTGCCCATGCACCGGCTGCTCGAAATTCAGCGCGATCTCTGCAACCAGTCCTATGAGCAGCATGATTTCGCCCGCGACGGCGCAGCCTCGATGCTCGGCGTGCCCTTCGTTCCGGTTATCGATAGGGTAAGCCTGCCGGAGCATTCGGAAATTGCCGCACGCGAAGGCCGCACCGCCGCCGTGCCGATGATGATCGGCTGCACGACGGGCGAATATGTGACCCATGCGACGGCGCAGCCGAAAATGGATTTCGCGCTTTGCGCGGAATTGCTGCATGAGCGGGTTCTGCCGCGTGGCCTCACCGGCTCCCTTATTGTCGAGCGTTATCGCAGGGCGCTGCCAGGCCACAGCCCGCGCGGCATCTGGCGCGCGGTTGCCGGCGATCTCGTCTTCCAGCTTCCGGCGATGCGTTTCGCCGGGCTGCATGCCCGTTTCAATCCGGTCTATAAATATCTCTACGGCCCGCTGGAGGCCGATGAGCTGGGTGCGCCGCACGGGGCGGAGGTCGGCTCGGTCTGGTATCGCGATGGTTCGAATGGCCGCGAACTGCCCGAGCGCCAGCGGGTGGCGGATGCGGGCTTTGCAAGAGCGATCCACGATCTGTGGGCCTCCTTCATAAAGGACGAACGGCCCCGTGCCCCGAATGGTGAGTGGCCGCAATATCGTGCCGAAAAACCAATGGTTCTGCGGGCGGGCCCCGCCGGGTTTGGCGCTACTCCCGATCCTTTCGACGGGCGCGAGGCGCTTTGGCTGCCGGCTGGCCATGAGGATCGCGGGCCGGTATAGCGCTTGGTGACGATGAGGCAGAAACACAGGTCTTGAACACAGGCCTTGAATACAGGTCTTGGGGCGGAGTGGAAAATGGCGTCTGACTATCTCGATACGCGGCAGCTCGAGGCTTTCGTGGCCGTGGTGTCGATCGGCAGCATCACCGGCGCGGCCAAGGCGCTGGGCAAGTCTCAACCCGTCGTGACGCGCCTCATTCAGGACCTTGAGGGTGAAATCGGCTTCGCGCTGCTGCACCGCAACGGCCCCCGCATCACGCCCACCGAAAAGGGGGTGGCCTTTTTCGCGCAGGCGGAACTGTTCCTCGGCGGTCTCAGAACGATCGGCGAAAGCGCAAGGCGCATTCACGCCGCGCGCCGCACGGCCATCGAGGTCGCTTCCATTCCGGCGATTGCCGCAAGCCTCCTGCCACGGGCGCTCGCCGCCCTGCCGGCCGACCGGTTTCCCGATCATGTGCATCTCCAGAGCATTTCTTCGGAAAATGTCGTGCAGGCGGTGATGGCGGGCACGGCGGATCTCGGCGCCGTCAGCCTTCCGCTCGACAATCCCGGCGTCGACATTCACTGGCTGGGGGAGGTGCCGTGCGTGGCCGTGGTGGCGGAAGATCATCCGCTCGCCGGGAAAACGGTTATCTCCGCCGAAGACCTTGCCGGAAACCGGCTCATCGCTTCGGCAAACCCCTTTCGCCTGCGCATGCGGATCAACGATGTGCTTTCCAGCCTCGGCGTCGACCTTTCCTCCGTGATCGACAGCAATGCGACCTATGTTTCGCTTTCGCTGGCACGCATGGGTCTCGGTGTCGCAATCGTCGAATCGATTACCCTCTGGGGCTGCCGGTGGAGGGTGTTCGCGTCATACCGCTCTCGTTCCACATCCCGTTCCAGTGGGGCCTCGTGACGGCGGCCGGCCGGCCGGTCATCTTCGAGGTGGAGCAGCTCGTGGCCACGGCAAGACGGCTGGTGTCGGATATTCCCCAGGCGATTGTTTACGATAAAATATCGCAAATTCAGAATTTTGATTGAATTTCCTGATGTAATTTGTGCGTTCCGCAAGCCGCAAGCCGCAAGCCGCAAGCCGCAAGCCGCAAGCCGCAAGCCGCCAGTAGTATAATGTTCCCAAATCCGGCCGGACTCGGCCCGGCCCAATCCGATCCCGTGCGGCGGACTATATCCGAGGCTCCAGCGGACGCGCCTTGCGCGGCCGCTGGAGCATTTTTGAGTAAAAAGCGAAATCGCTTTCACGTCCGGACAATGCGTTAAAACAGAAGGCCAGTGCACTCCCCCGCGAACCCCCGTTCACGGGAAATCTTCTAGACCGCCAGCAATTTCTCGTTGCCGATGCGGGTGGTTTCGACGGCGCCCTCGGTTTCGATCCGTTTTCCCGTGGCCGGATCGAAGAAATGAAGGTGAGCGGCGGGGAGATCGAGGTGGATGCGCTGGCCGGGTTTTACCGAGAGGTCCTCACCGATGGCGGCGGAGAAGGTCTCGCCGGCGATATCGGCATGGACGATGCGGCCCGAGCCCAGTTCTTCGACGAAATCCACGACTGCCGGCACGCCGGCGCCATCCGTGCTGACCACGCACTGTTCCGGGCGGATGCCGACGGTCACGTCGCGGCCGCGCAGTTCCAGCGCGGTTTCGGGGAAGAGCTTTACGGGCGTGCCATGCAGCATCACGGCGGGGGATTCCACCTCCACCCTCGTGTTGAACAGGTTCATGGCAGGCGAG
This sequence comes from Agrobacterium sp. LY4, assembly GCF_001526585.1. Classification (NCBI taxonomy): domain Bacteria; kingdom Pseudomonadati; phylum Pseudomonadota; class Alphaproteobacteria; order Hyphomicrobiales; family Rhizobiaceae; genus Agrobacterium; species Agrobacterium sp. LY4. Next base: position 31,862 of record NZ_ASYA01000014.1, on the reverse strand, counting down.
CCGATGAAAGAGGCAACGAAGGTGCTGGCCGGGCGGTGATAGATATCCAGCGGATGGCCGACCTGCTCGACATTACCCTTGTTCATCACCACCAGCCGGTCGGCCAGCGTCATGGCCTCCACCTGATCGTGGGTGACGAAGATGGATGTGGCGGAGAGGCGTTGGTGCAGCTTGCGGATTTCCGCGCGCATGGTTACGCGCAGCTTGGCGTCGAGGTTGGAGAGAGGCTCGTCGAAGAGAAACACCGCAGGTTCGCGGATGATGGCGCGGGCCATGGCGACGCGCTGGCGCTGGCCGCCGGAAAGGGCCGCGGGCTTGCGCTCCAGATAATCGGAAAGGCCGACGATTTTTGCGGTTTCCTCGATGCGGCGCTGGCGTTCGGCCTTGGGAACGCCGGCGACTTTCAGCGCATAGCCGATATTGCCGGCGACCGACATATGCGGATAAAGCGCGTAGTTCTGGAACACCATGGCGCAGCCGCGTTCGCGCGGTTCCAGCGTGTTGACCACCCGCCCGCCAATGGCGATCTCGCCGGAGGTGATGTCCTCCAGACCGGCGATCATGCGCAGAAGCGTGGATTTGCCGCAGCCCGACGGGCCGAGGATGACGACGAATTCGCCGGAGTCGAAAGTGAGGTCCACGCCGTGCAGGGTGGGCGTCTTGCCATAGGATTTGCGGACCTGACGAATATCGATCTGAGCCATGATGGGAAACCTTGTTGTTGAAAGCCGCGCTGTTACTTGTCGGACGAGACGAGGCCGCGGACGAACCAGCGTTGCAGGAAGGCCACGACGAGAAGCGGCGGCAGGATGATGATGAGGGAACCGGCCAGCGTGACGTTCCAGTCCGGCGTGCCGTCATCGGCGGGCAGAAGCGCGCGCAGCGACATCATCACCGTCTTGTAGGACGGGTCGGTGACCATCAGCAGCGGCCACAGATACTGGTTCCAGGCATAAACGAACATGATGGTGGTGAGCGCCAGCATGTTGGTGCGTGACAGCGGCAGCAGCATGTCCACGAAGAAACGCGCCGCACCCGAACCGTCCATGCGCGCGGCCTCCGCCAACTCGTCGGGGATCGTCATGAAGAACTGCCGGTAGAGAAAGGTGCCGGTGGCGGTGGCGATCAGCGGCAGGGTAAGGCCGGCATAGGAGTTCAGCAGGTTCCATTCCAAGGTGACCTCGATGCCGAACAGGCCGAGGATGGAGCGGAACGGCTGGAAAAGATCGGCGGCGACCGAATAGGTCGGCACCACGCGCACTTCGAGCGGCAGCATCAGGGTGATGAACACCGTCCAGAAGAACAGGTGCCTGAGCGGCGAGCGGAAGAATACGATGGCGAAGGCGGTGAAGGCCGAAAGGGCCACCTTGCCGATGGTCACCAGCGTCGCCATGATCATGCTGTTGAGGAGGGCGTTGCCGAGATTGGCGCGTTGCCAGGCCGCTTGCGCATTGGTGAAGAATTCGCCCTGCGGCATGAAGTTGAAAGGGACGCTGTTGACCTGCTGGACCGACTGGCTGGCGCCGGAAATGACGACGATGAAGGGGCCGATGAGCAGGAAGAAGCCGGCCACCATGATCGCATAGGTCAGGGCGTCGGCATAGGGTGTGCGCTGGATCATCGCCGCCTCACTTGTAATGGACTTGCCGCTCGACGAAGCGGAACTGGATGAAGGTGAAGACCATGATGAGGCCGATGAGGACGAGGCTCTGCGCCGAGGCGCCGGAATAGTTCAGCCCCTCGAAGGCCTCGCTGACGATGCGGTACACCATCACTTCGGTGGCGTGGTTGGGGCCGCCCTCCGTGGTGGAGGCGACGATGCCGAACGTATCGGCGCCGACGAAACCCTCGGTCATCATGATGACGGTGAGGAAGAACAGGGTCGGGGCCAGCAGCGGCACCTGAATGTCGATGGCGCGGCGAATGGGCCCGGAACCGTCCATGGCGGCGGCCTCGGTCAGCGAACGCGGTACGGATTGCAGGCCGGCGAACAGGAAGATGAAGGTGTAGCCCGCCCATTTCCAGATGAAGATGACGATGACGAGGATGAGCGCGTGCTCGCCGTATTTGGCCGGGTTCCAGATATCGGGCCACCAGGAATTCAGCGATGCGGCGATGCCGCGTTCCGGCGACAGGATGAAGCGGAAGGCCATGCCGGCGGCGGGACCGGCAATCGCATAGGGCAGGATATAAAGCACCCGGAAAAAGCCGGAGCCGGGAAGCTGGCGATCGACCGCAAGGGCGAGCACAAGGCCGATGAGGATCGCGAAAAACGGACCGGCGACCGCAAAGATCAGGCTGGTGAGGATCGACTGCCAATAGAGCGGATCGCCGAAGGTTTCGATGAAATTGGCTAAACCGACGAATTCCGCCTGGCCGCCGAAGGGCGGCTCCAGGGTGAATGCCCAGTTCAGCACCGCCGCGACCGGCCAATAGAAGAACAGAAGGATAAGCAGGAACTGCGGCAGGGCGAAGAGCACAGGCAGCCACGTGCTTTTGAAGACGGTACGCTTTTCCATTGGAGTCCGGCAGGGTTCGAGATTTCGGCGGGCCTGCCCGAACGACTGTCCGGACAGGCCTTTGACGGCGATGAAAAAACGCTTAGTTCAGCTTGGCGCCTTCATAGGTCTTTTCGAAGCGGCGCAGGCCGGTATTGGCGCGCTCGACGGCCTTGTCGAGTTCAGCCTGGATATCGGCGTTCTGCATGAAGATGGCTTCGAGCGAGGTGGCGACTTCCTTGCGGATCTGCGTGAAACCGCCGAGGCGAATGCCGCGGGTATATTCGGAAGGCGGCGTAAAGGTCAGGCTTTCGATGGCCTTTTCGCGGCCCTTATAGGGGGCCTTGTCGTAAAAACCGTTGGCCTTCATGGCGTCGAAGCCGGTCTTGGTAACCGGGATGTAGCCGGTAACGGTCGACCACCACTCAACCATGTCAGGCTGGGCGATGAAGTTCAGGAATGCGGCAGCACCCTTGTATTCGGCGTCCGGACGACCGGCCATGACCCACAGCGAAGCGCCGCCGACCAGCGAGTTGTGACGCTCCGTGCCCTTCCAGACCGGGAGCATGGCGACGTCCCACTTGACGCCTTCCGGCATGGACTTGCCGACGGTGCCGTGGCTGGCGATCGAGGACATGAACATCTGGCAGGTCTGCGAGGTGAAGGCGGGCAGGATGTCCATGCCGAGCTGCTTGGTCTTGACGACGAACAGCTTCTCGTCCTGCATCTTCTTGAAGAACTTGACCTGATCGACGAACTTGGTCTTGTTGATCGTCAGTTCCGCGTCCAGACCCTGATAGCCGTTGGCCTTGGTGGCGATGGGCTGGTTGTGGATGGCGGAGAACTGCTCCATCAGCATCCAGGTGTCGAAGTTGAAGGCGAGCGGGCATTCGAAACCGGCGGCCTTCAGCTTCTTGGAAGCTTCTTCAACCTGTTCCCAGGTGTCGGGCTTGAAGGTGATGCCGGCTTTTTCGAAAGCGTCGACATTGTAATAGAAGACAGCGGTGGAGGAGTTGTAGGGGAACGAGTTCAGCTCACCGGCGGCCGTGGCGTAATAATTGGCGATGCCGGGGAAATAATTGTTCCAGTCGATCTTGTAGCCATTGTCGGCCATCAGCTTCTTGGCGGGAACGAAAGCCTTGGACAGCATCATGTCCAGCGTGCCGGCGTCATAAATCTGGGTGATGGCGGGCTGCTTCTTGGCGCGATAGGCGGCAATGGTGTTCTGCAGGGTGGATTCGTAATCGTTCTGCGAGGTGCAGACGATCTCGAATTCGGCCTGGGAGTCGTTGAACTTCTTGCAGGTTTCCTGGACGCGGTCGCCGAGATCGCCGGAAAGGCCGTACCAGAATTCGAACTTGGTCTTTTCTGCCTGGGCGGCGGTGGCGCCGAAGGCGGCGGCGATGGCGACGCCGGCCACGAAGGAAGTCAGAGCGGAAGATTTCATGAGTTGAGCCCCGTTGATGGAATGATGGCCTGCTCGGCAAGGACTCCAAGTCCCCGGCACGAAGCCACGGAGGCTCTGCTAACAGCCGTCTTTGACGGATGGCTTACAGTTTGTTGAACGTTTTATGATGACTGGCCGCGCAGCCCATTCTGCGCGGCGAAAAAAGTGCGATAAATACGGAAAATCGGAATTTAGAATTATTTATCAGTATCTTCCTGTTTTTGGCCCGCCTCGCTACCTGCTGCTGAACAGCTTTCGCCAGTCAACCGCGACGTGCAGCCTCGATGGCGGCGACATCGATTTTCTTCATGTCCATCATCGCGTCGAAGGCGCGTTTGGCCTCCGCGCCGCCGGCGGCCATGGCGTCCATCAGCACGCGCGGCGTGATCTGCCAGGAAACGCCCCACTTGTCCTTGCACCAGCCGCAGGCGCTTTCCTCACCGCCATTGCCGACGATGGCGTTCCAGTAACGGTCGGTTTCTTCCTGATCTTCGGTCGATATCTGGAACGAGAAAGCCTCGCTCTGCTTGAAGACCGGCCCGCCATTGAGGCCGATGCAGGAAACGCCCGCCACGGTGAACTGCACCGTCAGCACGTCTCCCTTCTTGCCGGAGGGATAGTCGCTCGGCGCATGGTGAACGCCGGTTACCGCGCTATCCGGAAAGGTTTCGGCATAAAATCTGGCCGCGGCCTCGGCATCCTTGTCGTACCAGATACAGATCGTGTTCTTTTCCATTTGTGTGTTCCTCCCAAATTGAAATCGTCATCGAGCCGGCGCGGAAATTCGCCGGCCATTGCCGGTTCCCCATTCGGTATAGAATGCGACCATGCGCCGAACGTTCCCAAAAAAACGGCGGCGAGAAAAACCGGCAGGCAACACACTGTCACGGTATCTGCAACTTCAGATGACGAACATCAACTTTATCCTTAAATATTATTTAATAATGTAATCATAATATTCACGAATGATTTTGAATAGGAATCATCCCTTTCCATCGGAGAAACGCGCGTGAGTATTCTTGATCGTGGTGCCAATGCTTTTGCGGTTCTCGCCGCGCTTTCCAAATCCCAGGCCATAATCGAATTCGATCTTTCGGGAAAAATTCTCAACGCCAACGAGAATTTCTGCCGGGCGCTCGGTTATGAGCTTTCGGAAATCGTCGGCAGGCACCACAGCATGTTCGTGGAACCTGCGGTCGTGTCCTCGCAGGATTACAAGGCCTTCTGGTCCAAGCTTTCGGCCGGCCAGTTCGATCAGCGGCAATATAAGCGTATCGGCAAGGGCGGCCGGGAAGTCTGGATCGAGGCGTCGTACAATCCGGTGTTTCGTCGCGGCAAGCCGGTGAAGGTGGTCAAGATCGCCACCGATATTACCGACCGCAAGCTGAAGGCGGCGGAAGATGCGGGCAAGATCGACGCCCTGTCACGAGCGCAGGCCATCATCGAATTCTCCCCGAACGGCGAGGTTTTGACCGCAAACGAGAATTTTCTCGCCGCTCTCGGTTATTCGCTGGCGGAAGTGCAGGGCAGGCACCATTCCATGTTCTGCGAACCGGCTTATACGCAGTCGCCGCAATATAAGCAGTTCTGGGAAAGGCTGGCCGGCGGCGATCTCGTGGCGGATGAGTTCATGCGGCTCGGCAAGGGCGGCCGCAAGGTCTTCATTCAGGCGTCCTATAACCCGATCTTCGATCTTAACGGCAAGGTGTTCAAGGTCGTCAAATTCGCGACCGACGTGACCGGCCGCGTCGAAAACGTCGAAAAGCTGGCGCAGTGCCTCACCGATCTGGCCGAGGGCGATCTTGCCCAGAGCATCGACAAACCCTTCATCCCTTCGCTTGAAAGATTGCGCACGGATTTCAACGCGGCTTCGGAAAAGCTGAAAAGGGCCATGACGCTGGTGTCTGAAAATGCCGGCGCCATTTCTTCCGGTTCCAACGAGATCAGGTCCGCTGCCGACGATCTCGCCAGACGCACGGAGCAGCAGGCCGCCTCCATCGAGGAAACGGCAGCCGCGCTCGAAGAAATCACCACCGCCGTCAACGATTCGAGCCGCCGCGCCGAAGAGGCCGGCAAGATCGTCGCCCGTGCCCGTGACCATGCGGAACATTCTGGGCAGGTGGTGCGCGATGCGATCGGCGCCATGGACCAGATCGAAAAATCATCGCGCGAGATTTCCAACATTATCGGCGTGATCGACGAAATCGCCTTCCAGACCAATCTTCTGGCATTGAATGCAGGCGTGGAAGCCGCCCGCGCGGGTGAGGCGGGCAAGGGTTTTGCCGTGGTTGCGCAGGAGGTTCGCGAACTCGCGCAGCGTTCCGCAACGGCCGCCAAGGAAATCAAGAGCCTGATCAATGCCTCCGGCGCGCAGGTGGAAAACGGCGTCGGCCTCGTCACCCGGGCCGGTTCGGCCCTGCAGGAAATCGCCGAGCAGGTGCGGGATATCAACAGCAATGTCGTGGCGATTGTCGATGCCGCGCGCGAACAGTCCACGGCGCTTGCGGAAATCAATCAGGCGGTCAACACCGTCGATCAGGGCACCCAGCAGAACGCCGCCATGGTCGAGGAGCAGACCGCCGCAAGCCACAGCCTTGCGCGGGAAGCGGCGGCCCTGTTCGAACTTCTCGGGCAATTCCGGTTCGAGGACGCTCCGCGCTCCTCCGCCTCTGCGCGCAGCGGCTTCGAGCAGCAATCCGCGCCGGTGAGCTCGCATCGCAGCGCATCCCGCTCGCTTGCGGCGCGCGGTTCCGCTGCGGTTGCCGTCAAGCATGAGGAGTGGCAGGACTTCTAGAGTGAGGCCTCAGCAAGCCGAGCCAATCACGCCGACGTCATCCTCGGGCCTGTCCCGAGGATCTGCAACGTATTGATTTTATTCGACGTGATTAGATCCTCGGCACAGGGCCGAGGATGACGTCGAGAGAATGTTGGCCCTCCATTACTGACTTGAAAGGGGCTGCCCGCCGTCCCCGCCCCATCCGGTCACGCCAGTCCATTCGATGTTCGATACGTGATGACAAGCCGGAAAGCTGGGCATATCTTCCGGATTGGCCGATAATCGGCACATCGCGTCTGGAATTTTCGGGGGCTTTCGCTTGGCAGGGATATCGACAAGCCGCATGGCTCTTGCCCTGTGTCTGCTGACCGCAGCCTTCGGCGCGGCGCGAGCCGAAGAGCCTGCCGGGGAAAAAGCCGCTTGCGCCTATACTCATGATGTCGCGCCGGACCTGTGCATCAATGCCGGCAGTTACAATAACGATCTTTGCCATGCCATCGAGGTTCTCGCCGCCCGCCATGCCGTTCCGCCGGATTATTTCGCCCGGCTGATCTGGCGGGAAAGCCTGTTCCGGCCCAATGCGGTCAGTCCGAAGGGGGCGGAGGGCATTGCCCAGTTCATGCCGGGAACGGCGCGGTTGCGCGGTCTCGAAGACAGTTTCAACATCATCGCCGCGCTTGAGGCGTCTTCCCGATATCTCTCCGAATTGAACGTGCAGTTTGGCAATTTCGGCCTTGCCGCCGCAGCTTACAATGCGGGGGAGGCGGGCTTGCGAAACTTCATCGCCAACGGTCGCCTGCCCACCGAAACCCGCGATTATGTGTTCGCGATCACCGGTTATCCGGTGGAGACATGGAAGGACAATCCGCCGGAAAAGGCGGCGCCGGCGCTGGATGACAACCGTTCCTTTCTCGATGCCTGCGTGCGTCTCGCCGACACCCGCACCATGAACGATCCCGTTCTCATTGCATCGGCCGACTGGGCGCCCTGGGGCGTGCAGCTTGCGGCGCATTATAATCCGGCCGTGGCGAACCGGCTTTTCACCCGGGCGATCCTGCAGCTTTCGGAGCCGCTAAATGCCGAGCGGGCTTTGATCGTGCGGCAGCGGGGCGGCAATTTCGGTTCGCGGCCGCGTTACGCCGCTCGCATCGGCCGGGAAACCAGAGCCGAAGCCAATGCGCTTTGTGGCGATATCCGGCGGGCGGGCGTTCCCTGCACCGTGTTCCGCAACAGGTAAAAGCGGCGCGCGCCGGACCGGTAAATCGGCTTCCCGCGACAGGGCTGATCATAAGAAGTTGATCGGCTTTGCGGCCGTTCCATCTTTCCGTGCAAAATGATCGTGCCTAGATTTGCCCCCGGACGCTGGCCGACAACCGGGGCCGGTGACGTTTTGTAGGGAATGATGTGGAAATGAGATGGCTTGAAAGGGGATGTCTGGCGGCCGTGCTGGTCGTCGTTGCGGCGTGCACCAGCGCCGGCGAGACGGAGATTTCCCGCACTGTCGCAGGTTTCGTGGGGCAACCGCGCGAGGCCGCAATCGCCCGACTCGGCCGCCCGAACAAGGTCATCATCGAAAACGGCGAAACCGAATCCTACTGGCTGAAAGTCGATAGGGAGACCTATGCCGGCCTCAGCAACAGGCGCGAAATCAAGACCGTCGACGGGCAGGCGCAGGTCTCGGAAACCGAGGGCATGAAGATCAAGGAACATCGCCGCGACTGCATCATCAAGATAACCGCTGATGCCGCCTCCATCGTCAGGACGAGCGAGATCATCGGCAATCCGGCCAATTGCGAAAACCTTCTCGACAGGCAGGCCTCCTGAGGAACCGCTGTCGCGGCCGCTCCGCTTGCCGAAGCCTCAAAGCTCCATCTTGATGGTCAGCATATATTCGGTGCCCTTCGCCCGGTCACGCGTGCGGGAGACTTCAAGCGTGACCTTGTCCAGCTTGTGCCCAAGGGTTTCCTTGATCGTTCCTCCCGGCGTATCCTCGCGCCGGAACGAGGTGTCGCCGTAACCGACGCCGATTTTGCGGGTAATGGCACTTTCCGTGTAGGTTCTTCCGAACATGGCGGAAGCCTGGCCGCTGCGCACCGTCGTTTCGAAGCCGCGGGATTCGATGTCGCGATAGGCCGAGGCGGCAATTGAATTGTCCGAGCTGCTATAGCTGCCGCCGGCGCTTATTCTGGCGAGGCGATGGCCGTCATGTTCAAGGGAAAAATTGCCGTCGGCCGAAGGTCCGAAACGACCGCCGTTCATGGCGTCCTTGTAGGTGAAGCGGAAGCGGCCGCTGCGTGCGTCCACCTGATAATTATAGGAGGCGTTGCCGCTGCGGACCTGGATACCCGGCGCCGGTTCGCTGCCGAGGATCGGCGAAACCTTGTCCGCGAACTGGAACAGGGGTTTGGTGACCTCTTCGAATTCCGACTTCGACAATGCCAGCGGCTTGCCATCCGGGTCGAACTTCCCGACCGCCAGGCACGGGCGCTGGTTGATGATGCTCTTCAGGGCAAAGACCGTGCAATTGTCGCTTGTCGTGCCGGCAATCGCGGCGTGGACGGAATTGCGCAGGGTGTAGCTGCCGCAGCAGGAGAAGGCTTCATTGTCGAGGCTCGCATCGCGCGTATAGCCCGTAAAGACAATGCCGCTCGCCCCGTTGGTGAGGCCTGCATTGGCGAAATGCGGCCCGCTTTGCAGCGGAAACAGTTTCAGCCGGCTCTGGTCAGCGAGCGTTTTCGGGTTGGAAGGCGATGGAAGCGGCATTCTTCTTCTCTCCTGAAACACGGGAACGGTGCGCTTTTTTTACCATCGTAAATTGAAGCCGCAACCCTTAACTGTACCCCGTGAGATATGCCGTTTCTGTGGATGAGAGCGACCGCTGTTGTTACTGTGAGTCTGTGCGCATATGTTGGAATACTCAATCTTGATTTCCGGGCAAGGCGGACAGGCGCATAATGACCTCCCAGTTGGATTTTTTCGCACCCGCGGCAGCGCGGCTTCCGCAGGCTGAAAGAGGGCGAAAAGCCGGTGGTCGCGAAACGACCGCAAAGACCGGTATGGACGATGAAGCCCTTGCGGCACATCTTGAATCCACCGGCAATTATCGTGTCCTGCGCCGGCTGCAGCCGCGCGCGGTCGTCGATCGGCCAAGGCCGGAATTCGCCCGTCAGGGTGTGATCCTCGATACGGAAACGACGGGTCTCGACCATCGCACCGACGAGATCATCGAAATCGGCGTCATCGCCTTCACATTCGACGATAACGGCACAATCGGCGATGTCACCGGCATCTATGGCGGGTTGCGGCAGCCGGGTATCGCCATTCCCGAAGAAATCACCCGCCTGACCGGTATTACCGACGAGATGGTCGCGGGACAGTCGATAGACATGGATCGGCTGACCTCTCTTATTGCCCATGTCGATCTGATCATCGCCCACAATGCCGGTTTCGACCGCCCCTTTTGCGAGGCCTTCTCGACGATCTTCAGGGACAAGGCATGGGCCTGCTCCGTTTCGGAAATAGACTGGCGCACGCGTGGTTTCGAGGGCAACAAGCTCGGTTATCTGATCGGGCAATCCGGCTATTTCCACGATGGCCATCGCGCGGTGGACGATTGTTTCGCCCTGCTGGAGGTGCTGGAGCAGACGCGCCCTGGCCAGAGCAGCACGCCCTTTGCCGAACTTGATGAGGCAAGCCGGCGCTCAAGGGTGCGCCTCTACGCGGAAAACAGCCCGTTCGACATGAAGGATCATCTGAAAAAGCGGGGCTATCGCTGGTCGGACGGTTCCGATGGCCGGCCGAAATCCTGGTGGGTGGAGTTGCCGGAGGAAAAGCTCGAAGAGGAACTGCATTTCCTGCGGACCGAAATCTACCGCTGGGACGCCGATCCCACCGTCAAATATCTCACCGCTTTCGACCGGTTCAAGGCCGGGTGAAGCGCGGGACATTCCGGGTTTCAGATTGCATACAATTTCTGCAATGAATCGAAAACAATCGCTGTAAAATTGGGCAGGTCCGCGCAAGGGTCTCCAAAGCGCAGAAAAATATCATTTTACATCAATGGCTAAGCGGATTGGCACGCCTCCTGCATGACAAAGACGTCGCAGGAGAGTGTTTATGAGCAAAGCCGCAGCAATCGACATCGCGTCCGTATCCAAGATTTACGGCAACACCACCGCCGTGCATGCGATAAGCCTGAAGATTCCGGCCGGGAGCTATTGCTGCCTGCTTGGCCCGTCGGGCTGCGGCAAGACCTCGACATTGCGGATGATTGCCGGCCACGAAAGCATCTCCAGCGGCGATGTCCGGCTAGGCAATACAGTCGTCACCGATCTGCCGCCCGCCCGGCGCGGCACGGCGATGATGTTCCAGTCCTATGCGCTGTTTCCGCACCTCGATCTCGTCGACAATGTCGCCTTCAGCCTCAAGATGAAGGGCGTGGACAGGGAAAGCCGCCGGGCGAAGGCGCTCGAAATGCTGCGGCTGATGCAGCTCGAACCCTATGCCAGCCGCCGGCCGGCCCAGCTTTCCGGCGGCCAGCAGCAGCGCGTGGCGCTGGCGCGTGCGCTGATTACCGATCCCGAGGCGCTGTTGCTGGATGAGCCGCTTTCGGCGCTCGACCCGTTCCTCAAGATCCGCATGCGCGCCGAGCTGAAGAAGCTGCAGACCTCGCTCGGCATTACCTTCGTTCACGTCACCCACAGTCAGGAAGAGGCCATGGCGCTGGCCGATATCATCGTCGTCATGAATGACGGCCGCATCGAACAGGCGGCCACGCCGCGCGAGGTGTTCGAGCGTCCCGCCACCGCTTTCGTTGCCCGCTTCATGGGCGACCACAATGTCATTTCCGGGCGTTACCGGGAAAAAACGGACGATCTCGTCACGCTCGAAGTGGCGGGCGGCGGCACTTTTACGGCAAGCGGCGTCGCCCCGGATGACGGCGCGGTCGATATCGCCGTGCGCACCGACCGCGTCCGCGTCGGTGAAGCAGACCAGCCGGGCCTCGGCTTTACCGGCATCGTCTCGAATGTCGAATATCGCGGCGCAAGCGTGAAGATCGCCGTAACCGGCGCGGGCATCGAGGATTTCAACGTCATCCTCAGCGATGCCGCCTTCTTCGAAAACCCGGTCAGGACCGGCGACGCCATACCGCTTTCATGGAATGCGGCCGATGCCATCGTGCTCGGCCGGGTAGAGAAGTGACCCCAAAAATAACCAGAGGAGAACTTTGAAATGACCGATACCACCAACAGCAAAAAGGGCCTGTCCCGCCGCGGCCTCCTGAAGGCGGGCGCTGCAGCCACGGGTGCGGCGATCGGCTCCGGCCTCATCACCGGCTTCCCGACCATCTGGGCGCAGAACCCGATCACCATCCGCCAGTTCGGCACCGGTGTGTCGAACCTCAACGCCATTGCCGAAAAGTGCAAGGCCGATCTCGGCATCACGCTCGAAATGACGGCGACGGATTCGGATGCGGCCGCCCAGCGCGCCGTCACCCAGCCGAATTCCTACGATATCGCCGATATCGAATACTGGATCCTGAAGAAGGTCTATCCGGCGGGCGTCATCCAGCCGATGGAAATCAAGAAGCTGAAATATTACGACAAGATCGTGCCGCTGTTCAAAAACGGCAAGCTGAAGCCGGACAGCGTCGTGGCGCAGGGCACGGCCCCGCACACCGTCGGTTTCGTCGAAAAGCCCGGCGACAAGACATTTGCCAAGGGCGAGACCGATTATTTCACCATGGTACCGACCATCTACAATGCCGACACCCTCGGCATCCGCCCCGATCTCGTCGGCCGCGATATCTCCAGCTGGGCCGATATCATGGACCCGAAGTTCAAGGGCAAGACCTCCATTCTCAACATCCCCTCCATCGGCATCATGGATGCGGCGATGATCATGGAAGCCATGGGCAACATCAAATATGCCGACAAGGGCAACATGACCAAGGAGGAGATCGACAAGACTATCGACTTCCTCATCAAGGCCAAGAAGGACGGCCAGTTCCGCGCCTTCTGGAAGAGCTTCGACGAAAGCGTCAACCTCATGGCCTCGGGCGAAGTCATCATCCAGTCCATGTGGTCGCCGGCCGTCGCGGCGGTCCGTTCCAAGGGCATCGCCTGCAAATATCAGCCGCTGAAGGAAGGCTATCGCTCCTGGGGTGGCGGTCTTGGCCTTGCCAAGCACCTCTCCGGCGCCAAGCTCGATGCGGCTTACGAATATATCAACTGGTACACCTCCGGCTGGGTCGGCGCTTACCTCAACCGCCAGGGCTATTACTCTGCCGCCATGGAAACGGCGAAGGAACATATGTCCGCCGACGAATGGGGTTACTGGGTCGAAGGCAAGCCGGCGCAGGGCGATATCATCGCGCCTGACGGCAAGGTCATGGAAAAGGCCGGTGCGGTGCGCGATGGCGGCTCCTTCGAGGAGCGCATGGGCAAGGTCGCATGCTGGAACTCCGTCATGGACGAGGACCGCTACATGGTTCGTCGCTGGAACGAATTCATCGCGGCCTGATGTTTTTGAAGGACGAAGCCGGCGGTGAAGGCCGCCGGTTTTGAGAACGACAGAGCGTTCAAACCTCTCCGCCGTCATCCTCGGGCTTGTCCCGAGGATCCATGGTCACGCCGGGTTGTGGATCCTCGGGTCAAGCCCGAGGATGACGGGAGGGTGGAGGGAGCCTCGTAAATAGTCTTATCGGCGGCCAATGCCGGTGCATCTCTAAATCCAGCGAAAGGCTCCACCATGGTGACGGTCAGACTCATCGGCGTCAGCGACAAAAAGGACAGGCCGCCCCGCAGCTTCGCGCTGCCGCAAAAGCTCGTATCCTATGTGCAGGCCGCTCCGCTTTTGCTGATCCTCGGCTTTTTCCTGGCTCTGCCGATCCTCATGATCGCCGTCGTCAGCTTCTGGGACTATGACTTCGCCCAGATGTATCCCGATTTCGTGACCTTCAACTATCTGGAAACGCTCGGCTCGTGGGTCACCTGGCAGACCTATCTCAACACGCTGAAATATGCCGCCGTCGTCTGGGCCATCACGCTGTTCTGCGGTTTCTGGGTCGCCTATTTCCTCGCTTTTCACATTCGTACCACCACCATGCAGATGGTGCTCTTCCTCATCTGCACCGTGCCGTTCCTGACATCGAACATCATCCGCATGATCTCTTGGATACCCGTTCTCGGGCGCAACGGGCTGGTCAACAGCACGCTGGTTAGCGCCGGCATCGTGCCCGCGCCGATTGAGTGGCTGCTTTATTCGGATTTCGCCGTGGTGCTGGCCATGGTGCATCTTTATACGCTGTTCATGGTCACGCCGATCTTCAATACGCTGATGCGCATCGACAAATCGCTGATCGAGGCGGCGCGTGACGCCGGTGCAACGGGCTGGCAGACACTCTGGAACGTCATCATTCCCCTTGCCAAACCCGGCATGGCCATCGGCAGCATCTTTGTCGTGACGCTGGTGATGGCGGATTTTTCGACGGTTCAGGTCATGTCCGGCGGGCAAAGCGCTTCCGTGGCGTTGATGATGAAGAACCAGATGTCGCTGCTGCAATATCCGGCGGCCGCCGCAAACGCCGTCATTCTGCTCATTCTCGTTCTGCTGATGGTCGCGGGCATCCTGCGCATCGTTGATATCCGCAAGGAGCTCTAATCCCATGCATCAGGAAAAACGCGGCCGCGAATTCTACATCCTCGCCTTCTTTTTCGCCCTCTTCGTGCTGTTTCTTTACGGCCCGCTGTCGGCCATCCTCATCCTCGCCTTTCAGGGGCCGAATGGCGGCCTGACCTTCCCGCTGAACGGCGTTTCGCTGCACTGGTTCGGCAATCTCTTCGAACAGCAGGCGGTCGGCGATTTCGGCGGCTCCTTCCGCCGCTCATTCGGCCTCGGGCTGATGGTCATGGCCGTCACGGTGCTCGTGTCGCTGCTGGCGGGCCTTGCCTTCCGGCGCAGGTTCATCGGCGCGACGCCGCTATTCTACCTGTCGGTCGCCAGCCTCGTGGTGCCATCGATCATCATTTCTCTTGGAATTGGTGTTCTTTTCCAGCAGCTTGGACTGGAACCTTCATGGTATACATCAGCTTTCGGGGCACATCTCACCTGGACGCTGCCCTTCGGCGTACTCATCATGCTCGCCGTCTTCAACCGCTTTTCGCCGTCCTATGAAGAAGCTGCCCGCGATCTCGGCGCGTCTTCCTGGCAGACCTTCGCCCATGTGGTGCTGCCGATGATCGCGCCGAGCCTGATCGGCGTCGGCCTGTTCGGCTTCACGCTTTCTTATGACGAATTCGCCCGTACATTGATGACGTCAGGCACCTACAACACGCTGCCGCTGGAAATCTACGGCATGACCACCAATGTCACGACGCCGGTGCTTTATGCGCTCGGTGCTGTTACAACCCTGTTTTCCTTCCTGGTGATTGCGGCCACGCTTGGCCTGATCGTTACGCTCAATCGCCGTCATTCACGCGGATAAAGAAACGTAAAATGCGCATTCTCGTCATCAATCCCAACACCACGCAATCCATGACCGCGACCATCGCCGACGCGGCGACGCGGATAGCCGGCCGCGATACGGAGATACTGGCCGTCACCTCCTCCATGGGCCCCGTCTCCATCGAAGGTTATTACGACGAGGTTTTCGCCGTGCCTGGCCTCCTGCTGGAGCTTGCAAAGGCCCCGGCGCTGGGAGCCGACGCGGCGGTCATCGCCTGTTTCGACGATACCGGGCTCGATGCGGCCCGCGCTCTGGCCGATATTCCCGTTATCGGCATCTGCGAGGCGGCGGTCTCCGCTACCGCCTTCATCGCGCAGAAATTCACCATCGTCACAACGATGGAACGCTCACGGCTGCCTCTGGAACATCTCGTCCACCGTTACGGCATGTCCGCCCGCTGCAACGTGCGCGCTGCCGATATTCCTGTCCTGTCGCTGGAAGATCCCGGCTCGAACGCCCGTGAAAGGCTGCGGGAGGAAATCTCGCTCGCGCTGAAAGAGGACAGGGCGGAGGCGATCGTGCTCGGTTGCGCCGGCATGGCCGACCTTGCCGCCGAATTGCGCGATGAATTCGGCGTGCCGGTTGTCGATGGCGTTGCAGCGGCCGTCAAACAGGCGGAATCGCTGGTGTCCATGGGGCTGTCAACCGCAAAGCGCGGCGCTTATGCCACGCCACTTGTCAAACCCTATCACGGGTTGCTGGAGGTATTCCGGCCGGACAGGCTCTCCGGAGTATCGGGAGATTGAGATCGTGAGGTTTTCACTATCTCCGACCACAAAATGACGAATGCCAGCTGATAGGCCAGATCGCGGTGGACGTTGTGCAATGTCAGATCGCTCAGAACTATTCTTGATCCATTTCTCTTCAGCATGTTCAGCCGCTCGGCCCTGGCAAGCATGGCCGTGACGTGAGCGCGGCTGATCCCATAGGCCCGTGCCGCCGCCTTGCGGGAGAACGCGCAACCCGTCGCATCGCAAGCGCCTGTTTTCGCGGCCGACAGCAAGTCCAACAGGATGGGGAAACCGGGCGCATGCCCAAGGAACATCCGCATCTCCTCCGAAAGAAAAGACAAGTCCTGCGCGTGCCGCAGTGACCAGCTCACACCGTCGATAACGGCGTCTGTTCCGATAGCTTCTTCGCCTGATGCCTCCATTGCCGGGGAGATTTCCCATGGCGAAGCCGCGGTGAGATAGGCCGTGGCGAGCGTCTCGATTGCCGCAATAAGCCAGCCATTCAGGCTCCACGGCCGCTCGCGATTATCGCCGCCTGGCGGGTGCCGCTGCGCTGTATCTTCCAGTTCCAGCCAGTCGATCAATGCGCGTGTCCTGCGGCTGGATGCCCAGCCAGGTGGAACGACAACTGCCTGAACCGCCGCCAGCGTAAATTGCCCGCCATGAACAGATCCGAGGCCGACGGCGCACATGACGGTGGCGAAAGCGCCGAAGTCTCCGAACGCGCGGACGAGGCGCTGCTCCTGTTTGAAGACGGCCGATATGTGGGTGCAAAGATGGGTGACAGCATCACCAAAGGCGTCATCGTTCAGGATGCGGTTCGCAAGTAAGCCCAGCCTCTCTCGAAGCACGTCCGGCTGAGACCGGACGAAGTCCCTTTTGGGGTGCGTCTTTGAAACTGGAGCGCCTGCTTTTCCGGATACCTTTCTCCCGTGGTTTTTTGCTCTTCGCTACTTTATGGCGAATTCGAAAACGTGAGTTCTGCTCGCTGACGACGGCTGCTTGGGGCAGGCGTGACAGCCGAAAGGTTCCGCTCCGGAAGATGCGTGCATTTTGTTGCACTCCCCCGAGGCTCTGTTGCGCGGTATTAAAAAATACTCTCATAAATTGAATGTTAAGGGGCGCGTTAAAATGTGTTCCCTTTTGAGACGGTTTGTGAAGGTGACGCTGACAATGACATTATCTACTGTTTTTATTGCATAATTTAATGAAGCCATGGATGCGAAATCTTTCGTCCATTTGCCGTGAATACAATCTTTGATGGTTGCTTTTTAGGCATTGACGGCGTCGCGAAAGATGCATCCGAAACCACATGACACCCGAATGTTACTGCCATGTCTCTGGCACGGTCGGCAGCGATGCCGGGCGGCGCGTAGAGCCCGTCATGCCTTTTATTCATCCCCAATTCTCCAGAGGAGGTTGAAATGATGCAACTTAAGCATGTTTTTCTTGCCGGCCTTGCGGCCATCGCGATGCAATTCGATATCCCGTCCATGGGCCAGCCGGCCATTGCGAACGCGGCAACCCTCACCGCCGAGCAGACGGCGGCTTTCCAGTCGAAACTGGAGCAGGCGGAAGCGAGCCGCGAACTGCTCGGCCGCCGATCCGTGTGCCTGATGGAACATCTGACGGCGCAACAGCAGCTCAGCGCCGACCGCGAGAAGGCGCTGGGGCAGGCCATGTACCTGCAGATTGAGCTGGAGCGGCAGGTGGTGCAGTCCGAAACCAGCGTGAAGGGCTATGAGGAGCTGGTTCAGTCCGAGAGCGAGAACGTCAGGGCGCGTCAGGCCACCTTCGAAAAAGCCCGCAGGGAAATGGACGAGCAGGCCAAGAGAGTAAAAATATGCAGCGGCGTCCTCTTCTTCCTGCCGGGAATTTGCCAGATCGGTGACGCCGCCGTCAAGGCGTTCGGCTGGATGAAGGATGCGGAGAGGGAATACCGCATCGCGCAGCCACGTCTGGACAATGCCCGGGCGGCTCTTGAAGGCGTTCGCAACCAGCTCGAAAACAATCGCCGCCAGCTTGCGGCGGCACAGCAGAGCCACGCGGAAAACCAGAAGGCGGTGAAAACTCTGGAGGAGCAGATCACCAGGCTCAAAGCGGCGATCTCCACCATCAACGTCAAGGTTCAGGACTTCAACATTCAGGTCGGCAACTTCACCAGCGCTCTCAAGGAAGCGAGCGAGGTCAATCCTGACGACGCGAAAATACGTCAGGTTACGCGGCTGTCCACCGAGATCGACGGCCTGACCAAAGACGTACCGCAGTTCATTTCCTCCACCGAGGCCGGACTGCCGGACGACGCGAAGAAACAATGCGGATCGTGAACGATCAACCCCATTACTCTCCGTAACCACCCATCAACAGGAGCATGAAAATGAACAATGTCGTGACTTTTGAAAGCCGGACCGCCCAGATCAACAGCACGATCGACGCCGGCGTCGATGCGATCGTTTCGCAGCCGAATTTCAGCCTTCCCAAGTCTGATACGGCGCTTGTCCGGTCCTATGTCGATAAAATCCAGGGAACCTATGATGTCGAGCGCGCCAAGCGCGACACCGACAATGCGATCGATCTGCTTTACATCGCCTATAACACCACGCCTCAGGAGGAGGACAAGATTCGTGGGCGCATCACTGCGATCATGGACGGATTGATTGATTCGCAGCAGAAAAGCGAAGTAGTCATGAGAGCCGCGATAGCAACGGCCACCCGCATCGGCTTGTCCATCGCCGATCTTTTTCCGGACTGGCTCGATATCAGGGAGGGAAATGATCAGGCCGAAATCAAGGCGTTTGTCTCCAACGACCTGATCGAGCTGGCTAAGAATATCCGCGATAAAGCACTGGCGGTGCGCAACGATCTTCTCAATCTTGCAGACACATATGACGCCATCATTGTGAAAACGGCTCAAGCCACGAGCATGAGCGAAACGGCTTTGAGCAGGCGCCTCGAAGACAAGGCGGTGATGGAGCGGGAAATCCACGAGGCCGATGCACGGCGCCAACAGCTTGAATCACTTGTGAACGATCTCAAGGCGCAGGTTGCGGAATTTGAAAACAAAGCCCGTGAGTACGAAAAGCGGGCGAATACGGCAGAACAGCGCGCTTTTGTCATGTCGATCGTCCGTGTCGGCGCGCAGATGATTTCCGGCGTCGTTCCTGCCATCGCCATGGTCGCGGGCGGACCGGCCTCGATGTTGGCATCGTCGGTTGGTGGTGCTCTCTCGGGGCAGTCCAAAGGGGGGCAGAGTGTTGACGGACAGGGGCAAGGCGGTGGCGGCCGCACGCCGGCGACCGGCGACGGCAAGACGGATGCGGCGGCAGCGCAGAGCAAGATTTCCGAGCAGAAGGCTGAACTCCGCAAAAGCGAGGAAAAACGCGACGCCTTGAAGACGGATATCAAATCGCTTGAGGACAGCAGATCGGCGTTGGCGAAGGACGCCGACGGCGCCGATCCTAAATCGAGCAAGGCCGTGGAACTTGCCGAGCTCGATAAACGCCTGACCGCGCGTGCTGCCGAACTGAAAGCGCAGGAGGAAAAGATTGCAAATCAGCAAACCCTGATTTCCAGCCTGCAGGCTTCGCTCGACGCGCTCGACAAGGGACTGGGCAAGCTTACCGACGAGCAGCAGCAGCAGGCGGCGAGCCTGCGTGAAATGCAGATGAAGATGATCGACAAGGTGGAAACCTATGAGAAAGAACGCCGGAACCAGGCCGCCGAACTCATAAAGATCAACGCTTTGCTCAAGGGCAAACAGGCCGAGGATGACAAGATCAAGCTTGCGGTCCAGTCGCTCAACGTCAGCATTTCGGCGCTGAAACGCATGAAGGAAATCATTGAGGAGATCGCATTTTTCTTCAAAGGTTTCGCCGATTTCATGCAGGCCGTTGCCGACGATGCCCAGCATCAGATCGATGGCATCGAAAATGTCGCGGGGCAGGAGACTATTCGCAGGAACCGCTTTGCCCAGCTCGTTCGCTCCGTCGACGAGTTCTTCGTCAGACAGACTGCCCAATGGCACGCGGTGGTGATCGTCAGTGACAGATTCAACCGCAGTTTTGCGCACGGATGGTCGAAGCTCAATCGGTTGCAAGGCTCATATGTCACAGGCCCCGCACTGACGAACTATATGGCGGAAGCCTCGGAAAAGCTCTCGGCCATCGTCGCCGAACGCGAGGCCGCTGCGGACGCAAAAATCGCGTCGTTGCAGGCCTATCGTCAGGATCTGAGCAAAACCGCCTGATCCCCTGAGAGCCTGCCGCTCCTGTCCCGGCCCGGCAGGAAGCGTTTCCATGGTCCCGGCCGAACACGTCCCCTCGGGCATGGGATCATGGGCAATGTCCTGCCGGCGCATGTGCCGGCAGGACGGCCGCCGAAACTTTGACATTCACCAAATCAACGACAGGCATCCGGCCGCTTCGAAGCGCCCCATGCCGCGTCATTTTCAGAAAGGAGAAGACCATGCCGACAGTCAACAAACCTCCCGTTTTGGTGCCGCAGGACACCCCCGCCTGGTGCTTTGCCGCCGTTGAGCAGATGGTGCGGGCCTATTACCGGCTTCCTGCCGCCACCCAATACGAGATTGCAAGGCGCAACACCGAAGCGCTTGCCACCGTCGATCCGCAGGTTCAGGAGCGCTGGGAGCTGGCGCAGGTTCTGGATCAATCCGCCGGCATCGATGAACAGGGCGGCGCCAATGCGAACAGCAATGTCGTCAAGCTGGTTTCCAGCCAGTGGAATGCCTTCGATCACACCACGACGGGCGGCCACTTCGTCAATGGCCTGACGGCCGATATCGTCAGACACGAGATCGATAACAACCGCGTCTTGGTGATCGGAACGGAGAACCACTATTACCTCGTCTACGGCTACACCGTGAACGGCAAGGATCTCGAACTTCATATCCTCGATCCATGGCCGGCCGGGCGGGGCGGCGCCAGAACCCGCATCGGCCTGCAGGAGTTTCTGGCAATGCCGGCCCGCGTCGCCATTGCCTTCGGCTAGGCCGGCAAGCCGACCGCATTCCCTTCGATTGCCGGAGATATCCGGCACCCAATCAACCCACAGATCCCACCATGCAATCCCGCACGTCAACGTTCGGGAACAGGTGGCCCATGTCCAAAAAGGAGATACACATGCCACTTCTCAGCAATTTCGTCGTCAAGCATATCCGCCCCTTCGGCGAAGCGGGCTATGATGCTTTCGGCAATGCGCAGACCATCGAATTCCTCTCAAGCCTCGGGCTCAGCACGGGGGATATCGCCAATATCTTCGCCGCCTGGCGCCTGGCGGCCCTGGCCGATCCCGTCGGAGAGAGCAATCTTCTCGTTGCGGCAGCGAATGCGCTGGCGCAGGCACGATGGGAAAACCTCTATGAGACGCAGATGAGCACGGTGCTTTTCCTCGACGATGTCCAGCTCAAATCCCTCAGCCATCTCGAGCCCGGGGCGAACCGCAACTTTTCGTGGCGATCCCCAACCCCCATTGCCGCCGCGGTGACTATTCATAACGGCAGCAACAGGCATCACATCATCTGGGAGGCAACGGGTTTTTCCGGCGGCACCGATGAAAATGGCTGGATTTCGCACTTCGCCGACCTGTTGCCGACCGAGAGATAGGTCCTTCGCCGGATAATCGCCAGACGACGCCGGAACGTTATCGCAACGTTCCGGCGTCGGTGCCGCCAGCCCCTTCATATCCCTGTCATAATGGTGTCTGATACCGAAACCGTTTTGAGGCTGATATGTGTTGACGACGAGCCGTTGCACGCAGGGAGTTCTTTTGTGAAATCGTCAACGCGAAGCATAGAGACCGAAGTGCACAGCCAGAGACACGGCACACCCGGTGAGGTTTTTGCGGCTTTCCTGAAGCTCGGGGTCACCTCCTTCGGCGGCCCTATCGCCCATCTCGGTTATTTTCGCGATGAGCTGGTCGTGCGGCGCAAATGGATCGACGAAGCTGGTTATGCCGATCTCGTGGCGCTCTGCCAGTTTCTTCCCGGCCCGGCCTCCAGCCAGGTCGGGTTTGCGCTCGGGTTGCTGCGGGCAGGCCCACTCGGTGCGCTGGCGGCCTGGACGGCCTTTACCCTGCCATCCGCCATTCTCCTCTTTTTCTTCGCCATGGTCGCCGCCTCCATCGAAGGGCCAGTCGGCACCGGCCTCCTGCATGGGCTGAAAATCGTCGCCGTCGCCGTCGTGGCGCAGGCGGTCTGGGGCATGGCAAAAAGCCTTGCGCCGGATCGTGAGCGGGCCAGCATCGCGCTTGCCGGCATCGTCTGCGTCGTGTTTGTCGCCGGCGCCTTCGGGCAGATCCTGGCGCTTGCCGTTGGAGCGCTCGCCGGGCTTGTCTTCTGTCGCGCCGATGCTGCGCGTCAGGCCACCCATCTCGCTTTCCGGGTGCCGAAAAGTGCGGGATACATTGCACTCGCCACCTTCGCCCTGCTTCTTGGCCTCCTGCCGCTGCTTGCGGCGGTCGCGGCGTCACAGGGCCTTTCCTTGTTCGATGCCTTTTATCGCGCCGGCGCGCTCGTCTTCGGCGGTGGCCATGTGGTGTTGCCGCTGCTGCAATCGGAAGTCGTCGCCACGGGCTGGGTCACGGAAGGTGCCTTCATCGCCGGTTATGGCGCAACCCAGGCCGTGCCCGGCCCGCTCTTTACCTTCGCCGCCTATCTCGGTGCGGTGGTGGGGCCACAGCCCAACGGCGTTACAGGCGCGGCGATCGCCCTTGTCGCGATCTTCCTGCCCGGCATGTTGCTGCTCGTCGGCGCACTGCCCTTCTGGGAAGGGTTCCGCAAGCACCTTGTGGCGCAGGCCGCCATGCGCGGTGCAAATGCCGCCGTCGTCGGCATTCTGGGCGCCGCACTTTATGATCCGGTCTGGACAAGCGCCATCTTCACCCCGAAGGATTTCACGCTGGCGCTCACCGGCTTCATCCTGTTGACGATCTGGAAAACCCCGCCATGGGCCGTTGTGGTCCTCTGCGCGGCCGGCGGCGTTCTGCTCGCCCTGGCATAAGCCTTATCCCGCAGCGCCGATGCTCTCGAACATCCAGCCGGAAAAGGCCTGCATGGCGGGTGTCGGCGGTTTCGATTGCAGCCGGGTCAGCCAATAGCTCCCGAGCGAAATGGTAACCGGAAAAGGCTGGATGATCGCGCCGGAGGCCAGATGCCGCGAAAACATCGATGGCGGCGCCAGCGCCACGCCCAGCCCCTGCAGGGCCGCCTCCATCATGCCCAGAGACGTATCGAAAACAATGCCGGCATTCACCTGCGCCGCAGGCGTCACCCCTGCCGCCGCAAACCAGTTGCTCCATTCATCGGCCCTGTAGCTGCGCAGCAGCGTCGCTTCCATCAGATCAGCGGGCGTTTTCAGCGTCTCCGCCAGCTTCGGCGTGCAGAGCGGGGAGAGCGGCGCCTCGAATAACCGAAAGGCATCTGTGCCATGCCAGGAGCCCTGGCCGAAACGAATGGCAAAATCCAGCCCTTCAGCCGCCATATCCACCCGGTTATTGTTGGTGGAAACCCTGACATCGATGAAGGGATGCTGCTTCTGAAACGCCTTCAGCCGGGGCAGCAGCCAGCCCACGGCAAAGGTTCCCACAACACCCAGAAACAGCAATTCGCGCACCTGCCCGGCCTCGATCCGGTCGAGCGTCGTCGCCATCTGGTCGAAGGAGCTGGTTACCGTCGGCAGCAGGGCCTCGCCTTCGGCGGTAATCTTCAGCCCGCGCGGAAGCCGCTGGAAAAGCGAAACGCCAAGCCGCTTTTCCAGCCCTTTCACCTGCTGGCTCACAGCCGCCTGCGTCACACACAATTCGATGGCCGCGCGGGTGAAGCTCAGGTGCCGCGCCGATGCTTCAAAAGCCCGTAAGCCGTTCAGGGGAAGAAATTGCCGAACCATTCAAGACCTAGATTTTCTTGTGTCTCCTCCGAGATATCATGATTTGTTCGTGCAATGTAGGCCGGTTAAACGTCTTTCGCTGGGAACGGCCCACGGGCTGAAAATCCACCCAAGGTTTTGGAGAACGCGAAAGATGAAACTTAATCGCAGACATATCGCACTGGCCACTTTGCTTTCGACGGGCCTGTTTTCGCAGGCGCTCGCCGCCGATGATGCGAAGCTGAAAGCGATAACGGATGCCGCGATCAAACCGGTCATGGAGAAAAACGGCATTCCGGGTCTTGCCGTTGGTATCAGTGTCGACGGTGAAAGCCACGTCTTCACCTATGGCGTCATGTCCAAAAGCTCGGGCCAGCCGGTGACGGCGCAGACGCTTTTCGAACTCGGCTCTATCTCCAAGACTTTCACGGTCACCCTCAGCACCTATGCCGAAATGAATGGCCAGCTTTCGCTCTCCGGCAAAGTTGAAGATTATCTTCCCTCCATGAAGGGCAAGCCCTTCGGTGATGTCACACTGATGCAACTCGGTACCCACACCGCCGGCGGCTTTCCGTTGCAGGTGCCGGATAACGTCAAGACGGAACAGCAGTTGCTGGCCTATCTCAAGGCCTGGAAACCCTCATACAAGTCCGGAACACACAGAACTTATGCCAATCCCAGCATCGGCATGCTCGGATACATCACCGCAAAGGCCATGGGCCAAAGCTTCGATGACGCCATGAAAGATACTCTGTTCCCTGCGCTGGGCTTGAAGAACACCTTCACCGTGGTACCTGAGGCAAAGATGGCCGATTACGCGCAGGGCTATAAGCGAACCGGCGAACCCGCCCGCATGACACCGGCCGTTCTCTCCTCGGAAGCCTACGGCGTCAGATCGACAGCGGAGGACATGATCCGTTTCGTCAATGCGAATATGGGACTGGAAAAGCTGGACGGAAAAATCCAGCAGGCGCTCACCAACACCCATACGGGATATTTCAGCGTCGGCGCCATGACGCAGGACATGGTCTGGGAGCAATATGCCCATCCCGCACCGCTGAAGACATTGAGAGAGTTGAACTCCGGCGCCCTGCTCAAGACTGTTCCGGTATCTGAAATCTCACCACCCATGAAGCCGGGGCAGGATGTCTTCATCAACAAGACCGGCTCCACCAATGGTTTCGGCGCTTATGCGGCGTTCATACCCAAGCAGAAATTGGGCATCGTCATTCTGGCCAATAAAAACTATCCCAATGAGGAGCGGGTTTCTGCGGCATATGAGATTTTGGAGGCGTTGGGCGAAGGAATGAGGTGATGCTAAATGAGTATGTTGTTTTTTAGATTTTATGGTTGTGTTTTTTAAATATGACACGGATAGGTTGGCGCAAGCCTCATCTGCCAGATTTGGGTCGTAGATGTAGGAGAATTGCCATGACCACTATTGGATCGACAGCATATTATAGCTCCACTGGTCGCTACGGTGGGACTGAAAAGACGGATAACAGCACCGCCAGCACATATACGGCGTCACAGCAAGAAAGTGGAAGAAAGTCGGTGGCCGGGGGAGACAATTCTTCTGGCGTTTCGACGGTCACTCTTAAGCTCCAGGGAAAACTGGTCAGCTTGTACATGTTCGATTTATCGAATGCTAAGCCGATAGATATCGCTGCTCTGCCGCAGGATCAATACAATGAATTTATGCAAGCAAAAGAACAGCTTATCGAGACTAGTATGAGCAGTTTGGAAAGCGAGTATAGCACCCATGAAGCTCCTGATCTTTCCAACTATGCCGGCCTTAAACCCTATGCGAACGTGGTTATCGGTGGGAGTGTAGTTGCGACCATCGATAATCAAGGCGTCGTGACAAGCGACGACGCTTTAGGTAACCGGCTCCGTAACCTGTTGTCGGGTCTGGATGGCGTATCTGGGCCTGATTTTGCCCAAAAAATTGCGGAGCGGATCGCCAATCTCGTTGGGGGGCGAGTACAGAAAGCCCGCACAGCCCTGACACAAAGGGAGTTTAATTCGCTGCCGCCAATACCAGAAACCAAGGTGACGATTGATCATGTGGCTATGAAGGCTGACCTGCGTTATGCGGAAATCCAAGGCTGGAAGCAAGATTATGCGCGGTATGAGGACGGTCGCGTTAAGTATTTAAGGCAGATAATACAATAGATTTTACAGTTTCGATTGAGCGAAGATAAAAATACATTTGGAGTTATTTCGATGTCTACGATTGGATCAACAGAAGATTATACCTCCGGTCTTCGTTACAACGGAACGGAAAAAGCAACCGCCAAGGGTCGTGAGGCTCACGCTTCCTCTGCGGTATGGCAGGATAAAAAAAGCCAGATTGGCTCTGATAACCCTGATACCATCATTGACAGCAGGCCTTCAGCCGCGACACTCAATTTTCAGAAAAAGCTCTCAGCCCTAAGCCCTACTGCGGTTTCCTCCGTCTTGAAAGGGACGCCTGTTTGGGAAATGTCCGAAGACTTCTTTCAGAGAATCGTCAGCAGTCGTGAGATGCTGTTGGAAGCGGATTATACACGCTTTCCAGAAGCGCCTGATCTCTCGGATTATGGTGGGATCAAGCCCTATGCGACCGTAGTTGTCGGCGGTCAAATTGTGGCGACAATCGACAATCAGGGAGGCGTCTCCAGTGATGATGCTCTTGGCCGCAGGCTGCACGGCATCCTTGCTGGCGAGGTGGATGGAACGAATGGCCCCAACTTGGCACACGCTCGTGCTGATCAGATTGCAGAACTTTTGGGAGGCCGTGTCGTCAAATCCGAGACGGCGCTGACACAGGCAGAATTTTCTGCATTGCCCAAGATTGAACAGCCGAAGCCTTGGATTGACTACGATGCCATGCGCGCTGATCCTAAATATGGTCTTATTCAGGAAATGAAGCATAGGCGTGCAGAATATCTGGCCTCTCAGTAATCCGACGATACCTACAGTGGTCGAGAGCTGTTTGGTGAGGGGACCGCAGGTCCCCTCGATTGTCGCGGCGTAGCTTTGGTTAAGCTGCCAAAAGGCCCGTCAGATCGTACGACGGTCCGGCACCGTTTGCTGTAACGATATACTCCACGACGAAATGGCCGCCGAGGAAGAAATCCTCGATAATAGCGGCACTATTGAGCGTAGAATCGGCAGAATCGGCAATAGAATAGAACCATAGATCATCTCCGTTTTGCTGAAACGCCAGATCGTTAGCAGCATAGCTGACGACGAGAACATCTTGGGTATCATACGTTGCGTCAGTCCGCGCTGTGCCGCCGTTTGTAACGCCATCGTTAATGGTATCAAATCCTTGGCCGTTAAACCGATATTCATCGTTACCGGCATTGCCCCAGAGCCGATCGTTTCCAGTTTCACCGAGCATGATGTCGTTGCCTGCGTCACCAAAAAATTGATCGTCTCCTGATCCGCCCAGCATGACGTCGTTCCCGTTTCCGCCTACGAGGACGTCATTGTCTGCTCCGCCCTCCAACCGGTCGTTGCCGTCTCCTCCGTCCAACCAATCATCGCCGGCCTCACCGTAGAGATTGTCGTTGTCTGCTCCACCAGAGAGGCGATCGTTGCCATAGCCACCGTAGAGATAGTCGGTTCCAGCACCGCCCTCCAGATTGTCATTGCCGTTATAGCCACGGAGAAGGTCGTTGCCGGCGCCGCCGTCGATCCAGTCATTGTGTGCCGTACCGTAGACCGTATCGTTGCCGCCGAGCGCATAGACACTCCACCAAGCCTGATGTTCTGGCCAGTCGGCGGGAGGAGTTGACGGTTCATTTCTTAGATCGATAAGTTCTGCTACATTGGTTCCGTTGCGTGTAGGCATGTTACACTCCTTGGGTTGCCGGCGAACCATTTCGCCGGTTTCGGACGGGCGCGGCAGCTCTGCTTTCCAGGCCATAGTCTGCTGCGTCCGTATCTGCCTCGCGACAAACCCGTCGCGAATGTCGTTGTCATTCTTCCCGAAACGCACGCTGCATATGATCGCGCATGGGCTTGGTGAAGTATGAAATGACCTTGCGGTCTCCCGTTCGTATGAAGACATCGACAGGCATGCCGGGAACCAACTCGATGCCTTCGTTTCGCCGGATATCGCTGTCGCGTATGGCAATTCCTGCCTTATAAAAACTTGTGGCGGTAACTTGGTCCGTTTCCAAGTCGGCGGAGATGCGGATAACTGAGCCTGCGATCTCCGGCGTCGTATTACGGTTGAACGCCGTCAGCTGGAGCGTTGTTGATTGGCCGACAGCCAGCTGGTCAATATCCTGCGGTGCGATGCGTGCCTCCACAGTGAGCGTGCTTTCTTGCGGGACAATTTGCATTAGAGGTTCAGCAGCGGTGATCACGCCACCGACGGTATGAACCATAAGCTGATGGACCACCCCCGCAATTGGCGCTTTGATATCGAGATGCTTCAGTTCATTAAGAGCCGTGACCTCCTTTTCGCGGAGCTCGACCTGCTGGTTCTCAACGTCGCGAAGTTCCGTCGCTACTTCAGCATGCATTTGCTGATCGATCTGTAGCAATTGCACCTCTGTTTCGGAAATGCGGGTCCGTGCCGATGCTATCGATGCCACGAGCTGCCCGTACTCGCCGCGTAGACGTGCCACATTGCGATCGAGATTGTTCACACGGCTCAACGGAATAGCGCCCAATGCATACAGCCGGCGAAGGCCAGAGAGCTCCTGTTCTATGAGGTCTGTTTCTTCGGTTTTCGCATTCCGTTGTTCTTCAACGCCGACGATCTGCTGCTGAAGCTGTTTGATTTGCTCACGCAGCCGGGTCTTCTGGCCTTCTCGTGAGGTACGGCGATCCTCGAACAGCCGTCGTTCGCTGGCCATCAATGCATCTGCATCGGAAAGCGATAGCCGTGATAGAAGTTCTGGGGGAACAGCAACGAGCAGTTTTGCATCACGTTCTGCCTCCAGTCGCGCGTGACGGGCGTAAAGTTGGTTGAGCTTGTGGGAAGTGGTGATCAGGTTCGCCTGTGCTACGGTTGCATCGAGCCGTATCAAGACGTCACCTGTTTCAACTGTCTGCCCCTCCCTGACGAGAATCTGAGAGACGACGCCTCCAGACAGGTGCTGTACCTTCTTGGCATTGCCATCCACCATCAAGATTCCCGGGGCAATGACCGCACTAGACAGTTCGGTGTTCATTGCCCATCCGCCAACACCGCCGAACAGGAGAATGATGCCGGCTGTGCCGGCGAGAAGATGCCGGTGCAGAGAGCGTGCGAGGTCAGATTTTGTCTCGTTTGCCATGGCTACGTATCCTCTCCTGCGACAACTGCTAGAGCTGGCGCGGTCGCGAGACGCTGTCTTGGCGCTTGTTGCTGTAGTGATTTCAGGACTGAATCTCGTGGCCCGAAGGCGCGGACAGTACCCTGTTCCACGACAAGCAGAAAATCGATTTGCGACATGACGCTGTTACGGTGTGCCACCACAAGGACGATACCGCCACGGGCTTTAACGCCGGCAATGGCCTCGGTCAGTGCCCGGTCGCCGTCGACATCAAGATTGGAGTTTGGCTCGTCGAGGACGACCAGAAAAGGCTTGCCAAATAGGGCGCGAGCAAGAGCGATCCGTTGGCGCTGACCGGCTGAGAGGTTTGCCCCACCATCACCTACCTGCGTCTCGTAGCCGTTAAGCAAGGATACGATCATGTCGTGCACACCGGCGGCCTGGGCGGCGGCGATGATATCAGCATGATCGGCAAAGCGATCAAGTCGGGCTATGTTCTCCGCTATCGTGCCCGGGAAGAGGTCTGAGCTTTGTGGCATATATCCAATATGGCGACCACGGTCGTGAGCGGGCCATTGATCGAGCGCTGCCCCGTCAATGCAGACGCGACCGCGTGCTATAGGCCATGCGCCGGTGATGGCCCGAACTAGGGTAGACTTGCCGGATGCACTTGGCCCTATAATACCTACTACGCTTCCAGCCTCTGCTCTGAAACTTACATTTTGTATCGTCATACGCTGTCGCTCGCCTGGAGGTGCAGCGAACACGGCTTCTACTCGCAGCGTTTTCGTAGGTGCTGGCAGTGTTGTTCGTTCTGTTGGGGTGGTGGGGAAATTTGTCCACAATGCCTTGAGTCGCTGCCACGCCTGCTGAGCCGAGATCATATGACGCCAGACACCAATAATCTGTTCGATCGGCTGTAAGGCTCTGGCTGCGATAACGGAGCTTGCGATGATTGCACCTGCCGATAGCTCGCCCTGAATGACCAGCCATGCACCGAGCGCGAGAGTTGTCGACTGCACCATCTGCCGAAGTGCTTTTGATATGCCGGCAAAAAGAGCGGAGAGATCGGCGGTTTTACGCTGAATGGAACTGGCGTTGTCATGAGCGGCGTTCCAGCGGTCAGTCGCCTGATCCAGCATGCCCATGGCTGCGATGGCCTCAGCATTTCGATGCGCGGCTTCACCCACACGGTTCCGCTGGGTGAGTGCTGTGGCATTCTCTGCGGAGCGATGTTTCGTCAGCATGCTTGATAGCAGCGTTAACGTGATGAGCACGGCCATCGTTCCTGCGACTAGCCAGCCAATCAATGGATGAAGGAAGAAGCAGATAGCCAGGAACACCGGCGTCCATGGCAGATCGAACAATGCTGCCACCCCCGGTCCAGCTAAGAAGGCCTTGATCTGGTCGGCCTCCTGCGCGGGTTTAAGCACGTCATTGTTCGTCTTGATCAGTAAGGGTGAACCTGCAATCGCCGCGAACACCCGGTTTGAAATCTGCAAGTCGATTGTTGCGGCTATTCTGGCTAACATGCGCGCACGAAGAATATCGAGGCAGCCCGAGAAAGCATACAAACCAGCAAGCAAAATCAGTAGCGCCACCATTGTTGGGACGCTACGGCTTGGAATCACACGGTCATAGATTTCCAGCATAAACAACGGGCCCGCTAAACCGAGCAAATTGATGATGCCGGAAAACACCCAGAATCCGACCCATACGTGTCGCATAGTCAATTCTCCTTGGGCACTCGTCGACTTGTTAAAATGATGTTCAAGTGCTTTGCCCTAGGCAAAAATTCTTTCGCATTATTCAATTTATGATTGATTTATATAATAGAATAATACCTATGGTATACTAATCGAATTGATTGTAAAATAAAATTTTTACGACTAATGGTTTATTGCAGAAACATGTTTCTGACATTGGATGTGTTCTTGGACGCAGAGCGGTCAAAAAGATGCGTGGGACCGATTTCGTGAACGGGAAGTTTTATTTTCAATTTTTATTTTTCGAGGGTCTTTTTTAATTTAATAATTTCAATTAGTTAATCTTTTTTCGATGCGTCGGCTTTTCCGCTGTGTGGTTATTGAACACCCTCGTTTTCTTTGTTTCATCCCCGGCCTGTTTGCCTGCCCTATACTCTCCCTATTCCGCGATGGATTGTGGATGCGGGGCACTGATAAGTGTCTTTATTTCCCCAGGTGGCAATTTTCAGTGCCCTGTTGCAATGCCCATCGAGCTGAAAGGCTGATGGGAAAAGAGATGAAGCTCAAGACACGGTCGCAACTGCGTCGCGTGATAGGAAAGGCGTGTTCAAATGGGTCTCTATGAAATGTACGTTCTTGCAGCTCGTGCAGATACAGCCCTGATGAGGCGAAGGGTGGCGAAGATTATGAATCGTCGACGCAAAAAGCAATATTTACACAACCAGAAGAAGAATTTGGATTTGAAAACCGAGATGAAGAGGGAAGTACCCCTTCGACCTGGGAGGATTCCATAAACATATATTTATATAGATACATATGCAGATACATATAAAATATACGCTGCGTTGAATTCTATAGGAATATTTGAGGGCGGATGAAAATCTGTGACCAGAATCTTGCTTTTACGGCCTGCAATTTGCGGATTGCGGGACGATAACGTGTAAATATATGATTTTTATGTTGAAATTGTCGATCTTGCTGGAGAATGGTTGTGCGCGGAAACTATATGAGTGAGATGGAATTGATTGAAGCAGAGATCAGATTCGAGTGACGATCGATC
>NZ_ASYA01000013.1:0-126745 GCF_001526585.1 Agrobacterium sp. LY4 | reverse complement strand
TCCATCGTCTTGCCGACCGAGATCCAGTTTAGGTACGCGGCCTCCTTCGGGTCGAGCCACGCCGGGTGCTGTGCGGTCGGCGTTAGCGGCAACAGAGTCATGCGGGTGTGAAGCTGCCCAACAGCGGCGGCCGCCGCGATAGGATCGATATCGCGCTCAATGTCGATTGCGGATTTATCGGAGGCCATGGTAAACATGGAAGTCGATCCATTGGCGGCTCTGATCGGGATGGTGATGCCGGAACGGATGCCGAATTCTGCTGCCTTGTCGAAGAACGCCCGCTCTTCCTTTGAAAGCTGCCGCCTTTGTTCCTCTCCGCTCCACGTAAATACCCGTTTCACCGATTTCGCGCGCTTTACGATCGGGTCGATGGTCTCGTATTTTTTCGTGAAATAAATCGACCGCCAATCGGATGGGTAATTTGATGAGGTGATCGTGTGGCCCGGTCGGATGAACAGATAGGCATAGCCGGAAAATCCTGCTTGATGGGCAAGATGTCCTAAAGCGTCCTTCAAAACACTCTCGTCGCCCCGAAGCGCAGCAAGGTCGACTAGCTTGTCCAGCCAATGTTGCATGTTTTACTCCGTAAATTCTCAGATGGAACAGGTCACGAGGTCTCCTTCATTGATTGCAACCATAATCATAAATGCAAGCAAAAGTTGCATAATGCATGTTATGGAACAACTCCAGGCTTTAGTGCTCCCAGGGGGAGCCATGGCTCAGCACCGTTGCCGATAAGCGAAGCTGTGAATGGGGTCTGGTTGCACAATGTGCAGTCTACTCGGGGATAATTTCAGATTGCATGAAAAAGTCCCGCGACGACCGTGCAAGACACGATGGCGAGCCAGACAGACGCCACCCGCTGCAATATCATAAAGCGGCGATGGTTTTGCGCGCCGACCTGCGTCAGCCTACCGAGCACACCCCAAATCACGGCGACGATGCTTGCCAAAGCGACAAAAATAATGAGCTTTTGTAAGAAGTCTGGCGCTGTCGATGGAGGTAAAAGAACAAGTCCAAACAGAAGTGCCTTGGGGTTGAGCATCGTCGTCACGTATATCTGTCGAGCGGTGACACTGCCGTACGGGAGATCATCGTTTCCGGCCATCCAAAGCTTTGCCGCGAGATACATGACCCAGGTCGCCGCCGCGACCTTTAGTACGAGGGCGGTTTCCGGCCAACGGCCGATCAGCTCTCCTCCGAGCCACGCTAGTGGCAGGATCGTTGTGAGGTATCCAGATAGCTCGGCGGGTAACAATTTCGGAACGCGCCAGAAGTTGTCTCGTGCCGATGCAAGCCCCATCAATGTATTAGTTGGCCCCGGGCTCAGGAGGAGAATGAACACGGCCGAGATAAATGCGGGATAGCTCATTGCGTATCATCTGTCGCGGTTAATCGATGTCATTTTCGGCCGCATGCAAGACTCCGCGTCCGATGTGCGTCGCCCCATCCGTTTTTCAACTCAGCCAACTATCTGTCTCGGTTCCGTAAGGAATACTGGACTGGCTTCCCGGGCGGGAGCAGGCAATCGCAGCGGCCGTTGCCGCTCGTCGCATGGCAGCGTCGAAAGAGAGGCCTTTGTCGAGAGCGGAAGCCAGCACGCCGACAAAGCAGTCGCCAGCCGCAGTTGTATCCACGGCATCGACGGTCAGTGCCGGTACCGTTAAGTCCTCGCCGTTAATGAAAGCTTCGGCTCCCTCGCCTCCCATGGTACGCAATACCCCCGTTTTCAGCACGTCCGACAATGACCTCGCGCACGGTTCACATCCAAGCCAACCTGCAAGAGCTTCGGCCTCGTCTTCGTTCACGATTACGATGTCGACGAGTGAGAGAAGGTCGCGATCAAGCCGACGGGCCGGTGCAAGGTTGAGAACCGATTTTGCGGAGTGATTGGAAACACGTCTGATCAGATTTTCGATCTGAACATCGTCGTTCTCCATCTGCATCAGGACGTAACTTGCGTTACGAAGCAAATCATCCTCAACACCATCGGATTTGGCTGCCAAGTTCGCGCCGGCTGCAACTGCGATCATATTGCGGCCATCAGCGTCGATCATTATTGCGGCGGAGCCGGTGGGCTCCTCTAATCGGACCACATGGCTGATATCAACCTCCCGTTCCAGATTCTGAAGAGCGATTGGTGCCATCGCGTCGTTTCCCACAGCACCTATCATCACAACATTCGTGCCATCCCGTGCGGCTGCAAGGGCCTGGTTAGCCCCCTTCCCTCCAGCCTCTGTTCGGGATCCGCGGGCCAAGACGGTCTGACCCGCTTCAGGGATCTTGTCGACCAGGTAGATGAGGTCAGCATTTATGGATCCGAACGTGACGATCATACTTTAATTCCCAGTTTGCTGCCGATAGGCGGCCTGCATTTGCGATCGCTGCGAACTTCGCTGACAATCGAAGTGGACATCGCTGTGACAATATCTGAGCTCCGACCTCTACCGAAATCGAAACCAGTTTAGCTTTTAGAATCGATTTCCAATTATCTCAAGTTTAAAGAGGAGTCTTTCGGGACCGCTGGCACCGCCTTCTTCGCCAGCACAGCGGCTGCGTGGCCGCGAAGAGGAGCACCACACGATTATGGAAGCCTATTCCAGTTTGGAAACAAACCTTGTAAGCTTTCCAAAAAGGAGATTCAGGTTTGACTGTCGCAGCAGTATCAAGGTGCCTCACGCTTCTGGAAGTGTTGGCTGGGGAAGCAGGACCAATTGAGTTGTCGGACCTCGCTACACGGCTCGATATGCCAGCTAGTGCGGTACATCGTCTATTGACCACTCTCATCAGTCACGGATGGGTTACCCAAGACACTGCAAGCCAGAACTATGCCCTGTCTCTTCGATTGAGCGCCCTGGCGTTTCGGAACCTCGACGCCCGGAACGTTCCCGACGTGGTTCAATCTGTCCTGAATAGACTGGCTTCGGAAACCAAGGAATATTGCCGTTTAGCAATCCTTGAAGGCCAGGATTTGGTATGGGTAGCGCGGGCACAAGGTGCGACAACCGGCCTCCGGTACGATCCGGACATGGGACAGGAGATCGTTCTTCACGCAACGGCGAATGGAAAAGCCTGGCTTTCCACTTTGCCCGAAGAGCGAGCGATCGAAATTGTGTATTCTCGCGGCTTTACGGCCAAACGAAAGCTGGGTCCCAACTCAGCTCAAACTATCGATGAACTAAGAATTCGGCTGAACGAAACCAGAGAACGAGGGTTCGCGACCTCTGTCGAGGAAGGAGAGGCTGGCACCGCCGCTGTGGCGGTTCCATTTCGGGCAAATCCCGACGCAGACGCGCCGGTGGCTGGGACTATCTCCGTCGCGGGTCCACTCATGCGCATAACCGAAGATCGTTGGCCTGACCTTGCCCGCTCTCTCCATTCGGCGGCGGCGGAACTGAGCGATATCTGGCCTCTCCGAACTCGTCAGCGAACCATGACACCATTGATCATCGCCGCGGGCGCAGTGCGGTAGTGCTATCCGCCCGTTTCGCCTCATGACAGTGTGGGAAGCCGCGCAATTCCACACGTTATACTATCAAGACCGCATGCGTATTGCAGACGCCATTTTGTCTTGGAAGACCATTTCAAATGGCGCTTTACCAGCTCCTAGTCGGGTACACTTTCAATAAGGCGAGCAGCGAAGTCCTTGGTCTACAGACTGCTCCGTCGCGCGTGATCGACGCGCCAAATACCCCCGAAAATCTCCATTCTAGCCATATGCCTGCAGCGCCGCGCCCCTCTGGCTGTGGTCCCACTGTTCAAATGCGCGCCAGTTTTTGAAAGACTGCAAACCAAGTTTTGACTAGATTTGAAAGAGGTTTTCGTTTTAGAATTGATTTCCATTAATATCGGGAAGAGGGAGGGCTCGAGATGAGCGTTACTCGATGGGAGGACGACGCCACTGTTTGGCACGGTCCCAATTACGGCTCGGAAGCATTGCATTACCATCCCGACGTAAAGTCGGCAGCCGTTGCAGGGCGCATCATCACCTGCGTCGAAATTGTGGACTGGAGCGGCACGGGCACGAAGGACATGCTGATTTCAGCATGGGACGCCTGTTATGACGGCCGTGTTTTTCTGCGCCGCCAGATCGGAACAAACTCCGACGGGACACCAGTTCTGGGTGAAGAGGAACTTGTCGAAGGTGTGCGCGGCTACGTGACGGCCGTCAGGGATGGCGATACTTTCCACCTCGTCTCGACGTCGCGCCTGCGCAAGCAGATCTATGTCTTTCCCAATATCGGCATCAAGGGTGCGCCGAAATTCGGTGATCCCGTCAGGCTCGATCTCGAGGCCGACTGGGTCAAGGGCAATGAGTATTTCCACATGGCCCGCTTCCACGACATCGATGGCGATGGCGTGGCTGAGTTGATTGTCGGCAGCGACTATTGGAACGACTACTGGCCGAACGGCCTGGAATGGAATGACGAAGGGTATCGCGGATATGACGATGCCGGCCGCTGGTTGGGCGGTCCGCTGCGCGGCTTCCTTTACGCCTTCAAGA
This sequence comes from Agrobacterium sp. LY4, assembly GCF_001526585.1. Classification (NCBI taxonomy): domain Bacteria; kingdom Pseudomonadati; phylum Pseudomonadota; class Alphaproteobacteria; order Hyphomicrobiales; family Rhizobiaceae; genus Agrobacterium; species Agrobacterium sp. LY4. The sequence goes on along the minus strand of NZ_ASYA01000013.1, from coordinate 122,241 downwards.
ACAAGGGCACGCTCGCAGCACCCGTATTGGAGAAGGGACATGCGCTCATCGCCGGCGAGACGCCGCTCGAGGTCTATGGCCAGCTTGCTCCGGCCTTCGGTCGCTTCGGCGCAGAGCGCCAGAGTGTGATAGCTGGCGAATTCTGGAATATCCTGCACATCGCAAGACAGCGCAAAGATGGAACCTTCGAACCGACGAGCCTGATCCGGACGATTGATGACAAGGTTCTGGAACTCGAACAATGCATCCACCTGCCCTGTGTGGTGGATTGGGATGGCGACGGCCGCGAGGATATCCTTTACGGCGCAGAGGACGGCTATATCAGCTTCCTCAAGAACGTCGGCGATGGCGAGGACGGACTGCCGCGCTTCGAGCAGCGGGGCCGAATCGAGACTGAAAAGCCGCTGATCCACGCAGGTATCCTGCCAAGTCCGGCTGCATATGATTTCAGTGGTGACGGGCACTACGACCTAGTTGTCGGCAACAGTAGCGGCGAACTTCTCTTCTACCAGAGCCGGGAAAAGGACGGCACGATCTATCTCGACAAAGAAGTCATGCTGAAGGGCGGTGAGACGCCGATCCGGCTTGCAGCCGGCCTGACCGGTTCGATCCAGGGACCTTCGGAGAAAATGTTCGGCTATTCCTGCCCGACACTGGCCGACTGGACCGGCAATGGCAGCATGGACATTCTCGTCAGCGACGTGACCGGCCGGCACCGTCTGTTCCGCAACACCGGCGAAAAGACGATCCCGCCGCGCTTCAGCGAGGAGGAGTTCCTCACTTACAAGGGCAAGCCGCTGAAGACTGTCTGGCGCGTTCGACCAGCGGTCGTCGACTGGCTCCAGGACAACGACCTTCACTATGTCGCACTGGATGAGGACGGTGTCCTCAGCGACTGGAGGAAGGCCTCCGATACAGAACTCGTCGACAAGCGCTTCCTTTGCTGGGAAAACGGCGATGCCATGCGCTTCACCGTGGATGTCGGCGGTGGGCGCGGTCGTGTGAAGCTGTGCTTTTGCGACTGGGAAGGCACCGGCCGCACCGATCTGATCTTCGGTACCCATGCCCGCGCCTGCGTGCCGCCCGATCCGAAAACAGGCGCGCCGCGCAATACGACCAAGCAGGCCGGCCTTTTCTACGCGCGCAATGTAGGGACACCTGAAGAACCGCGTTTTGCACTTCCGGTTCCGATCAAGCATAGGGACGAGACCATTCAGATGGCGATGCATGTGGCCTCTCCTGAAGTCGTCGATTGGGCTGGTCGTGGTGTGCTCGACCTCATCGTCGGCATCGAGGACGGCAGCATCGTCTGGCTCAAGCGTGAGGAACTCTCGTGGTAGAAGGTGTCATCATTCGCGGGACGACCAAGCTGATCGGCATCATCGGTGACCCGATCGTCCAGGCCAAGTCGCCGGCGGCGGTCAATCCGCTCTTTGCGGCACGGGGAGCGGATATTGTCTCTGTCCCGCTCCATGTTCCTGCAAAGGCTCTGCCCGTGATTTGGGCCGGTCTAAAGGCTATGCCGAACCTTGTCGGGTTCGGCATTACCCTGCCCCACAAACAGACCGTCATCGATCTATGCGATAGTCTTGACCCGGTTGCCGCCCGGGTCGGCGCTGTCAACTTTGTCCGACGCGAAATTGACGGCACGTTCCGGGGCTATCAATTCGATGGAAAAGGCTTCGTGCGGGGCCTGCAATCGAAAGGGATCGTGATCGAGGGTCGCCATGCTCTTATTATCGGCGCGGGCGGTGCTTCGGTTGCCATAGCGTTTGCTCTGGTCGAGGCAGGAGCCGACAGCATCACGGTATCCAACCGGACCTTTGATAAAGCCGAAGCGCTGGCGGAGACAGTCAACGCCGACTTTGGAAGGAAGGTTGCCAAGGCGGGCAAAGCCGAGCCGGAAGCGGGTCAGCTCGTCGTCAACGCCACGTCGCTCGGCCTTCAAGATTCGGACGCCCTGCCGCTCGATCCCGATCTTCTACTACCGGGGATGACATTTGCTGAAGTCATTGCCCAGCCGGAGACGACAAGGCTTCTCGCGCTTGCTGCCAAAAAGGGTGTCCAGACTCATTCCGGGATGCATATGATCACTGGACAGGCCGACCTGACCGTTGACCATATCTGCGAGCTATGGGCTTAGGTGCCTGGAAAATGTGTGATCGGCATGCCTGACCCGTCGGTATGCCGATCGCTTTCCGTCAACCATCGTTGGGAGGCAGAGCTTGAACCCTCTGGCGCACCCCTGAACCAGTTTCGGGACGGTACCTGGATCTTAGAGAACGATCAGTTCCTGCGGCTAGTTTATTGGCATAGACACGGCATCTTTAACCCGTCGAAGGGGTGACAGACATGCCTGTTTCGGCTGCTTCGAGGATGGAGAGAGTAGCCGTGAGCGTACGCAAGCCATCTTCTCCGTCGATCAGTGGCGCTTCTTCACGTTGGATGACGCGGCAGAAATGCTCTAGTTGGGCAATGTAAGCCTCGTTCTGTTGAATAACGCGTGATTCACGCGAGATTGGCGACAGCCAACCTGGGTTTGGCTGATCGACGTAGCGCCAGATGAAAAGGTCTGGAAATTCAAGAGACCCCTCGGATCCAAGGAAACGGAAGGCATTCTCGCGTCCTTGGTAAATCAATGGGTTTTCTCCGGTCGCGGAATCCCATGACCAGGGAGCGGGAGACGCGTCGGAGGCCGTGATCGTCCCAATCGCACCGCCGCTGAATTTGAGCATGGCCACCACAGTGTCCTCGACGGAGTTACCGCGCCCCTCACTCGAAACGATCGCAGAGACTTTTTCGATCTCTCCGCAGAGATGTCGAAGAAGGTCGATCTCGTGAATGAGATTGATTAGGACGGGGCCTGCACCCCTTTCCCGCCGCCAGGACACATCGAAGTAATCATCCGGCTTCTTGACGGACCAGAGCACGCTGACCGCGAGCAATCGGCCAATGTCGCCGTCGCTCAGAAGCCTTCGCGTCTCCTTCACCACCGAGTTATGACGCCGATGATGCCCAACCAGGATTGGGGTCTCGTTGCGCTTGCCGAGGTCCACGAGTGTCCGAGCGTCGGCTACGGTGCCGGCTATGGGCTTTTCGATCAAAACCGCGACGCCTCTCTCGAGTGCGCGGGTGGCTGTCTCAAGATGCAGCTGCGTCGGCGTGGCAATGATGATGCCATCGGGTTTCACGCGATCAAGCAGATCCTCAACCGACGCGAAGCTCGGAACGCCGAGTTCAGCCCCGACTTTCGCAGCAGCCGGTCCAGGATCGGTTATGCCGACCAGCTCGCAATTGGCGTAAGAGGCACAATATTTCGCATGGCGATAGCCAATCCAACCTACCCCGATTACGCCGATCCGCGGTTTGTGGATAATTCCGCTCATTTCTGATTCCTCCTGCCCTCGGATGGATGCTTTTGGTTGCAAAATTCGAGGAACCTCTGTGATCACGACGGACCGCCTGAGAGGGCATCGAAGTAATCCGCGTTCATGCATCGCCATAAGAAAGCCGCTCTTGCGAACTACCTCTGCCTAGGCAGGCAAGGACTAGGCAACACCCTGATGTTGCAGTCGCAGACCTTTCTCTGGCCACCGAAGCCGGCCAACCTGGCCCGTCAACGACAGGGTGACGATAGCATCTTGTAAGTCTTGCCCTGCAAACCCAAGATTTGTGGGATAGATATCCGGCATCCGCACTTGGTCGAGCAGTTCGCCCTGTGGTGAAACGACCGTGATACATCCCGTCACCAGGGTCGCGACGCAGATGTTACCGGAAGCTGTGACCTTCAGGCTGTCGAACCTTTGAAAGCCGCCAAGACCGACGACAAGTTCGCCTCCGCTTTGGCTCGGGAACGGCGTTTTCTTAACCACCCCCGGCTCCACGATCGCGTAGCTCCATAATCTGGCGGTTTCCATTTCGGCGACGTAGAGGGTTTGAAGATCAGGTGACAGGCCGATACCATTGGGTGTCAGGAGCGGAAATATCACTCTCTTTATCAAACTGCCGTCGGCCTTTGCGTAAAATACGCCACCGTGGTCGCGCTGAAACTCCCGAACCCTGCCCGTATCGGCAAAGTAAAATCCGCCGTGATTGTCGAAAACGATGTCGTTTGGGCCGCTAAGTGTCCGGCCGTCGCACCGGTCATACAAGGTCGTCACCTCACCGGTAGCGATATCGACCCTTTGGACCAAACCACCTGAGTAATCAGGGGCAAGACCAACGGGTCGCAACCACTCATCCTCCTGCTTCCAGGAAAACCCTCCATTGTTGCAAACGTAGAGTGCTCCATCCGGTCCTAAAGCCATCCCGTTAGGTCCGCCGCCGGTATGGGCCAATACTCCATGTTTTCCGGCTCCGCTAATCCTAAGGATCCTGCCGGACCCGATCTCCACGACAGCAATCGTGCCATCAGGGAGTTCAACAGGTCCTTCCGGGAAGTGAAGTCCAGTCGCAATGATCTCGACATCTGGTTTCGTCATTGGATCGGCCAAAGTGTAAGGAGCGGTTGGCGCCGAAAAGCAAAGCGACGGTAAGGCCCCTGGCGTGTTCGCAGTATCTGGTGCGAGGCCACTTCGCAGTCGCCGTCAGTTTTGGAGGAAGGCGATCAATCAGAGTGGCCCGCCCAAGAAATGTTCAGCGGACAACTAGATAGCGGTCTCGACGACCTCGGGCGCTCCCCCGTTGGCAGCCGAACGATAACCTGCCTCAATGACGGCCAGCGCCCGCTCCGCTTCCAGCAGACCTGCAACGGGCGGGCGACCGGCCGCAAGGTCCGCCCAACTGCGACGAAGAAACACCGGGTAATACGCGTCCGTGTTGTATTCGATGGTCAGTGCAGAAGCCCTCTCGTCCTCCCGCGACTTCGCATAGAATTGGTCGGCATACCCGCGAATGTAGGATTGCCGATGCGAAAGCGAAAAGGCGAAATCCCGTTGATCGTCAGCGGTGGACGGATACAAATAGCCTGTCTCGATCACACCAATCTGTCCTGCCGCAGTTCGGCAGGTGAAGACAGCCTGTTCGTCGACAGTCACATCAGGTCGGTAGATATGAACCTGGCCCGACACTTCGGTGATGGGAGACTGTGTCAGATCCGAGATCAAGTCGATGAAGTGAATACCGACGTTCAGCATCGACCCACCTCCAGCGAGTGCCTTGTCAAGCATCCAGCCGCAGCCGTTTCGCTCATAACGGGCCACTGAGCCCACGATGAACCGGAAGGAAAGATGCTGGAAGCCATCGGGGGCGAGGCCTGCAGCCGGGGAGAGACGATCAGCCAAATCGCTCACGCGTTGAATGAATGGCACGCTCACAAAGACGCCGTGTTTCTCAGAGAGGTGGCGGAGACGGCGAACTTCCTCAAGGTGAAGCCCGCACGGCTTCTCGATCAGAAAAGGCGTGCCCTTGTCGATCAGTCGCTCAGCAAGGGCTGCCATGTCGGAATGACGGCTGAACACAAGCGCGAAATCGAAATCCTGCGCAATCAGTTCTTCGTTGGAACTATACAGCTTGCAATTCAGAAGTTCGGAGAAACGAGGCCCGGCAAAAGCAGCGCTATCGGATATTCCGATTACCTCGATACCCGGATCCTTCAGGGCGGGAATGTAAAGCGGAAAATGCCAATGGCTGACGTCGAATATTGCGATCCTCATCACGACTCCATAATACCTGACTTATCAGGGCTACAAGGCATGCTTGAATGCATCGAACTCAGCGATATGAGTGTAGCGGCGATGCATGAGCTGCCTGGCTGACTGCCGCTCCCCACGGCTTCTTGTGAAACGCTTCCCGAAGTGCTATTGGAATAACGTTCCGATAAACCGAATATCGTGGTATCATGCGACTTGTCAAATCCCTTCTCGATCGTTGTTTCGACCTCATCACGCTGTTGAGTGAGAATGCCACTGGTCTGTCTTTGGGCGAGATCAGTCGACGGCTGGACGTGCCGAAGAGTGCAGCGCATCGCTTGCTCAACAGTTTGTGTGACCTTGGCTGGGCCGAACAGGATCCCGAGAACGGCTTCTATCGCCTTTCGCTGCGTCTCGCTGTCATGGGCCAGCGTCTGCTGGCTGGGACGAGAATCCCCGACATCTGCCAACCGATCCTGGACCGATTGGCCAGCGATACCAAGGGACTGGGCAGGATCGCGATCCTTGATCCTGACGGTCTGACCTGGATATCCCACTCACAAGGCATGCGGTCTGGTCTCATCTACCAGCCGGAACTTGTCGCAAAGGTGCCATTGCATACGACGGCCAATGGCAAAGCATGGCTCGCCACACTGGACCGCGACGAAGCATTGGCCAGGGCCGTGGCAAGCGGGCTCGGCCGGACGGACCTCGGCGGTCCCCGCGCCATTACGTCCAGACAAACCTTCTCGGCGGCTTTGGACGAGACCGAAGAACGGGGATGGGCCACCGCGATCGAGGAAGCCGAGCCTGGCGTCGCAGCTGTCGCCGCAGTTATTCGCGTTGGAGGTCAGGTTGTTGGAACGGTGAGCATCGCAGGGCCAATACATCGCTTTTCGTCACTTGTTTTGCCGCAGTTGGCGGAACAGGTGAAAGCCACCGCGCAGGAACTTTCTGAACTTTGGCCTTATCGGATTGCATCACCCGGTCCGCAAACGAGCGCAACTGGTAAGTCGCAAGTGGTTGGGAATATTATTTAAAGTCCTTCTTTAGATGCGAGCGTCGCCACCGTCGCGCTGATCCTTCTTGACACCCGCTTTCCTTAATGGAATAACGTTCCGATAGCGATCGGGGAGATCGCACTGAGCCAGGTAGCCGCTTCGGTGGCTGGTAGGAGGAAACAGTTGGCTAATGTTGAGCTGAAGGCCGTTCGCAAAGCTTACGGCGCCGTAAACGTGCTTCACGGCGTGTCCGTCGATATCCGCGAAGGGGAATTCGTAACTCTGGTCGGACCCTCGGGTTGCGGTAAATCAACGCTGTTGCGGATGATCGCTGGCCTTGAAAATATCACCGGCGGGGAGATCCAGATCGGCGGACGTACTGTTAATGACATTCCGCCAAAGGCCAGGGATATCGCCATGGTCTTCCAGAATTATGCCCTCTATCCGCATATGACGGTTGCGGAAAACATGGGTTTCTCGCTGAAGCTCAAAAAGGCTCCGCGGGAAGAACGAGAGACGCGCGTTAAGCGCGCGGCAGAGATCCTCAGCCTCACGAAGCTCCTCGAGCGTTACCCTCGCGAACTGTCAGGCGGCCAGCGTCAGCGCGTGGCGATGGGTCGCGCGATCGTTCGCAATCCGCAAGTATTCCTGTTCGATGAGCCGCTCTCGAACCTGGACGCGAAACTGCGTGTGCAAATGCGTGCCGAAATCAAGGAACTGCATCAGCGGCTCAAAACCACGACCGTATACGTGACCCACGATCAGGTCGAGGCAATGACAATGGCCGATAAGATCGTTGTCATGCACGACGGTTACGTCGAGCAAGTCGGTGCGCCGCTTGAACTGTATGATTACCCCGCCAACGTGTTTGTTGCTGGGTTTATCGGATCGCCATCTATGAACTTCCTCAACGGTCGGGTGGAGGAAGGCCGGTTCGTTCTCGAGGATGGGCACCAGCTGCCTCTGCCTGCGGGCGTCGCCGATACGTCGGAAAAGGTGATCTACGGCGTGCGGCCTGAGCATCTCGCGATCAGTGATGAGGGGCTGCCTCTCACCGTGACCGTCGTTGAACCGACCGGTTCCGAGACGCAGATCATCGCTCGGCATGGCGCGCAAACCATCGTGTGCATATTCCGGGATCGGGTTCTCCCGAAAGTTGGCGAGACCATCACCGTGGCTCCGGATCTTTCGCGCGTTCACCTCTTCAGCGAGAGCACTGGCAGGCGCTTGTCTTAACGACGCGCCGCCGTCTCCCACTCTTCCTGATACGGCCACAGGGGAATTATCGAATGTCGATACCACCGCTGCAAGTCAGCACCAATCAAGGCGCGGCGCACTTGGCGAGCGACGTCGTGGACGTCGCTGACAACCCGAACCGCTTTAGCTGGGCTCCATTTCTCTGGTTTACACCCGCGATCCTGATCCTTTTTCTTGTCACGCTCTATCCGACGATCTTCGTTATATGGTTGAGCTTCCAGAAAACGAAATACTATGAGCTCGTCGGCTTTACCGGTCTCGCAAATTACGTCGAAGTGCTGCGCTCATCCGAGTTCTGGGACACGACGATAATTTCTCTGACCTACGTTGGAGGGTCGCTGGCCGGCGCAATGATTCTTGGCATGGCCTCGGCCCTGGTTTTGAACCGCGCGGGCGTCACCGGCTCTACGCTGCGGGTGTTCATTCTTTTCCCTTGGACGCTGTCCATGTCTGTCGTTGGCAGCATCTGGCTCTGGCTCCTCAACCCCTCGTTTGGGCCGGTTCCCTACGTGATCCAGAAGCTGGGTATCGATCCGGGCCTGATGCTAGGGGATCCAGGCATGGCATTGCCCCTCATAATCATCGTCACGGCTTGGTGGTCATTTCCCTATGTCATGGTGATGGCGACAGCAGCCATGCAGTCCATTCCGAAGGAGCTCTACGAAGCCGTAGAGATTGATGGAGGCGGCGCGTTCGTGAAGTTCCGTTACGTCACGCTCACGGAAATCCTTCCCACCTTGGGAAGCACCGCGCTTACGCTTTCGATCATGTACCTGACCTTGATGACGCTGATCATTGTCATGACTGGCGGTGGACCACTGGGGTCGACTACCACACTCAGTTTCGAAGCTTTCCGTGGAACCGTTCAGGCGGTCAATATTGGGCCAACTGCCGTTGTTTCGATTGTCGTCCTTATCATCAATGTCGCCCTTGGTGCTCTTTACAGCCGGCTCACCGGCCGCGCTACCGGATAGGATCAGATATGAGTAACGCTCTCTCGAACCGATCGAACGGTCAAATACCCGCGATCCTGGGGTCGCTGCTTGTTGCGATTATCGTTCTCGGGCCAGTGCTTTGGGCCTTTGCGACATCGTTCAAGACGGAAGTGGAAGCGGTTGTTATTCCGCCTACTATTTGGCCGACGGCGCCGACGTTGGAAAATTACACAAAGGTCTTCCGAGACCCGTCTTTCCTCAACGACCTTTGGAACTCGGTTGCCTATTCCGTCGGCGCTGTGATCATAGCTCTCCTCGTTGGAATTCCTGGAGGATACGCCGCCGCCCGCTTTTCTTTCAAAGGCAAACGGACGTTGATGCTCGTTATTCTCGGGACCTCTATGGTGCCGGGCGTCGCATTGCTGGTTCCTACCTACTATCTGCTGGAAAAGGTTGGGTTGCTGAACAGCGGAATCGTGGTGACGATCATCCTTTCAGCGCGAATTATTCCGCAAACGGTCTGGTTCATCGCCAACTTTGTTGAAGCCGTTCCAGTTGAGATCGAAGACTCCGCCATGATCGATGGCGCGTCCCGGTTTCAGATCATCTGGAGCCTGATCTTGCCGCTCATCCGCCCCGGCCTGGCGGCCGTCGCGACGATAGGTATCGTGACCACCTGGAACGACTATATCACGGTGGCGGTCTTTGCGCCCGAGGTCGCAAAACGGACCTTGCAGGTCGCCCTCGTCAACCAGGTTTTCGACGCTGTCGGCATTTCCTGGTCATACATGTTGGCCTTCGTGATGGTCGCATCATCACCGGTGATCTTCATGTTTGGCTTCGTCCAAAAGTGGTTCATCTCCGGCCTGACGGCCGGCGCCGTGAAAGGCTAATGACCTACAGAAACATCCACACACACCATGTTCAACCTGGGAGGAAGACGTATGCATACCCTATCAAAACGTAAATTTATCAGATCATCCGCCGCGCTCGCGATTGGTACCGCCATCTTTGCTTTCATTACACCGCAGGCCTTCGCCGAAAGCACGAAGATCGTCTATCAGACGTACCTGGATCCGAACAATACCAAAGACCCACGTTCGGCTGCCCAGACCAAAATGATTGACGCGTTCCAGGCGAAGAACCCTGACATCAAGATCGACGTGCTTGTCGATTCGACGGGGGCCACAGCATCCCGTGCGATCAAGTCGGGTAGTCAAACTCCTGACGTGATCCGCGTAACCGGACAGGGTGTCCCAGAATTTGCCGCCACTGGAAATCTTCTCCAGCTTGATGATTTGGTGAAGAAGGATGGCATTCCGGAGGACGACTTTCTCCTACCCCTTTCGAACGCACGACTTGGCGGAAAGTTGTTCGTAATCCCTCAGGATTTTCGTATTCCGATCCTCTTCTATCGCAAGAGCATGTTTGACAAAGCCGGCGTCAAGCCGCCGACGACGTGGGATGAAGTGTGTGCGATGGGCGCCAAGTTCGGGCAATCGGACGTCATCCCATTTGCCGTTCCACTGGGAGCCACCGGCGGCCTTGGTGGTGCTCAGGCTCTTGGAGAATTCCTCCTGAGTACGATGCTGCCTGAACAGGGTGGTCAATACTTCACCTCTGAAGGGAAGATAGCGTTCTCAAAGGAGTCGTTCATCAAGGCGGCAGAGACGATCAAAGGCTTCTACACGAAGTGCAACGTAACCCCGCTACGCAGCGCACAGATGGGCTTCAATGAATTGCATGACGCGCTGCGGTCCGGTGGTGCAGCGTCAGCCGTGTTCGGACTCTATCGCTACAAGACGGTTCAGAGCCAACTCGGTGGTGATGATCTTGCCTGGGCTCCGGCGCCTGCTTATTCGGCAAACGATAAACAGACGGTCTACAGCTACAATATTGGGATCAACAAGAAATCCGCCAATCAAGAAGCTGCCTGGACCTTCGTAAAATACATGGTGTCCCCGGAGGCGCAGGCTCTGGCAGCCGAGGGTGGGGAAGTCGTATCGCGTAAGTCAGCATATAGCGCGCCATACTTTCAAAGCGACGCTGGTAAAGACCAGAAGAAGTGGTCTGAACTGGTCATCCAGCGGGGTCAGACTATGACCTACACCCCCATCATCACAAACTATCACACCATCCTGGGTGAAGCTTTCCAAAGAATGATCCTGAAAGATGGATCGCCGGCAGATGCTTACGACGAACTGATCAAACGATATGACGCAGCACTCGCAAAGGCGCAGTAGCTAGCCTCCTTGAAACGAGAATGGATGGCGGGTCACCGCCATCCAGCTCCGAACCGACAAGGCCTCCACGGTCGCCGTCGGAACCTCGATGCTAATTTTTTGTGGTTTGGGCGGCCTCAGTCTCGCTCAACGGCGGCTGAAATGCCGATTGGTACTGCTGTGCCATACGCTCATTTGTCGTGCGCACGCCCTGGACCAGTGAACCACGTTCCGACTGATGAAAGGCATCCGCCATGAGATATCGATATCTTGGAAGAACCGGAGTTCAGGTCAGCGAGTACATGCTGGGCACGATGAGCTACGGATCGGATGGGAATACTGACGAGAAAGAGTGCATAGACATCCTGCACAGTGCGCTCGATCGCGGCATCAACTTCATCGACACTGCCGACACTTACTCCCATGGTGAATCCGAGGAGATCGTCGGCAAAGCGATTGCGGGCCGTCGAGACAAAGTGGTGCTTGCGACCAAGTTTCGTTTGACGGCTGGTGAAGGACGCAACGAACAAGGCGCGTCACGCTACTGGATCATGAAACAGGTCGAGAACAGCCTGCGGAGGTTGAACACCGATCACATCGATCTTTACCAGATGCACCGGCCCGACCTTCAGACCGATCTTGAAGAAACAATCGGTGCTCTCAACGATCTCGTGGCCCAGGGCAAGGTTCGCTATATCGGCTGTTCGACGATGCCGAGCTGGTATCTTGCAGAGACGCAGTCCGTAAGTCGTTTGAACAAGACCGCGCGGTTTATCAACGAAAGCTCGCCCTACTCGATATTTCAACGAGCCGTGGAGAGGGAAACCCTCCCCGCCGTTCAACACTACCGCATGGGGTTCACAGCCTGGAGCCCGCTGAACGGCGGCTGGTTGACAGGAAAGTACAAGGCCGATGGTTCGGTGCCAGCGGGATCCAGGGCCGAGCGCGTAAAAGGACAGTGGGGACAACACTACCCAATCCTGCAAACCCGCTTCGATATGCAGCGCGAGGGGAACCGGCGCAAACTAGAATTGCTTCAAGAACTTGAGCGGGTTGCGACAGAGGCAGGTTTGTCCCTTATGCACATGGCTCAGGCGTTCCCGCTGGCGCACGCCGCAGTAACGTCTGTGATCCTTGGTCCGCGAACGCTCGAGCAGTTCAAGAGCATGGAAGCGGGTTTTGAGACCGTCCTCCAGCCCGCGACGCTTGACCGGATTGACGCGCTTGTTCCACCGGGATCGCTCATCGAGGAAGCGGACCGAGGCTATGTTTCTCCGTGGCTTGCGCCAGAGGTTCGTCGTTATTCAGGCAAGGCTGCATGAACGCGAAGCGGGCTGCGACAGGGCCGTTGTCTCAGAACCAGTGATTTTCAAACTTAGAGGGGCCCATGACGAACATTGTCTTCAACCACGCCACGGTGCGCGAGAGAGCAGATATGTTGACCTTTCTTCGGCTCTGCTCGGAGCGGGGGCTTCGGACAGTTTCCATTTGGGGAGACGAGATTGCCAAAGTTGGCGAAAAAGACGCTCTGTCTGTTTTGCAAGATTTTGGAATGACGGTCTCGGGATACAATCGTGTCGGGCCGTTGAATGCTTATACATATGACTCGGTTGAGGCCGAACTCGAGCGGGCGGCGAGATTTAGGGCTGACCATGTCTTCCTGTTTACGGGAGGCTTACGAGACAATGAAAAGGATTTGGCGTCAGCAAGACGAAGGATTGAGGATACAATTGGCAAGGTCCTCGAGAGCGCTCGAAAGATTGGAGTGAAGCTCGCCATTGAGCCACTCCATCCCATGGTCACGGGCGACCGCAGCGTCATCTCAAGTCTCTCCCACGCAAATTCTATCTGCGAGGCGCTGGGGCCAGGCATCGGAGTGGCCGTCGATGTCTATCATTGCTGGTGGGACGAGCGACTGCCAGCCGAACTCGCGCGTGCAGGCGAAGCCGGCCGGCTCTTTGGGTTTCACGTCAACGACTGGCTCATCCCAACCCGCCATGTCCTGACAGATCGAGGCATGATGGGCGACGGGATCATCGACCTGCGTGGCATCCACTCGATGATGAAACGAGCCGGATACGATGGAGCGGTCGAGGTGGAAATATTCTCAACCGACTGGTGGTCTCGCGACCCGGCGGAGGTGATGGATATCGCCATTGATCGCTGTCGTAACCTCTTCAGTGTGGATTAAATCATGCGAGCCAGTATCCCTAACCTCGACGGCAACTCGCGTGTCTACGCTGTCTTTGGCGATCCGATCCATCAGGTCCAAACGCCGCGTCTGATCAACCCGATCTTTGCCGCCGCCGGGGTTAACATTTACGCAGTTCCCTTCCAGATATCCGCTGAGCGTCTCGCGGCAGCCTGGGACGTATTTTCCGCAATTCCCAATCTCTGCGGTATCAGCACCACAATCCCTCACAAAGTCGTGGCGGCGAAGATGTGCTCAACGCTGACGCCAACGGCGAAGGCCGTGGGTGCCGTCAACTGCGTCCAGCGCACAGAGGACGGGCAGATGAACGGTGCGCTGTTCGATGGCATAGGATTTGTTGACGGTCTTGGCGAGGCAAAGTCGCGACTGCGCGGCGCTCGTGTGCTGATTGTCGGAGCGGGTGGAGCTGGCCGCGCGATCGCGTTTGCCCTCGCTGAGGAAGGTGTTGCCAAGATCGATCTTATGGATCTGTCAGCTGAATCCGTGGTCTTCACTGCAGGAATGGTCAACACTTTGCGCGGTGAAGAATGCGCGGTTGCGGTAGATGGGTCGGCAGGGCGGGACTACGATATCGTCGTCAATGCATCGCCGATCGGCGTCAAGGGAGATAGCATCTTCCCGATGCCGGCTTCCGCGATCCGGTCCGACATGCTCATCGCTGATATCGCCAGCTTAAGCGAGGAAACCGCACTATTACGCGCCGCCAAGGCGGCCGGCGCAACGGTGTCTGACGGCAATGACATGCTGCTTGCGCAGATCCGCCTGATGGCAGGGTTTGCCGCAGGTTTGCCGGCAGGAACGGCACTTTGACAACCAGGGAAACAGAGAAAGAGTATATCATGAAAATCCAAGCCCAGGGTATCGTCCCGGTTATGCTTACCCCGTTCACGCCGGATAATCGGATCGATTGGCAGGGTCTGGAGCGACTTGTGGAATGGTATATCGCCAATGGCGCTAACACCCTCTTTGCCGTCTGCCAGTCGAGCGAGATGCAGAAGCTGTCGCTGGAAGAGCGTGTCGAACTTTCGAAAAAAGTGGTCTCTCTGGCTGCCGGACGTGTACCGGTGATCTCATCGGGACACATCAGCGACAGCCGTGATGACCAGCGCGCAGAGCTGGTGGCCATGGCGGGTACAGGGATCGATGCGCTTGTCTTGGTCAGCAACAGGCTCGACACAAAAAATGAAGGAACAGACGCATTTCGCTCAAGCCTCGACGCGATATTGAGCTGGCTCCCGAGCGACCTGGCCCTTGGTCTATACGAATGCCCGGCTCCCTATCGCCGTCTCTTGAGCGATGACGAATTCAAGCTTTGCCGCGACACCGGCCGCTTCGTAACGCTGAAGGATGTCTCCTGCGATCTCGAAACCGTCAAGCGACGCGTCGCGCTCTCCGGCGATTCCGGCTTTGCGATTGTAAACGCCAATGCGGCCATTGCCGCCGCCGCTATTCGCGCGGGCTCGAAGGGGTTCTCTGGTGTTTTCACCAACATCCATCCCGACCTCTACGCCTGGCTTTACAAACACGCGTCGGAAGACAGCGATCTGCGCCGCGAACTCGAAATCTTTCTTGCGCTCGCAGCGATGGCTGAACCGATGGGATATCCGGGTCTTGCAAAAGTCTGGCACAAGCGGCTCGGCACATTTGACAGCATCCATTCTCGCGTCACGGATTATGACATTGCCGAGCGGCACTGGGCAGTCATGGATCTGCTGGATCATATTCAGCAGGGGACGGAAAGGTTTCGCGAGCGGATCAAGCAGGCGTCCTGAGGTAGTCGCCGGCGCATTTTGCTCTGAGCAGCATATGTCGCCAAACACACCTTCGTTCAAGCCGCTGGTCGTCGGACGATAGGATGCCTTCATCGTCCAGGTACGCCGCCGAAATGACTGAGAAACAGACATGACTTCTACGCTAGCTACTCCTAACGAAAATGCATTAGCTCAACAGCTGTACAGCCTCCGTCATGACGGAAGCCAAGTGCCAACCGGCGAGCTCGTATCAGTGCCCTCAACGCTTGAAGATGCGATCAACGTACAGAGCCAGTTGTCGAAGCTCGAGGGAGCAGACCTCCACGCCTGGAAAGTAGCAAAATCGCCTGGCGGTGACCCCGTCGCCGCTCCGCTTTATCCCTATCTGGACAATCCTCCCCGTGCGGTGCTTGCTTGGCGTAAGGGAATGAAAATCGAGGTGGAGATCGCCGTCGAGCTCTGCCAGGATTTGCCTGTTCGCAAGGACACGTCCTATGAACGAGCCGACATCGAGGCCGCGATTTCCAACACTTACCTGGGCGCTGAACTGGTTTGGAGCGGCATCTCGGAAGGCGGAAGTATTTCCTTTCTGGCCTTTCTGGCAGATCGCCTGGGAAACAAGGGGTACGTCCGAGGCCCAGCCCTACCCCTAGCAGTCCTCCAGCCCGGCTCGAGTACCTCTCTGAAGCTTAAGCTCAACGGCCAAGTCGCCTTCGACGCGGCCGGACAACATCCGACCAAAGATCCACTTACCTGGCTCTGGGATTATGCCAACAATCAATCTAGGCCTGCAACAGCGCTGAGAGCAGGCTCGATCATCACGACGGGTAGCCTCTGCGGTGCAATCGAAGTTGCCGGGCCGGGCGATGTATCCATTCAACTAGGCAACAACGACGAGATGCACTTCGCCTTGTCGTAGGCTGACCCAACATGCCCTGAGGAATCCGACATGACGCAGCCGAACGCTCCTTATACGGTCAACACCTATTCCTACACGAGCCGTTACACCGCTCTGGATTGCTTAAATCATCTTTCTGATTTGGGGTTTTCCAGCTTCGAGATGATGCTTATCCCGAGCCATTTCTGGCCCAGCACCTCTACAGCAGGGGAACGCAAGGCGATCGGAAGGCTTCTGGAAGAACGAAAAATTCGCATCGAAACCCTTAACCAGCCAAATCTCGATCTCAATCTTGCAGCCGTTACGCCCGAATGCCGCGACTATTCTTGCGCCGTTGTTGCGTCTGCGCTGGAACTGGCGGCTGACTGGGGCGCATTCGGGGTCGTCGTCAACCCAGGAAAGTCAAATCCGGTTTTCCCGACGAGTATCGAAAAACTTACCGAAGGTTTCAAATACTCTCTCGATACCTTGGTGCCACGCGCAACAGAACTGCAAGTCAAGCTGATCGTTAAGAACCACCCACTGTCATGGCTATACAAGGGAGCCGACCTGTTGGCCTTTTTCGACCGTTATGGATGGGCGAATATCGGGCTGGGTTATGACGTTGCAAACGCGGCCTTTGGACGCGACCCGGCAGTAGAGGCGATTTCTCTCATCAAAGAGCACCTCTTAGCGATCTACCTCGCGGATACGCCGCTGAGCGATTTTCGTCACGATCCAGTCGGAGGCGGTGAAGTGTCGTTCGAGCCCGTCGCCGACGCCTTGAGGCGCATAGGTTATTCCGGACCCTCAATTTTTGAGGTCGTTTCAGCCGAACCTGACAGAGCACTTCTGGAAAGCGCAGACTATCTCAACAAGCTTCGCTGGCCCGGGTGACCGCAACCGTATCTGCCGGAACCCGAATCTTTGACAGTCGTGGTGACCGCGCGAAGAAATTCTACGAATGTTTGTGAAAAATTGGACGTCGCGTTCAACGCGGCCTGGAGGCACCGATGATCATCAATACTTTTTCATATCTTTGGAAGTGCACTGCAATCGAGGCAATATCAGAACTTGCCCCGCATGGCTTCAAGGTCTTCGAAGTTCCCGTGAGCTCCCCGCACTGCTGGCCGGACGAAATGTCGGCAAGTTCGCGCTCGGATGCGAGAAAGCGACTTCAGGATCACGGGGCGAGTGTCCGGTCGCTAAATGCTGGTGGATACGATATCAACCTCGCCAGCCCCGCGGCCAATATGAGGCGCAAAAGCACAGACCATATAAAGGATGTCCTTCAACTTGCAGTCGATTGGGGTGTTGCCGACGTTGTGATCTCTCCAGGGACGCGGCGTCCAATGATCTCCCCAACGATCCCTCAGGCCCTTGGCTGGTTTTCCGAAAGTCTCGACGTGCTTCTGCCGGTCGCAAAGCAAGCGGGCGTGCGGTTGCTCATGGAAAACACCCCATATTGCTTTAGACCGACGATCGGAGAGTTGGTCGATCTCGTAGACGATATCGGCGATAAAAATCTGAGCATTGTCTATGACGTCGCGAACGCCGCTTACATAGGCGAGGATCCAGTCGCCAGTCTTCTGTCGCATCACTCACACATTGGTCTCGTGCATATTTCTGACACGGGTACGGATGTGTGGGGACATGATCCTATAGGCACGGGGATAGTCGATTTCGAAGGTTTAGGGCGCGCCGTGGCCTCTGTGTTCAGTATCGATGATGTTGTTCTCGAGATCATTCGCGAAGAACGACCCCTTCAGGAAGTCAACGATGGAGTTAAGGAACTGAAGAAAAGGGGCTGGAACATCCAGGCATAAACCTTGCGGCCTCATTCGCGGGCCCGGTTATCATCGTCACGGCCGGAGCTAGGCTGCCGCTTGCTCAAATCCTAATGGATAGTATCCATCGAGACCATGAGCCGAGGCGGCGCGGATCTTGGCTACCGTCGAATTCGAACTAGCAGGAGTTACCTATATGAGAGTCTTGGTCAGCGGAGGAAGTCGCGGAATTGGCGCGGCGGTGTGTATCCGGATTGCAGAAGCAGCGGCTTCAAGAGGAGAGCGTGCTCAGCTTGCGATATGCGGTCATGGGTTGTCCCAGCAACAAGAGGATGTTGCTCAAGCCGTGCGCGCCATAGGCGGACAAGCAATCCCTTTGTCGGGAGACCTGGGTGACCCTGAGGTGCCAGCGGCGCTTGTGGCGGCTGCGGTGGCAGAATTCGGCGGTCTCGACGGACTGGTAGCCAATTCTGGAATAGCAAGCCCCGGGGCCCTATCCGAATTGTCGGTTGCTGATTGGGATCATATGCTTGCCGTTAACCTTCGGGGTCCCTGGTTGCTTGCGAGAAGCTGCTATCCTTATCTTAAGCAGAACCGTGGTGCCGTATGTTTCGTCTCCTCGATGTCGGGCCAACTGCCTCACGCTGGATCCGGCGCCTATAGTCCCGCAAAAGCAGGGCTAACCATGTTGGCGCAAACGCTGGCGCTGGAGTGGGCGCCGGACGGCATACGGGTGAATGTTGTATCGCCCGGTATGACGCGCACCCCCATGACTGAAAAAATGTATGCCGATCCGACATTAAAAAAGGCAAGAGAAGACCTCATCCCGCTCTCCAGGATCGGAGAGCCCGAGGATATTGCCAACGCCATCGAATTTTTAATGGGAACGAATGCGGCGTTTGTGACTGGCCAGGATCTCTGTGTGGATGGAGGCTTCTCCAAGTCAATCCTCAGCCATATTCCAGGAAGGCCCAGATCTCAGAGCTAGCTTCACTTTCTGACCTGGCTGTCGGCGAACCTAAGTTTCAAGACGGAGACGTTGCAGAGCCATAATTTCCCAAGAGGACATGCGGGCACACAAGCGGCCACTGCCCGCGCCGGGCAGGAGCACGCCTGCAGTTAGAATGTCTGCTCCTCGGCTGCGGCTGCACCAATGACAGACGGGCTCAGCCGGTTGCGACATTTTCACGATGATTGCCGTTGACGAGATTAACGATCTCCCGCGCCGGCCAAAGGTCGGCAATCTCAAGGGCGATCGCGTCAAGAACGGGGGCGAATTCTGCCATCCGCTCTCGCGTTAGCCGAGCTGCCGGCCCCGCGATGCTTACAACTCCCACGGCGACGCGATCCCGCCCTACGATGATTGCCTGGGCCATCGCACTCGTGCCGAGTTCGCCCTCCTCTATCGACACACCGTAGCCGCGCTTGCGGGTGACCTCGAGCTCGGCTCGAAGGCTAGCCTCGTCGTGTGCTATCGGCCTGCCGCTACCTACCGTGGATTTAAAGCCTCTGGACTTGACGAGCGCTACGGCCACCTCTTCATCCAAAGTGACCAGCCAGGCCTTACCTACCGAAGTCGAGTGAAGATCTACCGGATTTCCAAGGTAGGGGTCATATCGAAGCGGAGACGAAGACCCTTGGGCCTTTGCGATCCACAGCAATCCGTCACCATGCACGACCGCAAGACGGACCAGTTCTCCAGTATGTCGAGCGAGCCGATCAAGGGATGGCTGACAAATGTCTGACGTACCGGACGCACTTAAAAACCGAAGGCCGACTGCGGCGAGTTTGACGGTCATGCAGTATCGCTGGCTCATCTCATCCTGGACAACAAACCCTCGTTGGCTCAAAGTGTTGAGCATCCGATGGGCAGCGCTTTTCGGAATATCGAGTTGCTGGGCGATCTCGCTTACCTTCATCCCTGCAGGCTTGTCAGCGATCAGCTCTATTATTTCCATGACGCGATCGACAAAATCACCAAGTGGCATGAGATCCTCGAGTCGGGGTGAGACATGCTAATCATGTCCCTTGATCTTTAATGTCAACGGTGATCTATGGCTGGCTTCGGCTCCAAGACCACCAAACGGCGTCTATGACCTGACGTTGAAGCAGTCAAGGCAAATGGTGGAATACCCGCATTCTCATAATGTCCTTCGAAGCCCTCGTGAGCACATCCGCCTTTTGTGTAATTACCCTCAGGTCTCGATGACTTTCCTTCCCCGCATGAACGCAGTCCGAAAGGGACATGCCACCAGGACCTATCTGGACTTGACCTTCACGTAGGCACGATGCGCCGCTTTGAGCTAGGTCGTAGGGCTTTGGGAAGCTGGAAGCGCGCTCGCCCAGTTAATCCGACTAGCTGTCTTCGGGTGCCAGCTCAACTTCTGTTTCATCGAGCAGCGACAGGTCGAACACCTGACAGGATAACCGTGATCTATCCGGGTCGAAAGCTTCGCTTCCCTCAAGAAGTTCTCTCTCGTCCTCGCTTTTTTCACCGAGTTTCGCGATGATCTCCGGGTCGAGGTGGACATGACAGGTTGCGCATGCGGCCACGCCTCCGCATGAGGCCAGGACGGGTAGGCCATGATCCCTCAGCGCTTCCATCAAAGACTGGCCCTGTTGCCATTTGACATCGTGGTAGGCACCTTCTCGATCCTTGACCTTGATGTTGCCGGACTGTCTCCCGCTGTGTGTGGCCTGCGATTGATTGGCGTTCAATTGATTGATCTCCTTTAACGAGGTGCGTGGGTTTCATCGAAAGCAGTGACCGTTTCGGTCAGCTTGACGGCGGGCTCTCCAGCCTTTTCGATGTCCAGGATGGCACGAGACGCGATTAGCTTCTTGCCGATCATGAAGTCTTTGAGCGTCCCGACGTTGTCGATCGCAATAAGGCGCTTTTCTTTCAGATAGAGGACAGCGAAGCGGCCGGACTCTATGTTGCCGCGGACGACCGCTTGGTCATGACCGTGCAAGAGCCCCGCGGTTTGCAAGCGCACCCCATACTGGGTTGTCCAGAACCACGGCACCTCGTGCTTGACCGATTGGATCCCCAGAATATCATCGGCGACAGCGAGTGCCTGAGCGCTCGCGTTCTGAACGCTTTCCAGCCTGACGGACCCCCTCCCATCCTCATTTGGCGAACGTGCAACGTCGCCGATCGCGTACACGTCCGGATCTTCAGTCCGAAACTGGGCATCCACCAGAATGCCGTCCTGACATGCCAACCCACTCGCCCTCGCGATTTCATCGTTAGGCTGCACACCTATCCCAACAACCACCATGTCAGCCGGATGTACCGAGTCATCCTGTGCGACCACCCGCTCGACGCGGTCTACGCCCTGCAGCTCACTGACACCTGTCTGCACGAGAATTTTGACGTTATGCATCCGGTGCAGCTGTTCGAAATAGCGGGAAACGTGTTCACCCGTCACACGCTTCATTAGGCGATCCTGCGCTTCAATGATCGTCACGTCCCGCCCGGCCTCAGCTGCAGCCGCCGCGACTTCGAGGCCGATGTAACCTCCCCCGATCACGACGATGCTCCTGGACCGACCGATAGCACGATGTATATCTTGTGCGTCGGCCAGTGTCCGCAGCATGTGAACACCGTTCAGGGATCCGCCAGGCACGGGTATCTTGCGTGCTCGTGCGCCGGTCGCAACAATCACCCGGCTGTATGGTATTTGTGATCCATCTGCGAGTTCAACAGTCCGCAAACCACGATTGATAGTCGTCGCCATGCGTCCAAGCATGAGATCAATTCCGTGCTCGGCGTAAAACTCGTCCTTATAGAGTTTGACAATGGCATCCGGACCGTCTTTGAGCATTTCCTTCGATAGAGGCGGACGCTCGTAGGGAAAGGCGTGATCCTGATCAAGGAGAACAACGCTGGGTGCGGGGGATGCAGATTTCAGAGCTACAGCAAGCCGGACACCTGCATGTCCGGCACCAATGATGACTACTGGTGAAATGGGCATGAGGCAGCTCCATCTAGTGGTTGGATGTCGATGCGGAGCGTCTCCGGCCCGTTGATCATGCTGTTCCCTTTGAGAAACACGAGGTCGCGATGCGGGTCGAAGGTCACTCGCTTGAGCTTCTGTCCAAATAGCTCTGCCAGAATACGCATCTCAAGACGTGCAAGCGGTGCCCCAAGACATCCATGGATACCGTAGCCGAAGCCGAAATGATCCGTCGGATCACGGTCGATGTTGAACTTGTCCCCGTCGGGCCAGACAGCGTAATCGCGATTTGCGGATGCGATCATAAGCCGGACCAAGGTATGGCTGGGGGCAAGATACCCCCCTATTTCGACTTCCGACGCGGTTCGTCTTACGGAGCGATGCGTTGGCCCCCGCATTCGAACGAGTTCTTCCACGAAGCGGCGCGGCGCATCCGGGTCTACTCGAAGCCTCTCAAGGAGAGTGGGGTTATAGTGGAGCTCCAGAAAACTGCCTGCTATCAAGCGCGTGCTTGTCTCAAAGCCGGCGATGAATACGAAGGCGCAGAGTTCTGTCGCCTCCTTTTCCGAAATAACGCCGTCATCTAGCCATGCTCTTGCGAGCGACCCGCCGACCGATTGACTTCCCTCCTTGTGTAAGCGGCGCAAGTGTCCGTTCACATAATGGAAAAGCTCCTGTGCATCTTTTTCGTCGTTCTCGCTGCCGGGCGCGTTTCTGGCCAACCGAGCAAAGTACACGAAGGTTTGCTCACACCAGTGGTTCACCTGATCAGGGTCATAAACTGGCACGCCGACAAGGTTGCTGATTGTGGTCATTGTCAGCGGACGCGCCAGAGAACCTACCACTTCTCCACCGCCAACATCGATCATGTCGTCGAGCAGCTTCGAGGCGGTCTGTCGAACTTGGCTTTCTACGGACGCGACGACTTTGGGCGTAAATGCAGAGGTGATTACTTGTCGCAAGCGCGCATGATCTGGATCATCCATCGCGGTGATGAATGCGAGTTCCCGATTATCCGTGACCTGGGACCGAAATAATTTCGGCCTGCGCAGTGCAGCCCGAACATCATCGTGACGGGTCACGATCCAGACATCCAGGCCTCCGTGCGCAACGCGCATCACAGGCGCATTTTCCCGTAGCCACGCATAATGTGCGTATGGCTCTCCCTGCGCTCCGTCTGCATCGATCAGCCGATAGGGCGTAAGGCCTTTCGGCCAGTTGAGCTCATGAGAATAGGGCGGGACTAGGACGTTTTTGGAATCAAAGGGAATAGACATCGGGTTTCCGACCTTCCTTGTCAGCGACTAATACATCCACAGAGAGACTCGAGAGGGCGTTAAGATGGTCCGGGTGAAAGAGTGCGCTGCTAAGCGTCAGCTCTTTCACCCAATATGCGGGATGACATTTGGAGGATCCGCAACTTCGGGTCGGCAGCCTTGTTTTCGCGCCGACCCGGTTCTTAAGCGGCTGCGCTTTGGCCGAGCGGTGTTATCTTGACGTGCATGGACGATAGCCCGGTGAACTGGAACGTACCGCCGGTGTAGGGCACGATCGGGATCTCCCTCACTATTTCGACCTTGGAAACGAGGTTCGCTACGGAGGTGTACACGATACGCGCCTCAGAACGGGCCAGCCACATTCCCAAGCATGTGTGGACACCATAACCAAAGCCGAGGTGCCCAGTCGGGTCGCGGTCCATGTCGAACGAATCCCCGTTGGGGAATTTTTCGTCATCCCTGTTTGCTGAGCCCGAAAGCAGTTTGACCTGGGAATTTGCTGGTATGCGGAAGCCCGCCACCTCAACGTCCTCTGTTGTGATCCTAGCAAGCATCTGCGGCGCAGACCGGTGCCGGGCTAGCTCTTCCACGAAACGGCCGACATCCTCCGGATTTCCGCGCAACCTCTCGAGAAGGTGCGGTTGCTCCGCCAACGTTAGAAACCCGTTCGAGATCAAGATGGCGGTTGTATCGAACCCAGCGAGAAACATGAAGACAAGGAAGTGTAAGGTATCTTCTTCGCTGATGAGTCCTTGCTCAATTTGATCTGCGAAGGCAGCAACAATCGTTCCGTTCCGGTTCCTTCTTGCTTCTTCCAACTTCCCACGCAAGAACTCGATCAGCTCGAGAAATCCTTCTTCGTCACCGTCGCAGCCGGGAGCGTGTCGCGCCACTCTGCCCTGGAAGAAGACCGACTTCACCGCAAGATCGCGCAACCTTTCGAAGTCTGTGAGAGGAAAACCCAGAAAGGCACAGATGGTCCCCATCGTCATTTGTTCGGAAAACTCGCTGCATATGTCACCTCCCCCCCGAGCCAATATCGGGAGAAAGTATCTGCGAAGGTTGCCTGCAGATTTTCCTGGAACGCCGAGATCGCCTTAGGCGTGAACGCCGAAGCCACCAGCTTGCGCATTCGCGTATGGTCCGGTGCATCCATGATGGTGATGAACCGGAACTTGTCCTGCTTAACAACCGCAGACGAGAAGCGTTTAAAATCACGCAGTCCGTTCTGAACGTCGGCAAAGCGAGCGACAAGATACAGATCACCTTGAGGCACATGCGCCTTCAGGACCGGCGCATGCTCTCGCATGAATTTGAAATACTCAAAAGGGTTCGCCTGGATTTTGACGCTGTGAGGGTCGTATGGGCCAATCTCTTCCGGCCATGAAATGTCGAGGACGTTAGGGACTTCGCGCATGGATGTAACCTTTTTCTGTCGTTAACCCGTAACCGCCGCTACAATCTTGCGTCGGATGGAACACTGTTCTATTTGCTCACGGCGTCAAATTGATGTCAACAGAAATCTTGAATGAATTGGCCGCTGGTTCGAGCCTCTGGCGCGGCATCTCTTGACGTAGGCGTGCAGCTGCTCAGCGAGAAAGCCGATATTTGGTACGGTATTGCGTTTTGGAAATGGATTCCATATTATAGCCCCACTATCGAGACGGAGACACAGATGAGAGTTCTAGTAAGTGGAGGAAGTCGGGGAATCGGAGCGGCAGTTTGCATCCGAATTGCCGAAGCTGCGGCGTCGCGCGGTGAGCGCGCAAAGATCGCCATCTGCGGCCGTGAACCATCAGAAGGACAAGATGATGTCGCCCAATCGGTGCGCGCTTTGGGAGCTGATGCTATCGCACTGTCCGGCGACCTCAGCAACGTCGACGTTGCCGCTAGCTTGGTAACGTCGACAGTATCGAACTTCGGCGGTCTCGACGCTCTCGTTGCCAATGCAGGAGTGGCAAGCCCCGGCAAAATCTGTGATTTAACCGTTGCTGACTGGGACAAGATGTTCGAGGTAAACCTACGCGGAGCATGGCTTTTGGCCAAATACAGCTACCCGCATCTGAAGGAGAGCCGAGGTGCAGCATGCTTCACATCCTCAATGTCGGGACAGGTCCCACATGCCGGATCTGGTGCATATAGCCCAACCAAGGCGGCGCTTGCTATGTTGGCCAAGACCCTTGCCTTGGAGTGGGCTCCAGACGGCATTCGCTCAAATGTTGTCTCGCCCGGGATGACCCATACTCCGATGTCTGCAAAGATGTACGCTGATCCTGAGATCAAGCAGGCAAGGGAGAAACTGATTCCGCTTGGAAGGATCGGAGATCCCGTAGACATCGCCAACGCAATCGAGTTTCTGATAAGCCCGCTTTCGAGCTATATCACCGGTCAAGACCTCTGCGTCGACGGTGGCTTCTCAAAATCAATCCTCAGCCACATCCCAGGCCGTCCAAGTTCGAAGCCGTAGTTTCTGACGCTGCCGCAACCCAAGCGAACCTCGCAGATAGCGGAATCGGGAGCACCGATCGTCAAAGGGACAGAGGTACGACCGTCAATGCTCGGGGGCTATCATGCTGTTTGCACTCGCTGATGTCGGCAGACAAAACCAAGGAGCAAAATTCCGCTAGGCTTAACGCACAGCCCAGAATCTTAGTACAGTTTATAACAGGATCCTTACCGTAGTTCCAGCTAGGTTGCCCCCAGGGGTGGCTCAGCCCGTACTAGGTATCAAAGACACAGAGTTGTTGGTTTCCATGCGGAACTGAGCCGGTGGGGGTGCGGACGAAAACTTGGACCACCAAGGAGGTAGTTCATGTATTCCTACGCAGATAGGCTTCGAGCGGTTGAGCTCTATATCCGGCTTGGGAAGCGGCTTAACGCGACCATTCGCCAGCTGGGATATCCGACCAAGAATGCGTTGAGGGGCTGGTACCGCGAGTACTTGCAGCATCTCGACCTGCGTGCTCAGGCGGTAGCCCGCGCGCCAAAATTTTCAGAGGCTCAGAGACCGGCGGCACTTGAGCACTTTCGCACCCATGATCGTTGCATTTCCGCGACGATGAGAGCGCTCGGCTATCCCGGTCGAGGAACTCTCACCAAATGGGTTCGCGAGGCCTTTCCGGAGACACGGACATGGTTGGCCGGTCGATCGTGGCATCCTGGCTATTGCGAGGATGTCCGGCAAGCAGGCGTCATCGGGCTATGCAGTGGAGATGAAACCGCTCAACAGGTAGCTGACCGACTAGGCGTCTCAAGGCCAACATTGTACAGCTGGACGGACCAGCTTCTCGATCGTGAGGCCCCGTCATCCATGAAACGCCGCAAAGCCCATCCCAAGGTGCCTGAACGTGAAGAGCTCGAGCGACAACTTGAAGCCTTTCAGCGTGATGTCCGCCAGTTACAACTCGAACATAATCTCCTGAAGAAGGCCAATGAACTCATAAAAAAAGACCTGGGCGTCGATCTGCAGATCCTGAGTAATCGGGAGAAGACACAACTGATTGACGCCCTTAAGGAAACCTATTGCTTGCCGGAACTGCTCACCCAGATGCGAATAGCCCGAAGCTCCTACTTCTACCACCGCGCCCGCTTGTGTCTGGCAGACAAGTATGCCGCCGTCCGCCACAGCCTTGCGGAAATCTTTGAGGCGAACCGCCGTTGCTACGGTTATCGCCGACTGCAGGCGTCGTTGGCTAGGCAGAGCGTGACTATCTCGGAAAAGGTTGTCCAGCGATTGATGAAGCAGGAGCGGTTGGTCGTTCCCAGACCACGTCGACGGCGGTTCGGATCCTATCTGGGAGAGATCAGTCCAGCGCCCGAGAACATAATCAATCGCGACTTCCATGCAAAAGCGCCGAACCTGAAGTGGCTCACAGACATCACCGAGTTCCAGATCCCCGCTGGCAAAGTGTACCTTTCGCCTATCATCGACTGCTTCGACGGCATGGTGATCAGCTGGTCCATCGGAACCCAACCAGATGCGGGTCTCGTCAATACCATGCTGGATGCAGCCATCGGGACCGTAACCGACGGAGATGAACGGCCAATCATCCACTCCGATCGCGGAGCCCATTACCGCTGGCCTGGCTGGCTCAACAGGATCAGCAATGCGCAGCTGGTTCGCTCTATGTCCCGAAAGGGATGCTCGCAAGACAACGCCGCGTGCGAAGGCTTCTTCGGCCGCCTGAAAACAGAGCTCTTCTATCCACGAGACTGGAAGGCCATCACGATCGAGCAGTTCGTCGCCGAGGTGGATGCCTACATCCGGTGGTACAATGAGAGGCGCATCAAAATATCGCTGGGATCACTCAGCCCGGTCGAGTATCGTAAAAGTCTCGGCCTGATCTTATGAACAGTCCAACTTTTTATCCGCACCCCCTTATGCGCCTAACCGGCTCAGTTCTGCGTGGAAACCAACATCCGCATGGGGACGGCACTCTTCGCCAAGGTCTTTCGCATTGTTTCGAAATGGTATGGCAATCCCACAGCGAAAGAAGTCCTGCCACAGGTCATGGATGATGCGGTCATCGCCTGGCAGACAGGGTATTTCGAGGGGGTAGCGGTGTTCCGCGCGGAGGATCCAGGACAGGAGAAAATCGCCCGCCCCGCTACGGCCGATCCCGAAGAATCCGAAAATGGCAATGACCCCAACAAAGATAACTCCGCGGCTGCAGCCGCGGCCGACACGGTAGCGTCCGATCCGTACAAGGCAGGCATCAGGATCGATCTTTCGGGGATCGGCACAAGGCCTTAACCAAGCCCTCTCTGCAGGTATGCAAAGCGATTGTTTTTCCAATACCCTAGCGGAAACACTCTGAAGCTTTTATAAGACGGGCAGGGCAGTACGCGCTGCCCGAGGGTGTGGAAACCCTTCCTAGCGGTTGGCGCCGGCCGATACGGCGCCAGAATCCTCTGACCAATTGGCCGGGGGCCTGTGACGTATGTCCAGGCGCCTCGGTGCTAAAGGTCTCAGGACTGTCTAGGACGGTTTCCAACCCCCGGCTTGGGATCAGAGATTAACGTTTGCGGGGGCGTACCGCAGACAATATCTTAGGGTTGGATCACCAATGGATGTGAAAGATTCAGTAGTGCCGGACACATGTGAACTGCGCCCGGTGATCGGGCTCACACGCGGACTTTCAAACGCAGATATCGAGACGTTGACGGTAAATGCCATCCGGCTGCACAGGCAGCTTCTAGAGAAGGCGGATCAACTGTTCCAGGTGTTGCCGGACGACATTAAGATTGGAACGGCTGCGGGAGGCGAGCAGCATCTCGAATATATCGAAGCGATGATCGAGATGCATGCGCAGATGAGCGCGGTGAACACGCTGGTTGGACTTCTGGGTTTCATCCCGAAAGTTTCGGCCAACTGAGCATTTGCGGTTAGATAAGGCCAGCACGGATGGCGAGTGCCACCAGGTGCGGCATGGTATGGATCTGGAAGCGCTTTCTCGCCTCCTCAAGTTTGCTTTTCACGGAATTGTATTTGACGCCTTCGAGATCGGCGGCTTCTTCCATCGTCTTGCCGACCGAGATCCAGTTGAGGTACGCGGCCTCCTTCGGGTCGAGCCAGGCCGGGTATTGTGCAGTCGGCGTGAGGGGAAGCAAGGACATGCGGGTGTGAAGCTGCCCAACAGCCGCGGCGGCCGCGACAGGATCGATACACGTTTGAGGTCAATTGCGGTTTTATCCGAAGCGAGCGTGAACATTGAAGTCGATCCGTTGGCAGCTCTAATGGGGATAGTGATTCCTGAGCGGATCCCGAAATCTGCTGCCTGTTTGAAGAACGCCCGCTCCTCCTTGGAGACATGCCGCCGTTCTTCCTCTCCGCTCCACGTGAACACCCGCTTCATCGACTTTGCGCGGTTTACGATCGGATCGATGGCCTCGAATTTTCGTTTGAAATAGATCGATCGCCATTCGGGAGGGTAATTTGATGAGGCGATCGTGTGACCCGGTCGGATGTATAGATAGGCGTAGCCGGAAAAACCCGCTTGATGGGCAAGATGGGTCAAGGCATCCTTGAGAACGTCTTCGTCCCCTCGAAGCGCAGCAAGGTCGGTTAGTTTGTCCAGCCAATGTTGCATATTTTACTCCCTAGATTGTCAGGTGGGACAGGTCACCAAGGCGCTCCACTTATGAGGCTATTTAAGTTTTAGAACAATCTAAGATGGCGTAGTAAGTTTTATGAGACTCTGCAAGCATGTCGAATTTTATCCATGCGATGGACAGCGAGTAGGATCAGCGTCACGCAGATGGACTTCGCCAGTGCGGAGGACAGGTTGCGTCGTAGCCTGGCATCGCCTCCATGCGCACCATCCATACGCCAAGAGCCGGCAGTTGCACGTCAAGTGTGTTCAGGCCCAACCCCAGTTCGATCGCTTCCGGACGGGCCGCCACACGCCGCAGCAACTGAATGTTCGGCAGAGCGACGAAGTCTGCTGCCGTGATGTCGCCGCCCGCTAGATATGGCGCACAGGACAAAGCGCGATCCATCCAGCCGAGCGTATCCATCACGCGGCGCGCCGACGCGCGCATCGCTTCGGGATCATCGCTGGCATAGCCGCGCAAGAGCGGACGTACGATCTCCGTCTCGATCAAATCGCGCGCGTAACTCTCGAACTCACACACACGCTGCCAGATTCGACCATGCTCTTCCGCCGTTTCGCCGAACAGCGGAACGGCGGGATGCGCGCGGTCCAGAAAGGCCAAGATGGCGACGGATTCGCTGATCACCGTGCCGCCGGTCTTCAACACTGGCACCTTTCCGCGCGGGTTGAGCGCAAGGAACTCGGGCGACCGGTTCTCCTGCCTGCTCGAGTCCAGGCGGTGGGACCGATAGGGCACCCTCTGATATTGAAGCGCGAGTTGCACGCGCCAAGCATAAGGACTGCCGCTGATCCAGTAGAGTTCGTGTTCCACTCTGTTCCCTCATCGGGTTGCTGCCGATACGACCGATTTTCGGAGGACCGCTCGCGGCTATCGGAACCGATAGACATTCTCGCGCAGCCAATCGCCGACGGATCGAGGTGCCCTCCCGGTCAGGTCCGCGACGGTGGCCGTGGTTTCGGCCAGTACTGAATCACGGAACAGGCGATCGATACCGAGCAGCACGTCGGCGACGAGATCGGAGAGACCCGACTGAATCAGAACGGCGCGGTGCTCGTCGGGCGAGCGGTGGCGATAGGTGACGGGCCTGCCCAATATGCGCGACAGTTCGCCTGCCACTTCCGGCATACTGACCGTCGCCGGCCCAGTCAGGTGCCACGCCCGCTGGACATGAAGATGCGCCGTATCCAGCAGCGCGACCCGCGCCACATCGGCAACGTCGCGGCTGTCGATCAGGTTGACGCGCCCCGTGCCTGCCGCGCCGCCCCAGCTGTCACTCGCGACCGGCGCGCCAGCGCGCGCCAATATGTCCATGAACGAGGATGGGCGCAGCAGCGTGTAGCCGATGTCGCACCCGGCAAGATGCGCCTCAATCGCCATGTGCCAGTCGAACGGGTGCAGCGCAGACGCGGGGCCCATGACCGACAGCTTGACGATATGCTGGACACCCGCGCCGCGCGACGCATCGATCAACGCGATTTCGTGCGCAACCTGATCCACCGACGTGCCGTGTGCGAGGAACAGGCGATCGACACCTTGCAGCGCGGCGGTAAGTGAAGGCGCATCCGCGAAATCGACCTTCGCGGTCGCGACGAGGTCGGGCAGATCCGCGGTTTCAGGCACCCGCGACAGCGCGACAAGATCGACCGGATCGTTGATCAGGAGGTTAACAAGAGCCTTCCCCACTCGACCCGTCGCTCCGGCGATGGCAATACGTGGGCGGTGGGCGGCAGTGATGTCGGACATAGCCGATCCTCCTCAATTGGATTTAGTTGTCGTTCACGGCTGGATCACAGGTCATCGGTTCTTGAACTCAAGCGTCGGCCGGGGCACACCCTTCGCCAAGCTATCGACCGCCGAGCGCAGCGCGCGCTGCGTATCTTCGGTGTCGAACAGCGGCACCGAGATATCCATGAGCGCCTCGTCCGCTGCCTGGACGCCGCCCAGCGCCCAGATCCGAAGCAACGCTTTGTGCGCCGCATGCGCCTTTGTCGGGCCGGTTGCCATCCGCGCGGCATAAGCAGCGACCGCATCGCGTAAGCCGCCTTCGTCCACCACTTGATTGACCACACCGCGCCGCTGCATCTCCTCGGCCGGCACCTTGACTGAGGTGAAAGCCATGTCGGCGGCGAACGCACGGCCGGCTCGCTCGGCGACGCGATATACGCCGCCCAAGAGGGTCGTCACGGCGAGTGATTGTTCGGGATGGCCGAATTGTGCCGAGCGTTCAGCGATGATGATGTCGCAGCGCAACGCGATCTCAAACCCGCCGCCGAGGCAGAGGCCCTGCACCGCAGCGATCGTGGGGATCGGAAGACGTTCCAGCCGATTGACCACGGTCAGGAAGCGTTCGAAGAAGGACCGTAGATGGCCGCTTTCGGCGCCGGGCCAGAAGGAGATGTCGCCGCCCCAGGAGAAATCAGGTCCCTCGGCCTCCACCACGAGCACGCGCGCCGCGCTGTCACTGATCGCGGCCACCGCTTCTTCGAGGCTCGCGGTCAGATCGATCGTCAGCCGGTTCTGCGGCGGATTGTTAAGTGTGATCGTCGCGATCGCGCCGTCGATACGATAGGTGAGATGCGGCATGGAAAACTCCTTCTTCAGGCGAGGTGCGCGCGAAACCATTCAAGCGCGGCTGATGACGCGCGCGAAAATTCCGCGACATAGGGGTCGAAATGGCCACCCGGTATCAGCGCAAGTCGCTTGGGCTCGAGCGCGCGCTCGTAGGCGGCAAGGGCCAGATCTGTGACGGTGACACGGTCTTCGGCCGCAACCACCATCAGCATCGGGGTCGGTGATACGCGCGCGATCCACACGCCCGGTTCGTACATGCGCGCGGCGCGCGTCGATCGAACCGTCGTCTCATTCTCCCAGATGCCGTCGGGGATCGGCTGAAGATAGAAATCGATCGCCTCGCGCGAGCGATAGGCGGCGGGCACAGCGGGGTCGTCGCTGACGATGATCTGGCGGCGTGGGGGATCACCCGCGAGTTGCGCGCGCTCGTCTTCGTCGAAGGATCTTTCGAGCGCAGCGACGTTGTCGGGCGCAATCCGCCGCAACCCCTGCTCATAGCCACTGATTGTCGGCACCTGGGTGACGATGCAGCGCAGTCGGCGGTCGGTCGCGCCCAGAACGATGGCATGGCCACCGGCATAGCTTGTACCCCACAGGCCGATCCGCTTGGCATCGACGTCCGGCAGTGTCTCGAGATAGGAGATCGCCCGACGCCAGTCGGCGATCTGCCGCCAGGGATCGATATCGCCTCTCGGCTCTCCCCCGCTCGCTCCGAAATTGCGATGATCATGGACCAAGACCACGAAGCCGGCCTCGGCAAACGCCTTGGCAAACGGCTCGATGCCGTGATCCTTTGTGCCAGCATAGCCGTGCGCCATGGTAATTGCGGGATGCGGCCCTGGCCCATCGGGCCGGAACAGCCATGCGCCGAGCAGGACACCGCCATCGGCCGGAAATGTCACATCGATCTTTGAAACCATATCGCGATCTTCCATTTCAAATAGGGTATTATGCACGTATATAGTCAAGCAGACGCCCTTCGCAAGGTTTGCGTGGGATCGTTTGGAAATTATGATGCCGATATCGACCACTGGCGCAGGCTGCGGAGCACCCTGACGGCGAGCGTACCATACAGGTCGCTGACCATCTGAGCCCATGTCATCGCGTGTCGCCATGACCCACGCCGTCACGGCGGCGAGAAGCGCGTCAGTCCAGCGGCAGCTCTGTCGCCACGATCGCTGCCATCATCTTTCGCATGCGCTGGGCATTCTCCGTGCCGAAACCGGCCTCGAACACCCGTTGCGCCTGTTCCCAGGCTGCGAATCCATCGCGGACGCGCTGCTGCCCGTCATCTGTCACGCTGATTTGCCGCGAACGGCGGTCGTTCGGATCGGGCGCGATGTGGAGCAGGCCGTCACGCTCAAGCGGCTTGACGAGGTGGCCGACGGTCGTGCGATCCATCACCATGGCTTCCGCCAACCGGCCGATCGTCATCGGCCCTTGTCGGGATAGAAAGAGCAGCGTGGTATATTGCGTGCCCCGCAGGCCGGTGCCCGCTAGCGCGGCGTCGTAAAAGCGCGTTATGTGTCGCGCCGCCTGCCGGATCGCAGTGGCATTACAGCGCGTTTCCCCGGTCTGGGGATAGATCACATCGTCGAGTTGCAGCATGGCCATGTCCGATAGGAGATATTACACATATTGTTGCGACGAGGGCATGTGTCAATTCCAGCCGAGCTGCGCCGAAGCGTAAGCCACCCTTGGAGGCCGCCTTTCCAGATCGGGTTGGAGCGTGAAATGGTTTGCTCGTTAATTCGCAAGAATATGAGCAAACGTGACGACGGTTACGATTCTGTGCGGTCCAGAGCGGCAACGGCGGTGGACCAGCGCCGAGAGCCTTCGGATCGTGGCGGAGGGTCTGGCGCCTGGGGCCAGTGTTGTTGAGGTTGCTCGACGACATGATATTCACCGCAATCTGGTCACGGCGCGGCGGCGGTAGGCCCGCAAGGCGTCCTTGCTTTCGAGCCGGGGCCGATCCAACGGCGAGATGACGAGGTCCGTTTTGCGGCAGTCTCCATTGCACCGGACCAGCAAACGTCGACGGCGCCCTCCGGGACCTGCGGCGTGATCGAGATTGAGTTCGCAGCCGTGGCCTAGATGCGGATTACGGGCGCAGTTGATGTAGCGACTCTGACCGCAGTAGTAGCGGCGCTGACTGATGGACGGCCACCCGTTCTGCTTCTGCGGTCGTCGCAGCAATCTATTGGAGGGATGGGGCACGACGGCCAGGGCGCCTGTCTGTTAACGCTTCACCACCCGATATCTCGCCGCGAACTTGCCAATCCGGATAGCCGCTCGCGGACATTAGGTTTCCTCAGCCCTACTAAGGCGATTTGAGGTGCCTGATTGACACTAAGTCTCCTATGTATACCTATGTTCTCGGTGCGTTGAGGCCACCGGCCGAGACATTGATACGCGTTTGTCACTCTCTATCGGCGGCTTGCCCTGCCAGTAGTTCATTCGATTGAAAACAGGTCTTCGGATGAGCCGGTGGCGAGCACGAGTGATCGCACAATACGGTAAACATCTGAGGAAATTATGGAAAGTTTGAAACTTCTAACTCCCCTGAGCAACGAGACGCTCACCTTCAAGAATCGCGTTTTCATGGCGCCGATGACAAGAGGGCGTTCAACGGATCAGGTTGCGAATGAGCTGACCGCAAAATACTACGCGCAGCGTGCATCGGCAGGTCTCATTTTCACCGAAGGCACCCAAATCAGCGCTCAGGCGGTCGGATGGACGAATACTCCAGGCATCTACACGCCCGAGCAGATTGCCGGATGGAAGAAGGTGACAAAGGCCATTCACGAAGCCGGTGGCCTGATCTTCGCGCAGCTCTGGCATACCGGGCGAGCCTCGCACCCTGATTTTCATGGTGGAGAGCTTCCGGTCGCGCCTTCGGCGGTCCCCTTCAACAGCCAGGCGTTCACGCCGGAGGGCATCAAGCCGTCTGTGACACCCCGCGCAATGACGATCGAAGAAATCAAGTCAACGATCGCAGACTATGGAAAAGCAGCCCAGGCTGCGAAGGACGCAGGCTTCGACGGTGTCGAGGTGCACGGCGCCAATGGTTATCTCCCTGCGCAGTTTCTGGAAGACGGTCCAAACAAAAGAACCGATGACTACGGTGGCACTATCGAAAGGCGCGCACGGTTCCTTCTGGAAGCGACCGATGCTGCCATGGAGGTCTTCGGACCGGCGCGTGTTTCTGTGAGGCTATCGCCGCGCATCCCATACAACGATATGGGGGACTCCAATCTCGAGCAGACGTACATGTTCGCCGTCGAAGCGCTGGAGAAGAAAAAGGTCGGTATCCTACATTTCATGGAATCCGCGACTCTGCCCGAAGGCGTCAAGCCATTCGCCCCGGGGGCTCGGGAGCGGTTCTCGGGAATATTCGTGTTGAATGTCGGCTATGATCGAAAGTCAGCAGAACATGCCCTGCAAACCGGTGCGGCCGATGCAATTACATTCGGCACGCTCTTTATCAGCAACCCCGACCTGCCGGAACGCTTCCGCCAGGATGCACCGCTGGCGGCTGCGGACCCAGCGACCTACTATAGTGGATCCGAGGGTGGTTATATTGACTATCCGCCTCTAGCATAGACATCATGGTCGAAGCGCGATCGGGCCAGCTCAGACCGCGCAGGTGATCGGCTTTTCAGGTCAAGCGCCGTGCCCAGCCAGGCACGGCGTCACTGCCGACCGGGCTTCCGGTAGGCTTGAGATCGCCGATGATCCGGGGACTTGAGCGCCTTATCCCGATCGAGGCTCTTCGGAATGCGGCGCAAGGCGAAACCACCGTCTAACTCAGAATGAGCATGCGAACTGAACCGCGTTGCGTTCGATTGCTGCAAGTATATAATGTAGCCTTGGGTCCTTGTGGCGCCTCAAGTCGCCCACGTATAGGTAAGGAAACCAGTATGCTTGAACTGGAACCGCTCTGCTTCTCATCCGAATGCCCCAGCCGGGCTCTGTTCGATCAGATTGCTGATAAATGGTCGATGATGGTTCTGGCTGTGCTCGACGACGGGCCGCAGCGCTTCAACGCGATCCGTCGCCGCCTGCAAGGCGTCACGCAGAAGGCGCTTACCCAATGCCTACGCCGCCTTGAGCGCAACGGTCTGGTAGCGCGAGAGGTGATTTCGCTTTCCCCGGTTGCGGTGCAGTACCAGATCACGCCTTTGGGACGCACCTTGCAGCAGCCGTTCCGAGCGCTGCACGAATGGACGCTTGAGAAATTGCCGGAAGTCGTCGCAGCGCGCGAGACCTTTGACGCCTTGGCCGGAGCCGGCACAGGTGCCGACAGGCCGCTCTTGCAATCAGTCGCGTGATTTCCGCCCTGAGCTGATCGCTACGACAGCGCACACTGCGACCTTCTTTGACGTTCTCACCCTTTCCGTCTAACGGCGGTACGGACGCGGCGACACTGATGTTATTACAGGTGTTCAGTATCGTCGCCCTGATCGCTCCAAAGTTACACGGTGAGCGACCGGCTGAGTTCGACCCAATCACCAAGGTCATGAACCTTAGCCGCCGCCTGCTGGCAAATCGGCGTCAGGGCATATTCCACATAGCAGGATTGAAACATTCAGGTCACCCCCACCCGGACCGCGCTCGCTGTTGCGCTTGCTTGCTATGATACCGGCACTTCGGAAGGCGCGCTGTGGGCGAAGGCATGTAGCTTTCGACCGTGATCGGCCGTCCCACGACGGGCACTTGCCGTTTCGGTCGTAAACGCACTCCAATAGGCGTGCAGCGCTCTTTAGATGGCTACCCGCAGTATCCTTTGACCTACCAGCGCGACTTAAGGTGCCTAATTGACGCTAGGTCTATGATGTATACCTATAGCTCCGTCACCAATGATGGAGCTTTTCTGATGCGTAATAATCTTCAATTTTATATCGACGGGTCTTGGGTACAGCCGTCGAGCGACGCCGTGCTCGACGTCATCAACCCCGCCGACGAATCCGTCGTTGGCCAAGTCGCCCTTGGCAACGCTGACGACGTGGACAATGCCGTCTCTGCGGCGCGCAAGGCGTTCGAGACCTACTCACAGACGTCGGTCGCGGAACGCATCGCGCTTTTTGATCGCATCATCGCCGCGTATGAAAAGCGAATGGGCGACCTTGCTCTCGCGATCACCGAACAAATGGGTGCGCCACAGTGGCTGGCCGAACAGCTGCAGGCAACGGTCGGCATCGCCCACTTCCAAATCGCACGGGCTGCCTTGGCAGACTATCGTTTCGATGAACCGCTGGGTGCTACCGCAATCGTGCGCGAGGCGGTCGGTGTCTGCGCGCTGATCACGCCGTGGAACTGGCCGATGATGCTGATCGCCGCGAAAGTTGCCCCGGCGCTCGCCGCAGGATGCACCATGGTGCTCAAGCCGTCCGAAATCGCGCCTTTCTCCGCCACCATCTTTGCTGAGATCCTGGACGAGGCCGGTGTTCCCAAGGGGGTGTTCAACCTTATCTATGGCAACGGCCCAAGTGTCGGCAATGCGTTGACGAGCCACCCCGAGGTCGACCTCGTGTCGTTTACTGGTTCGACGGCAGCGGGTGTCCAGGTCGCGCGCAGCGCCGCCGGAACTGTCAAGCGGGTGCATCAGGAACTGGGGGGCAAATCGCCAAATATTATCCTGCCCAGCGCTGATCTGGCATCAGCTGTCGAGGGCGGTGTCGCGCAGATCATGCTGAATTGTGGGCAGTCCTGCAACGCGCCATCGCGCATGCTTGTCCATGTCGATCAGGTCGAAGAAGCGATCGGCTACGTCCGGACGGCCGCCGAGACCTGGTCGGTTGGCCATCCTTCATCCAATGCAAAGATGGGACCGGTGGCTTCCGAAGCGCAGTGGAACAAGATTCAGGGTCTGATCCAGACTGGCATCGATGAAGGGGCCAGGCTCGTGACCGGCGGGCTCGGTCGCCCGGACGGACTTGAGACCGGCTTCTACGTCAAGCCGACGGTGTTTGCCGATGTGCACAACGACATGACCATCGCTCGCGAGGAAATTTTCGGCCCGGTTCTGGTCATCATTGCCTATTCCGACGAAGAAGAAGCCGTGCGGATTGCCAATGACACGGTCTATGGGCTTTCGGCCTATGTTCAGGGCGAACGCGGCGCGGCCGAGGCGACGGCACGCCGCCTACGTGCTGGTCAGGTTCTCTTGAATAATGCCAATCTCGATCTTGCCGCGCCCTTCGGGGGATACAAGCAGTCCGGCAACGGCCGCGAATGGGGCCCGATGGCCATCGCTGATTTCCTTGAAATCAAGGCGATTGTCGGTCTCAACGCGGCGGCCTGATATCTTATACCAGCGTAACGTAATTGCCCCTGGGCCGGTCACGCGGGTTCCGCGGGCGATCGGTCCGACGAATGCCGCTCGCTCATGGTGTTCGTCGCTGCATATATGTCGGTTTCAAAACAGAGCAAAGCAAAGGATGTCATTCTCATGTCACTCAGTAAGACCGCCGTCATCTTTGGTGTGGGTCCCGGCATCGGCGTAGCTGCCGCGCGCGAGTTCGCAGCGCTGGGCTACCGGCTGGCCCTCGTCGCCCGCACCAGTTTGAAGCTTGAGCGGCTTGTCGCGCAGCTCGAGGCAGCCGGGGCAACCGCGAAGGGGTTTGTGGCCGATGGTGGAGACGGCGCGTCGATCGACGCCGTCGTACCCGAGATCCGTAAGTGGGCGCAGGGCGACCCGAGTGTCGTGGTGGTCAACGCCTTCACGTCTCAGCCCGCCGGTCCGACCCACAAAGTCTCCCCGGCGGGATTCGCGCGGAGCCTCCTGGTGAATGCCGCTGCAGCGCAGCATCTGGCCTATCACTTCGCACCTGCTCTGGTGGCGGCCGGCGAAGGCTCGTTACTCTTTACCGGGAATTCAATGCCGCTCCATCCGATGGGCAACGGCTTCGGCACGTTAAGCGCCGGCAAGTCTGCGATGCGGTCGTTGGCCTTGACTTTGGCCGAGGACCTTGCCGGGAGCGGCGTGCGGGTCGGCCTCCTCACTGTGGACGGCCCAACGGCCAGGGGCAGCGCCCTTGATCCCGACGTGATCGCGGCCGAGTTCGTGAAGATGCACGAAGGCTCCGTCACCGACACGGAGATCATCTATAGTGGGCCATCTGCCACGGCCTGAAGTTGGCCTCGCTCCACGCGGGAAGTCATCGGACGGGTGCTGATACGATGTCGCGGCGAGCCGCCCCGCAGGTGGTCGGGTGTTACATTTGGCGGATTCTACCGGCTGTCGATTGTCGTTCGGGAACGAACGGCAGTCTCTCTTGGCGTTCAGAGCAAACCCGCCGATATGTAAGCCACAGCCCGAAATTGCCGCACGGCAGTTTGAGGGTACTTCCAGTATTGATGCCTATTGGTCTCAATTGTCTCCGCAATGAAGGAGATTGAGAATGCCAAAGACGGAAACAAACCAAATCAGGCGCCACCAATTGCATGATCTTCATCTTAGGGCGCGATTTAGATCGGGGCTTGCTCCGCCCCCTCATCAGCATTTGCCTTCTCGTGGTCGATCCGGAGCTCGTCAAACGCTGAGTGGGCCGGACGTGGTGCATCGAGATGCAGGTAGCGCAGTTCATCCATCAAGGCACCCCAAAATGACGGTCCGCCTTTTTGCAGCATCTCCGCGCGCATAGAGGCCTCTTTGCTCGGATGCGTGTTTCGAAGACCCCAAGCAGCCAAAGTTGCGATTACAGGTACAAGCTGTATGGCAGATTCAGTGAGGCTGTAGACCCCCTTCTGCTTATGGTGAGGGTCGGAACTTCGTGTCAGCAGGCCTGATGCGGTTAGGTGCTTCAGCCGGCTCGCAAGTATGTTTGAAGCTATGCCTTCCACGTTCTGTTCCAGAAGAGCGCCATAGCTGCGCCTGTTCTCAAATATCATATCGCGGATAACGATCAGACTCCAACGGTCTCCGATTTGCTCAAGCGTCAGATTGATTGGGCAGCCGGATCTATTTTTCTGGGTCAAAAGCTATCTCCTTAAATTTCCACTTGCATAATGCAAGTGCATCGGGTAACCGTCAACCACTTGCATAATGCAAGTGACAATTTTGTAGCGACGGAACGGCAAACGAAACAAAAGCCGGACCGTTTGAAAAAGACCAGCGGCAGAAATTCGGCGGTGAAGGCGGCCAACCAATTGGCGACAGCAAAAGATCAAAATGAGCCGGCGATCTGCCAAAGAAGTTCGAAAACTGCACCCGTATCCCCACGCAATAGCTAGGAAACGCCAATGAAATTCACCACCATCACTTCTCGTACGATGCTCGCAGTATCGCTGGCGTTCGGAACCGCTTCCGTCGCTTTAGGGCCGGTCCAAGCTGCTGCGCCGATGGAGCAAAAGCAGGTTGCGGGATTCTATCGCACGATGATTGGCGACTATGAAGTCACCGCGCTATATGACGGCGGTGGCACCATCGATGCCAACCTTCTCAAGGGTGATCCTGCGCTTATTGAGTCCCTGCTGGCGCGCTCGTTCCAGGACGACCCCAGGAATGTCTCGGCCACCGTCCAAGGCTACCTCGTCAATACAGGCTCCAAACTCGTTCTGATCGATACTGGCGCAGGTGGTCACTGGGGTCCTCCAACGCTGGGTAAACTCGTGCAGAACCTGAAGGCTTCTGGCTACAAGCCTGAGCAGGTGGACCTGGTACTGCTCACCCATCTTCATGGTGACCATGCTGGTGGAATCTATCAAGACGGCAAACGCGTCTTTCCGAATGCAACCGTGATGATGAAGAAGGCTGACGCCGACTTCTGGCTGTCGAAGGAAATTATGGCCAAAGCGCCGGAAGATGCCAAGATATTCTTCCAAATTGCGCAAGATGGCGCCGCACCTTACATGGCTGCAGGCAAATGGAAGCCATTCGAAAGCATGGACGAAATCGTCCCTGGTATCGCACCGTATGCCATTCCTGGCCACACGCCTGGCCACACTGGCTACATGATTTCCTCAAAGGGTCAGTCGTTGCTGGTCTGGGGTGACGTAGCTCATGTGGGGGCCGTCCAGATGCCGCACCCGGAAGTCAGCATCGCCTTTGACTCGGACAGTGAATCGGCTGTCAAAACACGCGAAGCCCTTTTGGTGAAACTCGCTGCGGACAAGACGATGATTGCCGCTGCTCACATGCCGTATCCAGGCCTGGGGCGCATTCGCAAGGCCGACTCTGGCGTCGGCTATGACTGGGTTCCTGCGACCTTCCAAGATCTGAAGTGAGTTAAGCTATGACCTACGATTCATCTGCCGCCCGCAAGCTCCGCGATGAGATGTTCGCCTTCAACGTTGCGCATCCCGTCAACACAATAGAGACGCTCCGCGTCGGCATGGAGGCAATTTCACAACTAAATCCGCCGGCGGTCGACCTGATCGTAGAAACAATCGAACTCGGCGGCGTAGCCGCCGAGGTGATTACGGCTCCCGGTGCGTCCAAAGACCGAGTCATCTACCATTTCCATGGTGGTGGCTGGGTGGCTGGATCACCTTCCTCGCATCTAGGCATGCTCGGAGAGCTGTCTCGAGCCGCAAAGTCCCAGGTCATCGTCCTGGACCACTCCAAGGCGCCTGAGCATCCATTCCCGGCATCATACGACGAATCGATCCGCGGCTACGAAGCACTGAGAGCGCTTGGCAAGCCTTTCGCTATCAGCGGAGACTCCAGCGGTGGTGGCATGGCTCTCAACCTACTTGCCTACGCATCCTCGAAGGGCCACAAAGACGCACGCGCCGCTCTGCTCATTAGCCCATGGGCAGACTTAACGCTAACTCTGCCCTCGTTAACGCAATTGGCCGAACGCGACCCCATGGTCAACGCAAGC
The DNA here is from genome assembly GCF_001526585.1 of Agrobacterium sp. LY4. Taxonomy (NCBI): domain Bacteria; kingdom Pseudomonadati; phylum Pseudomonadota; class Alphaproteobacteria; order Hyphomicrobiales; family Rhizobiaceae; genus Agrobacterium; species Agrobacterium sp. LY4. The sequence continues at coordinate 80,821 of NZ_ASYA01000013.1, read as the reverse complement.
GCGATGCGGGAGATGGTCGAGGCTTATGTCGGCAACCACGACTTGAAGGATCCGCGCATCTCGCCCCTGTTCGCCGACATGCATGGTTTTCCGCCATTGCTCATCCATGTCGGTAGCGACGAAATCCTGCTCGACGATGCGATTGAAATTGACCGGAAGGTGCGCGCGGCAGGTGGCGAATCACACCTGGAGGTCTGGCCGGAGATGCTGCACGTCTGGCACATTCAGACAGCCACTTTGCCCCAAGCACATGACGCGCTGCAGAGAGCCGGTGAGTTTCTCAATGGGCACCTGCAAAAATAGAAGTTGCAGACGTTCGATAGAAATAAAGCAACTGCTAATTAACAAGACCTAGGAGATTATTATGAATAATGACCAAATCCAGCTTGGAGCAGCATGGATGCAAATTGTCATGAAGAAAGGAACGAGCGAATTCGCGACTTTCTTTGCGGACGATGCCAAACTGCAGGCCTCATCTCTCAGCGGAACCGTGGTGGGCCCAACGCTGATTGGGGCATTTTTTACCGCGACAAGTACAATGTACGAAGAGTTCGCGTTCACTGCTGAGACGATCGACGGTGCGAAAACCTACCTTGAGTGGGATGCCGTCCATGCCGGCAAGCCGATCGCTGGTACCACCATCATCACCCGCAATGAGTCTGGCCTTATCTACAACATCAAACTCTTCCAAAGCCCATTTGAGGTCGTTCGAGAGTTCTCGACTGGTCTCAAAGAGCGACTTGCCGGAACATTCGGTCAGGACTTCTTTAGCTAAGCCAGGCACCTGCTTAAGCCTGAAAAACACAGCCGAGGTATACCTATGCCAATTTTCCACGCCTACATTCCAGCTCAAAAGTTCTCCAGTGAGGAGAAGCGGGCACTAGCGGATGCTTTGAACCTGGCGCTCCACGAAGCCATGAACACGCCTATGGATGACCGGTTCGTCATCATCAGCGAACACCAAGAGGACGAACTCTTCATTCATCCGACCTTTCCGAACATGAAGAGATCTGACAAGCGCATGATTGTAACCGTAACGGCCAGTTTGAGCCGCACCGTCGAGGAAAAACGGAAGCTTGCGGAGTTGGTTACGCGTTATGCCGTAGAGAAAGTTGGTGTCAATCAGGACGATGTCTCGCTTCTGATCTATACAATACCCTTGGAAAATATGAGCTTTGGCGGTGGGAAGCTGGTCTCTGACATCGATCTCTCTATGCCTTGGGTAAGCAAGTAAGAAGGACGAAGCTGCCCTGCGGTTGGAACCGGGGCAGCGAATTAGGGGGGAAGCGATGTTCGTTACTTTCTCGGCGTGGGGCTATGCTGCTCCGATCCGGCACCATTCTTCGAACGAATATCGGGATGGATACGGCTATCGCCCCGGCCCCTGATGCGACGCTCGCGCACTGAGCCGGAGGCGTTGACGCAGCATTGCGTTCGCGCGTCCCAAAAAAGGTAAAAGCTATGACCGACTGGCACTTCTATGAGCCGGCGCAGGGGCATTCTCTGCGTCACGATCCGCTCAACGCCATCGTTGCTCCGCGACCGATCGGCTGGATCAGCACAGTCTCTAAAGACGGTGTGCGCAACCTTGCGCCTTACAGCTTCTTCAATCTGTTTAGCTATAAACCACCGATTGTGGGCTTTTGTTCGCTTGGTGCGAAGGATTCACTCGCCAATGCGCGTGACACTGGGGAGTTTGTGTGGAACCTGGTGACGCGACCGCTTGCCGAGGAGATGAACGCCTCTGCTGCAATGGTGCCAGCGCAAATCGATGAATTCGAGTTGGCTAAGCTGGAGACGCTCCCATCCGCCAAGGTGCGACCATCGCGCGTTGCTGCAAGCCCGGTGCAGTTCGAGTGCGTGGTCACCCAGATCGTGCAGCTTAAGGCGCAGGGCGGCGAAGCTGTCCCGGCGTGGCTGGTGTTGGGCGAAGCAGTAGCGATTCACATTGACCGGCAGTTGATCAAGGACGGCGTGTACCAGACTGCGCAGGCCCGCCCAATCCTGCGCGGCGGTGGACCGGCCGACTACTTCGAAATCAGCGCGGGGCAGCTCTTCACACTTGAGCGACCGGGTAATTGACTTGGCGTCGGGCAAAGACGTGCACGCGGCAATTCATCATCGTCCGCTCGAAGGCGCTTGGTGAGTTTTCGCGGTTCTCGATCGCTCCCTGTGAGCACAGGGTTGATGCCAGTCACATTTAGGGCGTGGCCGGACGTCTTCCTGCAAGGAGAACTCCCATGTTTCAACGTACCGATATCGCATTCGAAGCCGAGGCAGGCGTCACGCCGCGCGGCCGGCGGCGCGCCATCAGCTTCCTCGAACATCAGGCCGTCCTCGGCGCGAAACGCATAGGCTTCCGGGGTACAAGCTATTCCGGAGGCCACGCACTCGTGCTTGGCGCAACCGAACGCCGCTTGCGCGCGGTCGTCGCGCGGGTGCCGACGATCAGCGGCTTCGAGCAAGGACTACGCCGCATTCCCCACGCATTTCATCGGTCCCTGCTTGATACCGGCGAGCCATGTTCTCTCTTTGAAGTATGCCCGGTTCTTCTACGGGAACCGGTCGATCTGGCTCATTGGAAAGCTTGGCTCCTCGCTCTTTGCAGCAGTCGTGTAATTACTGGGCTCAACTTTTCGCTCGGTTAGCGTTGATAGGGCAAGAACTGCCAGCGGTTCCCCGCTGTCTTTGTCGACAACTGTGAGGCGATGAAGTTGGTTGTTGTCCCGGCTTAGCTAAAGAAGTCCTGACCAACGGCGTGACGGACGCGTATTCGGTGTGCATGCGCACAGAAACTGTGAGCGGATTGACATCCTGCACCGGTCCCTTCAGCGCCCACAGTGCGCCAATCTCCTATGCGGCTCGACCACCCACGCCAGCTACTCGTGCATGTTCCGCTCCTGGACAGGACTTGCGTGCCGGCTCAACCTCCCTTGAATTCGAGCACCGGGCGCGGCTTGCTGATCTTCAGGGCCTTGATGGCCGAAGCAAGCCCGTCCTTAACGTCTTCTGTCTCGAACAAGGGCATGGCAATGCTGAACATCACATCGTCGGCCGTCTGGACACCGCCGTTGGCCCAGGCGCGCAGCAAGGCCATGTCCGGCTCCTGTGCTGTCGCGAGTTGAGGTTACGCCAGGTGTTCCGTGAACCAGTCCAGCGCCGCGGCACTGGATCGATCGAATCTGGTGATGTACGGATCGAAGTGACCGCCAGGAATCGTCACGAGGCGCTTCGGCTCAAGGGCGCGCTCGTAGGCGGCCAGCTCGAGATCGGTCAGCGTGATCGTGTCCTGCAACGCGACGATCATTAGCAGCGGCGTGGGGGACACGCGCGCAATCCACGTGCCCGGTTCGTACATGCGCGCGGCGCGCGTCGAGCGTACCGTGACGCTGTTCTCCCAGGCGCCGTCGGGCAGGGGCTGCAGATAGAACTCGATGGCATCCTTGGCCCGGTACGAAGCAGGGATCGCAGGATCGGCGCTGACGATCGTCTGCCTTCGCGGCGGCGCGCCGCGTGCTTGCGCTCGCTCGTCCGCCGCGAAGGCATCCTCGATGGCGGCGGCGGCGTCGGGCGGAATGCGGCGTAGTCCTTGCTCGAAGCCACTGATCGTCGGCACCTGCGCGACGACCGCGCGCAAGCGGCGTTCGGTTGCTCCAAGCACGATCGCGTGGCCGCCGGAATAGCTCGTGCCCCACAAGCCGATGCGTTCCGCGTCGACGACCTCCTGGTGTTCGAGGAAGCTGATCGCGCGCCGCCAATCGGCGATCTGACGCCATGGGTCAATATCTTGGCGCGGCGTGCCATCGCTGGCGCCGAAGTTGCGGTGATCGTGCAGAAGGACGACAAAGCCGTTAGAGGCGAATTTCTCGGCGAATCGCTCAAGGCCGTGCTCCTTCACACCGGCATAGCCATGCGCCATGGTGATGGCGGGATAGGGGCCGGGGCCGCCGGTGGGCACATAGAGCCAGCCGCGCAGCGTGACGCCTGCGTCGGCTTCGAATGCGATATCGGTGCGTTGAAACATGGAAGTCCTCCTTGTAGGACGATGTCAGGCGACGCCGTAAAAGTGACTGGCATCGACCTTGTATTTCATCCCGATGTCCATGCAGAGAATGGTGTCGGATCGGAGCTACATGAGCCCACGCCTGCGAAACGAACGAGGCGTCCGTTTCAAGTCAATTTCGCTGCCCCGTCTCCAAGAACAGTGCAGCTTCGTCCTTCTTACTTGTTTACCCAAGGCATAGAGAGGTCGATGTCAGAGACCAGATGCCCACCGCCAAAGCTCATATTCTCCAAAGGTATGGTGTAAATCATGAGGGAGATATCGTCTTGATTGACGCCAACCTTTTCTACTGCGTAACGGGTAACCAATTCCGCGAGCTTACGCTTTTCTTCGACAGTACGGCTTGTACCAGCCGTCACAGTTATGATCATACGCTTATCGGATCGCTTCATGCCAGGAAAAGTCGGATGAATGTAAAGTTCGTCCTCCTTGTGTTCACTGATGATCACGAACCGGTCATCCATAGGCGTGTTCATGGCTTCGTGAAGCGCCAGGTTTAACGCATCGGCTAAAGCGCGCTTCTGCTCACTTGAGAACTTTTGAGCCGGAATGTGGGCGTGGAAGGTTGGCATAAATGTCTCCTTGGCTATGTTACTCCGGCCCCACGACAGACATCCAAACGGTTGGTCTGGCAGAAGGTCATCGGAAAAGATGTCCTTGACGTGAAGTGGGTGCGACAATTCGTGTCTCGCAAATTCGGTTACTGATTTTGGTTGATAAAACCGAAGACCAGCACTGTGACTGGCTTCTTCCCCCGCCTGCCGGCACGCCAACGCCTCACCCGCTTATTGATGACAACCGTTATGTTTGGTAAAATCACGATGGCCGCCATTAATTGCGACCATTATTAATAGAGAGATTTTCAGTGTCAAGGTCGCTGAGTGAACTTGATGCCGGCGGAGATGATGTTTGTAGGAGCGGCAATGAAAGTGAGCAAAGAAAAACTTGCGGCAAACCGGTCAGCGATAATCGGCGCCGCAGTTACTCTATTTCAGGAACGTGGAATTGACGGCGTCGGCGTTTCGGAGATTTGTACAGCAGCGGGTCTTACGCATGGGGCTCTTTATGCCCAGTTCGGCTCAAAAAGCGGGCTTGTAGCGGAAGCGCTTGGCGCTACGGTACAAGCTAGTCGTCAACGAATGGCGGATAGGGGTAGAGGGCACGCCGATCCACTGATGGCCTACCTCGATTACTATTTGTCCGAGCGCCACCGCGATGACATTTCTGGAGGATGCTCGTTTCCGGCTCTGGGCGCGGATGTAGCTCGGCAGGATACGCCAGTTGGTGAGCGTTTCGCTAAAGGATTTTCCGCAAGCGTTGAGGCGATCGCCGATCTTCTCCATAACGTCCCGAAAAACGAACGGCTCGGACGTGCCTCGGCGATACTTAGCCTGATCAGCGGCGCTGTCACGGCTTCAAGAGCAACCCGAAAAGCTCAACCGGACGCCTCTAAAGAGATCCTTGTTGCTGCGCGAAATGCTGTGAAAACGTTGACAGGAATTGTTTGAGATTGAACGGCAAATCAATGCTTGTCTGCTGCGGAAACTTAAGGCCTTGACGAGACCGAAATGCGGTCTCGTCAAGATTGCTTGGTTCGTAAAAAAGCCGCTAAAGTGCACTGATCAACTTGAGCTACTCGGATTAAATGCCGTGGCCGGGACCGCTTTTCGAGAAGCCGTTATTCCGATCACTGCCATAGACGCCGCGCAAAGGAGTATGGGGAATGCGAGCGCAATGAAAATCGTGCCAAACTCCCAACCCAAGGAAATAAGGACGCTGCCGAGAACCCCGCTAATAATCGCGCCGAGCCTTCCAACCGCATGCATAGTGCTAACACCAGTTGCACTTACAGCAATCGGAAATGACTGTGGCGCAAGTGCTTGTAGTCCGGCCATTGACCCATGGTGAAAGAAACCAAGCACCAACATCGTTACGCAGACCGTCGCAAATTCCAGAGGGATAATACTGATGCTCGCAAGCAAGAGACCCGCCGTTGTGAAAGTCACGGCTAATACACTTTGAGGATTGAGGCGGTCCATGACTGCACCGAAGGATATTGCCCCAACGGGTCCGGCTAGGTTGAAAAGGGCTATGATCATCGAGCTCTGCGCCACGCTAAAACCGGCGTCTCTGGTTATCGCGGGCAGCCATCCCATAATGACGTAAGTTACAAGCACCCCAAGGAAATAAGCCAAGCTTAGCATTACCGCTGTGACAGCATACTTGGGGGAGAACAGCGTGCGAAGTGATGAGCTTTCTTCCCCGGCAACAACAGGCAACCAAAATTTGGCGCGTTCGGAAAAGGATACCTGTGGGTCGATTTTCAGGAGAATGCCAGGTATCGATCCAACTCTCTGTTTTAGCGCCAAGAACGCCACCGACTCCGGCAAAAGAAACAGTAATGCGACACCTAGAAGCATTGGAAGAATACCCGAAATACCTAGCGTTACCCGCCAGCCGTAACTCGAAATCAACCAGGCAGCCAAAAATCCGCACAATGTTGCGCCGACCGTATAACCGCTAAAACAGATGGTTACGAAGAGTGAGCGTTGGCGCTTTGGCGCGTATTCAGCCACGAGCGCGAGCGCGGCAGGTATTGCCGCCCCCAGACCTAGTCCAGTAAGGGACCGCAGGGCGAGCAAAACTTCGATATTTGGTGAAAAGGCCGACAGAAATGTCAGTGTTCCCAGCCAGAAAATGCTTGCCACAAGTACCAGCTTTCGGCCATACCGATCACTAATCGGACCTGCGATTGCAGCGCCGATCGCCATTCCAACAAAGACAGAACTAAGAACAGTTCCCATCTCCGTTTTGGAGATCCCCCAATCCCGAATAATTTCAGGTGCGAGTAGGCCAATAACTGTAACATCGAGGCCGTCAAACGCGACAACGAGAAACGTTAAGAATAGTATTGCAAATTGGTGCTTACTTACCGGTCGCTCGTCGATAAATTGACGGACATTGACATCATCCATTTTACTCCACCTCCCAGTCGAGCTTTTGAGTTACATAAATTCAATCAGGTAATTGATCGGCCGCCGTCGATAAGTATTACTTGCCCCGAAATATAGGATCCTGCTGGCGAGGCCAGAAGAATGGACGGCCCGACAATATCTTCAGGCTCCGCGAGCCGCTTCAACGGGACTTTGTCGGTCATAATTTTGTTGCGATTTTCGTCGCCCCAAATCTCCTCCGAGAACGGGGTGCGTACGATCGAAGGGGCAATCGCATTCGCTCTAATATTGTATTGTCCGAACTCTGCTGCGATACTGCGGACATAACTGTTGACGGCGGCTTTTGATGCTCCGTAACCCGTAAGGCCGGGGCTGGCCCTCTCAGAGCCGATGCTTGACATCATTATTATAGCGCCGTCCTTCCGCTCAACCATTCCGGGAATAAACTGCTTGACAATTGCGTGGTTGTTCGCCACCGTACTCGTGAAAAGTCGACTTAGCTCCTCGCGAGACTGCTCAAGGATTGGACGAATTTGCGTGGGTTCAGCCGCTAAACAGAAAAGAATATCGACTTTGCCGAAAGCAGCGATCGCCTTTTCACCGAAGGCTTTGATATCATCGCTGTTCGTAATATCGCACTTGATACCTTTCGCAGAATAGCCCTGAGCACGCATGGCTTTTGCAGTCGCTTCCGTCTCGTCCTGGAGGTGACTCGAAACGACCACACTCGCTCCACATTCGGCAAGACCTCGAGCGATGCTCAAGCCCATCCCTGCTGTCGACCCGGTCAAGACCGCGACTTTTCCCGATAAATTAAATCTGCTGTACATTTTCACTGTTCCACATAAGGTTCCCACGCTTCGATTGGAGCGCTCAGACCGTAAAACTGCGCACGAGTTCACGGACGTGTGAATTCACTTGTTGACTTGGTTACTGGGCCAAGGTCCCACCATCGACGGGTAAAATATGACCCGTGACCATTGCAGAAGCGTCACTGGCCAAGAATAGTACTGGACCTACGATATCTTTTGGTTCGGCCAGCTTCTGGAGAGGAGTAATAGCCTCTACTTGCTTGATAAAATCCGGGTTGCTCGTGAGTGCGCTTGTTAGGCTTGTTCGAACCAGACTGGGTGCAACCGCGTTGACCCTGACATTCAAAGGCGCCCATTCAACAGCCCAGGATCTGGTCATGTTGACCACAGCGCCCTTTGTTGCTTGGTAAACAATGTTCGGATAAAATCCGCCGGACATCCCCAGGATTGAGGCAGTGTTGACGATAGTTCCGCCATGTTTCATGTGGCGTGCAGCGGCCCGCGCACAAAAGAACATTCCTGTCATGTTAACTGCTACAACCGCGTCCCAGTCTTGGATACTCAGTTCTAAACTGGGGCCTCGGCGATTGATGCCAGCATTGTTGAAGAGCACATCAATTTGCCCGCGGCTTTTGGCTATCTGAGCAAAAGCGTCTTCGATGGCTTGACCATTTGTTACGTTCGCCTCGACTGCTTCTGCGTTGGAACCAATTTCCTCGACTACCTTATGGGCAGCAGCACCGTCCGAATCTAGTACGACGACGTAGGCACCGGATGCAGCCATCGCTTTGGATACTGCCCGCCCGATATCGCCAGCCCCCCCGGTAATGATCGCGGTCTTTTTATCTAACCGAAAGTTTGGCAAGTGCTCTTCCATGGTTCCTCCTCCAAAGTGCAAGCATCCCACTGCCCGAAGAATATTCGCCGAATGCAGGTTCAGTCTCGCATCTGTGAAAACTCCTCCAAAGCGCCAACTGACACCCTAAACATTGCGATCATAATGTTTAGGGTCGGGGTCTGTCAAGTCTTCGGCGATATGATTGATGAGCGATGGGAGTTCGATCGCGAACTTCTCAGTCCCCGACGCTGCTTCCGAATTGATGTTGCCCCCTACTCCCTAACATTAGCGACGGTGATGTGGGTTTGGCGTGCGTGACTTCGGTCGATGCTGACAGCAAGGAGCGTGATGCCCGGGGGTTGATGGGAGATACCGGCATTTCGGTGAGATTATGTGATATAGATCCCCGCAATGGCTGGCTGACACATCGCTTGCATTGTGGCCGCAGCCAACCGAGCAGAAGCTGACGATCTCGAGGCCCTTACTCGGTTGTTACTCGCCTTCTATTTTGCCTAAGGGATCATTAACCGTCGCCCTTTAGCAAAAACAAATCACTGCTACACAAGGTCAGAAAACTAAGGGCACGACCTTTCGCTAGTCACGAGTTCCCTCGTACCATAAGATGGTCGACATTTTATTTGCGCCTTTCAGCGGTACTGGCCGGGAAACACAATGTCCTGATCTACCAGCACATTGAATTTGTAGCCCGGTCGGATCTGCAACGTCGGCTGTACGTCCATATTCCGCTGGATCGTCCGGTCGGCCACTCGCCCGAAGGTCTCGGCAAAATTGCGCCTTGCGGCATCGGATGCCGTATCCTGGGTGGCAAGCGTCGAGCTTTCGGGTACCGCCATGTCGATGCCGGTCCCGATCAGCGCGATCATGACTGCGGAGCCGAAGGTTTTGAGATAGTGGTTGTTCACCTTTTCATTAAAGCCGCCATACCCTTCCCCATCGGTACCGGCCATTCCGCCGATCTGCAACGTTGAGCCGTCAGGGAAGATAATATCGGACCAGACGACAAGAACCCGGCTCTGCCCGAACGAAACCTTGCTATCGTAACGCCCGAACAGTTTGGTGCCCTGCGGTATCAGCAGCCGATGCCCGGTGGCGCTGTCATAGACATTCTGGCTGACCTGAGCGGTGATACGCCCGGGCAGGTCTGAGTTGATGCCAGTGATCAATGTCGCCGGAATGACCGACCCACGCTTCAACTCGAACGCCGACTGCTGTAGCACGACGCGGTTCGGCAGATATCCGAGATCCTTGAGATCGGCATTGAAGAAGTCCTCCTTGGAGTTCTGACCGTTCGGATCGGCGTTCTGCCCGCCGAGACCGGCGCGCAAGGCTGCGGCGTAAAGATCGGATGCGTTTCCGTTCGCCGCGGCTGTCGTCGTCCGGGCTCCGGCGCTCTCATCTTTTTCCGATCGTGATTCCAGCTTGCCGCGATCGATGGCAAGCGGCGCATCATAGGCGGAGTCTCGTGCCTGCATCCGCGCCATGCGTTGGCGCTGCTGCTCGCGCAGAACCTGTTCCTGTTGCTCACGCGCAAGACGCGCCCGCCACACCTCTTCCGGCTCCAGTTCCTGCCCGCGTTGTAGTTCGTTTTTTTGTCCGGGCTGCTGTGTGAACGGATTGGCCGCCTTCTCTTCGGCCTGTTTCGTGTCGACAGGCGTCGGCTGGAACGTCGTTTTCGGCTGTGGCTCGCCGATGATGCCGTCGGTGACGCCTCGCTTGATCTGGTCGGCATAAGTCGAGGCCGGATTGCCTGAGCTCGTGTCCGGGCCGCTATCGTTGCCGAAGTAGAGCCCGCGCGAGGCGAGCCCAAAGAAGATGATGCCGAGAAACGCGACCAACAGCACAATCACGACGATGATTGGCACGCGGTTCACGCGCTTGATGCCGGACGTGGTCTCACTGTTAGCGGCGCCACCAAGCTTGAGAGACTGCACCATGATGTTTCTCCCTCACCCGCGCCGCATGAGCGAAAGGGCGCTTGCTGGTGTCGCACCTGATGCCGTCACACTATAGGCCCGGCCAAGTTCGACACTGGTCGTCGAGAGCCGCGCCAGTACCTGGCCGTCATAGGGGACGATGACATAGGCGAGCGCAATGACGGTCGAGCCGCTATCCGTCTTCTGGTCGGTGACCACGGCATAACCCCATCCCTTCAGCGCTGCTTCAAGTGCCTGGCCGAAGGGAGAACCGTCCTGTTTGAGCGCAACGGTTGCCTTTCCCTGTCCGATCTGCTCGGCAAGGCGGCTCACCATGTCGCCCGCGATAGCGCCTGCCGCCGGTCCGGAGATATCTGGAGGTGCCGCGCTCGTGGCGAGACCGCCAGTGTCCATTGACTGGCAACCGGAAAGGAGGATGGTGAGGCCACTGGCTATGGCGAGGCAGCGGATGGGGCCGAGGCTGTTCGCGTTGCGGCGAAGGAGGTTCAGCATCACCGCCCTCCCCTGCTGATCGTCACCTTCTGCTGTTTCCAGCCGACGCCCGAGACAAGGACGGCAAGATCGATATTGTAGTCAACCACCATCATGTTGCTCTTCATGCGGTAGTTGACGATCCGGTTCTGGCCGCCCGAGACGACGAAGAGAACCGGTGCATCCTGACCGGAGATCGACCGCGGAAACTGGATGTAGGTCTTTTGTCCATCCGAGTAGACCCGGGTCGGCCGCCACCCGGCACTGCCCGAGACGGAATAGGCGAAACTCAACTGCTCGGCGGGAACGCCGGCGCCGGGATTGGTGCTGGCTTCCAGTCGAGCGTTTATGTCGGCAAGTTTTGCCGAGACGTCCTCGGGGTATTCGAAACCAACGCGCGCCATATACTGCGTGGCATGCGATTTCAGCTGGATGTGATAGGTCCGCCGCGACGTCGTCACGACCATAGAGGTGACAAGGCCCGGCTCCGACGGCTTGACGATCAGATGGATCGCCTGACCACCCGCCGCACCGGAGGTCGCAGGCTCTACTTTCCAGCGCACAGTGTCGCCGACCAACACGTCGCGAACGACCTCGCCCCCCTGGAGCTCGATATCGCAGACCTGCAACGGTGAGCAGACGACAGACGGCTGCACTTCGCCATAGAGGAAAATCACCTTCCCATCGACGCCTTTCGTCACTAGCCCGCGGCTTCCACGCCATTGTGTCGAAATCCCCATGCCTTTCGCCTCGTTGGCGGTGACACCATCGGCGGCGAGAGAAGCAGACGGGAAGGCGGAGGAGGCAGCAACGGCGATAGCAATGATGCCGGCGCTCATCGTAGCCCGCGATAGTTCGTGTGATCTGTTCATGTTCGGGGCCATGCCTTTCAAAGCTGCGCAGTCCAATCAAAGTCTCTGACATAGAGACCGATGGGATTAAGACGGATGACACCCTCGTCCTGGGGCGGCGTCAGCGTCACGGTGGCGATCCCACGGAAGCGGCGGGTGGCGGTCTCCTTGCCGCGGCGGTCGCGTTCGAACTCCGTCCAGTCGATCTGGTAGCTCTGGTTCGACAGGGCGACGATGTTGTTAACCTCGATTGCCACCGTTGCGGTCTTTGCCTTCTCAAAGGGCGAATTCGAGCGGAACCATGCGTTGACCTTTTCCGTCGCGGGATCGGAGGTGCGGAGCAGCCCGTACGTCCGGTCGATATACTGCTTCTGCACGACCGCATCCGGCGTGACGGATCGGAAGTTGGACACGAAACTGCCGAGTGTGGCGCGCACCACGCGTGGATCGGCATATTCGATCTGCTGCGGGAAGCCTGCATTGACGGCCGTACCAAGCTTGTCGACTTCGACGATATAAGGGATCAGCTTCACCTGGGTACTCTGATAGAGTGTGTACCCGAAGCCGATGACGGCCATGGTCATGCCGGCAATGCCAACGATGCGCCATGCGGCAGCCGCTTTCACATAGGAACCGTAGCGCTCGTTCCATTCGTTGCGAGCAGCAAGATAGGGATTATCGGGAGTATTCTGTCCGGCCATTCTGTAGCGTTCCGTCACTTGCTGTCATTGATCGGCGGTGGTGGGGGCGGTGTGCCCGACCGGCCGGATTGTTGATCGAGTTTAGCGTTGGCAAGGCCGAGCATCGATCCGGCATAGGCCCCGGGCGAGCCGATCGCTTTTTCTTTTGCTGCGGAGCCGACCGCACCTGCCGCCCCACCAACCCCCGCCTGCATGCCGCGCAGTGCCGCACTGGCAAGAGACGCGCCCCCTGCCCTTGCGGCACTGGCTGCCCCGAATCCTCTGTTTGCCGCGCCGATCGTTAGAAACCCGGCGCCGAGTGCTGCCGATGCGGCCTGCCCGCCATGACGGATGGCTTCCATGCCGCCGCCGACCGATGCGCCCTGCACCACGCCCTGCAGGATGGGTGGCACATACATGGCGATAACGAAGACAACGACCGAGATGCCGGCGATTGCCAGCGTCGTAATGAACTGTTCCGATGTCGCCTTTGGCGCCTCTGCCAGACCGAGAAGAATGTCGGAGCCGATCTTGGCGATCATGACAAGCGCCATCAGCTTCATGCCGACGGAGAATGCATAGACCAGATATTTGATCGCAAAATCCTTGGTATGGGAGGCACCCCCAAGCCCGAGCATGATCATGCCGGCAAGCAGGCCGACATACATCTCGACCATGACGGCCACGAAGATCGCAGCGACGAGGCTGAAAGACACGACGACAACGACCATGGCGAAGACGGCTGCGATCGCCAGCGCGTTATCCTCCCAGAGGCCGAACTTTGCCTGTTCCGACATCTTCGTCGCGACACGAATGCCGGCGTCGAAGATATTGGCGGGAGAGGCCGATCCGCCGCCGGCGCCGATCTGGTAAAGGCTGTCCACCACGGCCTTGGCGAACTCAGGTCCTCTGTCGAGAATAAAGGCGAAAAGGCCGATGAACATGATGCGCTTCACAAGCTCAGCAAACCAGCTGTCGAGCGAAGCGGCATTGATCGCCAACCATACGGCAGCAATCCCGACTTCGATGCCGGCGAGGATCCAGAACAACGACCGGGCTGCATTCATCACCGTCGTCTCCCAGCCCTTGGCGGCGGTGACGACGGAGTTTTCGAGTGTGGTCAGGACCTGGCCCTGTTGCGCCAAAGCCGGGGTGGTCGCCAGCAGGAAGACCGCTATCGCAAAGAACATCCGTTCGAGTGTACGGGAAGAGGGAGCGGCTACCATCGCGGTTTCATCTCCTGGCCGCTGCGGATGTCGCTCTCGGAATTCCCACCAAAAAATTGCTCGCGATGTCGGCGTTTTTCCTCATCAGAGGACGAATTCATTGCGGCCGCGCCCGACCCTGAGACTGGCTCCGGTCGAACCACGATCCATGTAATGACGCTCGCACTGGCAGCAGAAACGACCGCGACCAAGGCGATAATGACGATCAGACGCGGGCTCACCACCGGGGCTCCATCGTCTGGCCGCCCCTGATGTCACGCTCGGTTCCGCTGAAGAATTGTTCGCGCCGTGCTTGCGCCAGGTCCTTTTGTGCCTGTTCGGCCTGGAACCAAGTGCCCATCATCGTCATCTGCTGGGAGACCAGACCGCGCAGTTTCTGCATCTGCGCGACCTGCTGTGCGGCAATCTCGTGCCCGACCTGCAATGCCTTCATCTGGCCGTCGGCCGATTCCGACATGGACCTGAGCTGCGACATGGTGCTTTCCTCACTGGAGAATTGTTCGGCCGTCAGACTGGCAGCCTTCAGCGTGCCGGCGATCGTATCGCGATTGGTGTCGGACCAGCTCTGGTAGGTCGTGGAGAAGCTCGCTCCATCAGGCAGGTTGCTCTTCATGTCGCCGAAGCTCTGGAAGCGCTGCTTGAGCACATCGTCGACATTGCCCATGGAGAAGGCGACGCCCTGGCCCTGGTTGACGATGTTCTGGAGGTTCTTCAGATCGCTCTCGACCTGACCCCAGACATGGTTCGGAAGCTGCGCCGTGTTCTGCAGCATGTTCTTGTAGATGTTGAGCTGGTTCTGAATCTGCTCGGCCAGCTGCGAAATCTGGGTGATTTGATTGTTCACCTGCTCGGCCGACTTGCCAACGAGGCTGACCAATTCCGCATTATTGGCAAGCTGCGTCCATTCCGTTGCCTGACCGGTCACGCCTCCGGCCAGCGCAGGAAGCGGGAGAGCCAGCGAGAGCGTGAGGGCCGCACCAAGCGCGGTGAAACATAACTTATTGGGTTGGGAAGAGCATATCGGCATGGGCGATTCCCCTTTGCTGGAGCCATTGGCGAGACCAGGCGGCCCCATGTTCAAGATGAAGGGCGCGAATGCGCTTGAGGTCTTCCTTTCCGGACGCACCGACAAAGGAGAGCGCGACCGGACCGAGCGCCATATCAAACAGACGCCGGCCCTCGGGTGACACGACGTAATAGTCGCGCTTCGGGATCGCGGTCGCGACGATCTCGATCTGCCGCTCGTTGAAGCCGATGCGCTCGTAGAACTCGCGCGTGCCCGGCTCCCGCGCAGCACCGTTCGGGAGGCAGATCTTGGTCGGGCAGCTCTCCTTCAGCACATCGATGATGCCCGACCGCTCGGCATCAGAGATTGACTGGGTGGCCAGCACCACTGCGCAATTGGCCTTGCGCAGTACTTTCAGCCATTCCCTGATCTTATCGCGGAACACCGGTGGCCGAGCATCAGCCAGGCCTCGTCAAGAATGATGAGGCTGGGTACACCGGTCAGGCGTTTTTCGATGCGTCGGAAAAGATAGGTCAGAACGGGCACAAGGTTGCGCTCGCCCATGTTCATCAGTTCCTCGATCTCGAAGCATTGGAAGGCGCCGAGCGCCAGCCCGTCTTCTTCGGCGTCGAGCAGCTGCCCCATCGGGCCATCGACGGTGTAGTGATGCAGGGCGTCCTTGATCTCCCGCATCTGGACACCCGAGACGAAGTCCGAGAGTGAGCGGCCGCGGGACTCGGCCATCAGGCCGATCTGTCGGGAAATCGCATTGCGATAATCGGGAGTGATCGTCACACCCTGCAGGGCGACCAGCATCTCGATCCACTCGGAGGCGAAAGCACGATCGCCATCGGTCAAGAGCTCAGCCAGCGGGCAGAAAGAGAGTGCCCTTCCCTCCCCTGCTTCCTGAGCATCGCCACCGATCTGATAATGATCGCCATCGATGCCCAGCGTCAGCGGCAGCATCGAGCCACCCTTGTCGAAGGCGAAGATCTGCGCACCGGCGTAGCGTCGGAACTGGGCCGCGATCAATGACAGCAGCGTTGACTTGCCAGAACCGGTTGGTCCGAAGATCAGCGTGTGGCCGACATCGTCGACATGCAGGTTCAGCCGGAAGGGCGTCGATCCGCTGGCGACCTGCATCAGCGGCGGCGATCCGGCCGGATAGAATGGGCAAGGTGCGACCGGGCTTCCGGACCAGATCGAATTGAGGGGGATAAGGTCGGCGAGATTACGTGTGTTGATCAATGGCTCACGGATGTTGGCATAGGACACGCCCGGCAGGCTGCCGAGAAACGCATCGGTCGCATTGATTGTCTCGATCCGCGCGCCGAAACCTTCGGCCTGGATCAGGCGGCGGACCGCCTCACACTTCTCCTGAAGACGGGTTTGGTCCTCATCAAAGAGAACGACGACCGGCGTATAGTAGCCGTAGGCCACGAGCTGCGACGAGGCTTCGGCGATTGCGTCCTCGGTCTCTGCCACCATCAGCATGGCATCCTGGTCAAGCGACCGCGACTGCGTCTGGAAGAGCTGATCGAAGAATGGCCTGACCTTCTGCTGCCACTTCTTGCGGGTACGCTCGAGCCTTGCGCGTGCCTCCTCGGCGTCGAGGAAGACGAAGCGGGACGACCAGCGATAAGTGAGCGGCATCAGGTCGAGACTGTTGAGTATCCCCGGCCAGCTTTCGGCGGGCAGGCCATCGATCGCCACCACGCCGAGAAATCGGTTTTCGACCAGCGGCGTCAGACCGTGCTGGAGCTCGGCCGTCACGAGCCAGTCGAGGTACATGGGAATATCCGGCAGACGCACCGGATGATTTTCCCCGGTGATGCAGAAGCGGATGAACTGGAAGAGCTCGTCGTAGCGGGCGACACGATGACCGCCGCGTTCCGGTGTTTCGCGTGTCATCATCCGTCGGATCGAAACGACATTGGCAAGATACTGTTCGACCTCGCGGATCGACGTCAGAAAGGTTTCAAGCGCCTTGTCGGCATAGGTGGCGGACCGGCTGCCAACGTCCGAATAGACATAGCGCGTCAATCCGGACCGCCTCGGCTCCGGTGGGCGCCAGGTCAGGACCAGGGCATGACGGCTTTCGTAATGCCCCCTCTCCTTCTCAAAGTGCGCCCGCCGCTCCGCATCGATGGCGCGGGTCACCGGATCGGGGAAATGGCTGGCCTCCTCCGTTGGATAATCTCCCGTCGGCACCCGGACAGCCTCGACCTGGATCATCCAGCCGGAACCAAGGCACGACAGGATTGCATTGATCTGCCGCGACACCTCGTTTCGCTCGGCGTCGGTCGAGCTCTCGCTATCGGGTCCGGCAAAGTACCACCCTGCCATCAGCGAGCCGTCCTTGAGGAGAAGGACGCCGTTATCGACCAACCCGGCATAGGGAACGAGATCGGCAAAGGATGGTCCGGAATGGCGAAAGGATTTGAGGGCAACCATGCCGCGCTTCCTCAATACCGGCGCCACGGCGACGACGTCGCGCGGTAGAAGGTCTTGTAGGAGATATGCCGGATATAGACCCTTCGCATCAGCGGGTCGGCCTTGGCCATCATGCGAAGGGCAGCCAACGCAACCAGCCAGATCGCAACGCCGAACAGGGCCGCATACCAGGTGAGCACAACGAAGATCAGGATGATGGCTGCCAACGCCGTCATCAGGACAAGCTCGCGATCGGCGCCCATCAGAAGGTTCGGCCGCGACAGCGCCCGATGCACCCGGGACCGAATGAGGTTTGAGCCGACTTCAGCCACGAGCCCCCTCCCCTGCCGCGGACAGCATGGCTTCGGGCACAGAGACAATAGGACCGACATCTAGATCGGCGTGGCGCTCGCCGATGGACGCACCGGTTGCGCCGAACAACGCGACGATCTGGGTGGCGCCGAGCAGTACGCCGCCGACCAGGGCGACATAGCAAAGGCGACGAGCAAAATCGTTGAGTTCTCCGCCGAAAATCAGCATGGCGCCGGCGATCGCGACTGCGGCAAGGGCAATGAACCCGGCGACGGGACCGGTGATCGACTGCTGGATCTGCTGCAGTGGCGACTCCCACGGAAGACCACCGCCGCCGGAGCCCGCGAATGCGGGCGCTGAGATAGTGAAGGTGATGGCGGCGACCGTGATTGGTGCGAAAATGGGATAGGTCTTACGCGACATGGCTGTCCTCATCGATCTGGGCGTAGTGTTCGGTCTGGTAGTGGTTGTTGCGGTATCCCTCGATATGGATCACCTCGCGGACCCGCCTCCCCTTCCCCGTGCGCTCGATCGAGACCACGAGATCGACCGCCTCGCCGATCACCTCCTGCATGGGTTGCTGGCTCGCTTCCGCCGTCAGCTGTTCCAGCCGGCGCAGCGCCGACATTGCGGTGTTGGAGTGGATCGTGGTGACGCCGCCGGGATGACCGGTATTCCAGGCTTTCAGGAGGGTGAGTGCTGCGCCGTCGCGGACCTCACCGACGATGATGCGGTCGGGCCGCAGTCGCATCGTGCTCTTCAGCAACCGTGCCATATCGACGGTATCGCTGATATGCAGGCAGACTGCGTTTTCGGCGGCGCACTGGATTTCGGCGGTATCCTCGAGGATTACCATGCGATCGTCAGGTGCGGCTGAAACGATCTCGGCGATGATTGCGTTAGCAAGCGTGGTTTTTCCGGAACCCGTGCCTCCGGAAATGACGATGTTCATGCGGGCGTCAATCGCGCTGCGGATGGCGGATGCCTGGGCCGCTGTCATCACCTTCGACTTCACGTAGTCAGTAAGCGGAATGAGACGCGAGGCGCGCCGACGGATTGTGAAGGCGGGTCCGGATACGACTGGCGGAAGCAGACCCTCGAAACGATGGCCGCCAATCGGCAGTTCGCCGGAGATGATCGGGCGCTCATCGTCTGCCTCCGACTGCAACGCGTGGGCGACGCTGCCGATGACAACTTCGGCTGCTGCTGGTGTCATCACCCCGGCCTCAGTGACACCGTGACCGAGGCGTTCGATGAACAGTCGGCCGTCAGGGTTGAGCATAATCTCGACGACTGTTGCGTCTTCAAGCGCTACGCAGAGCTGGTCGCCGAGCGCATCCTGGAGCTTGCGGACAAGTCTTGGATGGGAGCGAAGCTGGGTCACGCTGCGCTCCTCTCAGTGTGACCACCGACATGAGAGAGTGCAGGCCGGTAGTTCGACGGGCGAACCTGCTCAAAACTCGCCTGGTCTGCCGGAAGTGTGCCGGCGATGGCGACGGTATTGCCGATCGCGACCGGTTCTCCCAAACGCGCCATGGGCCATCCCGCCCGGTTCAGGATACGCTCGAAGCGAAGATCAGTGGCGGTAACGATCTTGTCGTAGCCATGCGCCATCGACCATTCGATGATCCCAGCGAACAGGGTGAGTGTTGCCAGGTGGAGCTGACCCCCTCCTCTACCTGCGGGCAAAGTCGTATCGACGCAGAAGCGGGAACTTTCGATCATCGCGCTGGTCGCATTGAGCGAGCCGTCCGCCAGCAACTGTGGAAATGTCAGCTCCAGCATGGTTGGGCCAATCGCAGGAAGAAGGCGCGCGCATCCGACAACCTTGTTGCCGCCGGAGACGGCGAGGATGTAAGTCGGATTCAGGTCGTCGTACTGATCCCGCTCGTCACCATCTGTGATGGCGACATCCCATTCGAGCCGCCCGCCGAATACCTCAGCGCGCAGCCCGTACATCTGTTTGAGAAGAGTCTGATGCTCGACATATCGGTCGGGCGAGATGGTGAGAACCTGCATCCTTATCTCCGCGTGAACTTCGTCAGCGTGATGAAGATCATCTCAATCCCCGGTTGGCCATCTGCAGATCTGCAGGCGGTCATGTTGGTGAGTCGGGGTAATCGAGTTATGAATCAAGCCAACGCGGGGGCGTGCGAAATGGGTTGGATTTCTGCAGATCTGCAGTTTCCACCGACTATACGGCACCAATGGAATCTGACTAACTAGCGGAAAGATCTCGCAGATTCAGTGAGAAGACTGGATTCCCGCAAAATCCGTTAACTTCTTGTTAACCTTAAATGTCTTGCGGCGCGATGGGAATCGGGAGATAGTTTCGCAAATGATGGCCGCAAAGCCATTTTTTCGAAAGTGAAGACCTCCGGGAAATAGTTCGCAAAATGAACACTGAGCTGCAAAACAGGTTTGATATCGAGATCGCCCAGCAGGGGTCGAAGATCTCAAGCGCACTGCATATGTTACGCAGCCAGCAATACCCGCCCGACGCCCGTAAGGGATTGCGCAAGTTCCAGCTCGCGGAAGTCGCCGACTTCATTGGCGTGACGCAGACGCATCTGAGGCAACTCCATTCTGATGGCAAGGGCCCGGAGATCGAGGCGGTTAGCGGACGCCGGTATTATACGGCGGACCAGATGCTTGAGCTCCGGGATTATCTCGAGGCAAACAAGAAGTCCGACAAGCGCTACTACGTGCCTAGGCGCCGGGAAGGCGAACCGATGCAAGTTGTCTCAGTCGTCAATTTCAAGGGGGGTAGCGGCAAGACCACCACGGCCGCACACCTTGCCCAGTATCTTGCTCTTACCGGCCATCGTGTACTGGCGGTCGATCTCGATCCGCAGGCCTCGCTCACCTCCCTCTTCGGGATCCAGCCGGAGCTTGACGACACTGCTTCTCTCTATGAGGCGCTTCGATTCGATGACGAACGCAAATCGATCGCGGAGGTCATCCAGCCGACCAACATCCCGGGACTGGATGTGGTCCCGGCAAACCTGGTTCTCCAAGAATACGAATATGACGTGCCGCTGGCGATCTCGTCCAGGAAGGGCGAGGACGGTCGACTGTTCTACATGCGGATCGCCAGTGCCTTGAAGCAGGTCGATGACAAGTATGACGTGGTCGTCATCGACTGCCCTCCTCAGCTGGGGTACCTGACGATCACCGCACTGATGGCCTCGACAGGCATCCTCATCACCATCCATCCGCAGATGTTGGACATCATGTCGATGAGCCAGTTTCTGATGATGCTCGGCGGGATCATGGGGCCTGTCGCCGAGGCCGGGGCGGAGA
The DNA here is from genome assembly GCF_001526585.1 of Agrobacterium sp. LY4. Lineage (NCBI taxonomy): Bacteria > Pseudomonadati > Pseudomonadota > Alphaproteobacteria > Hyphomicrobiales > Rhizobiaceae > Agrobacterium > Agrobacterium sp. LY4. Next base: position 59,917 of record NZ_ASYA01000013.1, on the reverse strand, counting down.
TGCGTGTGCAGTGGTTCCGCTATCTGATCACCCGCTTTGAGCCGACGGACATTCCCCAGACGCAGATGGTCGGGTTCATGCAGTCGATGTTCGCACAGCAGATGCTGAGAAACCACGTGGTAAAGTCCACTGCGATCTCAGATGCCTCGATCAAGAAGCAGACCCTGTATGAGGTCGAGCGGGGCGAGTTCGTCCGCGCGACCTACGACCGAGCAATGGAAAGTCTCAATGCCGCCAATGCGGAAATCGTTGAACTCATCCACGGTGTTTGGGGGCGAAAATGAGACACTTGTCAGCCGATTTTTTTGCCATTTTTCGGAGCGCGATTAATGGGTTGTCGCAGTTGAACGCTGATCCGGAGGCCGGCCATGTCGCGTGAAAATCCATTCGCCAAGCTGGATATGGCTGCCATCTCCGCGAGCCAGACGCCAACCAAGCCGGGCTACGGCATGACAGGAGCCGCCAAGACGGTTGTCCGCTCAATCGAGGATATGGCCGAGAACACCAAGAAGCTGATGGAAGGCGAGGTGATCGTCGATCTTGATCCGCGGCTGATCGATGCCTCTTTCGTTGCCGACCGTCTGTCCGACGATGGGGAGGAGTTTCAGGAACTGCTCCAGGCGATCAAGGAGTCGGGTCAAACGACGCCTATTCTAGTTCGCCCAAGCTCGACCGATGCCAAGCGTTACATGGTGGTGTTCGGTCACCGTCGTCTCAGGGTCGCCCGTGAGCTTGGAGTTCCAGTCAAGGCGATTGTCAAGAAACTCGACAATATCACTTCGGCGATCGTGCAGGGTCAGGAAAACGCGGCCCGCTCGAACCTGTCGTTCATTGAACGCGCCTATTTCGCTCAGAACTTGATCACGTCTGGAATGACCAAGGAAACTGTTCGGTCATCGCTCGCCATTGACGAGGCGATGCTGTCGAAGATGCTCGCAGTCGTCGAAGCGGTGCCAGCGTCCGTTATTCAGGCCCTAGGTGCATCGAAGAAAATTGGCCGTGACCGATGGCTCAGCCTCCGGCAGTTGATCCTGGCCCCTGCCCTCTCGAAGGTCGCTGTTGAGCATGCAGCGTCGGCCGACTTTCACGAACTCGCCGAGGCCGAGCGGTTCGATGCGCTCCACGACTATCTGAAGCGATACAAGGCCAAATCGGCTGCAAAAAAGCCCAAAGCCGCTACCGCAGCAAAGGGCTGGGTATCGTCGGATCGCTCTCTGAATCTCGCGATGACCGCCAAAGCAAAGAAGGTTGCCATCGAGCTCACAAATGTCGAAGCCAAGCCCTTCAGCGAATGGCTCTCTTCTCGCATGGACCGCTTGTACGAGGAGTACAAGGGGTTGAAGAACGAAACCAACGGAGACTAAACCGCAAAAGAAAAAGGCCCCCGAACGGCGAACCGTGGAAGCCTCTCTCGTCATCTCTAGCAGGATCGAGAATCGCATTTCCCGGAATCACAGTCAAGAGTCTTGGCGCCAGTTTGGTGAGCGGATTTCTTTTGCCTGAAGAAAGGTGAAAGAAAAATGCAGACGGGACATGTGACGACGCCCTTTGGGCGGCGGTCGATGTCGCTTGCCTTGGTCAAGGGCCAGATGGCGATTGCGGATCCTGATCCGGGCGTGCGGATTGAAAAATGGAAAGTGTTTCGCGATGTCTGCGAGGCGCGCGAACGCCTTGGACTTCAGGACCGGGCTTTGGCTGTTCTCGACGCGCTCCTGACGTTTTACCCGCACGGAGAGCTCGATACGAGCTGCGGGCTTGTCGTTTTCCCATCCAACGCGCAGCTATCCGTTCGAGCGCACGGGATCACCGAGACAACGCTGCGCCGGCAACTCGCCGCACTTGTCGATGCCGGCCTCATCCTGCGGCGCGACAGCCCGAACGGTAAACGCTACGCGCACCGCAACCGGGCTGGCGAGATCGAGCAGGCTTATGGGTTTGACCTGACGCCGCTGCTCGCTCGCGCCACGGAGCTCGCGTTGTTGGCGCAGGACGTCGCCGCCGAGCGCACTCGCTTCCGCCGTGCACGGGAGGCGCTGACGATCTGCCGTCGTGATGTGCGCAAATTGATCTCGGCAGCCGTGGAAGAGGGCGCGACAGGTAATTGGGACCAGGTAGAGTCTGAGTATGTCAGCATCCTCGCCCGCCTCCCGCGCCAGCCGAACCGGTCTCAGGTCGAGACTACGTTAGATGAAATGGAGCTCCTGCGGGGAGAGGTCCTTAACATCCTGGAAATGCAACTTAAAACGGAAGAAATGCATGGCAATGCCGTTCAAGATGACCGCCACATACAGAATTCAAATACCGAATCCATAAATGAACTTGAACCTAGCTCTGGGAAAGAGCAGGGCGGAAAGTTTGCGGACAAACCCCTGACGACGAATGAGCCGAATGAACCACGAAAGACGAAACGCGAGCTGATCAAAGCGTTCCCGCTCGGAATGGTTCTTCGTGCCTGCCCCCAGATCTCTGATTATGGGCCCGGCGGGCGCATCGGGCAATGGCGCGAGCTCATGAAGGCGGCCATCCTGGTGCGCTCGATGCTTGGCGTCAGCCCCTCTGCCTACGAGGAGGCGTGCAACGCCATGGGGCCGGAAAATGCTGCGGTGGTTATGGCCTGCATTCTCGAGCGGTCGAATTTCATAACATCTGCCGGTGGATATCTTCGGGATCTTACCAAGCGCTCCGAGCGCGGGGAGTTTTCGCTCGGCCCGATGTTGATGGCTCTTATGAAAGCGAATGGTGGCGAACAAAGGATCGCTTGATGCCCGAGTTCTCTTGTCAGCCGTTTTTTTTCGTTGTTTTCTTAAACGATACAATGAGTTATCAGTTTTGAACGCAGGATTTCCCTGGGAATTATGATAGTAACGTGAAAAGCTTATTACTTAGGGAAGGTTACCAGTGGAACGTTCTTCACCTGCTCCGGTGACAATGGAGGATGAGAAGTGGGCTCGAGCTGCGGGTGCGATTGAGGCCGCAATGGATAAGGCCGTGGCGCAGGGCCGCCGCAGGCGCGCGAAGGTGGAACGAGACAAGGCCAAAGCGCGCGCTGGTGCTGCCGATTATGAGCCTGGTATCGTGACCTTTATAGACGTTCTCGGCTTCCGTGCGATGCTGGCCGATCGATCTGCCGGTGAAATTCACGATATCATCCTCTCGCTGCGGGAAATCTCCACGCCCGAGGTCGAGCATTCTCGTCGCATGAAGGAAGTGCGTGTCTCCAGTCGCGCTTTCGCTGAGTCCGTTTCTGACGCTGTCGTGCGCGTTCGAGTTTTCAACACGCAGCATTCTGACGGAGCGTTTTTTCAAGAGCTGCTCGATCTGCTTCATATCCAGATCCAATGCATAAATCTCGGCGTCCTCATCAGGGCCGGGCTGGCAATCGGGAATGTTCACGTCGGCCTAAATGGCACCGGCCCTGTCTTCGGCCCCGCAATGGTCCGTGCATATGACATTGAGAGTGGAGAAGCGATCTATCCGCGCATCGTCATAGACGACGCAGCCTACGAACACTTCCTCTCCGACGTCCGTCTTCACAACGAGAACCACGATCTGGAGGAGGAAGCCGAGTACGTACACCGACTTTTGCGTACAGGGGAGGACGGGACACGCTTTATCGACTATCTCGGTGCGAGCGAGGATGAGCATGATGCGTTTGAGGACTATGTTGCTTTCTTGGACCGGCATGCAGCGCTAATTCGGCAAAACCTTGCGGAGGCCTACAAGGCGTCGATCAGAAGAAAATATCTTTGGCTCGCTCGCTACCACAACGATATCGTCTCAGAAATTCGTTCGCGATTTGGCGCCGGCCAGCTGTCCGCAGCGAATTTCCTCGCTGTGGTAGGAAAAGAGGCGACTGTTGTCCTCGACGAACTCATCGTCCGTTACTAATCCAGCCGTTTGCAGGCATCTATTGGGCTACCGCTTATCTTAGTCAGGCCAACAGAATATTTCTGGGCAATATTGTCGCCTCAGCTACAAAGGTGGTGTTGAAGTGTATGCCCAATGTCGGCAAATTCAAACGCACTGAAGTTTGGGAGGGTGAGTGTGGCGTTTAACAGAATTATTAGGGGGCTTGGCTGGCCCGAAGCGCCTCACGGCGAGATCGATTTTCCTTCTGATCGTGTGCCTGAAAACTTCTCTCACCCAGAGCTCGCTCTTTTGCCCACTCTGTTCATGGCCGAGGGCCGAGAGCAGAGTGATCTAGCTCGCGTTGGTTCCATGCAAGTGGTTGGACAATCAAACAATGCCGTGCGGCTGCGGTATCAATATGACACCGCGGTACCCATCATTACCCAAGACCGACTTGAGCGAGTAGCGACCGAGATTGGTCTCTCAAGTCAGGGCAGTGGCAGGAACCGCTTCGACTGGACACACACCCGATGGAGCGTGCAGGAAGGCGACCTCTATCGCACGGTGGTTCGTCTGTTGCTCCATAGTTCTTCTGCCAATTCGCCGACCGTCTTCAGTGTGTCCACACCAAGTCGCATCGATCCTCTACAGGCGTCAGCGATGATGCCATTCAGCGCTGGCTTCACCGCCGTTTACGAAGCGATTGTGGGGGCTGCGAATACTGTGGGAATGAGATGCAATCGTGCCGACAACATTTGGGAGCATCACACTATCATCCAGGACGTCGTGTCACTGATTGATAGATCCAGGGTCGTGATCTGCGATCTGTCTGGCCGCAATCCCAACGTTTTCTATGAAGCCGGAATATCCCACACGTTAGGTCGGGAGGTCATCCTTATTACTCAGCATGCAGACGACGTCCCATTCGATTTGCGTCATATCAGGTACATCACATACCTCAACAACGCCGAGGGGTTGGAGCAACTCCAGCGTCAGTTGTCGGATCGAATGCGAACGATCCTTCGCGGCTAGCGTTCAGCAGCCCTTGCCACGGGATAAAGGGCTTGCCGCTGTCAATATGAACTAGAAATCAAACACATACTTTGTGCTCATTTGGATCATGCCTATCCTTTTCTGCAATATTGCCTGGATGAAAAACTATGGAGGGCGCGATCCTGCCGACCCACCTAAGGGTGGAGGTCGTTATGTCGTTTCGGAAGGCATCGCCGGCGAGGAGCTCAACTTTGTCGCCTGCGACGACGGCTACGTGTACGGCCATTTCGAGACGATCAAGGATGAGCTCGACCGCCAGGTGAAAGTCGAGCGGCTTGGGACCACGTCAGGGGCCGAGTATGCCGACAACGTTAACGTTGTCTGGACCGCCCCAATCGACGGCAACGATCCAAGGTGCGTCGTTGGATGGTATCGGAACGCGCGCGTTTATCGACGCCGCCAGCTCTTCAACGACATCTATCCATCGGCACAGCACGCCGAAGACGAGCTAAGGAGTTTCCGGGTCCGAGCTAGAGCCGACGATGCCACCCTGCTTCCATTGAAGGCGCGAACTGAGACGCTGCACCTCCGTCGTGGAGCGGGGTGGAGCGGTCAAGCAAGCTGGTGGTATGCGGAGGACACGGAAGATCGGGATGCGCGGGCTTTCGTTGAACTCGTGCGGCGTATGATGCGAGGCGATGAACCAGAGTTCGCGCGGCGGCCGGCGGCGAGCCGAGCCAAGTACCGTGCCGGGCAGGCGACATCTCATGCGCATTCGCGCTACCTGGAACGCCACGAGATCCAGATCAACCCTAGGCACCGTGAGCTTGAAGACCGGTTCAAGAGATTTGTTCGCCGCAGTCTGAAGGACGTCACATTTCCTAAAGCGTTCCGTGATGACCTTCGTTTCGTGGGAGCAAACGGGCGAGCCGTGATAGTGGAGGTAAAGCCAACCGAACCCTCGACTGTCCGCTTCGCCATCAGAACAGCAATCGGACAACTTCTCGACTACCGACAGCACCAAGGCTGGATCGGAGACCAGTTGATCGTCGTGGAGACAGACGTTGTTAATGCTGATGATAAGGGCTTGGCACACGAGAACGGGTTTGGACTAGCGTGGCCAATAGATACGGACAATTTCCATGTGATTTGGCCCGATGGAAGTACTGGGCTGGTGCGGCGCTCGCAAAGGAGACAGAAAGGATGACGAGACAAGGAACGCCATGAGTTCAATAGGGGCATAGTCGGCGTGAGATTGCAGGAAGGTTGCCTAAACTTAGATGTAAGGATTTTTGGAATATCTCAGGCTTGATATCCGACGTAGGTCACTGAGAGGCAATTAGGTGGCAAGACGACCAAGACATTTCGGCCCTCCGACCGACCAAGAAAGGTGGGACCTGGCATCGGTCACAATGCAGATGCGCATAGATGTCGTCTCAAACATGGAGGCAAACACCCCAGTCCCGGTTTACTTCGCGAATTTAGACCATATGGAAGCCTACTGCGAGGGGAACGACCTTGTCATCGATGAGATCAGGGGTGTGAAGTTAAAAGATGCGGCGTTGATACGCCATGAAGGCACACGCGTTGGCTACGGACTTGTGTGGGTGAATGCTAAGACGCCGCAAAGGGAGGTGCGAAAGGGATGGTGCATCACATTGCCGACGCGTACCATCTCCAACCGGAGGAACTCTCGCCTGTCGACGCTGACCACGTAATGAACCGGGCAAGCCTCGCCAAAGTTCCTGCTTCTTGGGTAGCTGTGATGCCGGTATTTTATGAGGTAAATCAACGCACTGGTTTCATCTTTGAGAAGGGGCTGGAAGTTGATACCTCGCGATCAAAACTCCACGCCAATCCTCTCCAGTTGTTCAAAATTCTCTCCGACATCTGGCCAAAATCAGTCTCCGAGTTCGAGGATGCCATGCAGAGGATAGAGAGCCAACATCGATTAGCGCACCTTACTCCAAACATCCGCGAATGGATCAAAGGCGGATTCCCGTTTGTAACCCAATAGAGGTGCCAGGCGCTCAAAAGGCGAAAAATGCAAAACAAAAGTTCAGGAGGTTTTAGGATTATGAATATTGTCGAGCATCCCTTCCCGGGAGCTCCTAAAATGGAGGAGCTGCAATATCGCGTGTTCCCCGAATCGTTGGAGAATGATCCGCTGGTGCTTTTTCACGCTACGCTTCCAGCTGACTACGATGAGATTCTTCTAAGCGGCTTCAAGACCGCGGCTCAACTTGGAAAATCCAACGGCCTCGCGTCGGTATCGTATGCAAAACAAAGCTCGACCGCATTGGGTCATATAAGGAACCGACACAAAAACCAAGAAGTGATTATCATAGCTGTTCAGTTCCAAAGCCTTGTTGCTCGGCAGGGCATAGTTGTTAATACAAGCGATATTCATGTTTATGATGGGACCCAGCCCGCTATCATTGGGTTTTGCAGGGTGCCGAAGGACTATTTATTTGTGTGAAGTAGGCTGGCAGCGACTCTCGCGACCATCCGGCTGTCCCGGGTAGGCCGATCACAACATTCGAGCGGCCCGTCCACTTCGTCGCGTTGCACTGTTGTAGTAAGCTGAAGCCTGCTGAACCGAGCGATGGCGCGACTGTTCCATCGCCTCTGGAAGAGGAATCCCTCGATTGGCGGCCTCCGTCAGATAGCCCGATCGCAGTCCGTGCGCGGAGAACTCCCCACTAGCCAGCCCGGCCATCTCTGCCCGCTGCTTGAGGATGGCATTGACCGACTGCGGGTCGAGCGCCCGCCGCGAGACCGTTCCCCAGCGCCCGATTCCTCGGAACACGCTGCCCTTGTCGATCTTTGCCGCCGCCAGCCAGGCATTCAACGCCTCGACAGGCCGGCCTGTGAGATAGACGACGTCGTCCTGCTCTCCGGTCGCCGTTTTGGTGCGACCCAGATGAATGGCCAGAGAGGCGAGGGGAGGGCCGCCGGTTACCTCGATCGGAGCTTCCACGGTCAGCTGCTCGACGCGAAGTCCGGCGATTTCGCTGCGCCGGCGGCCGCCGGAGGCAAAGGCGACCATCAGGATGGCGCGGTCCCTGACATCGCGCAGGCTGTCGGTCGTACAGGTCGTCAGCAGTTTTGCGAGCACGTCTGATGTCACTGCCTTGGCGCTCTTGCGGCGCCGCGTCCGGGGCACGGCACGGACGGCCAGACGAATGGCGGATTTGAGGGCAGGGGAAGCGAAAGCCCCATCGAGGCCGCGCCATTTCGTGAGGGTTGACCAGTTCGCCAATCGGCGGCGCACGGTGGCCGGCGCGTGTGGGCCGGTGGATTTTAGAAACCCTTGGCGGCGGAGGCTGTCGTCGACGTTATCCGGCATGCCGTGATCCGGATCGGCCACGCGTTGCTCCGGATCCCAGAGATGATGAGCGACGAATTTCAGCAGCAGCGCCTCAGGGGCCGGCCAGGGAAGATATTTTCCGGTGGCCGCCAAGCCCCAGGCTTCGAGATAGGCGAGGTCGGACGTGAGGGCCCGCAGCGTATTGTCGCCCATGCCCTGGTTGACGAGATGGCGCAGCGTCTCGACGTCTTGGTCGGTCAGCAGCTCGGCGAGCTCGTCGCGGCGTTCGAGCGGCAGCACGGACGCGATCGTGTCGAGTTCTTCCGATCGACGTTCGGCGGCAGACTTTTGCAAGGACGGCATTTTGGCTCCGGATGGGGCGGATCGAGGGCTTTGAGGAGCCGTGGCGAAAGGCCACCTTTTCTGATTTGCGCCGGGAAATCAATCTACCATCGATAAACGTTGGTTATCGATGGTAGATGTGTCCACCTGAACTCGTACCCGGTAATGAACTCTAACCGCCTCTTAGCTTCCGTTTGACGCGTTCTTAACCTTAATTTCAATGGCTTACGCTCTTGCCAAATTGGCTACCAAAGCTCTGGTTCGGGAAAGCGTGGGCACTCGGCGGCCGTTCGCCAAGCGTGACAGTTAAGCCGAGCAAGGGGCCAGAAGTTTTCAAGCGTCCCAACCGAAGAGGAGAGCGGCGGACTGAGATGATCGTCGTCGCCAAGCCCAACCGATCGCGGGGGTGATGCCAGAACGACAGACCGAGCTTTGGACGATTAACATCTAAAATGTCAACGGCCATTTGCGTTTGACCCGCCTTGAGGGGTATGGAGTCAAACTGTCCCCAAAGAAAAGACAAGTTACTGATGTCAACGATCGACTATCACTACCAAACCATGGGCCGGATCCTATCCCACCTCATTCAGCAGGGTTTCAAGCGCGTCGATTTTGAGGCGTCTGACGCTATGGACATCATGACGGAGCGGCATGGCGACGAAGAGGAAGTACTTGAGACGTTTGCCGACGTGCTTCATTGGATGAGGGACGAGGGTCTTATCCGTGTCGGCAGCGTCCAAGAGTATGACGGCGGCTTCGCCTTCTCGGGCGTGCAACTCACATCAAAAGGGGTCGCGGCTATACAGGCCAAGCCTAACGATCCCGAGCTTGGTGAGAGTATCGAAAAGATGGTCAACGACAATGGCTCCCTTGACGCGTCCGCCTACACGAAAATCGGGTCGTTCGTTGGTGGCTTGATTGGCGGAGCGGCACAGGCGCTTTCGGGCTGACGAAAATGCTTTTTGCGCGTCGCCAGATGGTTCAGCGTCCCACATGTTTAGCGGCTGATCTCGTTTCGTGAGCCGGCCGTGTGAGGTTCTGACTTGGTCTTCGATATCATGGTGGTGGCGCCGTGTATGGCCCTGCCGATTTGTCACATATGATTATGAAGACATCGTAGTCAGAACTTAAAGTTGGGCTGGCGAGCGTAGGTCGATGAGTGTGAAATTGTACGAGGCATTTTATCGTTGGCTGTGACCGAGATAGAACGAATTGTCGGTGGTCGAGCCGTGGGCCGCGTTGAACGTGGTTCCGACGGCTACTATGCCTGCCATCATTTTGGTTCGAATGTGGATCCGGTGTCTTATTCGAGCTTGGACGATGTCGCCGATTTCCTTCGAGCCTGTCCACGAAGCGGGGTCCGCATGAATCCGGGCTGGAAAAAGATCTCGCGCAACATCTATATCGATGGCGTATTGCTACGCTGACCTCGAAGCAACGCGGAAACGGGCGCGATGCGAGCAGACGTCAGCCCAGCAGGGTGCGCAAGTTAGACACGATAACCTTAGCCATCGCATCCGGCGAGAGCCCGAGAAGATTGGCCACAGCACTCGCGACAAGTCCAACGTCACTCGGTTCTGCGGGACGCCCGTCCTGTTGGGTAAAAGGCCCATCAGTCTCAGTGAGGAGGCGATCCGGGGGCAAGCTCCCAACCAGTTCGCGACCGCGGTCCGTCCGCATCATCTCGGCATTTATCGAGAAATAGCATCCAAGCGCGGCCGCTCGGCGAGCGTCGCTGTTGCTGCCGGTAAACCAATGAAGCACGACGCTCCCGCGCTCGCGAGGGAGATAGGCTTCGATCATGTCCAGAACCTTTGGCGCGCTCCTCACGCTGTGGACGGTTAGTATCTTACCGCCGGCTTCAGCACATCGTTCGAGGATACGCTGGAACACCTGCTTCTGGGCCTCGAACGACCTGTAGAAACGGGGCCCTGCGTCTAGGCCGACCTCCCCCACGTATCGCGTTTCGGACAGGTGGCGCTCCCATAGGGACAACTCGCCCGCACGTTCCGCGACGAGCTGGGGATGCAGACCCAGCGCGGCGCGGACGTAGCGGGTGTTTCTTGTCAGTTCGTGGTTGCGCGACCACGCTTTTGGCGTTGTCGTCACGGTCAAAGTATAGATCCGCGCAGCTTCGGCTCTTGCAACGGCTGCCTGATGATCAGGATAAAGATCGAGGTGACAGTGAAAGTCTACGCCCCTGATCAATGATGTCTCACTCATCCGGGCCGCGTCCTCACGCCCGTCAGGAACTCTCCTACTTCCTCGAGCCCTCGTCGATAGACCTCCGCAAGCGCGGCTTGGCGCTGCGGGGATTCGTCGAAGAGAGGTCCGGGCTTATGGATCAGGATCGGCGCCAGGGCTGGCCGTCCGCGCAGGCGTTCGATGGCGAGCTGGAACGAACGAACCTGCACGCCTTCCGACTGGCGGGTGTCGAGCGCACGGGCGTTGAGATCAGGCACGGTATAAACCGTAGGATCGGTATGCGGGCGCAGCGCCTTCAGGAGCGCGGCGCGTCGTATCAGGCAGGGTAGGCAGTAGCCACAGTGCTGCGTGCCGTGGCCCTGCCATCTGCCTTTCGTGGGTGAGGCGCAGGAGAGAGACGACGGCGTGAGCCGCCGAAGAAGCGCGGCATTGGCGCAATCTTCGGCCATCTCGCCTTTCGTCCGGTCCCAATAAGGATTTTCGATCTGACCTGGGATGCCGAGCGCATTCAAGGCATCGTTCCATCGGGCGATGTAGAAGGGATGCGTCGTCCGGGTGCTCAACGCGCCGAGCCGCAGTGGATCGAGGGGCACGTTGACGGCGATCAGTCCATTCTCCGGCACCTTGAGCGTGAAAGTCCTTTCTAGCCCCGTGCCGGCGAAGATACCCAGAGCGAAGAAGAGGAAGGACCTTCCCCTGGTGGTATTCTCGCCAGCCGAAGCTCGGACGAAGCCGTCGGGAAAGGCCATCCACAGGCGGAGCCGATCGAAGGCCCTGCCGCGGTAATTCGCTTTGAGGGCCTCAAAGATCGTGGCCTGTGCCTCGCTGGTGGCGCCTTCGCCCGCATGGCTGATGAAGAGGGGCGTGCGGCCTGCCTCAAGTGCATCGATGGCGCCGATCAGGCTGTCGAGACCGCCGGAGAAGAGAGCGAGGTCATCAAACGGAGCGCCTATAAGCCGCGCCGGCGGTGTAGGCGCCACAGACGCAAAGCGTCGAGGCCGCGCCCGAAATCCCAAAGACCAACGATCGCCTGTCAAGAAATTTAGTAGCCGCACGAAGATCGGCGCAGCTGCCTGCCAGCGATCGGGCTCAGCCACCGGGACGATGAGCCGCAATTCGCGGGTCCACCCGTCTTGAGACTCACTGTCGCGTGAAACACGCGTGTCGGCTGCATGAACGTGCGCCGCGAGCACCAAGAGATCGACGCCGACCTCTAAGGGGAAAACGCCGAGGCGTGACAGATCGGTCAGTGCGCGTCCGATGCCGTGGCCGAGGAAGTGCTCGCCGACCACCAAATCGAGAAGGGTTTCCTCCTCGCCGTCGCCAAGCTGCATCCGACTGAGGTCGCCAGGACCGTAGCGGCCGGTGATCAGGTGTCGTCTCATGCGTCCTCCGCCTCCGCATCGCCCATGATCTGCAGGATACCGAAGGCCTGCTCGTAGATGCGCCCGACAAAGGCGAGCACGCGATCTGGAGTCAGCGCCGCCGCCGCCGCTCTGGCGGTCGTTAGGGCGTCGGCAACGCCTCGCCTGATGAAGTCGTTGAGCTGCGCCTGGACCTGCGCGGCTTCCCGGCTGTCGTTGGGCAGGGTCACCGTTCTCGCCCCGATGTCATTGCACAGGCGGGCTTCGATCGCGTTCGTTGCGTAGAGTTCGAAGACTGTTTGCATTTGCTCGGCGGTGAGGCCGTCCAGATTGGTGATGCCGGCACCGGCGAGGTCGGCGATCGTTTCAATGAAAGCTTCGCGCGCGATGCCTTCGTCGATCGAGCCTCCGTCCGGGCAAACATAGTCGGCGAGGCCGAGAAAGATCTCCTCAATGGGCCGACCCGCCAGGCCATCGAGGTTGAGGGCGCGCAGAGCTTCGGTGGCGCCCCGTGCGACCGCGTCGGACAGGAAGCCGAGCAGACGGCTTCCCGCTCCACGCGCCGATCCCATCCTGGCTGCAGCCGTCCGCGCGCCGCCGGAGGATGAACCCACATAATGCGAGACGGCGCGGCCGAGACTGCGGCGGTCGTCGCCTCCCGAACCTGCGAAGCGCGAGAAATTATTGCGTGCGGCCGAGAAGCGTGTCGGGTCGGCTATTGGTGGGACGGGAGGTCTGACGGGAGGTGCCGGCTGAGTGTCGGTAGGGGTTCCGTCGGCGGGAGCACCATCTGCCGGCTGGCCCGCATCGGGTGGTGCACCGTCGGGCGCGGCCGGCGGCGCGCCCTCGTCGCCGAGCCAGCTTGGAACGAGCGGGGTGCCGCCACCTTGGCCGCCAAACGCACTGGAAGTTCCCATCAGCGTCCTCCCTGCCGGGTGCGCAGGACGCCGTCGGCCACGGTCTTCAACATGAGCCCGCCTTCCTTGCTCCATGTCTGGAGAAGGCGATCGAAGCGCTGAACAGCATCACCATCCTTGAGAACCCCCTCCCAGCCCTTGCAAGCCCACGGGCCGAGCCGGTCTCGGGGCAGCGCATCGAGGAAATCGATCAACTCGCCCTGGAGGGTGGGATGCGCCCTGATGAGCACCGCAAGTCCAGCCGCGCCCGGGGGCTCGGTTTCAAATGCGTCCGCGCCGACGATACGACCACGCACGGCTTCGAACACCTGCGCCGCCTCCGGCGGGGCGAGCCGCTTGAGATCGGCCTCAAGGCCCTGAACGGCGAATTTGCCGCCGAAGAGTTGCTCGACGACAGCGGCCAGGTGCCCAAGCACAGACGCCGCGCCGAAATAGTCCTTCCGATCCTTCGCCACGAACAGATAGGGGCGGAGATCCTCGTCTCCGATCATTGTGGGGACCGTCGCCCAAGCCTTGATAGCCGGGGAAGAGAGCCACTCACCGAGCATAGCGCTTTCGGACGCCTTCACGGCTTCGAGCTTGGGGGCGGCGGCCTTCGTGACTTCGCCGTCCTTGCCAGCGGGCTTCACGGGTTTCGCCTTTGGCTTGTCGTCGTCCTTTGCGGTGGCGGCGGCTTCCAAGGCCGCCAGGTCGGGACATTTGCCATCGGGCGCGGCGGCCGCCGCGGCGGCGATCTGGTCGAAGAGGCGGGGGATGAAGCGCTCGGCGAGCATGAGCTTCGCCAGGACGGGTAGCTTCACATCGTCGCCGAAGCCACGCGCTTCGGCCGTCCGCTGGCGCAGGACGAGGGTGTTTAGGAAGCGCTTGATCTGACGCGGGTTACCCTTGGTGCCGCTGGCGAGGATCGGTCCGATCTGGTCACTGAGGGCGAGCGCGTTGTTCGCACGGGTCGCCTTGTCACCGAGCGCGGTTCTCACCGAGGCCGAGTCCAGCGCGCCCGACTTCCATGGGCGCTTCAGGCGCTCGCGCGCGACGCCGATCAGGGTGTTGAACGCCGGATCGTTGTCGCCGAGTTCGGCGCCGACGAGCAGCAAGGTCACGTAGATGCGTGTTTCCGTGTCGCCGAGAGCCGGGATGCGGAACGGGACCTGGATCAGCTTTTCAAGATAATTGCGCGCATAGGTCTGCGGGCCGGTCGTATCCGGCAGGTCCGGGAAATGCTTACGCACGGCATATTCGATCATCGCCTCATCGGCGGCCACGACGAACGCCGTCCGCGATGTGAAGACGAAGAGGCGGACCGCTTCCAAAGTCTCGATTGCAGTGTCCGGGAGGCAACGGTCGAGGTCGTCGATGAGGACGACGAGCTGTTCAACACCGGCCTTTTCCAAGAGGCCGTCGAAGGCTTTTCGGAACGCGTTGATCTCCTCGGGAACGTTTGCGCTCTCCCCATCCTTTTCCTTCAGGAGTCCTTTCACGCCGTCGATCGCCGACTGGACGTTGTCCTTGGTGGCGAGCTTCGCCGGATCGGAGAGGAATCCCTCGAGCGTTCCGACGATCGCGCCGATCTGATCAGGCGTCGGGATGCCCGTGAAGGCGGTGAAGGCGAGGCCGCCGGCCTTCTTCGCGACCTTGAGCCAGTCGATGCTGCGGAAGACGTCCTTTACGGCTTCGCCTGCCTTGGTCAATGCCGGTCTCTTCTCGATCAGGCCGGTGACTATCCCCTCGATCAGCGCGATCTTGGCATCTTCGAAACCCTGGAAGCGCCATCCGTTGAACTTGAGGCAGAGCACTTTTGATTCCGACTCGAAGCCGGCCTCGATCATCTCGAGCACGCTTGATTTGCCGGCGCCCCAGTCGCCATGCACGCCGATAGTCACCGGCTGGTCTGGCCGGTCCCGCAGGAGCTTGATGATCGTCGTGGCTATTGCCTCGTTGTTGAGGAGATCGACCTTTGTTTCATTGTCCGTCAGGATCATCGGCTCCCCCCGTTCTGATCAAAAAGCTCCCTCACCGAGATGAGAGGGCGGCCCGTCTCCGCGGCCCTGCGCACCTTGCGTTCCAGGACCGTCTTGAGAGGTATCTGGCGGTCCAGCGCGTCGTAGATATCGCGGCCATCCATGCAGATGAGCCGTTTGCCCGAGCCGAATGCCGTCAGCCCATCAGGGGTGAAACCGTTGTAGCTGACGAAAAGCCCGCGCGCCCAAGCAGCCTTCTGATCGAGCTTGCCGTGGAAGACATGGAGGTCGGCGACGCCCGTGGGCGGGGAACGCCACTTCGCCTCAAGCAGGTAGGTTTCATCCGCCAGCAGAAAACTGCCGTCTATCTGTTCGCCGGTGTTCCGGAACGGCTCGCGCGCCTTCAGGCCCGCCACCTCGAAGCAGCGTCGAAGGAACCCCTCGAAAGCGTAGCCGCGCTCGTGCGGTGCCAAGGACTCGACTCGAACGAGTTCGTCTCGCAGTTCTGTGAGAAGACGCCGGTTAAAAGCCGGCTGCGGCTGATCGCCCGTGCCGCCGGAATGCTGTCCAGTGAGGCGGCCAAGAAGCGTCAGGTATCGACCTTCAGCATTGAGGATCGGTTCTTGTTGTCCCGTGCGCGCCAACCACTCCGTGCGATGTTCCCACAGCGCTTGCAGGGTACGGGCGGCGGTTGTGTCATCGATCTTCTGAAGGAAGCAGCGCAGCCGCTTTCCCTTGGAGCCGCCGTGCTCGGCGTAGATCGGATCATCGATGTCGACATCCAACTCGGCGGCGAAAAATTGCGAAAAACTCGAATCCGAAAAATCCAGCACGTAGCCGCGGCCTCGGACGAAGTCGAAGAGGTCGTCAATCAGGCGCAGGTCGATAGTTCGTAATGAGCTAATGGCCTTTCCTCCCAGCCCGTGGCCTTCTGCTATCGGTTTGTCGTTTCCTGGAAAGCCGCAACCTTCGCAAGTATCTCGTCGAACGAAGGCGGGCTGTCATCGAACATCATGGGCGCCATTGCCCTGTAGTCGGCGCGCAGATCCTTCAGCCGGTTCTCGTCGGGAAAGAGCCGCAGCGTGCCCGGACGGGCGGTGTTGTAACTAGCCCAGCCGGACCGAAAAAAGGTGGCCTTGTGCTTGGCCACCTGCGCGAGAAGCTCGACATCGGTGGCAGCGGCTTGGCCTTCGTCCGTGGCAAGCAGCATGGCGAGATCATAATAGTGCCGCGAGAAATATTGTGGTGTCGGCGAGTCGGGTGGGCGGTGCGCCTCCGCATGAAGTGCGGTCGCTTTCTCCCAGAAGGTCCGCCGCGCGGAGAGTACAGTTACGCTTGTGTCGGGCAATTCGAAGAAGTCGGGATAGTCGTCGGCCGCATACGGGCGAATAACTTTCTCCTCGGTGGGCCAGGGATCGCCGCGCGCGCCGAGTTCGAGCTTCACGCGTGGCGTGATGTAGGCCATGCCCGCATATTCGGCGGCGGGCAGCGCCGTCGGATAATGGAAGTTGACTGTCTGCGCCTCGTCGGGGTCGATTTCCAGCGACCACGTGCCGTGGGCCGGTTCGCCAAGCTGTTCAACGATCGCTGCGCGGAGCGCCGGAAGCAGCTTCTCGGCAATGTGCTGTTCGACGTCGCTCACAAGGGCTTCGATGAGTTTGTTCGCCTGTTTCTTGCTGATGCCTTCTTTCTCGGGATCGCGGTCACCGGTGTAACCGAGATCCGCTCGGTCGAAAGAAAGGTCGATATCTTCGGAAAACCGGCGTATGGCCCCGAAAGCCTTGGAGAGCGACGTGCCGCCCTTGAAGACGAGGGTGGCCGCCGTCCCTTTCGGCAGCCTGAATAGCCGCTTCAGGGTCCAGCAGACCCAGAAGTCCTTTTCGATGATCGTATTTGCGACTCCTCGGCCGGCGCCCGTTTCGCCAAACAGAGCTGCCCGATCAGCGGCCGGAAGAAGAGCCACCTTATCCATCGATTTCCCCCGACGCTGCGTTCGCGATCGAGACGAGCGTCGGCCGCATCCAGGCAGGCGCTTGGACAGCAGTGGATGCGAGCTTCTTCTTTTCGCTAGCCGACAGACGACGCGAGGCGATCTGCGCAACGTCGCGGGCACGTACCGCCCCAACGTGACGCAGGGCCTGTACAACTGTGCCGGCAGCGCTCCCCGGCGCGATGAGGTGCTTGGGCGATGCGTGACGCAGATCGACTACGCGCTTACCCAATACGACACGACGGGAGGGGCCATCGGTCAGATAGGTGCTTTTTGCCGGTACCTGGGTGGAAAGACCGAGGGCATTGGCTGCGCGCGCTCCTGCAATCTGCACCCGCGATCCTGTCTCCCGTGCCAATGCCTTTGCGACATCGTCTGGGGCCGGGGAGAGAGGGCCGAGTTGCGGATGAATCTTCGGAAAATCGTACAGGCCTCGCGCCAGGCGCCGGAGCTTGCCGTTCTTGACGAGTCTGGAGAGCGCCTGATCGACGGCCGCGCGCCCGGCGATGTCCAGAAAGTCACTCGGCGTGAAAACGCTGCCTCGCCCGCCAGCGCGGGAGCGCCTCATGATTTGATCCGGTACTGATGTCGTAGCGCTTTTCATATGTCAGAAAATAAGCCATTTTTTTCTGACATTCAAGCCTGCGTTGACGTTTCGGTTGCGGACCGAATCTTGTATTCAAACTTTGGTCACATGAGCCTGCACGCGAAGCAGAGCCACGCGCTCGCTAAGGGCAGACGGTTGCTAAGGTTCTAGCTCTCTCGATTGCGATCGACCGGGCTGCGAATTGGCCGCGCCATCGCTCTGGCGAGACAGCAATCAAAATCTATTGCAAACTTCAGTTGTACACGCGAAATGTTTTATCGGGCTTTAGAGGGGGCATTCAAGTCATGGAATCGCTGATAAAAGACAAGTACATTGAAGGGTTCAAGGAGTTGCTTTCCAAAACCGGACGACAAGAGAACGCCATCCAGGCTTTCCTCGAGCAACATACGACCTTTCTGCCGACCCCCGGTTTGCTCAACCACCGTCTTCACCTGAACAGCATCATTTCGAAATTCCCGATCGGCGAGCGAATTGCTGATTACGCCTATCTGACGAAATCGTCAGACGAATGGAAACTCGTCCTTGTGGAACTCGAAGACGCCGGTAAGAAGCTCTTTACCCAATCCAGTAAGCATGTCGGCTTCACCGCGGAGATGAATGACGCGATCGCTCAGGTCGACGTCTGGCGGGAATTTTGGAACGAAAACCGTCGCCCGGTTCTGGACTCGCTCGAATATCTGCTCGTTCCGCCCGGCATGCGGCGGAACGCCGTATCACTCGAATGTGTCCTGGTCATCGGGCGGTCAGCCGAGAAAGACAACAACGACGCGAGGCGAAAGCGCTTGGCCGCGTTGCGCGCCGACAAACAGATCCAGGTCATGACCTACGACACGATCCTGCGTGCAGTAGGCGCCGGCTTCGGCGAGGCGCGCGCGATACTGACGAAAACCGGCGCTGGCTTCCGCCTGCGCTCCGTCGAAGGACTACCCAACAACCTATTCACCTATCTCTTGCCAGAGCATCTTTCTGTAGATCCGGCTGCCGAAGCTGCTCTGCGGGCTGAGGGATACGACATGGATGCGTGGTTTGCGAACTACCCCTTGATCGTCAATGAGAAGTGGCCGGATAGGGGCGCTTGGAAGCGTGCCGAGGAAGCAGGGATGCATCCCAATGTCGTTCGGCTGCTCAAGAGCTCGGAAGAACGGCGACGGACATCGGGATCAGCCACCTGACGGTGCACTAGCTTCGTTCAAAGACAGTCGATTATGCAGTGGGGGTAATGTGGGAAACTCGGGATCGCGCTGGCTCCGGTGGGAGCCTCATATTCATGCTCCGGGAACGGTGCTCAATGACCAGTTCAAAGACTCAGACACCTGGGAGCAATATCTTTCGAAAATCGAGGCGACCACGCCAACGATCCGCGCGTTGGGTGTGACCGACTACTATCTGCTTGATACCTATGAGCGCGTTCGCGATGCGAAGCACCGCGATGGACGTCTTCCGGGCGTCGATCTTGTATTTCCGAATGTCGAGCTGCGTCTGGCTTTCGGCACGGTGAAGGGCAACTGGGTTAATTGCCATCTCCTTGTCAATCCCGAGGATCCGGATCACATCGGCGCCACACAGCGGTTCCTCTCACAGCTGACCTTTGAATATTCCGGAGACAGATTTGCCTGTACGCCCGACGAACTGGCGCGACTCGGCTCGAAGATAGATCCAAGTCTGTCCGGCCGGGCGGCGCTCGCCCGAGGGGCGACTCAGTTCAAGGTCAGCTTCGAACAACTGGCCGAACTGTATCGCGCCATCGACTGGGCAAAGAACAATATCCTCATTGCGGTTGCCGGCAGCGAGCATGACGGGACGTCAGGAATGCGGGGGGAGGCTGAGGGCGCGCAAAGACAAGAGGTCGAGCGGTTCGCGCACATCATCTTCGCCAGCAGCGCCAGCCAACGCGATTTCTGGCTGGGTAGAAAGGCAAGCGCGAGTTCCGATGAAATCCGGTCCCGCTATGGAGCTCTGAAGCCATGCTTGCACGGCAGCGACGCCCACGAGACTGGTAAGGTTGGCGCACCAGATGGCGATCGTTACTCCTGGGTCAAGGGCGGAGCGCATTTCGATTCGTTGCGCCAAGCAGTGATCGACCCAGCAGGGCGCGCCTTCGTCGGGGCCGCGCCTCCCATTCGGGCGACGCCGTCGCAGGTAATTTCCCGCGTCACGATTCGGGATGCCGTTTGGGCGGCGACGCCAACGATTGAACTCAATCCCGGCCTAGTCGCGATCATCGGCGCCCGTGGATCCGGCAAAACCGCTCTTGCTGACGCCATCGCTGCCGGCTGCGATGCGGCCTCCGAACATCTCAGTCCCGCTTCCTTTCTCGTTCGCGCCGGCGAATTGCTGGGCGGTGCCAGTGTTCAGCTGGATTGGGGGAGTGGCGATCCTTCAACGCGGGAACTGCTCGACTATGAATACGATCCGGAACTGGACGGTCGATTTCCTCGGGCACGATATCTTTCACAAAAATTCGTCGAGGAACTTTGCTCGGCCGATGGCATAACCGATGCCCTGCTCAGAGAGATAGAGCGAGTAATCTTTGAGGCGCACCCCGAGAAGGACGGGACATTCCGGTTCGATCAGCTTCTTGAACTGCGCGCCACTCGCCATCGTCTCGCCCGCCAGCGCGAGGAAGACGCCATCGGAACCCTGTCGGATGAAATCGGTCTTGAGCGCGAGAAAAGGCGCCAAATTCCGGGCCTCAAGCAACAGCTCACCCAAAAGGAACAGACGGTCAAGGGCTTAGAAGCGGATCGGGACAAGCTCATTGTCAAAGGCAGCGAAGCGCGCGCCGACCGCCTCACCATCATTGCCAACGCGGCCGAGAAGGTACGTTCCTACCTCCGCTTCTTCGCAAATCAGGAAACTTCGCTGCTCGCCCTACAAGATGAGGTGAGAGCTTTCCGGCAGAATAAGGCGCCAGAAGCGCTTCGCCAGACTAAGGCGAGCTTCGTTGCAGCTCGGTTGGATGATGCCGACTGGAAAGCGTTCCTTCTCGAGTATCATGGTGACGTCGATGCAGCCCTTGCCGCAAGGATCGACACAGCCCGGAAGAACGCGGCGTCATGGCGCGGTGTCGCCCCGGCGGCTCTGACCGATCCGAACCAGTCATACTTGTCGGCAGATGCCGATCCCGAGAAGCTGCCACTCGCAATTCTTGAGGCAGAGGCAGCGCGATTACAGGCGCTCATCAACATCGACACGGAGACAGCGAAGAAGTTCGGCAACCTCGTGAAGCGGATCGCCGAAGAAAATACGCAGATCGAGAACACGCGCCAAAGCCTTGCCGATTGCGAGGGGGCTGCAGAGCGTATGGCTGAGCTGAGCAGGCAGCGGCGGGAAACCTACCTTCGCGTGTTCGGATCAATCATCTCCGAAGAACAGGTCCTGCGCGACCTGTACCAGCCATTGGTCGACCGCCTTCAGAAGGCGAAGGGCACGTTGCAAAAACTTTCCTTTTCCGCAAAACGGCATGCCGATGTGAAGCAATGGGCTTCGCTTGGCGAAAAGCTTTTCGATCTTCGCCGCGCCGGGGATTTCAAGGGCAAGGGGACGCTCGAACAGTGGGCGAACACGAATCTGCGGAAGGCTTGGGAGGAAGGGGACGTCGCTGCAGTTGATGAAGCAATCCAACGCTTTACCGAAGCTTGGCAGGATGAGCTCCTCGCTGTCGCCAACGTGGCGTCCAATGATCAGGCCGCCTATCGCGCCTGGCTGATGCGTTTTGCAAAATGGCTGTTCAGCACTGATCACATTCAAATCGCATACGGCATCGACTATGAGGGCACGGATATTACAAAGCTCTCTCCGGGTACGCGCGGCATTGTCCTGCTTCTGCTCTATCTCGCGCTCGATGAAAGTGACCATCGGCCCTTGATCATTGATCAACCAGAAGAAAATCTCGACCCGAAATCGATCTTCGACGAGCTCGTGAGCCTGTTTATTGTTGCCAAGATGAAGCGGCAGGTCATCATGGTCACGCATAACGCCAATCTCGTCATCAACACGGACGCGGACCAGATCATCGTAGCAAGCGTCGGCACCCATACGCCCGGGCAGTTGCCGCCAATCACTTATATCTCAGGCGGGCTCGAAGATGCCGACATGCGCACACAGGTCTGCGACATCCTGGAAGGCGGCGAGGAAGCCTTCAAGGAGCGCGCGCGGCGCTTGAGAGTGAGGCTGGAGCGGTGAATTGGCGGGAGGTAGACGTGGAACCGAAGAGAGCAATGTTCAAGAGACGAGGATCTCGCGAACATTGCCCAGCGAGTGCCGGCTGCACGAGGGATGCGTATGGACGAGCGTGATGTCGGCACGATAGGAGAAAACCAGTTTCTCAGCTGGTGCCAGCCAGAAGGATTTCGCGCCCAGAAGTCTGCGGTCGACAGATTAGGTTGGGACTTTCTTCTCGAACGGGATCCGGCGCGGGCGCTTGACCGGCCACTCGACGGACAAAACGAACTCGCGAAATTCTTGGTGCAGGTCAAATCGACGGATCGGGCAGGGGAGGCACCCCGCATCAAGCTTTCCGCGCTAAAGCACCTCGTCGACGCCGACCTTCCTGCCGCGATCGCCGTGCTTGAATTTGGCGGCGGAAGCAGATTGCCGACGCGCAACCTGATTGTTCCGGTGGATGAGGTAATCATCCACAAAACACTGCGTAGGGCCAGAAAAGAGGAGGCGCGCGGCAATCGCAAGCTTCACAAGATAACCGTTCCCGTACCCGTGGATCGCGCCATCGAATTGGGCAATGCCGGCGAAGGATTATCGACCGCCCTCGATGCTATGCTTGGTGGTGGGCCATACTCTGATTATATAAAAACAAAGATCAATCAGCGCCAGACGTGTGGATTTCAAGACGGCGCGGTTGTTGGGAGGTTCTTTGTTCCAGGTGAGGACGCGCGCGATAAGATTCACAACCTATTCCTGGGCAAACGACGGGTGATCGATGTCGAGCATCTGACCGTAGAGCGTCGGCGGTTTGGCATTGCTCTCGACAATGATACGGATTTCTTCCGAAGCGCGGTCCTCGAATTCGACGCCCCGCCACTCATGGCTGCCTCAATTGAACTCGAAGATATCGAGGACGGGAGTTGGACAAGGTTTCGAGTCAACACGTATGTAGTGCCGCCCTTCGTAGAAGGTGGAGAGAAAGCTCCAATTCGGCTTGCGAACAACTTTTTTGAGGTGAATCTCGATTTCGAGAACGAGCGAGCAGATATTTTTTTCGACTATGATGGATCTCGCTCCGTCGGGTTGGATGAGGCGGTTACGATAATCGAAGTGGGGGCGATACTGGCGCGCCCGAAGAAGAAACTGAAAATCGAGATCGGATCGGCAACTTTGGAACTGCCTGTTGCAGAAGGCGACGAAGGGCCGTTCCGTAATTGGATTCCGGCTGCTCCTATGCTTCGCCGTATGGTGTCTGCGATCGAACGGCACAACAGGACCAGCGAGCCCCGACTTATCCTGGCCGACTTCTATGACTGGATAGAGCAACGCCAAGCCCTCCTGGCGTTAGGCTCAACTCCAGGTGCGAACCTCTTCATCCCGCGCTGGGAAGAAGATGGTATCGTAGATTCGCAAGACACTCTACTCGCACCTTTAACGCTGGAACTTGCCGGTGCCCAATATACTACATTGATCGAGGTACCCATCGAGACCATTGAGCGCGGTGATCGGGAATTCAGCATCATTGGCGGCCAGCCGCGAGTGGTCGATGACATCGCCCGTGCGGTAGGGGCCAGTACCGAGGACTTCATAGATAGGACTGTAGGAAGATCGAAACGCGAGCGCAGAGCTACCGGTCCCGCACTTGTTGCCGCGGCATTTGAAAACTGGGCTATCGGCTCGACATTGAGCCCGGCGCGAGAATTGTAATGAAATAATTAAGCAGTTCGCCCGCTTAGCATGAAATCCCCGCGGCGAAAGAACCAGTTCACGCGCAAAATCGGGACCAGATCATCGCCAACTCGGAAAAGGGTATGGTCCGTGGCTCGAGCCGCAGCGCCGACAATTCCACCCAGTCGGGTAGGCCGGCCGCTTGACCATAACGGCCAACCTTAGGCGCGGCCGGAAGAATGTTCGGTAAGCGTTAAAGTAGGCTTTCCTGCTCAATCGGCTCCCCCGACTTCGAAACTATCGTCGACCCATACGGCTCACGAGACAAAATTATCAGCGCATCGTTCGGAAGCGGGCGGGCAAGCTCCTTTGCCTCGTCCCAAGGCGCCCGCATCCAGATATCGGTTTCCTCCTTCGTCAGCAGCAGAACGGGCATGGCCTTCTCGTGGATCGGCTTTACGAGATCGTTGGGATCCGTGGTCAGAAAACCGTAGAGATCGTCGGTCGTGAGCCCGTCCCTGACCTTCCGGACACTCTGCCACTGCGGGACATGGATGCCGGCAAAGAACATCAGCGACTTCCCCTCATCGCGAGCAAACCAGGCATTGGGTACATTGCCACCGTCCTGTTTGCTCGCCGGATCCGGTTCGGCGAAGCTGGTAACCGGGACGAGGCATCGATGTTCGACGCCGAACCATCGCGTCCAGTGCGGGAAATTTAACTTCCGCACATTGGTTGTGCCGCGGTCGGCCTCCATCCGGATCAGTTCCTCAAGATCGAAGGGCTTACCCTTAGCCGCGAGCTTCTCGGCCTTGGCTTTAGCTGCTTTCTCGAGAGCGAAACGCGGCGAGGGTAGGCCCCAGCGCGCATGTATGAGCTTCTTCTTGCCGTTAGCCGTGTTTCGGACAATCGGACCCACCTGGTCGGGGTTCATTTGATAGGCCGGCATCAGGTTGATCAGGCTTTCGGCGTCCTGGGCCCATTTCGAGACCCAGTCCTTGTCTTCCATCCGATAAAGATTACACATGCTGGCCATCCTCCGCTTTGACCGGACGCAGTATGTTCACGGCATCGCGCACGCTTCGCTAGTCGAGTTTGTAAACGTCGGCATTGTCCTGCCGTTCCCGCAAGCCTTTGTAGGAAGCGTGTCGCAATTTGCCGTCTCCGGTCCACGCCCGAAACTCGATTTCGGCGATCAAAGTCGGCTCGACCCAGACAATATCTGCCTTTCCGGCATAGGGCACCGGCGGCTGCTTTCGTTTCCAGCGCAGCTTGTCCAGCATCTTGCGCAGCCTGGTCATCTCGGCCTCTTTGAAGCCCGTGCCGACGTTTCCGACATGGACCAACTCATCACCGCGATAGCCAGCAAGCACCAGCGAGCCGAAGCCGGCGGGCGACGCCGTCGATGGCTCATAGCCCACCACCATGAAGGCCTCGCTCTGGACGCATTTGATCTTCACCCAGTCCCCGGTCCGGCCGGAACGATAGGGCTGATCGAGATGCTTGCCGACAATGCCCTCAAGTCCAAGGCTGCAGACATGCTCAAGCAGGACATCAGGGTCGGCCTCAATCGTTTCCGAAAGGCGGATGGCGCCGTCTTTGCCATCGAGCGTGTCCTCGAGAAGATGTCGACGCGATCGGTATTCCATATCTCGAAGATCATGGCCGTCCAGATAGAGGAGATCGAAGGCGTAGAGGACGGCATCAGACGCCCGGGTGCCAGCTGTCTTGCCGGAAGCACCCAGGGATTGCTGCAGCAGCCCGAAATCCGGCCGCCCATCGTCATCGAGAACAACGGCCTCACCGTCGAAGATCATCGTCGCCGGGCCGAGCGCCCGGGCGGCCTGTTCGATCGCCGGAAACCGATGCGTCCAGTCATGGCCGCCACGGGTGAGGATCCGGACGCCCGTCGGCTCGATATGGACAGCCAGTCGATAGCCGTCCCATTTCAGCTCCCAGCTCCATTGGTCGCCAACTGGAGGATGCGCCTTCAGTTGGGCGAGCGCCGGCTCAACGCGATCAGGCATGGGATCGAACAGAAGCTGTGGCTGCGCCGGGTTGCGCTTCCGACGTGGCTTCGAGCGGATCGGGGCTTCGGCATCACGAAGAAGCGGCTTTGGTCTCGGGGGCTTCGTCATGCCGAGAGTTCAGCACAAAAACCTTAAGAACATTGTGACGTTGCACATCTGTCCCCGCTATCCACCACTGCGGCTCAATGGGAACAGGGGGTCGGCAAAAATCTTAACTCTGGTTACATCCTTGAATCCTCTTGGAATCTTTGGATTTCCTAATGCTGGGATAATATTCCTCCACTCTGTGGTGCTTGACTCTTTCGCGGCATGAGAACAAACAATGAACATATAACCCGTACGACATGATGTCGATCTTTGAACACGATCTTGAAGGGAGCCGTGAACGATGACTGCTGCCCGCCAGAGGGTGATCTGCGACTTGCGCGACCGCATCGCCTCGATGGAGGGCGGAGCCGCGAGGCGGGCCGGAACGCTCGCCTTCGGTGTCCCCGAGATCGATGCGGCCTTGCCCGGCGGTGGTCTCGCCTATGGCGCGCTGCACGAATTTGCCGGCGGCGGGTCGGGCACGGTGGATGGCGCGGCGGCAGCCCTTTGTGTCGCCGGCATTGCCGCGCGAACCAAAGGCCCGGTTATCTGGTGCCTGACACGACCGGATCTGTTTTTTCCGGCACTCGCCCAGGTCGGGCTGCATGCCGATCGGGTGATCTTCGTCGAGTCCGACAGGGAGGAGGATGTGCTGGCCAATATGGAGGAGGGGCTGTCCTTCGGCGGTCTCGGCGCTGTCGTCGGCGAGCTTGTACGCTTGCCCATGGTCAGTTCCCGCCGCTTACAGCTCGCCGCCGAGCGAACCGGGACGATGGCGCTCGCGGTCCGGCGATGGCGGCGGCAGACGGAAGCGAATGATTTTGGCCAGCCCACGGCCTCTACCACGCGGTGGCGGGTGAGCGTGATGCCGTCGGAGGAGCTGCCGGTACCGGGGGTGGGCAGGGCTCAATGGCTTCTGGAATTGATGCGCGTGAAAGCGGGTGAGTGTGCTGAGTTTCTCGTGAGGGCGTGTGATGACAAGGGTCGTCTCGATCTATCTTCCGGATCTGCCGACGGATCGTATTCGGCGGGCAGATCCCTCCATTCCGCCTGAACAGCCAATTGCCGTGATCGCAAGAAGCGGCTCGAAGCGATGGGTTTCGGCTGCCGACCCGGCTGCCAGAGCGGCAGGCGTGCATGTCGGCATGCCGGCGGCAAAGGCGCAGTCGCTGTTTCATGGCCTGATGATGGTCGATGCAGATCCCGGAGCCGATCGCGTCGCACTCGAACGCATCACACTGTGGGCACTAACCATCTATTCGCCGATCGTCGCGATTGACGGGATCGACGGCATCGTGATGGATACCGAAGGCGCCGACCACCTGCAGGGCGGCGAGCTGCCAATGGTGACTAAGATCGCCAACCAGTTTCTGGGCAGGAAGCTGACTGCCCGTGTGGCGGTCGCCGACAGCTGGGGTGCGGCCCACGCCTGCGCCCGCGCCATCAACCGCGAAACGATCGTGGTTAGGCCGGGTGAGACAGTTCGGGCGGTCGAAAAGCTGCCGATCTCGCTTCTGCGCCTGCCGGCGAAGATTGTCAGCGATCTGCGCATTCTCGGCTTCCAGACGATCGGTGAACTTGCCAATACCCCACGTGCGCCGCTGACGTTGCGCTTTGGTCCGGAGATCGGGCGCCGTCTCGACCAGACGCTCTGTCGTATTGCCGAGCCTATCGGCCGATCCGGACGCCTGAGCTGATCGAAGTCTCGAAAGCCTTCGCTGAACCGATCGGGGCAGCCGAAACGATCGACAAATATGTGGGGCGGCTTGTCGCTCGTCTGGTCGATGAACTTCAGAAGCGAGGGCTTGGCGTGCGTCGTGCCGACCTCATCGTCGAGAAGGTCGATGGCACGAGGCAGGCGATCCGCGCCGGCACCGCCAAGCCTGCCCGGGATGTCGCCTGGCTGACGAAACTCTTTCGGGACCGGACGGAAAAGATCGAGCCGGGTTTCGGGATCGAGAGGCTCACCCTTGTCGCCGTCATGGTAGAGCCATTGGAGGAGGCGCAGAAAGTCTCTGCTCTGGTCGAGGATGACATCACCGATGTGACACCGCTCATCGATATTTATGGAAACCGGGGGCAGAGGGTTTACCGCGTCGCGCCGGTTGCATCCGATGTGCCGGAACGATCGGTCCAGCGGATCAGTCCCGTTGCTGAACCGATCGCTGTTGCCTGGGTCAGCCATTGGCGCCGTCCAGTCCGGCTTTTGCCACGACCCGAACTGATCGAGGCGATTGCGCTGATGCCGGACCGCCCGCCGGTCTCGATCGTCTGGCGCGGCAAGCGGCGCAAGGTTAAGCGTGCCGATGGCCCGGAACGCATTTTTGGAGAATGGTGGCAGCGCGACGCGGAAATGGAGGCGGTGCGCGACTATTTCGTCATCGAAGACGAATCCGGTGAGCGCCTGTGGGTGTTCCGCTCCGGCGACGGAGTGGATCCCGAAACCGGGTCCCATCGCTGGTTCTGCCACGGGATCTTCGCATGAGCTACGCCGAGCTCCAGGTGACGACCCACTTTTCCTTCCTGCGCGGCGCCTCCTCGGCACAGGAACTGTTCGAGACAGCGAAACGGCTCGGTATTGAGGCACTCGGCGTCGTCGATCGGAATTCTCTGGCAGGCATCGTCCGAGCACTTGAAGCATCGCGTGCAACGGGTGTCCGTCTTGTCGTCGGCTGTCGCCTCGATCTCGCCGACGGCATGTCTGTGCTGGTCTATCCGATGGACCGTTCCGCCTATTCGCGCCTGACGCGCCTCATCACGCTCGGCAAATCGCGTGGCGGCAAGAACAACTGTATCCTGCATTGGGACGATATCGTCGCTTACTCCGAGGGCATGATCGGCATTCTGGTGCCGGATCTGCCGGATGCCACCTGCGTCTCGCAGCTCCGAAAAATGGCTGAGCTATTTGGTGATCGCGCTTACGTGTCTCTCTGCCTGCGCCGGCGCCCCAACGACCAGCTGCGTCTGCATGAGATTTCCAACATGGCGGCGCGGTTCAAGGTCAAAACCGTCGTCACCAATGATGTGCTGTTTCATGAGCCGGGCCGCCGGCAATTGCAGGATATCGTCACCTGTATCAGGCACAACACCACGATCGATGATGTCGGTTTCGAGCGTGAGCGCCATGCGGATCGCTATCTGAAGCCACCGGAGGAGATGGAGCGCCTGTTTCCGCGCTATCCTGAAGCACTGTCAAGGACCTTGGAGATCGTCCGGCGCTGCAAATTTAGTCTCGAGGAACTGACCTACCAATATCCGGAGGAAGCCATCGTCCCTGGCAAGGATGCGCAAGCCTCGCTCGAGCATTATGTCTGGGAATGTGTGCCCGACCGCTATCCGGAAGGATTGCCTCCTGATGTCCTGAAAACCCTGCGGCACGAGCTCGATCTCATCCGCACCATGAAATACGCGCCTTATTTCCTGACGGTGTTTTCGATCGTCCGCTTTGCCAGAAGCCAGGGAATTCTCTGTCAGGGCAGGGGGTCCGCCGCCAACAGCGCCGTCTGCTATATTCTCGGCATCACATCGATCGACCCCTCGACCAATGATCTCCTCTTCGAGCGTTTCGTCAGCCAGGAACGCGACGAGCCGCCGGATATTGACGTCGACTTCGAGCACGAACGGCGCGAGGAGGTCATCCAGTGGATCTACAAGACCTATACCAAGGACAAGGCGGCACTCTGCGCCACCGTCACCCGATACCGGGCCAAGGGCGCGATCCGCGATGTCGGCAAGGCGCTCGGCCTGCCGGAGGATGTCATCAAGGCGCTATCGTCAGGCATGTGGTCCTGGTCGGAAGAAGTACCCGACAGAAACATCAGGGAGCTCAATCTCAACCCGGACGACCGGCGCTTAGCGCTCACCCTCAAACTCGCGCGGCAGCTTATGGGCGCGCCGCGTCATCTCGGTCAGCACCCCGGCGGCTTTGTCCTCACCCATGACCGGCTCGACGATCTCGTGCCGATCGAGCCAGCGACGATGAAAGACCGGCAGATCATCGAATGGGACAAGGACGACGTCGAGGCACTGAAATTCATGAAGGTGGATGTGCTGGCGCTCGGCATGCTCACCTGCATGGCGAAAGCCTTCGACCTCATCCACGAACACAAGGGCGAGGATCTTGATCTCTCGAAGATCGAGCAGGAAGATGCCGCCACCTATGCGATGATCCGCAAGGCCGATACGCTCGGCACGTTCCAGATCGAAAGCCGCGCGCAGATGGCGATGCTGCCGCGGTTAAAACCGCGCACCTTCTACGATCTCGTCGTGCAGGTGGCGATCGTCCGACCGGGCCCAATTCAGGGCGATATGGTGCATCCCTATCTTCGCCGGCGCGAAGGCAAGGAGCCGGTCGAGTATCCGACACCCGAGTTGGAGGCGGTGCTCGGCAAGACGCTGGGCGTGCCGCTGTTTCAGGAAAGCGCCATGCGTGTTGCCATGGTCTGTGCCGGCTTTACCGGTGGTGAGGCCGACCAGCTGCGCAAATCCATGGCGACCTTCAAGTTCACTGGCGGCGTCTCGCGCTTCAAGGACAAGCTGGTTTCGGGGATGGTGAAGAATGGTTATTCGCCAGAGTTTGCCGAAAAGACCTTTTCGCAGCTGGAAGGCTTCGGCTCCTACGGTTTCCCCGAAAGCCATGCCGCCTCCTTTGCGCTGATCGCCTATGCTTCGAACTATATCAAGTGCCATTACCCGGACGTGTTTTGTGCAGCCCTTCTCAACAGCCAGCCAATGGGCTTTTATGCTCCGGCTCAGATCGTCGGGGACGCGATCAAGCATGGCGTTGAGGTGAGGCCGGTTTGCGTCAACCGCTCGCGATGGGACTGCACGCTGGAAAGGATCGGCAGCACCGATCGACATGCTGTTCGGCTCGGTTTCCGGCAAGTGAGGGGACTGGCGGTCGCGGAGGCGGCGCGGATCGTTGCAGCGCGCATGAACAACCCGTTCGCCTCAGTCGATGATATGTGGCGCCGATCCAGTGTTCCAACCGAAGCGCTTGTCCAACTGGCAGAGGCCGATGCCTTCCTGCCATCGCTCAAACTCGAACGACGCGATGCGCTCTGGGCGATCAAGGCGCTGCGCGACGAACCCTTGCCGTTGTTTGCAGCTGCAGCCGAACGCGAGGCGACAGCGATTGCTGAGCAGCGGGAGCCGGAGGTCGCGCTTCGGCAGATGACGGATGGGCACAACGTCATCGAGGACTACAGCCACATCGGGCTGACTTTGCGCCAGCATCCGGTCGCCTTTCTGCGCAAGGACCTGTCGTCACGCAATATCATCACCTGTGCCGAGGCGATGAATGCCCGGGATGGCCGATGGGTTTACACCGCTGGACTCGTGCTGGTACGGCAGAAGCCGGGATCGGCCAAGGGTGTGATGTTTATCACCATCGAGGACGAGACCGGACCGGCCAACGTCGTTGTCTGGCCCACTCTGTTCGAGAAGCGCAGGCGCATCGTGCTGGGATCCTCGATGATGGCGATCAACGGGCGTATTCAGCGGGAAGGAGAGGTCGTCCATCTCGTCGCCCAGCAACTCTTCGATCTCTCAGGCGATCTGGTTGGCCTTGCCGATCTGGATACCGACTTCAAGCTGCCGGCTGGTCGCGGCGATGAGTTTGCCCATGGAGGTGGCGGGCCGGATTCACGCGACAGGCCGAAGCCGGTCGTCCCGCGGGACATGTTCACGCCAGATATTCATATCGATACGCTGAAGGTGAAAAGCAGGAATTTTCACTGAAAAATGCTAAAACCGAGCGTGCCGAGGGAGCGCGTGCACCTTCAAAACCGCTTTAATCCTCAGGCGTGGTGACTTGGGATGCGGCGGCAATAGCTTTCGGCGTTGCTTTCGGAAAAGGGTGAGCTGGAACTGGAAGCGAAGCGAGGCGCGCCTCCGTCTCTGGCGAGACATGACAGCGCAGACCTGAGACTGGCCCGATGCCATACCGGGCAAAGTAGGGCCTTATGAGGTCGTAGCCACGCTGGTCGCCTGACTGAAAGTGACGGAAAATCCAGTAGGCGATCAAATCCGCCATCTGAATCAGGCGCGATGCCTTCGAATCCAGAAAAAGCGGGACTTCGGCAAAATTGCGAAGTTGCCCGTTGGCATGCCCCACGTGCTTGAACACATGAGAGAGGGTTTGGATTTTCTCCTCATAGTTGCTTTTGTCGAGGATGACCAAGCCGCGCTGGGGGTTCTTTTTCTTATAAAGCGTCTTCAGATAGCCATCAAAACACGAAGCCACCTCCTCGAAGCTCCGAGACAGAATATCGTTCGGAGAGAAGAGCTTTTTTTCGATGACGCAGGCGTAGACCTTCAACTGCAACTGCTTGTCGGCGAGTAGCGACAAGATATCGACGACTGCTTGAACTCGGTCGTTCGGAGGCACACCTCTCCAGGTTCCGTTGCCCGATCGCATCGGATTTCCGTGAAACTCGATTTCTCGGGGATTGGCTGAGCTAAAGCGCGCAGCTACGGGATCTATCTGGGCTTCCAGCCAATGCGTTTGGCGCTCGAATATGCTAAAGCCTGCAAGGACAAAGAAGTCGGAGCTTGGATCATGCGAGTGACCAGACTCGTCGAGATATAGTAGATGCAACGAATCCCCCTGAAACGAAAAAGCGGACCGCATGCGGTCCGCTCGAATTCGGTAAGCCGAGTGAAACAATCGTTCAACGCACCGACGGATCAGCGCTCTCGACTATGAGCAATATATATCTCCTGGGTGATGGCTTTTCAAGTGGGTGGCTCCGCATGCGAGGGAGCCTGAACAAGAACCAGATACATCGTCTGTCTGCCGTCGTTGTTAAGGCGCCAAAAAAATAGGGCCACCGGAAAACCGAGGCCCTTGAAGTGTGAAGGTCAAAACCTCCAGAGGGGAACAACTGACGCGATGGCGCTGGGGGAAGGCCATCGTGTGCATCAGCTATTACCCTTATGCCTAGAATATGTGCGACGCGCAAACAAAAATTGTGCAATGCACCTATGCGCTAAGGGTGTCGGAGAATGTCCCGAAATTTCCGCTTCTAACCGCATGGGAGTCGTCGCGATGAGCATCGCCGTCGACCCGGAAGTCGGAGTGCGGAACCAACTGCGTAGTGATGGGAGACGGCGACAGAATCCGCATCGGCATCATCGATTTTTGTCTGAGGCGGCCTACGAAGGCGTCCCGATCCCGCTCTTGATGGATGGCTGCCTGGTCCAGCCCCGGATCTCCGTCGATCAACCCGCTGCGGGGTCCGCTACGCAAGCGTGCGGCCACTCGGCTTTGCCTTCGCGGTGATCGCGACCGGTTCCGGACACTGACGGGAGCCATCGAGCGGGAACGGCCCGCTCCAACGATGGAGCCCTCCGATGAACACAGATCTCACCCTCGCACAGAACCACGCCTTCCAGCTTTCCCGCACCCTTATGGTCCCGGTCACGCTTTTCCGGTCTGGCGGCGAGTTCGGCGTCCTTCCGAGCGACGAACTCGATGACGGCGAGGTCGAGACCATCGCGGAGTTCGATCCCTTCGCGTACGGGCCGGCTCATTGAGCCGGCATGTCCTTACCGCTTGCGAGCTGCAGGCGGCAAGGGAAGCTTCGCCGCGGCTGGTGCGGCCCCCTTGGTTGCCAAGGTGCAGATCTGCAGGTTGCCAGCCGTGCCCTTGCCTCCTTTGCTCTTCGCGGACCGTCGGAAACGGTCCCGCAAATTGCGGGAGAAATGAATCGGACAAGAAGGGCGGCACCAGGAGCGCCGGCATAAGGATGGAAAAACAGAGACTGGAAGAGCTAAGGGATCGTGTCCCGTGCGCCGTCGTGCTGGAGCAGGCAGGCTTCGCGGTCGATCTGAAGGAAAGCACGCGGCGGGCAATCAAATACCGGCGTGGCGGGGAGATTGTAATCGTTATACACGGCGGCAGGGGATGGTTCGACCCGCTCTCCGAAGCCAAGGGCGATGTCTTCAGCCTCGTTCAGCACGTGGAGGGCTTCAACTTTGTTGATGCTCTCAATCGTGTCGCGTCGCTGGTCGGGGTCGACTTGCAGGAGCCAGAGTGGCGACGTTCGGTGCGCGATACGGCTCCTGCAGCATCCATCTTGGAGCTATGGCACGGTCGGCGAAAGCCATGGCGCGGGTCGATGACATGGCGCTACCTTTCAACCGATCGAAACGTGCCGAACAGGATCATCCGGGCCGCTGTTGAGACCAACGTCCTGCGGGAAGGGCCCTACGGCAGCATGTGGGCGGCCCATGTCGATGACGCTGGTGCCGTGACCGGCTGGGAAGAGCGCGGCCCGGACTGGCGGGGATTTTCGACGGGCGGATCGAAAGTGCTGTTCCGGCTCGGTGCCAAAGACGCCCTGCGCCTGTGCGTCACCGAAGCAGCGATCGACGCCATGAGCCTGGCCGCTTTCGAAGGGCTGCGCGAGGGAAGCCTCTATCTCAGCACCGGCGGAGGCTGGTCGCCGACGACGGAGGAGGCCCTCCGCGAGCTGGTCGCGCGTCCCGGTGCTGTTCTGGTCGCGGCCACCGACGCCAACAGCCAGGGCGAAAGTTTTGCCGGCCGCCTTCGCGACATTGCCGATGAGACGTGCTGCGACTGGTTACGGCTGAAGCCGCCGGCCGAGGACTGGAATGATGCGCTACGCGCTCGCGAGCAAGAAAGAAGCGAAAGAAGAATGGAAAGAGAGGGAGGCCTGCCGCATGCCCGCCGGCCGCGTCAAGGGTGAAGCTTCGCCCGGCTACGCCGGCCCTTGACCCGCCCGGACGGAGAGGCGGCTTGAGGGGAGGGGTCAGGAAGGGCTCAAGAGAAGATGGCGACCATGAGGATCCGCCGCGCTCCCGCACGGACGAGGCTGAAGGAGCCCCGCTCATGACCTTCTCTCCTATCCGCAAAGTTTATCAGGGTGTCGCCGATCGCCGGCAGATGTTCCGCATGTTCGATCGACACGCGCAGCGCCCCAACCGCTGGGAGGGCGATGATGGTGCCCTCTACCGCGGCGAATGGTTCGAGATCGGCGAGCGCGAGCACGACTACATGTTCGAGATTCTGCCGCCGCTGTGGACGCGCGGCGAGATGTTCGCCATGCGCGAATTCCTCACCGACAGCATCACCAGCGTTTTTTACACGCTGAAGATCGATGACCGCATGCGGCATTTCCATGGTTATTGCGATCTCGCCGACAGGGAGTCGTCTGAGCGGATGCGCGATGCGATTATCGAGCGCGAAACCCGGCCCGTTCGGGCGATGACGCGTGAGGAACGCCTGGATCACATCTGGTCGAGCACGAACGACGAGTATCGCGGCTATGCCGGTGAGCGTTGGCGAGACCACGACCGCGGCAAGCGCACCGTGTTGTTCTACGGTGGACGCCAGGGCACCATCGTGAAGCTGCTCGACGATCTCACCGAGGATGAGATCGCCGCCAAGCTTCCGGTGCATTTGCGCTTTCTGCCTGACGCGATCGCAGCGTGAGTAGGATCCTATCCATGCTTTCCTTCCCGATCGAATCCATGCGGGCGGTGATCGCCCGCGGTCGCGCCGACGCAGAAGCCAATGGCGGCTTTCGCAATCCCCATTATGGACTTCATCCCGGTCGCGACGAGCAGCCGGGTGTCTGGCTGGTGGGTGATCACGGTGTCTATCTTTGCTCGAACGGCAAGTTGCCCGATGGCGAAAAGCCTTTCGTTGCTTACGCGCTCGAATGCGATCCCCGCACCAACGACGACTGGTTCGAGGTGAAGCGCAGAACTTTCGGTGGAGACGACGGCGTCGAATTCATCGAGGCCGCACAGCTGGAGGCCATGACCTCTGCCTGCCCAAACGCCAGGCATCTCGGTGTCAGCTTTCAGCCGGACTCGATGGAACTCTTCATCATCGAATGGTCGTAACGTCCCGTCGTAGCGGGATCTCCAACGTCAATCAGCGTCTGTTAGCCGCCCCGTCCCAGTGGCGGACCGATGACGCGCGCTTTCAAAAGGAGTTTTTATCATGAGCAACGATCCCTTCACGCTCGACATGTTTGGCAATACCGCTCTTTCGTCAGGACTTGGCCTTGGCGTGACCGCATTCGGCAATTTTGCGTCTGAGGCCGCCAATGACGACAATCCCGAACCCACACCGCCGGCACTCGCCTCGGCCATACGGCCCATCGGCGTTCCGGCTCCTGTTGCGCGCAAACAGGGCGATCGTGAAAACTTCCATTTCGACGATGGCGAGGATCGCGGCCTGGCCGCCTCTTGGAAGGAGCGTGCGCGGTTGAACATCTCTGCCATTCTTTCCGCCGACCAGCTCGAAAAGCTCGCCATCGCGGCAACACGCGAGCAGCAGAAGCGTCTGATCCGCTTCACCGGATTTTGCCCGAGGGCAGTTTCCGTCAGGACGCCGGCACGGACGTCGTGGTCGACATCCTGTTCTTCCGCAAGCGCAAGGTTGGCGAGCCGGAGGGGGACCAGACATGGCTCGATGTGGATGAGGTCCGCCCCGCCATTGAGGATGAGGGCGCGATCCGAGTAAATCGCTGGTTCGCCCGGCACCCCGACTTCGTTCTCGGCACCCACGCGCTGACCTCCGGACCGTTTGGCGAAACCTATACCTGCAGGCCTCACTTCGGACTCGGTCTCGAGGCCGCCCTGATCGCCGTCACCGAACTTCTTCCCGAGGGCATCTACGACGGAGAGCCGACGGAGATCGACACCGAGCTGGAGGACGAACTCGCCGACATCGTCGATCTGCAGCCGAGGGACGGCGCAATCCGCGAAGGCAGCTTCTTCCTCGACCGGTCGAAGGGTCTGATGCAGATCCTCGAAGGCGCGCCCGTACCGGTCACGGTGCGCAAGGCGCGCAGCGGGGATGGCATCTCGGAAAAGCATGTCCGGATTATCTCGAAGCTGATCCCGATCCGAGACGCGGTGCGCGAAGTGCTGAAGGCGCAGGAACAGGATCGCCCGTGGAAGGATCTTCAGGTCCGCCTGCGCATCGCCTGGTCGAGTTTCGTGCGCGACTTCGGGCCGATCAATCATACCACCGTTTCGATCCAGGAGGATGCGGAGACCGGCGAGGTCAAGGAGACCCATCGCCAGCCGAACCTTGCACCCTTCCGCGACGATCCCGATTGCTGGCTGGTCGCCTCGATCGAGGACTACGATCTGGAGACCGACACGGCGAAGCCGGGTCCGATCTTTTCCGAACGCGTGATTGCGCCGCCGGCTGCGCCGACCATCACATCTCCTGCCGATGCACTCGCCGTCGTGCTGAATGAACGTGGTCACGTCGATATCGACCATATCGCCGAACTGCTGCATTGCGATCCGGGTGCGGTGATTGGCGATCTCGGCGATGCCATCTTCCGGAACCCGGCTGATGGCGCATGGCAGACGTCGGACGCTTATCTCTCCGGACCGGTGCGCACGAAACTTGCCGCGGCCATCGCAGCTGCCGACCTCGACCCAGCGTTCAAACGGAATGTCAGCGCGTTGCAAGAGGTGCAGCCCGCCGATCTTCGGCCGTCCGATATCACGGCCCGGCTCGGCGCACCATGGATCTCGGCCTCCGATGTGGTCGCCTTCGTCAGGGAGACGATGGGCGCCGAGATCAAAATCCACCACATGCCGGAAATCGGGTCGTGGACGGTGGAAGCTCGCCAACTCGGCTATATCGCGACCGGCACGTCGGAATGGGGGACGGACCGCCGACACGCGGGCGAGTTACTCGCCGACGCCCTGAACTCGCGGGTGCCGCAGATCTTCGACACCTTCAAGGACGCCGATGGCGAGCGCCGGGTTTTGAACGTGGTCGACACCGAAGCGGCCCGCGACAAGCTGCAGAAGATCAAGACGGCCTTCCAGTCATGGATCTGGACCGACCCGGATCGTACCGACCGGCTGGCGCGGGTCTATAATGACCGGTTCAACAATATCGCGCCGCGAATATTCGACGGCAGCCATCTTCAACTTCCGGGCGCCTCAGGCGCCTTTGTTCTTTATGGCCACCAGAAACGCGGCATCTGGAGGATCATCTCCTCCGGCTCGACCTATCTCGCCCACGCCGTCGGCGCCGGCAAGACCATGACCATGGCGGCGGCCATCATGGAACAGCGGAGGCTCGGCCTGATCGCCAAAGCGATGCTTGTCGTGCCCGGCCATTGCCTGGTACAGGCGGCCCGCGAGTTTCTGGCGCTCTATCCAAACGCACGGATCCTTGTCGCAGACGAGACCAACTTCACCAAGGACAAGCGCGCCCGGTTTCTGTCGCGGGCGGCCACTGCCACCTGGGATGCAATCATCATTACGCATTCGGCATTTCGCTTCATCGCCGTGCCCTCGGCCTTCGAGCAACAGATGATCCAGGACGAACTGCAGCTCTACGAGGACCTACTGACCAAAGTCGATAGTGAGGACCGCGTCTCGCGAAAGCGCCTCGAGCGGCTGAAGGAGGGACTGGAAGAACGTTTGCAGGGTCTCTCCACCCGCAAGGACGACCTTCTGACGATCTCCGAGATCGGCGTGGATCAGATTGTCGTTGATGAAGCGCAAGAGTTCAGAAAACTCTCCTTCGCCACCAACATGTCGACGCTGAAGGGCATTGATCCGAACGGCTCGCAAAAGGCCTGGGACCTCTACGTCAAGTCGCGCTTCATCGAAACGAAGAACCCCGGTCGTGCTCTGGTGCTGGCGTCGGGCACGCCGATCACCAACACGCTCGGGGAAATGTTCTCCATCCAACGGCTGCTCGGCTACCAAGCCCTGCATGAACGTGGCTTGCATGAGTTCGACGCCTGGGCGTCCAACTTCGGCGACGAAAAGACGGAACTGGAGCTTCAGCCGTCAGGGAAATACAAGCCGGTCAGCCGCTTCGCCTCCTTTGTCAACGTGCCCGAACTGATCGCCATGTTCCGCGCCTTCGCCGACGTGGTGATGCCGGAGGATCTCAAGGCATATGTGAAGATGCCCGATATCGCCACCGGCAAGCGGCAGATCCTGACCGCGGCCCCGACGCCGGCCTTCAAGACGTATCAGCGGATCCTCGAAACTCGCATCAAGGCGATCGAGGAGCGTGATCGTCCTCCAGAGCCAGGTGATGACATTCTGCTTTCCGTCATCACCGACGGCCGCCATGCGGCAATCGATCTCAGGCTCGTGATGCCGGCCATGGGGGACGAACCGGACAACAAGCTCAATCTTCTGGTCCGCAATGCCCACCGCATCTGGCAGGAGACAGCAGACAACAGCTACATCCGTCCGGACGGCAAGCCATACGAGCTTCCAGGCGCGGCCCAGATGATCTTCTCCGATCTCGGCACGATCAATGTCGAGGCATCTCGGGGGTTCTCGGCCTATCGCTGGATCCGCGACGAACTGATCCGTATGGGCGTTCCCGCTTCGGAAATCGCCTTCATGCAGGACTTCAAGAAGACGGAGGCCAAGCAGCGGCTGTTCGGTGATGTCCGCGCCGGCAAAGTTCGTTTTCTGATAGGCAGTTCAGAGACCATGGGGACCGGCGTCAACGCGCAGCTACGCCTCAAAGCCCTGCACCATCTCGACGTGCCGTGGCTTCCCTCGCAGATCGAGCAGCGGGAGGGACGTATCGTCCGTCAGGGCAACCAGCATGACGAGATTGATATCTTCGCCTATGCCACGCAAGGGTCCCTCGACGCGACCATGTGGCAGAACAACGAGCGCAAGGCGCGGTTCATTGCCGCTGCGCTCAGCGGTGACACATCAATCCGCAGGCTCGAAGACCTCAACGAAGGCGCTGCCAATCAGTTCGCGATGGCCAAGGCCATCGCCTCCGGAGACGAGCGCCTGATGCAGAAGGCTGGGCTGGAGGCCGATATCGCCAGGCTCGAACGGCTGCGGGCCGCCCATGAGGACGATCAGTATGCCGTCCGCCGGCAGATCCGCGATGCCGAGCGTGAGATCGAGACTGCAAAGCGACGCATCGGTGAGATCGGCCGGGATATCGAACGGCTTGTTCCAACGTCAGGGGAAAGCTTCGCCATGACGGTGATGGGCAAGCCATACACCGATCGCAAGGAGGCTGGACGAGCGTTGATGAGGGAAATCCTCACTCTGGTTCAGCTACAGCAACAGGGCGAGGTTCACACCGCTTGCATCGGCGGGTTCGATCTCGTCTATACCGGCGAAACGTTCGGCCGTGGCGACAACTACCACCACCAAACGCTGCTCCAGCGCACCGGCGCTGACTATGAAATCGAATTGCCGGTCACCGTCACGCCGCTCGGGGCGATCTCCCGTCTTGAACATGCGCTTGACGGGTTTGAGGAGGAGCAGGAGCGTTACCGCCAGCGTCTGGAAGAGTACCGGCGCAGGCTTGCATCCTATCAGTCCCGGCAGGGCGGCGCCTTCGCCTTCGCCGGTGAACTTGCCGACAAGCGCCAAAAACTCCGGGAAGTCGAGGAAGCGCTCGCGAACCCCCTGGTCGATGACGCGGCCGCTGAGAGGGCCGCGCTTAGCCCGTCTGTTGACGCAACTCGTCAACCAGTTCCGGGTGACGGTCAAGGAGACGCAGCAACTGGCTGGTTGGACCGCTTGGCTCGACCAGCCCCCGTTCGTACTTGTCGAAAGCGTTCTCTCCGACTTTGAGAATGCCACCGGCCTCCCGCTGCGATAGGTTCAGTTTCTGTCGCACACGCCGGATCGTGGTTGGTGAGGGAATACCCTCGACCTCTTCCTTCAGCGCGCGCAGCGCCGCATCCGTCACCTCCATGTCGTCGCCGACATGTACGCCGTCATCGCCGTTTTCCGGATAATAACCGGGAAGATCGACTGTCCTGCTTTTGCCCTTAAAGGTCACAACAAACGGGCGAACGTCGCGGCGCAGGACCTCGCCGGTCTCCGGGGAAACCATCGTGTCGGGCAGTATCTTTTCTGTAGATGCCATCCTATTTCTCCTTGAACGACATGACCCGGAATTCGGTAATCACGTCCGCCTGGAATTTCACATAGAGCACCATGTCCTCGTTCGGCACTGGGACGTGATAAACGTCCTGCCAGACGCGATGATCGGCATTGGTCGTCATCGACTTGTAGAACATGCGCCGCTCGATCCCTCCGATCGTAGAAACGATGGCAGCGCGATCGTAACCGAGAGCCGCGGCATCACGAAGGGCCGTCGTCGTGATCGCCAATGCCCGCACGGACCCCAAGGCAGATTTGATTGCTTCGAGATCGTATGTTGGCCGCATCTTTTCCATGGCCTAATATGCCACCTTAATGGTGGCGCTTCAAGATGTCTGAGAAAGAGAGGGAGGAGGAAAGAGAACCCTTTCGCAGACCGGGCTTCCCGGCGACGCTATCGCTCAACCGCCCCCTCCTCAACCCTGTCCGTCGTTCTCGCAAGGCTTTGCCCCGCTCGTCTTGACGGTCAGGGCCGCTCGGGCGCAGTTGCGCCGCTTAGACCGCCCTGCGGTCCGGGAGATGTCTTCGGAAAGAACTGAAGACAGGAAGGACCGGTGAGGTGCCGGTTCCGATATCCCGGAAGGAACAGATCCCATGCAGATCCTCAAGCTCGATCCCCGTGCGCTGAAGGATAATCCTGACGACACCCGCCGCTCAAAGGTGTCGCCGCAATCCGATGCGCTGCTGCTTGCAACGGTGAAGGCGGTCGGCATCATCCAGCCGCCGGTCATCTCCCCGGAACTCGACGGCGGTAACGGCTACATCATCCAGGCTGGCCATCGCCGCGTTAGGCAGGCAATTGCGGCCGGGCTGGAAGAAATCACGGTCCTTGTGGTTGAAGCGGCCAACGATAATGGCGCCATGCGTTCGATGGTCGAGAACATCGCCCGTGAGCCCCTTAACCCCGTCGATCAATGGCGCGGCATCGAGCGCCTCGTCGCACTCGGCTGGACCGAGGAAGCGATCGGCGTGGCCCTTGCATTGCCGGTCCGCCAGATCAGGAAGCTCAGGCTCCTTGCCAACGTGCTTCCGGCAATGCTCGATCAGATGGGACTCGGCGACCTGCCGA
Organism: Agrobacterium sp. LY4; assembly: GCF_001526585.1. Lineage (NCBI taxonomy): Bacteria > Pseudomonadati > Pseudomonadota > Alphaproteobacteria > Hyphomicrobiales > Rhizobiaceae > Agrobacterium > Agrobacterium sp. LY4. The sequence continues at coordinate 18,463 of NZ_ASYA01000013.1, read as the reverse complement.
ACGAGCAGCAGTTGCGGACCATTGCCGCAGCCTCGCTCGACGAGCAGAAAGAGGTCTGGAAGGCCAACAAGCCGAAGAAGTCCGAGCGGGCCGACTGGTATAACATCTCCCGCACACTCTCCAAGACCCGCATGTTCGCCAAGGATGCGAGCTTCGGCGATGATCTCGCGAGCGCCTATGGCATCGAATGGGTCGAGGATCTGTTTGCGCCCGCCGATCAGGACAGCCGCTATACGACCAATGTCGAAGCGTTTCTGGGCGCGCAGCAGGAATGGATGACAAGCAATCTTCCGAAGAAGGGTGCCATCATCGAGGTCAACAATTGGGGTCAGCCGGAACTGCCGAAGAAGGCGGAGCGCGTTTACGGCAAACCGTCGAAGTCCGACTATGTCGGCATGTATCTCGATCGCGATGGCAAGGTTCAGTCGGTTGCCTACCGGATGCCGGAAGAGAAGAAGAAAACAAAAGCCGACTCCTCCACGACAAGCGGCGCCGAGGGCCTCGACAACGACGTGATCGTCGATGCGCCGAAGTCCCGCCCAGACGTGACCCAGAAGGGCCAGGACATGATCGGCGACTTCCGCACCGACGCCCTCCACGAGGCGCTCGGCCGCGCACCGATCGAGGACGACACGCTGATGGCGTTGCTCGTTCTCGCCTTCGCCGGCCTCAACATCCGCATCGATTCCGGTGCGAACGACAATGTGTTCGGTTCGAAGCGTTTCAAGCGCCACGCCGCCCGGCTGATCGGTGAAGACGGAAAGCTCACCTTCGACAGGGAGACGCTACGTGTCACTGCCCGCTCTATGCTGATAGATGTCCTGTCTTGCCGGCGTGGAATGTCGAACAGCGGTGTGGTCTCCCGTATCGCAGGGAACGCTATCGGCGCCGACAGCTTCCTGCCGAATATGGGCAGCGAAGACTTCCTCTTGTGCTTGTCGCGTCAGGCGCTGGAAGCGGCGGCGAAGGAGGCGAATGTGCTTCCACGGCAGAAGGTCCGCGAGACCCGCTCCGCGCTGATCGACCACTTCAAAGAAAAGCGTTTCGTGCATGCCTCGGCGCTGTTTGCGCCGGATGCGAGCGAGATCGAAGACCTGATCAAGCATGCCGAGTATCTCGACATCGATGAGGCATCGGCTGGCACCGATGCGACTGGCCCGGAGGATGACGCTATCGACGGCAACCCTGTCGCTCCGGACCCTGAGAACGGGGATGGCGGAGCTGAAGAAGACAGCGCTGCGGATGAAGCGCCAGCTGAGGAAGACGACAGCCTCGATCCGTCCGACGACGAAGATACCTCTTCGGAAACCTTCGGTGCTCACACAGATGAGGCCTATCCCGATGATCAGTCCGTATACGGGATCGCGGCGGAGTAGCTACCTCTCTCCATTCCCTTCCGAATGATCAGTCGCCGCCGATTGTCTCCATCGGCGGCGGTTTCGTTCTTCACAACCCCTAAAAATTCAGGGAGATTCCGCATGTCTGCACATTTCGTATTTTCCGCCGCGATCGGCTCACTTATTTCCTGGTCCGACGGCACACCACGCCCGCCCGAGCGGCACAGCAAGAAGCTGGCCGTCTGGAAGACGCGCAACAGCTCCGGCCGATTGATCCGCAAGGCACTCTCGAACCCTTGGCAACTACACCGCACCGGCGTCCTTCACCCTCCATGAAGGAGATATCGGCAGCCGCGGCACGATCCTCGTCACGATCTTTCGGACGTTCGGCGTCGACAGCACGCTGGCTTTTGCCGTGATCGAGCGTCCGCCGATCGGATCGATCCGCGTCTTTGATCGACCCGGACCCTCGCATGACCTGATCCATCTCGCTGCCAACCGGGAGGCGGCCGAGGAGTGGCTCAAACTCCACCCGCATCCCATGGCGGTTCTTGAAGAGGTGGCCGACGACGTCGCGGCCGATCACGTCGAGGGGAGGGCAGCATGACAATGCCTCTGTCCCCAGACAATACCGCCGGCTCTACCCCTGAATATTCAGGGGTGGAGTTCGGCATCAGCGCCGACGACTTTCCCGTTGCCCGGATCAGCGAAATCACGCTTGCCATGCTGCCCTTGCCGGCGGGCGGCGGGTTCCTGGCAAGCGCGTGGCGTGAGCACCGTCCGCTTTGCGAGCTGACCCGCGCTGACTTCTATGGCCACGAGGGCCGCCTTGCCGACGAGGCTGCGTTCCGGGAGCGTGTGCTGGAAACGACAGAGCACAGGCGCGAGCTGGCGCTGCTCGATTGCGTGCCGACGCGGATGGCCTGCAGCACGCCATGGGGTGCTTCACAAATGGCCACCATTTATGCAGAAGGCGTCGTTTCGCATGTCACCGCCGGTCACGGCGGCTTCAAGCTCTCGGCCGAACGCAACAGTAAGGTTCATCCGATGCTGCGCGCGGAGGGCGGCTGGTCAATCGTCACTTTCACCTATCCGCATTTCTTCACGTCCTATGAGCGGCGGAGCGCGGAAAGGTATCTCAAGGATTGGTGGCCGGAAGCCGGGGAAACAATTTCCGGACAGGTCCTGGTGCCGGGCGAATCCCACGCGAAAGATCGCAACGCGTTCGAGCTGGCGCATGCTGACGATTGGGTGGTGATCTCTGCCCTTAGATCTGATCATCATCCCGGCATGACCGAGGTGATCGCCACCCGCGGCGGCAAGCGAGACCGTCATGTCAACGAGCGCCGCTCTATGGTTCCAGCCACCGAATATGAGGTCGAACGCTTCGGCTTCGTGATCGATGAAGCACGCCATGCTGCCCATGACGGCCCTTCCTGCTTCGCCTCGTGGGCGGGGAGGAGCGTGGCATGACAACGATCAGCCCTCATTCTCTTCTCGCCCGTATGCAAGCATCGCGCCGCGATACGCGACATCATCTCGATCTGGTGCTGCGACAGATCGCGGCCCGTGCCGAGCGAGTGACGGTCACGCAGAAGGCGAAGTCCAGCGGCCGTACGCACAAAAGGTCAGGGTCACGTTGGACGCCCTCCGACGAACGGCTGTTCCAATCTCATCTCCAGGCATTGGAATTCCAGCGCCGGGGCGAGATCGAGGCGTTGTCGCGCAAGCTCGCCCGGCAGGATGCTGTGATCGCCGCTCTTAAGGCGAGGCTGGAACCGCGTGCTGACATCAACGAGAGGGATGCGGCATGACCCGCTTTGTCATTGAAACCAGCTACCGTCTGCCGACCTACCGCCATGGTGTTTATGAGGCGGCAAGCCCTGATTGCCGAGGTTGACCCGATGGGTGGAGAACGCCATGACAAGCTTTCGCCCCTCACCGGGCAGGAGGAGGACGCACTGCAGGACTACGCGGCCCGGCATGGGCGCTCCTGGAAGCGCATCCTCAATTGCGCCTGGATGGGCGAGCCGTCCTGTGACGACGGTCAGGTACTGCGTAAGCTTCGCAACACACATGGACCGACGTGGCTCGATCGCTACAGACTACCGAAACGTCCGATTGTTCCGAAGCGGTTTCCGACTGAGGGTCCTGACCGTTAGGGCCGTGAACCGATAAACTTGCAGGGATTATGCTGGCCGAGCTAAGGTGCGTTCGCCCTCAGCCAAGCCGGGAGGCAAGACTTGGCGAGGGGATCAGCTGAGGCTCCAAGAGGAGCAGATGGATTTCTCCCGTCCTCCCAGCACCAGCTTGCGCAACGTGGCGCTAACTCCTTCAGCATTCGTATAATCGCATACAAACTCGGCGTGCAGGACAAGTCCCGTGGTCGCCTCGTGGTGAGAATCATCTCGCTGCATTGTCGGTGAACCGTATCGATCGGACGAGGGCGGCCTATTTTCTGGGGTTCATCGGGCAGTCGGCGGATCCTTGGTCATGTCGTGGCGACAGGCTTCGGATCGGCGGCGATAAAGGCGGCTGCATTGGGGTGGAACCGGCGCACCCTGCATGAGATCCCTCCCGGTGCTGACATCTGGTGTCGGCCCCTTGGCCGGCCTGTCCTCCGGTTTTGCTGCGGTCTGAACCAGCGCCCGTTCAGTTCAAGGCCGCTTTGCGCCGCGGAGCGGCCGGTCATGCCGCTCTCGGCAAAACAGCCATACGGACCATGCAGGTCTGGAAGACCCGCTGGTCCGTATGACTGCTTTTCTCGATCTGGCCTGCCCGGACCCTGAACCGCCCGGCTTGCGCCGGTTCTTGTCGACCGCACCGAAGGACAGACCGGCAAGGGGCTGGAACCGCTTCGGCGAACCGAAAGGAAACCACCATGGCAAAGTCCGCGACCTCTTCCCGCCAGCCCAGCCGTCCCACCGCCCGCGTCGTACAGCTCCGCAAGGGTGCCACCATCGAAATGGTCCGCCTGACATGCCCCGACGAAGCGCAGGCGCTTCGCATCGCCGAAAGCTTCGGAACAGCCATCCTCGACAGCGACGGCATCCGCGACATGCACGAGCGCCTGATCATTGAGACTGCGGCCGGCCTCTCCGAGGGCCTCGGCGAACGGGCGATGAAAATCCATCTCCAACGGATCGTCGGCGCCTATGTCGGATCGGCCCATGGCGCTGGCCAGTTTTACAGCAAGGCCGTCACCGAAGCGCGCGATGCGACCGCCAAGAGTGCGTCAGACGCTCGCGACGAGGATCTCGACGGCCCGGTCGGATATGACAGCGCCGCCCAGCGCAAGCGCGAATTCGCCGCCGACATGGGCATTCAGGCGCACGCGCTGCGCCTGGCCGCAGAAGGCGCAGTCGCGGCTTACGAACAGATTGTCGGCGAAGCGTGGAAGCCATTTGACCGCCCGGTCGACAATCCCGGCCAGACGCTCGACCGCAAGGCCGCCGAGGCACAGATGGACGCTCTCGGCTGAGATCCGGCGAAGCCTCTGGCTCCGCCTTTTTCGTGACGAGGCCGCCTCACTTCGAGGTGGCCATTCTTGTGTCACTGCCGGAGCGAAGCTCAACCGGGATAGGAAAGGAAAATGAAGAGAGATCGGAGTGCGCCATTGCGGCCCCGTCCCGTTCGTCGGACCTGCAGGAGCCGGCGGCAAGCCGCAACGGCTGCGCCGTCCTCCACATACATTCCGGCCGTTCCGGTGCGTTTTCCGCCGATCGCTCCTGCCTTCGGCCCTCCGCGACGGGGCCGCGATGGGCGCTGCCCCTGACAAGGAGGTTTGGACATGACAAGGAAATCAGAAAACACGCGCAGCGATATCTACGCCCGCATCACGGACAGGATCGTCGCGGAGCTGGAAAAGGGCGTCCGCCCATGGGTGCAGCCGTGGAGTGCGGCCAATCTGTCCGGCCGAGTTAGCCGGCCACTACGGCATAACAGGCAACCGTACACAGGCCTCAATGTTCTCCTTCTCTGGTCGGAGAGCGTCGCCAGCGGTTTCAGGTCGCCGACATGGATGACGCTGCGCCAGGCAAACGAACTCGGCGCTCCCGTGCGCAAGGGCGAGAGCGGCGCGACCGTCGTCTATGCCAGCCGCTTTACCAAGACCGAGACAGATGCGGGCGGTGGCGAGGTCGAACGCGATATCCCGTTCCTCAAAGCGTACACGGTCTTCAACTGCGATCAGATCGATGGTCTCGCAGATCACTATTACCACTGCCCCGATCCGATCACAAAACCACTTGAGCGCATCGAGCACGCCGATCGCTTCTTCGACAACACGGGGGCTGTCGTCCGATACGGCGGCGACAAGGCCTATTATTCTCCCGCGACCGACCACATCCAGCTGCCGCGGCCCGAACAGTTTCGCGACATGGCCTCCTTCGTTGCCACGAGAGCACACGAAACCTTGCATTGGGCAGGCGGTCCCGCGCGGCTGAATAGGGATCTCAGCCGCTACCACAAGGACCGCCGCGAAAGGGCATTCGAAGAAATGCTCGTGGAATTGGGGTCAGCGATGCTGTGCGCGGATCTCGGCATCGTTCCGGAGCTGGAGCCGCACCCGGATCATGCCGCGTACATCCAGAGTTGGGCCGAAATCCTCGGCTCCGACAAGCGCGCGATCTTCAATGCGGCGGCGCATGCGCAGCGCGCAGTCGCCTATCTGCATGACCTTCAGCCGGAAGCGACCGCCGGGCGGGAGGCTGCCTGATGCTTCATGAACAGAGCTTTGCAGGAAAGGGTGTGTGGCGTCTAAGGGTGGCATACAGGCGGCTGGCAACGGATACCGGGTCATTTTTGAGCGGAAGGCATGCCGCCTTCTGCGGACCTCTGCCGTGAACCACCCCGGCCCAGCCAGTCCCTTAAGTCCGAAACTATCTTCCGTGCCGGCCAACCGGTGCGATGTGGGCGCTGAGGGCTGGGCGGGATCGCATGCAAACCGAGTCCTTGCCGGCAGAATGAGGCGCCATCCATTCGACGATGAGCTCGATTGTCGTACGGTCGGTAGTGCAGACCCACCTGTCGGCGAGGGGTTCGAACGGAACGGCATGACCGCAGTCGTGACGGGGTATGAGCATGGTGCCATACGATTGTGCCGGCAGCGCGATGCTGGTGAACTCACCGGTCGGTCTCTCGGCATGTCGTGCGCGATCCGGTTCGGCTGGCCACACCCACGCAGCCCTCGATGGATCTGGTGTGACCGAAGGACGCCTTCGTCTCGACCGCCTTGGCCGCAACGGCCCTACGCAACTTTCTTCCCCTGCGAACACGTTCGCATTCCTCGCGGGGCAAGAAAGCCGCTCCCGGCCATCCTCCACTTCGTTCCGGCCCCATCGGGGTGCGGCGTCGATCGCCGTCGGTCTTAACACCGTCATCGAGGACGCGATGGGCGCGGCCCGAGCAAACCGGAAAGGTTACGACAATGGCAGTCATCGGCGAATTCACCACCAACGGCAACAACTCCATCATCGGCAACGTGCGCACTCTCACCGTCAGCATGAAGGCCCGCCTGAACCCGATCGAACGCGTCTCGCGCGACGCTCCGGATTTCCGCATCACCGCCAGCAGCGGCGTCGAGGTCGGCGCCGGCTGGAAGGCGGTCTCCAACGACGGCGAGGAATACATTTCCGTCAAGCTGGACGACCCGAGCTTCAACGCCCCGATCACAGCAGCTCTTTGGCCGAGCGAGAAGGACGGCGAATACGCCCTCATCTGGAACCGCCCGAAGCGGGAGGTCTGATCACCCCGAAGAGCTTCGCCGAAAGGCGGGGCTCTTTTCCGTCCCATTGACGAAGCCGGGTGCAAGCATCGAGCCTGCTTCCGGCTTTTCCGGTGCCATACGGGAGGTGGGAACTGCTCAGTTCGTCCAAGCATGCCATGGCGAACCGAAGGCGTCCAGCACGAGCGGCGCCTCCAAGTTGCTCCCGCCGCCTCTGGCGGCTTCCGCAAATCGGCTCCTCCACTCGCCGCCTCTGGCGGTCGCGTCCCGCGCTGCTTGACCCCTCCGTTTCGCCATGACGCGCGGCGTCGTCTTTCACAAACGTCAAGGAGACGACGATGGCGATTTCTCTCGAAGTACAACGCGAAGAGCTTAAGGCCGAACTCAGGAACACCTGCGATCCAGCGGAGCATCGCCAGATTGCGGCGGAGCTGGAGATGGTACAGGCGGAGCTTGCAACAATCGAGGCCGAGCAGGACGGGCGCATCAGCGCGGAGCCACCGTTCTAAGGGGAGGCGTCGAACGACTTTCGTGTGCTTCACTTGCTGCCGAAGATCTCGTGTCGATCTCATTCCATCGACATCAGGGATGGTGCGTCCCGAACGTCTGGCTGCAACCTGATGACGCCAGAATTTTCCCCGCCTGTGGCTCCTCGCGCATCAAAATTCAGGCGCCCTCAGGTCCTCCGCTCCGCTTCGGCCCTTTCGGTGCAGCCCTCCTTTCCGGTTCGCTCTTCATCCCCGCAATGAAACGCAATCAACAGGAGATCAATGATGCAACAGCTCGCAAAATTCCTCAGTGCCACCGGCCGACGTCTTCGCACCCTTGGCAAGGTCGTCAGTCACCTCTTCCGCAAGGGCAAACTCGGTTTGAAGATCGCGATTAAGATCCCCTTCTTCGCCGATGTCGAGCTCAACATCGAGACCGAATGGGAACGGCGCGAGTGAGCGCCGACGGGCTCGGCCTTAACCGGCCAAGCCCCTAGCACCAGGGCTCGCGACGACCCGTCCACGTCCGGGCCAATCCTTCCGAGACCAGGACATCGCCGAGGCTATGGCCATTTCGAACGAGAACCCGCAGCGCCCGACCATAGCGGTCCTTGTCACGACCCGGCCATGCTCGCATTTCGAAAGGACCCTGGTTCACCAGTTCGATTAATCGCTCGGTGGCGCGATTACCCAGAGCAAGCTCCGAGGCGCATCTGGGCTCACTGATCTCAGGTGCGTCAATGTCGGCGACCCGGACTTTCGTGCCATTAATCCACAGTGTATCGCCGTCGATGACGCAGGCGATCCTGTGGCCATCGGTGCATTTTTTTAACATTACTGAAGTCATATTTGCTGCAGCTAGTGTGATCGTTGGGGCCCAGCCTTCCAAGGCGATAGCACTTATGACGCCAAGGACAATCGTGAAGAGCGCGAGTTCGTGTCGCCTTCTCTTTTTTCGGAAGAAAAGCGGGAGGTCATGCGAATATGCCAAACGTCAAATTCTCCTGTTTCATCATCGTCGATGTGTGGATGGCAGTCAAAGGCCGCAAGGGATGGCCGAACGTCAATGGCAGGCTGCAGAAGGGTTGACCCGGTATCCACGGCTTCGCTTCTGTCGGAGAAGATCGAGGAAGGCAGCGACAGCGTCTCGCTCTCGGGCGAAATGCTGGACCTTCATCTGCCCCTGCGCTCCGATCCGGCCCCAACGGCGTGTCAGACAAATTTCGCCGAACAGGTCGGGCTCGATCGTCATGGCATAGAAGCGAGCCATGTTGCGAGCCTCATCCGTGCGTTCGACATAGAGCTGATAGGGTTGACGGAGCATGGCAGCATAATCGCTCGGTCGCCAAGTTTCGTCCAACGAGAGATATGAATCGATTGCCTTCGACCGATTCATTTCCGTGAAGTTCCGATGAACGCTATGGGCGGTCCGCCTGCGGCGTTCAGCTCTATTCGCCAAAGCGAACGAAGCCTTGGTCTTCGCCCATCCGGGTCACGATCTTTCCGCAAACGCCGAGCGCCATCAGTGCAAGCGAACGTCGATTAATATCCGAGGAAGCCGAGTACATCACCGCCATAAAATTCTCCATAGCGGTCGGGAAGACCGATCACGTCCCCACTGTCTTTGTCGATCGGCGCGCTGTCGACCTCGCGTACCACCGCCGTGATGCCGTGCTTGCGGCATTCATCGATTGCCTCGGCCGCCGTCACCTGTGCTTCGCATGCTTCCCAATACCTCATCGACGTATCCTCTATCTATCGCACGACCGGTTCGTCCGTGGGCGAAGAGTTTTTGTGAAAGCGGTTCTCCCCGACGCAGACCTTCATGTCCTCTCGCCGGAACCAGATGGCGCGGCCACAGCGCAGCGGCGGATTGCCTGATGTGAACACGATCTGCTCATCGCTGCGCATGCGCAGAACCTCGTGCGGCAGGATCAGCGGCCGGCGGCTGAGCTGCTTCGATCGAGATCGCGATGATCCCTTCATTCCAGACGATCTGTTGGTCTGGTCGACCTCGACCGTGGTGTCGCCACATCGCTTCGAGATGTAGTCGGCGGTATCGGGATCGTTGATCGCCGCGAACGAAATCCACGATGCCGATTCGAACCATTTGCTCGTCGCATCGCGGCCGCCATAGGCCTCGCGCATCTGGCCGAGTGACTGGAAGATCAGGGTGAGCGTGATGCCGTATTTGCGGCCGGCGTCACGAGCGGTTTCGAGGATGCGCAGATAGCCGAGACGCGCCACCTCGTCGAGCAGGAACAGCGCACGTCCGGTCACATTACCATTGCGATTATAGATGGCATTGAGCAGCGAGCCGATGACGACGCGGGCGAGCCCCGGATGAGCTTCCAGCACCTTGAGATCGAGCGCAATGAAGATGTCAGTCCCACCGGCGGCAAGATCGTCGGTGGAGAAGCTGTCGCCGGAGACGAGGCCGGCATAGTTCGGGTAGGAGAGCCAATGGGTTTCCTTCACCGCATTTGCATAGACGCCGGAAAACGTCTCCGGCGTCATATTGACGAAGACGGCGACATTCTCCTTCACGAAATCCGAATCCGACTGTTCGTAAATACGTGTCAGCCGCTCGCGGAGCTTCGGCTCCGGCTCGGAGAGATTGGCACGCACGCGGCGCAAGGTCTGATCCTTCTCCTCCGTGTGACCGGAAAGGCAGACATCGGCGATCAGCGCCGTCAGAAGCTGCATGGCGGAAGCCCGGAAGAAGTCGTCACGAGCGGATGCCGTGCGCGCATTGTCGGTCATAATCCACGTGGCGACGGCGACGATATCCTCTTCCTTGGTGTTGCCATGACGGCCAATCCAGTCGAGCGCATTGAAGCCGACACCGGGAGCTGTGGGATCGAGCACGATCACCTTCCGGCCCGCCTGGCGCCGGTGTTCAATGACCATCGGCGCCACCTCGCTCGACGGATCCAGTACGACGAGACCGCCACCCCATTTGAGCGCGGTCGGGATCGTCACCGACGTCGTCTTGAAGCCACCGGAACCCGCAAACACAATGCCATGCGACGAGCCAAAGGAGCCGTCGAAGCAGAGGAGCGGCGACTTGCCGCCAGCGCCCCAGCTTTGCGGTTCATCGGAGCGGAACGGCAGAGTGGCAACGCTGTCGCGATCGACACGATAGCGTTCGCCGATAACGATACCGCCTGCCTCTGGAAACAGTTTCGTGGCTTCGGGCAGTTTCATCCAGTCGGCCTCACCATGCACAGCGCGTTTGCCGCCGATGCGGCGCGGTCCGGACGCCGCGAACGCAGCATTGCCTTTCAGCGCGACACGCAAGGCGAAGATACCGCTGAAGAGAGCTGCGGCAGCACCCACCATCGTGGCAGGGTCGGAATAGCTGAGAACGGACTGTCCCGCCGGCACGTGTCCGGCGATACCGGCAAGCCGGACAATCTCGCGCACCACGGCGATGACGACGGTGACGGCGTTTCCAGCGAACACGCTCAGACCGGCAGCCTTGATGTTGGCCGAACCATTGGCGGCGAACAGCGCAACGACGCCGATCGCGGCGGCAGCGACATAGGGCAGAGCGATGCCGACGCGGCCCAGCATCAGCCTAGCCTGCGCCGATGTTCCGAGTGCCGCCAACCCATGTTCAAAGCCTGACATCAGGACCATCACCACGATCATGATCGCCGGGGGCAGAATTGTCAGAAGCAGCTTATTCGCTGTCATTGCCGAAAGCCTCCGCGCCGATCGCCGCCAAGCGGGCCTTCTCCATCTCGTCGCCCTTGATCCGTCTGCCCGCGTCGATCAGCAGACCGAGGAGCAGAGCACGTTTCTCGTAGCGCAGCCCGGCCTTGACGATCAGGCCGCCGAGTTCGATTTTTTCCCTCGTGTCTTTTTTGCGCGCATCTGATGTCATCGCCTTGGCCATCCGCTCAAGCCTCACCAGTCCCGCTCGCATCCGCGCCAGGCGACTGCGTCGCGGACGCCCCGCTCGCGGCTCGCCCATCTCCGGCGTCCTTCCTCCCGGACGCAGTACCTTTGCCTCCGCGAAACCGTTTGACGATTTCCTCGAACGCGGCCTGAAGCTCTGCCTCATCGATCTCAAACTCTCCCAGGCCGGCTTTCAGCGCGATGCGACCAATGCGCTCGGCCTCGCGGGTCTCGGCCTGCTTCAGCTGGTCCTGCAATCTCGCGATTTCTTCCCTGATCCTCGATGATGGCTTCTTCATTCCGGTTGATCCTCTGAACTCTGGGCGTTGCACTTGCGACGCCCAGATTCTCCCGGATGCTCCGAAAAAGACATCTGCAGATCTGCAGATCGCCAACGGCGATGCTTCTGTGAATGATCCCGCCGTTCCGAAGGAATGGCTCCAAGGGCGCAATTATACGTCGCGATGCGACGCGTTGCTTTTCGGTCCGATGAGACAGGGCTCTACCGCCACTCCCGACGAACTTGGTTCAAACCGGGAGCGCTCTTCGCCGTGGCCATCGCACATTTTTCAGCCAGCATCGTCAGCCGCGGCTCGGGCCGCAGCGTGGTGCTGTCTGCGGCTTACAGGCACTGCGCGAAGATGGAATTCGAGCGCGAGGCCCGCACTATCGACTATCGCGCCAAGCAGGGCTTGCTGCACGAAGAGTTCTTGCTCCCGCCCGATGCCCCTAAATGGGTCCGCTCGCTGATCGCCGACCGTTCGGTTTCCGGAGCGTCGGAAGCTTTCTGGAACAAGGTGGAAGCGTTCGAGAAACGTGCCGATGCGCAGCTTGCCCGTGACCTGACGATTGCCTTGCCATTGGAATTGTCGGCCGAGCAGAACATCGCCCTGGTCCGGGATTTTGTCGAGAAACACATCCAGGCGAAAGGCATGGTCGCCGATTGGGTCTATCACGACAACCCCGGCAATCCACATATCCATCTGATGACAACATTGCGGCCGCTCTCCGACGACGGGTTCGGGTCGAAGAAGGTTGCGATCATCGGCGAGGACGGCCAGCCGGTACGCACGAAATCCGGCAAGATTCTTTATGAACTCTGGGCCGGATCGACCGAGGACTTCAATGTCCTGCGCGACGGCTGGTTCGAGCGGCTCAACCATCATCTGGCGCTCGGCGGTGTCGATCTGAGGGTCGACGGCCGCTCCTACGAAAAGCAGGGCATCGATCTGCAGCCCACTATCCATCTCGGCGTCGGGACCAAGGCGATCGAGCGCAAGGCGGAGAGCCAAGGTGTTCGCCCGGAGCTGGAACGGATCGAGCTTAACGAGCAACGGCGCTCGGAAAACGCCCGCCGGATCCTGCGCAATCCCGCCATCGTGCTCGACCTGCTCACGCGAGAAAAGAGCGTGTTCGACGAACGCGATATCGCCAAGGTCCTGCATCGCTATGTCGACGATCCTACCATCTTCCAGCAGCTGATACTGAAAATCATCCTGAACCCCGAGGTGCTGCGGCTTCAGCGCGACACGATTGATTTCGCCACCGGGGAAAAGCTGCCGGCCCGCTATTCGACGCGAACGATGATCCGGCTGGAAGCAACGATGGCCCGGCAGGCAACATGGCTGTCGAACAGGGAGGGAAGGGGCGTTTCCCGCTCCGCTCTCGACGCCGCGTTCAAGCGGCATGAACGGCTGTCCGACGAGCAGAGAGCAGCGATCGAGCGCATTGCAGGACCCACCCGTATCGCTGCCGTCGTCGGACGTGCAGGCGCCGGCAAGACCACGATGATGAAGGCGGCCCGTGAGGCGTGGGAGATGGCCGGATATCGCGTTGTCGGCGGAGCGCTCGCAGGCAAGGCGGCTGAGGGTCTGGAGAAGGAAGCGGGGATCCAGAGCCGTACGCTGGCGTCATGGGAGCTGCGCTGGAACCGTGGCCAAGACGTTCTGGACGACAAGACGATCTTCGTCATGGACGAGGCCGGTATGGTCGCCTCTAAACAGATGGCGGGCTTCGTCGATGCGGCGGTTCGGGCTGGTGCAAAGATCGTGCTGGTGGGTGATCCCGAGCAGCTTCAGCCGATCGAGGCAGGGGCGGCTTTCCGCGCTATTGTCGATCGCATTGGTTACGCCGAACTCGAAACCATCTATCGCCAGCGGGAAGATTGGATGCGAAAGGCGTCGCTCGATCTGGCGCGGGGCAATGTCGAGAGGGCGCTCGTCGCATATCAAGGTGAGGGCAAGGTGCTCGGCTCGCGTCTGAAGGCCGAAGCCGTTGAGCGCCTGATCGCCGACTGGAACAACGACTACGATCAGACGAAGACGACGCTGATCCTCGCTCATCTGCGCCGCGACGTGCGTATGCTCAACGTGATGGCCCGCGAGAAACTCATCGAGCGCGGCATTGTCGGTGAAGGCCATGTCTTCAAAACGGCTGACGGCGAGCGCCGTTTTGATGCCGGCGACCAGATCGTCTTCCTGAAGAACGAAGGATCGCTTGGGCTCAAGAATGGCATGATCGGTCGTGTTGTAGAGGCAGCAGCAAACCGCATCGTTGCAACGGTGGGCGAGGGCGAACAGCGCCGCCAGGTCATCGTCGAACAGCGGTTCTACAACAATCTCGATCACGGCTACGCCACCACGATTCACAAATCCCAGGGTGCCACCGTCGATAGAGTCAAGGTGCTCGCTTCCCTGTCCCTGGACCGGCATCTGACCTATGTGGCGATGACCCGCCATCGCGAGGATCTGCAGCTCTACTACGGGTCGCGGTCCTTCTCCTTCAACGGCGGCCTGGCCAAGGTTCTCTCCCAAAAGAATGCCAAGGAGACGACGCTCGACTACGAGCGTGGGCAGTTCTATCGCGAGGCGCTGCGCTTCGCCGAGGCTCGTGGTCTGCACATCGTCCAGGTCGCACGCACGTTGGTGCGCGATCGGCTCGACTGGACGCTGCGCCAGAAATCCAGACTTGTCGATCTCGGCCAGCGCCTTACTGCCTTTGCCGCGCGCCTCGGTTTCACCCAATCCCCGAACACTCAGACAATGAAGGAGGCCGCACCCATGGTCGCAGGCATCAAGGCATTCTCCGGCTCTGTTACCGACACGGTCGATGACAAACTTGGCGCCGATCGCGCGCTGCAACGGCAATGGGAAGAAGTCTCGGCGCGCTTCGCTTATGTCTTTGCCGATCCCGAAACGGCCTTCCGCGCGATGAATTTCGACGCGGTTCTGGCAGATGCGAAACAGGTGCTTCAGAAACTCGAGGCGGAGCCGGCGTCGATCGGCCCGCTGAAGGGCAAGACAGGCATTCTCGCGACCAGGTCGGAGCGTGAGGCGCGCCGTATCGCCGAGGTGAATGTGCCTGCTCTCAAGCGCGATCTTGAGCAATATCTTCGGATGCGTGAGACGGTCACTCAGAGGCTCCAGGCCGACGAGCAGGCTCTGCGCCAACGGGTCTCGATCGACATCCCAGCCCTGTCGCCGGCGGCGCGCGTCGTGCTCGAGCGGGTGCGGGACGCCATCGACCGAAACGATCTGCCGGCGGCGATGGCCTATACGCTCAGCAATCGGGAGACCAAGCTCGAAATCGACGGGTTCAACCAGGCTGTTACCGAGCGGTTCGGGGAACGCACGCTGTTGAGCAACGCAGCGCGTGCGCCGTCAGGAAAGCTGTACGAGCAGCTTTCCGAGGGCATGAAGTCGGAGCAGAAGGAACAGTTGAAACAAGCCTGGCCGGTGATGCGAACAGCGCAACAGCTCTCCGCCCATGAGCGCACCGTTAACTCCCTAAAGCTGGTCGAGGAACAGCGGCTCACACAACGCCAGACGCCGGTGCTGAAGCAATGAGGCACAGGCGGACTCTCCTGTTTCTGGCGGGCGCCGTCGTGATCATGTCCGTAGTGGCGGCGACCGCGCTCACAGGCGGCTATCGGCTCAACCTGACCCCAAGCGAGCCGCTCGGCCTATGGCGTATCGAACAGCTTCAGCGTCCGGTCTCCATCGGCGATCTGGTGTTTTTATGCCCGCCCACCACAGCTGTTTTCGAAGAGGCGCGGCGGCGCGGATACCTGCGGCGCGGACTTTGCGTCGGCGGAGTTGCGCCGCTGATCAAGACGGTCGCAGCACTTCCCGGACAGCGTGTCGAAATCACCGATCACGTGCTCGTCGATGGTCGTTTGGTTCCCGCATCTTCTGTGTGGCGCACGGACGGCGATGGCAGGACGATCAAACCCGATCCCGGCGGTGTCGTGCCGTCGCACCATCTGTTTCTTCACTCACCGTTTGCGAGTTCTTATGACAGCAGATATTTTGGTCCGGTTCCGGATTCCGGTCTTCTCGGCCTGGCGCGGCAGGTCCTCACCTTCGATCCGTAATCGCGGTGACGATCATCTGCCTGGTCGCTGGAAATCCATGCCTTTGATCATCGCGGCTATTGCCTGCGGGTGGGTCGGCTGGAGCGGCGAGGTGCTTCTTCTTCCGTTCGCCGCAATCTTTCCTGTGTTCTGGGCAATGGCGCCGTCACGTAAGAACGCCGCATTTGTTACAGCAGGCTATTTCCTGGCGGCCTCCCGCGGGTTACCGCAGGGTGTGGCCAACTTCTATCGCGCCGATCTCTGGCCGGGGCTTTTGCTCTGGGTCGTGGCTTCCGCATCCTTCGTCACTGTCCATGCAGTGCTCTGGACGAAACCTGGTGGCGAAAACGCTTCCGACAGAAAAGGAAATGATGCGGCGAGGGCGCTACGCTATCTGCTCGCCATGGCGCTGACAGGGCTGCCGCCATTCGGCATTACCGGCTGGGCGCATCCCGTGACAGGGGCCGGCGTGCTCTTTCCAGGCTGGGGATGGTTGGGACTGTCCGCGATGGCGACCGGTCTGCTCATCATGACGACAAGGCTTTGGCCGGCCGCAGCCTTCATCCTTGGAGGATTCTGGCTCTGGTCCGCCGCGACGTGGACGGAACTGAAGCTACCTGATCTATGGAGGGGCGTCGACCTTGAGGTGGGACAAAACCTCGGTCGCGATGGATCGCTTCTGTATCACCGTGCCCTGATCGCAACGATGCTGGGTAGAATTGCTGCGCATCCGGACACGCGTGTTGTGGTCCTGCCGGAAAGCACGCTCGGCTTCTGGACACCGACGGTCGCTCGTGTCTGGCGGGAAGGTCTGCGGGGCTCAGGTCTTACCGTGATCGCAGGTGCCGCAGTCGTTGATCCCAAGGGCTATGACAATGTGATGGTGGTGGTCTCGGCTGACGCAGGAAAGATCCTCTATCGTGAGCGCATGCCGGTCCCGGGTTCGATGTGGCAGCCGTGGTTGCGATGGACCGGGCAAGGCGGTGGCGCGCATGCAGACTTCTTTGCCAATCCGGTGGTCGAGGTTGACGGGGTAAGGATCGCGCCGCTGATCTGCTACGAGCAGCTCATTCTCTGGCCCGTCCTGCAATCGATGCTGCATTCGCCTGAGGTGATCGTTGCCGTTGGCAATGGCTGGTGGACCGAGAACACCGCGATTGTCGCCATACAGAAAGCGAACGCGATCGCTTGGGCTCGGCTCTTTGACCTTCCCATCATTATGGCATTCAACACATAGGGAGTACCTGGGATGCTTGATGCCGCCCTTATCCAGCAATGCGCCGATCCTTCCCTGCAGCCTGCGATCGTCGAACAGTTCATCGCGAAGGCCGGATCGCCGGACCCTCTGGCCGTCACCGTGCGCTCCGGCAACCGGGTGGTGCTGGTGCCGAAGCCCACGACGCCGGAGGAGGCACTGGCTCTGATCCGCGATAATCTCGGCCGTAACACCGTTCGCGTGGGTATCACCCAATATCCGGCGGGAGTCGGCATCGTCGAGGCCGGTCAGTTGAAGCCGGATGTGGTCGAGCCTTGTAAAAATATCCGTATGGGGACGACGCTCTTTGCCAAGGTCTTTCGCATCGTTTCCAAATGGTATGGCAATCCCACAGCGAAGGAAGTCCTGCCACAGGTTATGGATGATGCGGTCATCGCCTGGCAGACGGGGTATTTCGAAGGGGTAGCTGTGTTTCGCGCGGATGAGCCCGGGCAGGAGAAAACTACTCGCCTCGCCACAGCCGATTCCGAAGAACCCGAAAATAGCGCTGACCCAATCGAAGATAACACCGCCACAGCAACTGCGACCGACACCGTAGCGTCCGATCCGAACAAGGCAGGCATGAGGATCAATCTTTCCGGAATCGGTGCGGAACGATGATGGTTTTCTGCAGATCTGCGGGGTGATCTCCGTCCATTTGCCCTAGCGAGAACGCCATCGTCTCTCGATAAGGGGGGCGGGGCAGTACGCGCTGACCCGGGGTGTGGAAACCTCTATCAGACGGTTGGTATCGGCCGATGCGATACCAGAATCCTCTGGCCATTGGCCGGTGGGCCTGCGACGTATGTCCAGGTACTCCGGTGCTAAAGGTCGCAGGACTGTTCTGATACAGTTTTCCAACCCCCGGCTTGGGATCAGAGATTAACGTTTGCGGGGGCGCACCGCAGACAATATCCTAGGGTTGGATCACCAATGGATTTGAAAGATTCCGCAGTGTCGGACACATGTGAACTGCGCCCGGTGATTGGGCTCACGCGCGGACTTCCAGTCCCGGATATCGAGACTTTGGCGATCAACGCCATCCGGTTGCATAGGCAGCTCGTCGAAAAGGCGGATCAGTTTTTCCAGGCTTTGCCGAAGGATTATCAGACGGGCAAATCAGTTGGCGGAGAGCAGCATCTCGAATATATCGAAGCGATGATCGAGATGCATGCGCAGATGAGCGCCGTTAACACGCTGGTTGGTCTGTTGGGCTACATTCCGAAGGTCTCCGTCAACTGAACTTTTCGTCTAGATGAGGCCAGCACGGATGGCCAGGGCCACCAGATGCGGCATCGTATGGATCTGGAAACGCTTTCTCGCTTCTTCAAGTTTGCTTTTTACCGAATTGTATTTAACGCCCTCGAGATCGGCAGCTTCTTCCATCGTCTTGCCGACCGAGAT
>NZ_ASYA01000012.1:0-557954 GCF_001526585.1 Agrobacterium sp. LY4 | reverse complement strand
CTGGAGGAAATTCTCAGTGGCAGGTCACGGACATCGCGGCGGGTGGCGAGATCGTGGCGGCGTTCCGATTTCTGCAGCTTTATCCTCGGAACAGAGCGCTACACATGCCCATCGATTCGCTCGGTATCGGGAGCCTTGAGTCGTTTAAGTAATCCGAAGCTGTAGGCTTTTGCTTTTCGGTCAGTTTTTTTCTTGCAGAAGTAGGGCCATCTGCACATTGCAATCGTCTTTTGAACAATTTCCGGTGGCCTGATCGTGTCCAGATTCAGGTGATCTCGTGGGTTTTCTCACGGCGGATTTTTCGAGCCTCTTGTTAAGTGACTGAAAAGCATAAGTTATTAATGATTTTTTAACGAATGGGGTCCCGTCGGTTAGAATTGTAGCTATTTCGCAACAATGAAAAACTAAGGACACCTTACTGTCTTGCTTCTGTCACGATTGCGATTGCCTGAGCGACCGGTTTTAGCTCTAATCATCTCCATAAGCGGCACGCATTTCTGAAGTGCTTTCCCACCCGCTGCTTAGAAGATTAAGCGTTTGACTGGAGGTCAACCATGAACATCAAGAGCCTTCTCATCGGCTCCGCTGCAGCTCTCGCAGCAGTATCCGGCGCACAGGCCGCTGACGCTATCGTCGCTGCCGAGCCCGAGCCCCTGGAATATGTTCGCGTCTGCGACGCTTTCGGCACCGGCTTCTTCTACATCCCCGGCACCGAGACCTGCCTGAAGTTCGACGGTTACATCCGTTTCCAGACCGACTTCGGCCGCGACCAGTCCGGCACGTCTGACTGGAACTCGTTCACGCGCGCCCAGTTCAACATCGACACCCGCACCGACACCGAGCTCGGCGCTCTGCGCGGCTACATTGGTCTGCGTGGTCAGGCTAACAACGACTCCAGCCGTGGCGTCAACGTCGACCAGGCGTTCATCGAACTCGGCGGCCTGAAGGTCGGTTACATGTACACCTGGTGGGATGACGATCTCTCCGGCGAAACCGATATCCTGTCTTCGAACACCACCCGTGGCAACGCTCTGCGTTACACCTACGACGCGGTTCGTTCTACGCAGGTATCAGCGTTGAAGAACTGGATGCCGGCCGTGATGTTTCCAACATCTCCGCTGAAATCACAAAGGGCGGTTCGTTCGAAGGCCCGAACAACGTTGGCGTAAGCGGTATCATCGGCGCCAAGTTCGGTGCAGTCACTGCTAACCTGCTCGGCTCTTACGACACCGACCAGGAAAACGGCGCAATCCGCGCTATCGTGTATGCTGACATCGGTCCCGGCACCTTCGGCCTCTCCGGCGTTTGGGCTTCTGGCGCAAACTACTACTACGAAGAATCCGAATGGGCAGTTGCTGCTGAATACGCAATCAAGGCAACTGACAAGCTGACCATCACCCCTGCTGCTCAGTACCTCGGCACGATCGACATCGCTCCTGACAACGACTTCACTGGCGACCGCGATGCATGGCGCGCTGGTGTAACGGTTGACTACAAGATCACCCAGGGTCTGGATGCCAAGGTTGCTGTTAACTACCAGGACGTCGACGGCACCGATGGTGTTAACGGCGCTGGCGACAGCTGGACCGGTTTCGTTCGCCTTCAGCGCACGTTCTAATCTGATCTGACATTGTCAGTGATGGAAACCCCGGCAGAAATGCCGGGGTTTTTCTTTTGGAAGACTAGCTGGGACTATAGGTCGTCGGACACCGCGTCGGCTTTGAAGCATAGACCAGCCGGCCTCTTGCTTATCGGCAAATCTTCCCAAGCCGTCGGTGTCATTCCTGGGCTTGTCCCAGTGATCCAATCACGTCGCATGAAATCTAATGCAGCTGCTCGGGACAGGCTCGAGCATGATGCAAGGGAACTTTAGGCTTCGCAACGGTCTGGAGCGCTCGCCGGCCAGTGCTTGAATGCTCCGCTCGTCAGCCGGGGAATCCGGCTTTACCCCGCACGCCCATGGCGCAGGTCGTCAACGATATCGGCCTGTTGCCCGAGCCTCGTTTTGTAGACCTGATAATTCTCCATCACCCGCTGCACGTAATTGCGGGTTTCGGGGAAGGGGATGCGCTCGATCCAGTCGACCACCTCGTCGATCGGCTTGCCGCGCGGGTCGCCATAGCGGGCGATCCATTCCGGCACGCGCTTTGGCCCGGCATTATAGGCGATGAAGGTGAGGATGTAGGAGCCGCCGAAACTGTCGATCTGCTCACCGAGATAATGCGCGCCGAGCGTGGCGTTATAGCCGGCATCGGTGGTCAGCCGTGCCTGGGTGTAGGGCAGGCCATGGCGTCCGGCTACGCCCTTGGCGGTTCCGGGCAGCAGTTGCAGCAGGCCGCGCGCATTGGCGGCGGAGACCGCGGCCGGGTTGAAGGCGCTTTCCTGCCGCGCAATCGCGTAAGCAAGCGCCTTGCCGGAGCCGGCAATATTGGCGCTGGCGGGAATGACGCCGAGCGGATAGGCGAGTGCGGCCGCATCGATGCCGCGGCTGAAAGCCGTCTTGCCGATTTGCAGCGAGACCTGATGATTGCCGTTGCCCTCCGCCCTTGCCGCCAGAATGGCAAGCTCGCCGGGACTGTCGAGTTGTTCGGCCAGCGACCGGTAAAGGCTGTCGGCCCGCCAGCCGTAACCGGCGGCCTCCAGCCGGTCGATGGCGCGCACGGCTTCGCGGCCGGCGAAACGTTCGCGGTCGCCGCTGCTGGGGCTAGGATAGGTGACATTCAGTGTCTTGGCGCCGATTCGCGCGGCGGCGAGCTGACCGTAAAACGTGCCGGGATGAGCGGCGGCTTTGGTGAAGAAATCACGGGCATCCCCCGGTCCGCCCGCTTCCGCCGCCCGCCCGAGCCAATAATAGGCGCGCGACGCCGAAAGGGGCCGGTTCGAAGTCTGCAGCAGCGTGTTGAAGTGGCGCGAAGCCGTGGCCGGATCGCGCAGCGCTCTTAGCGCATACCAGCCGGCATGGAATTCCGCATCGGCGGTATCGACGGCGGAGGTGGCCGAATGATTGGCGACGATGCGATAGGCCTCGGCGAAATCGCCGAGATCGGCGACGCCGCGCGCAATGATGCGCCGCTCGTTCCACCATTCTCCCGGATTGACGAGCTTGGCCGTTTCCTTCGGCGCCTGCCGCAAAAGCACGGCGGCTTCGGAATATTTCTGCTGGTTGCGCAGGTTTTCCACCCGCGCGAAAAGATAGGCGGGGTCGCTGCGCCAGGAGGCGTCGACCTTGCCGAGCAGCGCAGTCGCAGTAGTGGATCGCTGCAGTACGGCCGCCCAGGCATTGTAAAGCGATTGCGCCTTGCCGAGATCGCCGAAACGCTTCGCCTGGCCGATGCGGCTGCGATACATCAGATAATCCATGCGCGCCTTGTGATCGGCGGGCGTCAGATAGGTGGGAAACTCGGCAAGAACACGGTCTTCCATGTCCTTGTCCATGCCTTCGCTCACCCAGAGCTGGCGAATTAGACGCTGCGATTCCGCACCCTTACCGGAGGAAGCGAGCGCCTTGGCGAGCACGACGCTGCCTTCTGCGGTTTCCGGCCGGCTATTGCCGAAGGCGGCAAGCACCTGCGACGCCGGCGGATCTTCGCGGTAAAGCGCTTTTTCGGAATTGGCGCGCAGGGTAGCGGCACCCGGCCAGCCGGAGAGCTCGCGCTGGGCGGCGGCGATTTCGGCCGAAGCCACGTCCTTCTGGCCGGAAACGGCGATTGCCCAGGTGAGGATATGGCGGTCGAGACTGCCGGTCGGCATGGTGTTGCGCAACGCAATCGCCCGGGCCGCATCGCGGCTGGAGAGCGCGTCGAGGCCGGCCTTCAACTGGCTTGTATCGTCGGGGCGGTCGAGTCGCGGTATGGCGCCGGTGATCTCGGGCGAGGCCGGCATGAAGGCCGGAACGGTCGGCGCATTCGGCTTGTCATAGGGAAGCGGCGCCGCACCTTCCGGCAGCGGCCCGGCCAATGCGTTCCAAACGGTTGCGGCAAGGCCCGCCGCCATCAATCCCCAGACTGTCTTTTTCATGCCGTTCTTCATCGTGTAACGGAGTTGCCGACTTTCTTGTAATATCATTTCATTGCAGCGGGATTGCCGAAAACGGTCTGATGTCCCACCTGGAAATCTTGGGATTTCAGGCTTAATGAAATGTTAATCGCCGCCCTGCAATTCAATCAACTTTTATTCACCGCCCTGCGAGCGGCGTCTCATTTCGACGCCTGCTTTTTATGCTTGCCGATTGCAGCCCGGAGACTGTCACACTTCCGACAATTTCGGACAAAATACCCTGCCTTTGCGCTTGTCGGCGCCAAGGGCTGGCACTAATGTGTGCCGGTTTTAACCATCGAATGCGGCCGAAGCATGAACCGGCTCGGCGCCAGGAGCTTTGCATGTTCAAGGGATCAATTCCCGCCCTCATTACCCCGTTCACGGACAATGGCGCCGTGGACGAACAGGCATTTGCCGCCCATGTGGAATGGCAGATCGCCGAAGGCAGCAACGGACTTGTGCCCGTGGGCACGACGGGGGAATCTCCAACCCTGTCCCACGACGAGCACAAACGTGTCGTCGAGCTGTGCATCGAGGTAGCGGCGAAACGGGTTCCGGTCATTGCGGGCGCTGGCTCCAACAATACCGATGAGGCGATCGAGCTTGCGCTGCACGCGCAGGAAGCCGGCGCGGATGCGCTGCTGGTGGTCACCCCCTATTACAACAAGCCGACCCAGAAGGGCCTGTTTGCCCATTTCTCCGCTGTCGCCGAAGCGGTGAAGCTGCCTATCGTCATCTACAATATCCCGCCGCGCTCGGTGGTGGATATGTCGCCGGAAACCATGGGTGCGCTGGTCAAGGCACACAGGAACATCGTCGGTGTGAAGGATGCGACGGGCAAGATCGACCGCGTTTCCGAACAGCGCATTTCCTGCGGCAAGGACTTCATCCAGCTTTCGGGCGAGGATGGCACGGCGCTCGGTTTCAACGCCCATGGCGGTGTCGGCTGCATTTCCGTCACCGCCAATGTCGCGCCGCGCCTCTGTTCGGAGTTCCAGGCGGCGATGCTCGCCGGCGATTATGCCAAGGCGCTGGATTATCAGGATCGCCTGATGCCGCTGCACAAGGCGATCTTCATGGAGCCCGGCGTCTGCGGCACCAAATATGCGTTGTCGAAGACGCGCGGTGGCAACCGCCGGGTCCGCTCGCCCTTGATGAGCACGCTGGAACCGGCGACGGAAGCGGCCATCGATGCGGCGCTGAAGCACGCCGGCCTGATGAACTGAGACAGGCCTGAAAGCGTTTAAGGCGCGCCATGAACCGCTTCGCAACAGAAGCCGTTCGGCGCGCCTTTTCTTTTCGCGGCGACAACATTAAATAGGGGTTCGAAAACCGCTCTCGGCGGTAAGCCGAAGGCGCAATAAGAAAAACAAGGAATTGAAATATCATGGCCCCCAAAGGCAGCCAGCGCGTGGTGAACAAGATCGTTGCGGAAAACCGCAAGGCTCGTTTCAACTACGAAATCATCGACACCTATGAGGCAGGGCTCGTGCTGACCGGCACCGAGGTCAAGTCGCTACGCGAAGGCAAGGCGAATATCGCCGAATCTTACGCCTCGGACGAGGGCGATGAAATCTGGCTCATCAATTCCCACCTGCCGGAATATCTGCAGGCCAACCGCTTCAACCACGAGCCGCGTCGCCGCCGCAAGCTGCTTTTGAGCAAGCGCGAGATCAACCGTCTGCGCGCCGGCATCAACCGTGAAGGCATGACGCTGGTACCCTTGAAGATCTATTTCAACGACAGGGGCCGCGCGAAGCTGGAGCTGGCGCTCGCCAAGGGCAAGAAGTTGCACGACAAGCGCGAGACGGAGAAGGAACGCGACTGGAACCGGCAGAAATCGCGGTTGCTGAAGGGTGGCAACGCGTAAAGCCTCCTCCCTCATTCCTGTGCTTGTCACAGGAATCCAGTCAGCCCAAGTCCTTGGGCTGAAAGGACTCTTTTCGCCACGCAGACGCGTGTCGGCTGGATTCCTGTGACAAGCACAGGAATGAGGAGAGGGAGGTGCCTGATGCCCCTCAAGCGGCCCGGTACGTCCGCTCCACATGCGCCTTCGTCGTCGAAACGCTGAACCGGCTGACAAGCGCCGCCAGATTGGCGCTGACATCGCTCAGATTATGCGTCGCCGCATTCGTCTCTTCCACCATGGCCGCATTCTTCTGGGTCAGGTTGTCCATGCTGTTGATGGCGGCATTGATTTCCTGAATGCCGACGGACTGTTCCTGCGCCGCCTTGGTCAGCGAGGCGATATGTTCCTGGATGTGATCCACCTTGTTGCCGATCGTATTCAAGGATTCGCCCGTCTTGTTGACCAGCGAAACACCCTGCATCACGTCTTCGGAAGACTTGGCGATCAGCGTCTTGATTTCTTTCGCGGCGGTGGCGGAGCGCTGTGCGAGTTCACGCACTTCCTGGGCGACGACGGCGAAACCCTTGCCGGCTTCGCCGGCGCGCGCGGCCTCGACGCCTGCATTCAGCGCCAGAAGGTTGGTCTGGAACGAAATCTCGTCGATGACGGAGATGATCTGGGTGATCTTCTGCGATGAGCCCTCGATGGCCCCCATCGCCTTCACCGCTTCCGTTACCACATCGCGCGAGCGCGCGGCTTCAACGGCCGAGCTTTCGACAATGGCCTTCGCCTCTTCGGAACGCTGCGCCGACAATTTGGAAATGGTGGTGATTTCCTCGACGGCGGCGGCGGTTTCCTCAAGGGCGGCGGCCTGCTGCTCCGTGCGGCGGGCCATGTCGTCGGTCGCGGAAGTCAGTTCGCGCGTATTGCCGGAAATCTTGTTCGCCTCTTCGACGATCTGCGCAAATGCGCCGGAGAGATTGCCGATCGCCGCGTTGAAATTGGCGACCAGCCCTTCGAATTGCGGTGCGGTCTTTTCGCCGATGCTGGAGGTGAGGTCGCCATTCGCCAGCCTGTCGAGGGCGCTGTTGAGCAGTGCGAGAACGTGCTCCTGTTCCTTCTTCATCTGCGCCTGTTCGGCTTCCACCTTCTGCCGCTCGGCGGCCAGCACGTCGAGATAGACGGAGATCGAATAATCCATGTCGAGAAGGGCGGCCTTGATGGTGGCCGACAAAGCGTCCTTCACCTTCTTGGCCTTCTTTTCCATGAAAAAGCCCTTCAACTCGGACTCGATCAGGGCCTTGACGATGCCGTCGAGCATCAGGGCATAACCGCCGATGTACCATCTCGGCTCCAGCCCCAGCCTCGCATGGGTGCGGCCGATGGCGGTTACGGCATCGGTATAATCCGCATTGAATGTGCCGGAGGCTATCCTTGCCCAGTGTTTGAGCTGCATGCCCTTGGCGTGCTGCACATGCGCGTCGTTGGCGAAGAATTTCGCCGTCTCCGGCACTGAGCGAACCTTCGCGTAAAAACGATCCAGAGACGCATCGAGAGAGCCGGTGATGACGCCCTTCATGTCTGAAAGATTTTGCCGCTGCTCGTGGCCGAGCCCCAGAAAATTCAGTCTTTCATCGAGCTGTCGGTCGGTTTTTGTCTGGCCATGCATGTCTAGTCATCCTGCTTTGACACCCAAATCACGTCGCTGGTGCCGTTGCGTGATTTAGACACGTCTAAAATTAACCAAGATATAATTTCGACTGGCCGGATTTGACGGTTGTTAATTCCAGGGGGAATTTTTGCCCTGCCGACAGGGTGTCAAACAAAAACGCGCCCGTCTTTGCGACGGGCGCGTTTCTGAAATATCAAGCGATGCGAAAGCCGGGATCAGATCGTTTCCGGGCTTTCGGCGTGCCGGGCAGGGCGCTCGTTCGGGTCGCGCCCGATCTCGGCCTTCAGCGTCATCAGATCGATGAAGTGATCGGCCTGGCGACGCAGGTCATCGGCGATCATGGCGGGCTGCGTGGCCATGGTGGAAACCACGGAAACCTTGCGGCCCTTGCGCTGCAGCGCGTCCACCAGCGTGGTGAAATCGCCGTCGCCGGAAAAGAGCACCAGATGATCCACCGTCTCGGACTGTTCCATGGCATCGACTGCCAGTTCGATATCCATGTTGCCCTTGATCTTGCGGCGGCCGAGAGCGTCGGTGAATTCCTTCGCCGGCTTCGTCACGACCTTGTAGCCGTTATAATCCAGCCAGTCGATCAGCGGGCGGATCGAGGAATATTCCTGATCCTCGATGAGCGCGGTGTAATAATAGGCGCGCAGCAGGTATCCACGCTTTTGAAACGCCTTCAGGAGCTTGCGGTAGTCGATATCGAATCCCAGGCTTTTCGATGCTGCATAAAGATTGGCTCCGTCTATGAAGAGCGCAATTTTCTCCCGTGGATCGAACATTCCATCCCATTCCTTTTTTTGGAAAGGCCATTATCTGGCTTTTATATCCGGTCGATAACGCAAAAAAACATGTCGTATCAACGAGCTTTGCGTATCGCCGTTGCGTTTTAAGTAAGCTACCTTCCCCCTTATTCCAAGACAATTCTTCTAGACATTTTGTTCATCAGACGCCAAAGGTGGGCAATAAGGTGCCAAAAGACGCCAAAGACAGGAAAAACTTGAATTCCGCGGCCAATGGCTGTATCGGAAGCTGGAAAGCATCGTCGCGAGAAATCTTGAATGTTTTTCGCAAGGCACGAAGCGCAGATTCAATAGGTTAGAGCAACCCTTGTGCACCCCGAACATCGCACGGCGCTCTGATCCACGACATTACGACCCGCAAAGGACAGGCAATGGCCCGCGTCACAGTTGAAGATTGCATTGATAAAGTAGACAACCGTTTCGAGCTGGTGCTTCTCGCCAGCCACCGTGCGCGCCAGATTTCTCAAGGGTCCTCCATCACGGTTGACCGCGACAACGACAAGAACCCGGTTGTGGCGCTGCGCGAAATCGCCGACGAGACGCTGTCTCCCGACGATCTGAAGGAAGACCTGATCCATTCGCTGCAGAAGCACGTGGAAGTGGACGAGCCCGAGCCCGATCCGGTCACGCTCGCCGCCTCCGCCATTGCCGATGGCGAAGAAGACGACCAGCCGGAAACCGTTACTTTCGACCAGATGTCGGAAGAAGAACTGCTGGCCGGTATCGAAGGCCTTGTGCCGCCGGAAAAAAATGACGACTATTGATAGGATTTTATGATGCCTTTGGCAGGCGGCGGTTACCGTCTGTCAATAGTTGCCGTCATAATCTGATCCTTATTGATGCAGCATTGTGCGCCGACCCTCAGGTTGGCGCGCTTTCTTTTTGTGGAATATCGCATGATGCGGCAATACGAACTCGTTGAGCGGGTTCAAAAATATAAACCGGATGCGAATGAGGCCCTGCTGAACAAGGCCTATGTTTACGCCATGCAGAAACATGGCCAGCAGAAGCGGGCCAATGGCGACCCCTATATCTCGCATCCGCTGGAAGTTGCCGCGATCCTTACCGAAATGCATCTCGACGAATCGACCATCGCGGTGGCGTTGCTGCACGATACGATCGAGGACACCACCGCCACCCGCGCCGAAATCGATGAGTTGTTCGGCGAGGATATCGGCCGGCTGGTGGAGGGGCTGACCAAGCTCAAGAAGCTCGATCTCGTTACCCGCAAGGCCAAGCAGGCCGAAAACCTGCGCAAGCTGCTGCTTGCCATTTCCGACGATGTGCGCGTTCTGCTGGTGAAGCTCGCCGACCGCCTGCACAACATGCGTACCATGGAATATATGCCGGCCGACAAGCGCAGCCGCATTTCCGAAGAAACCATGGAAATCTATGCGCCGCTCGCCGGCCGCATGGGCATGCAGGACATGCGAGATGAGCTGGAGGACCTGTCCTTCCGTTATCTCAACCCGGAAGCCTACGAGACGGTGACCAACCGCCTTCAGGAACTGGAAACGCGCAATGAAGGACTGATCAAGAAGATCGAGGACGAGTTGCGCGAGCTTCTGGTGGCGAATGGTCTGATCGGGGCCAACGTCAAAGGGCGTCAGAAGAAGCCCTATTCGGTGTTCCGCAAGATGCAGTCGAAGTCGCTCTCCTTCGAGCAGCTTTCCGATGTCTACGGGTTCCGCATTCTGGTGGACGACATTCCCTCCTGCTACCGGGCGCTGGGCATCGTCCACACCCGCTGGCGCGTGGTGCCGGGCCGCTTCAAGGATTACATCTCCACGCCGAAGCAGAACGACTATCGCTCCATCCACACCACCATCGTTGGCCCATCGCGCCAGCGTATCGAGCTGCAGATCCGCACCAAGCGCATGCATGAGATCGCCGAATTCGGCATCGCCGCCCATGCGCTTTACAAGGATGGCGAAAACGGGGAGGGCGATCTGCTCTCGCCAGAATCGAACGCCTATTCCTGGCTGCGCCACACCATCGAATCGCTGGCCGAAGGCGACAGCCCGGAAGAATTCCTCGAGCACACCAAGCTCGAACTCTTCCAGGATCAGGTGTTCTGCTTCACGCCGAAGGGTAAGCTGATTGCCCTGCCGCGCGGCGCAACGCCCATCGATTTCGCCTATGCGGTGCACACCAATATCGGCGACACCACCGTCGGCGCGAAGATCAACGGCCGGATCATGCCGCTCGTCACCCGCCTGAACAACGGCGACGAGGTGGAGATTATCCGTTCCGGCGTGCAGGTGCCGCCGGCCGCATGGGAAGAGGTGGTGGTGACGGGCAAGGCCCGCTCGGCCATCCGCCGCGCCACCCGCATGGCCATCCGCAAGCAATATTCCGGTCTCGGTTATCGCATTCTGGAACGCACCTTCGAGCGCGCCGGCAAGGCTTTCTCGCGGGAAGCGCTGAAGCCCGTGCTGCATCGCCTGGCGCAGAAGGATGTCGAAGACGCCATCGCCGCCGTCGGTCGCGGTGAGGTCTCCTCGCTCGATGTGCTGCGGGCGGTCTATCCGGATTATCAGGACGAGCGCGTCACGGTGAAGATGACCGGCGACGACGGCTGGTTCAACATGCGCAGCGCCTCCGGCATGGTCTTCAAGATCCCCGGCAAGTCGCGCTCGGTTCTCGAGGACGACGGTGCGGCCGAGATGCTGGACGGACCGGACCCGCTGCCCATCCGTGGTCTCTCCGGCAATGTCGACGTGCATTTCGGTGCGGCCGGCGCCGTTCCGGGTGACCGCATCGTCGGCATCATGGAAAAAGGCAAGGGCATCACCATCTATCCCATTCAGGCGCCGGCGCTGCAACGCTTCGACGATGAACCGGAGCGGTGGATCGATGTGCGCTGGGATCTCGATGAGGCGAACAAGTCGCGCTTCATGGCGCGGGTGATGATCAATGCGCTGAACGAGCCGGGCACGCTCGCCTCCGTGGCGCAGTCCATCGCCACGCTGGATGTCAATATTCGCGGCCTCAACATGGTCCGCATCGGCACGGATTTCTCCGAGCTGGCGCTGGATGTCGAAGTCTGGGATCTCAGGCAGCTGAACCAGCTTCTGTCGCAGCTCAAGGATCTCGATTGCGTCTCGACCGTGACGCGTGCCTTCGATTGAGGCATTTTTGATCCTTCGCGAATACTAAAAGGCCGCTGTTATGCGTTTTGTGCATGGCAGCGGCCTTTTCCTGTCTCTGGTGGTGGAGGCGGTTTGCAACTATTTTCTTCTCAGAAATTGAAGAGAAGGAAACGCGGCGTGCCGGTGGATGAACACCGATGAGAAACGCCAGTTCCAAACCGAAAGGACCGAAAATCATGTTTACTCCGCTTCGCAAGATCGCCCGCGCCGTTCGTGGCAAGACCACCCAGGAACGCGAATTCGAATATCTCAGCGGCTCGGTATCGAATGTCGACCTGGAATTCCGCCAGCGCGAAATCGACCGCGGCCTGTTCCGCCGGTAATGCACTCAGCGCATGGCAGCCCATCGCCATGCGTATGAGACTCGGAGGGTGCATGGTCGTTGTTGGCACGCTCGCCCCTGTATCCTGCAAAACTATGTGAATGCGCGCTTCAAGCGGGCGTCCACCGGTGCTCGGTCTAAATGACAGGACACTTTGCTTTTGAAGCGAAGTTGAAGGCGAGAGGGTGCGTATTTCCCCGACGTCATCCTTGGGCTTGTCCCAAGGATCTAATCACGTCGAATTAAATCAATCGGTTGCAGATCCTCGGGACAAGCCCGAGGATGACGTCAGAGTGTCCGGCAAGGTTCGTACTCATCTGGTGAAGCCGCGCGGCATTGCCGCCAGCTCAAGGCCGAAATGACGGAAGAAATACGCCTGCAAAAGATCTCCGTGCCGTCTATGATGCTCTTGGCGCGGCCGGGGCGATGAAATAGACTGCCCCCATGCCGTTTCGCCGCCGTGAACCCGTTGGTTTTTCAGAGAAGATTCGCGACCTCTTCTGGCCGCGCACGGGTTTTTCCCGTTCGTTGCGCTATATGAAGCTGCGCCTTCTGCGGCTTTCCGCCTCTCCGCATTCGGTTGCCGCCGGTGTCGCTCTCGGTGTCGGCGTGGCGTGGACGCCGTTTCTCGGCGTTCATATCATCATCGCCATGGCGCTCGGTTTTCTCATGCGCGTCAATCTCGTGGCGGCGGCGCTCGGCACCACCTTTGCCAATCCACTGACATTTCCCTTCATCTGGGCATCCACCTGGGAGCTGGGGCACTTCATCCTCGGCCGGCAGAAGACGGAAAGCGCTGCGCATGTGGATTTCGTGGCGCTGTTCAGCCATCTAGAATTCCGGCAGATATGGACGCCGGTGCTGGAGCCCATGACCATCGGCGCGCTGCTTCCTGCCGTTATCAGCGCGGTCATCGCCTATATCGCCGTCTATGGTCTCATCAGCGGTTTCCAGCGCCGCAAGATGGAAAATCTCGCGCATCGCGCCGCCAACAAGAATGCTTCTCTGGAGATGTTGAAATGATCATTGGATTGGGTAGCGACCTGATCGACATCCGCCGCGTTGAAAAATCGATCGAACGTTTCGGCGAGCGCTTCACTCATCGCTGTTTCACCGATATCGAGCGCGCCAAATCCGATGGCCGCAAGAACCGCGCCGCTTCCTATGCCAAGCGTTTCGCCGCCAAGGAAGCCTGTTCCAAGGCGCTGGGGACCGGCCTTGCGAACGGCGTTTTCTGGAAGGATATGGGCGTCGTCAATCTGCCGGGCGGCAAGCCGACCATGGTGTTGACCAATGGGGCAGGGGAAAGGCTGGCGGCGCTGCTGCCTGCCGGCCACCGCGCCAATATTCACCTGACGATCACGGACGATTTTCCTTACGCTCAGGCATTTGTGATTATCGAGGCGCTTCCCGTGAACGGGTAAGACCCGGTGAAGCCGCATTGGCGTCCTATTTGCGGACGTGTCACAGAAGCGCTTCCCTTCGGGCTGGAAAGGTTCTAGAGAAGTCGCAGAAATATGAAAGCGTTGCCGGCTGCGTGAAACCGCTTCACCCGCCGCAGGCGCGACAAACAACGGCCCGGAAGCCTTCGTGAAGCCGAAGAAGCTGGGAAACAATCAGGCAGGTCTTTAAGTGTCGGAAAAAGCTGAAAAGAAGCAGAACGCCCTCTGGGAGAACGTCAAGGTCATCATTCAGGCGCTGCTGCTGGCCATGGTCATCCGCACCGTGCTGTTTCAGCCCTTCACCATCCCCTCCGGCTCGATGATGCCGACGCTTCTGGTCGGCGACTATCTTTTCGTCAACAAGTTCTCCTACGGCTATTCGAAATATTCGCTGCCCTTTTCGCCGAACCTGTTTTCGGGCCGCATTCTCGAATTCAGCAAGCCGAAGCGCGGCGATGTCGTGGTCTTCCGCCTGCCGCCCAATCCTGAGGTCGATTATATCAAGCGTCTCGTCGGCTTGCCCGGTGACCGTATCCAGGTGACGAACGGCGTGCTGTTCATCAACGGCCAGCCGGTGCCGAAGCAGCCCGATGGCACCTTCACCTCCGATTACCGCGCCGATCCGGGCGCTAACGTGCCTGTCTTCCGCGAAACGCTGGATAATGGCGTCACCTACGACACGCTCGATCAATCGCCCGACTCGCGCGGCGACAACACCCGCGAATTCGTGGTGCCGGAAGGCCATTATTTCATGATGGGCGACAATCGCGACAATTCGCTCGATAGCCGTTTCGATGTCGGTTTCGTACCGGAAGAAAACCTGATCGGCCGCGCCAGCGTTATCTTCTTCTCGCTGGGCAATGACACGCCGTTCAGCCGCATTTGGGAATGGCCGGCCAACATGCGTTGGGACCGCCTCTTCAAGGTTGTGGAATGAGCAAGACCAAGCCGCTTTCGGCGGACGAGATTTCCCGTCTGGAAGCGTTGATCGGATATGAGTTCAAGGAAAAGGCCCGGCTCGACCGGGCCTTGACCCATGCCAGCGCCCGCTCGGCGGCGGCCGGCAATTACGAGCGGCTGGAATTTCTTGGCGACCGTGTTCTCGGTCTCTGCGTCGCCGAATTGCTGTTCTCCACCTTCCGCAACGCCACCGAAGGCGAGCTTTCGGTTCGTCTGAACCAGCTCGTCAGCGCCGAATCCTGCGCCGCGATCGGCGACGAGATGGGCCTGCATAATTTCATCCGCACCGGCTCGGATGTGAAGAAGCTGACCGGCAAGGCGATGCTGAACGTCCGCGCCGATGTGGTCGAAAGCCTGATCGCCACCATCTATCTGGATGGCGGGCTGGAAGCATCGCGCAAATTCATTCTGAAATACTGGCAGGGCCGCGCCACCAGCGTGGATGCCGGGCGGCGCGACGCCAAGACCGAGTTGCAGGAATGGGCGCATGCCAGATTTGCGACCACGCCCTCTTACCGGGTTGACGATCGCTCCGGACCGGATCACGATCCCCGCTTTACGGTGACTGTCGAAATTCCCGGCGTGAAGCCGGAAACCGGCGTCGAGCGCTCCAAGCGCGCGGCCGAGCAGGTGGCGGCAACAAGATTGCTGGAACGCGAAGGCGTCTGGCAGAAGACCTCCACCCGGAACTGAGCGCCCGGCGAACCGGGTGCTGAACATCGAGCGCATGGCGGACCCTTTGGCCGCATGTTGAATACCTCTGACCTTGAATGGATATCATGACCGATCACGAAAACCCCGCCATGACTGGCGAAGATGCAACCCTTCCGACCCGCTCCGGCTTTGTCGCCCTCATCGGCCCCACAAATGCCGGCAAGTCGACGCTGGTGAACCGTCTGGTGGGCGCCAAGGTTTCGATCGTCAGCCACAAGGTGCAGACGACGCGCGCTGTGATGCGCGGCATCGCCATTCACGACAATGCCCAGATCGTTTTCATGGACACGCCCGGCATCTTCAAGCCGCGCCGCCGGCTGGACCGCGCCATGGTCACCTCCGCCTGGGGCGGCGCGAAGGACGCAGACCTCATCCTGCTGCTGATCGACAGCGAACGCGGCCTGAAGGGCGATGCGGAAACCATCCTCGAAGGTCTGAAGGATGTTCCGCAGAAGAAAATCCTCTGCCTCAACAAGATCGATCAGGTAAAGCGCGAAGACCTGCTGAAGCTCGCCGCCGCCGCCAATGAGACGGTCGCCTTCGACCGCACCTTCATGATCTCGGCGACCAACGGTTCGGGCTGCGAGGACCTGATGAACTATCTGGCTGCCGAGCTGCCGGAAGGCCCGTGGTATTATCCGGAAGACCAGATTTCCGATCTGCCGATGCGCCAGCTCGCCGCCGAAATCACCCGCGAAAAACTGTTCCTGCGCTTGCATCAGGAGCTTCCCTACGCCTCACACGTCGAAACCGAAAAGTGGGAAGAACGCAAGGACGGCTCCGTGCGCATCGAGCAGGTGATCTATGTCGAGCGCGACAGCCAGAAGAAGATCGCGCTCGGCAAGAACGGCGATGCGATCAAGGCCATCTCCACCGCCTCGCGCAAGGAGCTGTCGGAAATCCTCGAGCAGCCGGTGCATCTCTTCCTGTTCGTCAAGGTGCGCGAGAACTGGGGCGACGACCCCGAGCGCTTCCGTGAAATGGGACTGGAGTTCCCGCGGGGCTAGTTACCAGGCATCCTACCTCATCCCTGTGCCTGTCACAGGGATCCAGCCAACCCAAGTCCTTGGGCTGGAAAGACTCTCTCGCCGCGCAGACGCGCGTCGGCTGGATTCCTGTGATGAGCACAGGAATGAGGGAGAGTGGGGGAAACGGAGCGACGCACAAAGCACGAACTGAATATCTTCACTCACCATCGGGAACCGAATACGTTCGGGCGGGTTGTTCCAAAACAATTGGGCGCAACCTTTTTCGATGACGGATATTCATGTCGCCAAAAAAACCGAACGGAATTTCCACCACCCCGTGCCAGCAATGTCCCCTGCGCGACCTGCCGCATTTCCGGGATTTTTCCTCTTCCGAACTGGATTTCGTCTCGCGTTTCAAGACGGGGGAACTTGCGGTGGAAAGCGGCTCCGTCATCCTGATGGAAGGCTCGCACAGCGCCCATCTTTACACCGTTTTGCAGGGCTGGGCTTTTCGTTACAAGACGCTGGAGGACGGCCGGCGGCAAATCCTCAACTATGTCATGCCCGGCGATCTCGTCGGTCTTCAGGGCACGGTGATGGGGGAAATGCAGCATTCGGTGGAAGCGCTGTCGCCGGTGACGCTCTGCGTCTTCGAGCGGTCCCGCCTCAACAACCTCTTCACCGATCATCCGACGCTTGCCTATGACCTGACCTGGATCGCGGCGAGCGAGGAACGCATGCTCGACAGTCACCTCCTCAGCATCGGCCGCCGCACCGCGCTGGAACGCGCCGCCTATCTGATCGCGTTTCTTTACCGCAAGGCGAAAGCGGTCAATCTCATTCCCGGCGAAACACCGATCCCGGTCACCCAGCAACACGTTGCAGATACGCTTGGCCTGTCCATCGTTCACACCAACAAGACCTTGAGAAAGCTCGTCGATCGCGGTCTCATCCGCTGGACGGACAAGGGCTGTCTGGTGCTGGACGATGCCGGTTTGACGAACGTGGCGGGCTGGGAAAGCGATGAAAAGCGTCAAAGACCCTTCATCTGATCTTCCTTTGACATGTCTTTTTTAAATGACGGTGGAGCCGTAATTTGCGACTCCTGTCGTGATATCTCACGGGAGAATCATGTCGGAGACCGCAGCTTCGAGCCGTGCGGTCGTCTTTTTTTGGGAAGAAGAAAACATATGGTGCCACAACGGGTTATCATCGTTGAGGATGAATATCTGGTGGCGCTCGATGTCGAAGCGGTTCTCCAGTCCATGGGGGTGGAATCCGTCGCCATCGCCACCACGCTTGCGCAGGCGAGGCAGGCCGTCGAAGAGGATGGCGCCGATTGCGTGCTTCTCGATGTCAGCCTCACCGACGGCAAGAGCTACGATTTCGCGCGCGGGCTGCGCGATGCGGGCATTCCCTTCGGTTTCGTCAGCGGTTATGGCGACACGACGGGTTTTCCGGAAGATCTCATGCACGCGCCGTTGCTCGGCAAACCCTTCGGGGAAAACGAAATTATCGATTTCGTTCTCAACCTCGTCGGCGCGGTCGACGATGCCGTAAAAGAATAACGTTTTGCCGCCAGATCGGGTATGATCGGGCCTGAATCGAAATTCGGACGCGTTTCATGCAGTGGCAGGAAGAGGCAATCATTCTCGGCGTCAAACGCCATGGCGAGACGAGTGTCATCGCCGAGGTGATGACCCCTTCGCGTGGCCGCCATCTGGGGCTGGTGCGTTCTGGCCGTTCCCGCAGCATGCAGCCTGTGCTACAGGCGGGCAACCGGGTAGATGTCATCTGGCGGGCGCGCCTTCACGATCATCTGGGTGAATTCCGCATCGAGCCGCTGCAATTGCGCGCTGCGCAGTTGATGGAAACGGCGACCGCCGTTTATGGCGTGCAGGCCATGGGCGCTCTGCTCAGGCTTCTGCCGGAGCGCGATCCGCACCCGCATCTCTATCAGGCGCTGGATATCATTCTCGACAATCTGCATGACCCCGTCGATGCCGGGGAATTATTCGTGCGCTTCGAACTGGCGGTGCTGAACGAACTCGGTTTCGGGCTCGATCTTACCGCATGCGCGGCGACGGGGCTGCGCACCGACCTCATCTATGTATCTCCGAAAACGGGCAGGGCGGTTTGCCGCACGGCAGGTGCGCCCTATGCGGAGCGGATGCTTTCGCTTCCGGCTTTCTTGAGCGAAGGCCAGTCGAAGGCCGCCGATCCTGACAGTCTTGCGGCTGCTTTCCGCCTCACCGCTCATTTCCTCAACCGGCATGTCTACGATCCGCGTGGCCTCAACGAAAACGCCGCCCGCGACGGTTTCGTGCAGGCGGCGCTGAAGGCGCTTGAGCGCAGGGCGATGCCGCCCACCCTCGATAAGGCTGTCTGACTAGGCCATTGCAGGCCGCGGAGCCGGTCGCTCCTGAATGGGCCAATGCACGATGGCTGCGAAAATCCCCATGCCGACGCCCAGCCACCAGACGAGATCATAGGAACCCAGCCTGTCGTAAAGGAAGCCGCCGAGCCAGACGCCGAGGAACGAGCCGATCTGGTGCGACAGGAACACGACGCCGCCGAGCATGCCGAGATGGCGCGTGCCGAACATGATCGCCACCAGCGCATTGGTCGGCGGTACGGTGGAAAGCCAGAGGATGCCCATGACGGCGGCGAAGATGATGACCGAAAGCGGCGATTGCGGCAGAAGCAGGAAAGCGGTGACTGCAACCGAACGGGCGAGATAGATATAGGCCAGCAGATAGGGCTTAGAATAACGCTGGGCGATGACGCCGGCGGCAAGCGACCCGATGATGTTGAAGAAGCCGATCAGCGCCATGGCGATGACGGCGTAGCGCGGTTCGATGCCGATATCGCCGAGATAGGCCGGGAAATGCGCGGTGATGAAGGCCACCTGAAAACCGCAGACGAAAAAGCCCGTGGTCAAAAGCAGGTAGCTTTTATGGCCGAGCGCTTCTTTCAGCGCTTCGCCCGCCGTCTGCTGGAACTGCGCCTGCGACTGGCTGCCGGAAGAGGAATTGCCGCGCATCGGAAAGGCGAGCAGCGGCACGAGCATCATCATCACGGCAAGCCAGACGAGGCTGTCCGACCAGCCATAGGTGGAAATCAGGCCCTGGCTGATCGGCGCGAACAGGAACATGCCGGCCGAGCCCGCCGCGGTGCCGATGCCGAAGGCGAGCGAACGCTGCTGCGGCGTGACATGACGCGCAAAGGCCGAAAGGATGACGCTGAAGGAGCCGGCGGCAATGCCGAGCCCGACGAGAACGCCGCCGCCGAAATGCAGCCAGAAGGGTGAGGTGCCGAAGGACATGCAGATGAGGCCGGCGGCATAAAGCAGGCCGGAAAGCACGAGTACGCGGCCCGTGCCGTATTTATCGGCGATGGCGCCGAAGAAGGGCTGGCCGAGCCCCCAGAAGAGGTTCTGCAGGGCCATGGCGAGGCCGAAAGTGGAGCGGTCCCAGCCGGTATCGGCGAGCATCGGCAGCTGGAAAAAGCCCATGGCCGACCGGGGGCCGAAGGTCATGACCGCGATCAGCGACCCGGCGGCGATAATCAGCCAGGGCATGGTCTGGCGTGTGGCTTGCGACATGAATATTCCCCCATCGCGGTGCCTCACCCCCAAAAAAGAGTGGCATGGCTTGCCGCGGATTCCGCTACGATGGGATGAATATTATCTTTTGTCAGCCGGTCCCACTAGCGACTTTTCTTGACGGCCACTATTCATGGGATTGATAAGACGCTGTCAGCGCATCTTGCCTATCAGAGCCTCGTTTTTGCCGAGAATATCCTCAACGCTCTGCTGCCGCTGCTGAATATCGCCCAGGAGCGAGTCTGATTTGTCTATCGACGAGCTCAGATTCTTCTGGATTTGAAGCCAATTTATCTTTGGCGTAAAGGAATTATCCGACCCGGCGGCAGGCGTGCTGGCAAATGTTTGCACCACGGTGTTGAGTGCCGCCAGCCCCTGTTTCACTTCCTCGATGGCTTGCGTTTGCTTGGCTACGGTCGTCGCCAGTTCAATATTGGCCTTCTGGCTATTGGTCAAAATCTCCAATCCGTCCCTATTGACCTTCATGCTGGTGATGAAGGGCAGAGCGGTAAAAACGGCGCCGACAAGAGCAAGCAGGAGCCCATGTGTTTTGCCGCCGGAAAAGAAGCACAGAAGCAAACCCGACACGCACATCAATATACCTATCGTTGCTACGACGGATATATGATTATTTGAAATGACATTGAAAAAATCGACCATGGAACATCTCCTGAAAATAAACCCATGATTGATTTTTGTTATTCGAAAATCAACTTAAAACTACAGTCTCCAACTAACGCCGCTTGATCGCCCAGCCTTCCGGCCTTTCCTCGATCACCTTCGCCATATCGCCAACCGACAGCCTGCCTTCGCCGCGCGGCGTCACGTTCCAGCCGAACAGCGGGCCGGGCACGCGCCGGTCTCCGGACATGCGGATACGGCCCATGGCTTTCATGGGGGAGGGCACATCGCGGGAGCCGGTCGTCTGGTCCTGCGTGGTCATGATGCAGCGGGCGCAGGGTTTGACCAGATCGAAACGAATGCCGCCGATCTCGATGGCCGCCCAGCGGTCCTCGGCCCATGGCTCGTCCGTATCAAGCACGATATTGGGCCGGAAGCGTTCCATGCCGACCGCGTCCTCACCATTGGCGCGCATATTGTCGTTCAGCGCGGCAAGCGAAGCGGTGGTGGTGACGAGGATCTGGTAACCGTCCGCAAAGGTGACGGGCGTTTCGTTGCCGGTCCATTCGAGGCTTGCAATGCGTTTCGAGGCGTCGTCGAAGAATACCAGCTTCACCTCGCGCCCCAGCCATGCCGAGAGCGTATCGTTGGTCTCGTCATCGGCGATATTGGCGCTGACGATCGATTTCCACACCGCCACATCCATGCGCTCCCCGGAAGGTCTTGCGAGAACCTCGCCATTCGCTTCTCGCGAAAGCACCATGCCGCCATCCTCATGCCGGGCCAGAACCGTGGCGATGGCCGGCAATTCGCGCTGGGTGATGAAATGACCGGTGGGATCGATGAGCATGGCGCGACGGTCGCCCGGCAGGCCTTCGGCCGAAACAGTGCTTTCGGAGAGGGGAATGCCGCGCGCGCTTTTCAGCGGATAGATGTTGAGTTCGGTCACACGCATCTCGGGTCTCCTCAAATCTCGTCGAGAAACAGGTCCAGCACCTGTTTCAGCCGCTCATGGCGGGCCTTGGCCATCTGCCGGCCCGTCTCGGTGCGAAAGCCGTCGGCCAGCTTGAACAGCTTGGTTTCGAAATGGTCGATGGCAAAGGCGCGGTCGTCAAGCGGCCGCTCCTTCGCCAGCGGGTCGGCCGGGTCGTAAAGCGCCGAGCCCATGCGTCCGGCAATATAAAAGCAGCGCGCCGCCCCCACCATGCCGATGGCGTCCAGCCGGTCGGCATCCTGAAGGATTTTCGCCTCCAGCGTCTGCGGCTCGATATTGGCGGAAAAGCTGTGGGTGGTGATGGCATGGGCGGCGGCGTCGATATCCTGCCGTTGCCAGCCGAGAGACCCGAGAATGCCCGAGGCTTTTTCCGCCGCAAGCCGTGAGGCCTGCGCGCGGAGCGGCGAATTCTTCTCCACCGCCACGCAATCATGCAACAGCACGCTGGCGGCCAGCACGGTGCCATCGCCG
Organism: Agrobacterium sp. LY4; assembly: GCF_001526585.1. NCBI lineage: Bacteria > Pseudomonadati > Pseudomonadota > Alphaproteobacteria > Hyphomicrobiales > Rhizobiaceae > Agrobacterium > Agrobacterium sp. LY4. The sequence continues at coordinate 536,341 of NZ_ASYA01000012.1, read as the reverse complement.
CCTTCGCCCGCATGGATGCGCATGGCATTGCGGAAGACGCGGTGAATATGGGCAAGATCATGCGAGCCGTCGCCCGTATCGGCGGCGTGCGGTATCAAATCCTGCGCAAGCGCCGCAAAGGGCGCGAAAGCCTCGGCCGCGATCATGCCTGCGGCTTCCGGGTGAGGATTTTCTGGTAGAACAGGCCGATGCCGATCAGCACCGCGCCGAGACCGATGAAGGACAGCGCCCTGAGCACGCCTTCGAGATTGCTCATGTCGATCAGGAAGGCCTTGGCGACAGAGATCAGCACGAAGGCGGCCGATGCAAGACGCAGGCTGCGGGCATTGAAGCGCGAGCCGAGCACGAGCAGCAAGACGCCGATCAGCAGCCAGACCACCGAATAGCTATAGGTCTCTCCCTGCAGGAAGCCCTTCCAGTCGGCGATGTTCTCGCCCTGCCAGAAGCGGCGCACCGAAAGCGTGGCCCAGGCAAAGCCGAGTGCGGCACCGGCCACCGCCAGCATGCTGACATAGGGCGGCGGACGTTTTCCGCGCGCATAATAGGCAAGACCGCCATAGGCGAGCGCCGGCAACAGGTAGCCGATCAGCAGCAGGTTGAGGAACGGGATGCCGCCGGTATTTTCGCCGGTGAAATAGGGGTTGAGCGTGAAGAAATGCATGGTCAGCACGTTGATGACGGCAATCACGCCGGCAATCATCGAGCCGTAACGGAAGACAGGGCTGGGGCTCTTCAGGTCCAGCGTCATCAAGACGCCCGAGAAGCCGATGGTCAGCAGCGTGTAGATCGACTGTTCGCCAAGCGTCGGCACGCTGTCATCCAGCGTGCCGCCATTCATCGCGTGGCGGATGAGGATGGCGACGGCGAGAAGGCCCATGACGCTGGCGATCGCCTGCAGGAAGTTCTTCGCCCTGACCCCCGGCCAGTCGCGCAGCAGCCATGCCGAGGCGACGGCCAGCAGGGCGGGAATGCCGTAACCCGGCAGAAGCGCGTTGAAGACCGGCGTGAGCCCAAGATTTTGCGGCCCGACAATGGTGGGTTCCCAGGCGATGCGACCGAGAACGGCAACGCTTGCCACCGCCATCACCCATGGCAGCACATCCCAGTTGCGGTAACGTGTCGCGAGCACGTAAACGAAACCGATGACGGAGAGCAGCATGGTCGTCGCGAGCCCCTCCGTCAGCGTGTGCAGGCAAAGCGCGAAGGCGGCGAAGGAGCCGAGCACGAGGATGTTCAGCGGCTTGCGATAGGCCTCGTCGTTCTGCCGGTGCAGCCACTCGGCGCCTGCAAGCAACACCAGCCCGAGGCCAAGGCCATAGGCGGCGTGCAGCCAGTCGCGGCCGAGATTGCCGTATTCGACAAAGCTTGCGGTGGCGAGCCAGACGGGGAAAAGTGCTGCGATACCGGCCCAGAGCTGGCCGAAATCCGCATCGTCAGCGCCCTTGCGTTTCAGGAAGGAGAAGGCGCAGAGCACGAAGACGGCTCCGAGGCCGAGCGCCATGGCGATTTCCGCCGTGTAGCCGACCGATACGGGCGGAAGGGACACGGACGTATCGTTGATGAGGCCGATAAAATCGATGCCCTGCCGCGACATCAGCGACACGGCAGCCTGCGCACCGAGCGCTGCGATAATGGCGGGCCAGACCGCATAGTGGCGGGCGGCGCCAAGGGCCGCAAGGGCGGCGACGAGCGCTGAAACGATGAGCGCCGGATGGGTGTCGATACCGCCATCGGCAAAGAGGAAACCGATGGCCGGCAGGATCACGGCCATCGACACGGTGAGATTGAGGGCGAGCGACGGGCGCAGCAGAAGCCGCATGGCGCGGATGGCGCGCCGCTCGGGAGCGGCGGTTTCGCCGGCCTCGGCAGACGGCGTGTCGAATGTCTTGCCCGGCCAGAGGAATATGGTTCCCGCCAGCATGACGAGCAGGGCAAGCGTTGGCGGTTCGGCGCGGATCGTTTCGGAAAAGCCGATATAGCCGAGCGCCCAGAGGCCGAGGCCGGCATTGGCGAGAGAGGGAACCACGGTCCAGCCCTGCCTGCGCGCCGCGGCCGCCGTTGCCAGCCAGGAGATGGTGAGGAACACGAAGAGCGCCCAGATATTCGGCGTTTCGGTGGAAATCAGCGCCGGCGTCAGCATCGAACCGAGAAGGCCTAGACCGGCCAGCGCCTGCCCGTGCAGCAGCGAAAGCCCGATGGTGGCGAAGGCGACCAGCCCAAGCAGGCCAAAAGCCATGCCGGGGCCGATATAGCCATAAATGCCATAGGCGGCGTAAACGACGCCGAACAGCGTCAAGGCGCCGGCCGCCGTCAGCACGCCCGGTATCATGGCGTTGGAATAGGTGGCGGCGATGCCCGGCACCGCCTTGCGGCGGACAGCCTCGCCGGCAAGCCCGAGGACGAGGCCGAAAATGGCGGCGAGCGACAGCCTGACCGCCGGGCTGAGCAGCCCCGATTCGATCGAATATTTGACGAGGAAAATACCGCCAAGCGCCAGCGCCAGCCCGCCGGCCCAGACGGCCCAACGCGCGCCGAGCAGGCTTTCGAAGCTTTCCTTCGTTGCCGGTGCGGATGCCGTATCGCTCGCAGGAGCGGAAGGTGCTTCCTCGCGGACGGCGTCTTCCGCCTGCGCCATGGCGGCGGCTTGCTGGGGTTCGGAGGCGTATTCAGCCTGGAAGGCTGCGTCTTCCGCAGGCGTCCTGCTTTCCCCTTCCGTCTCGAAATCCGGTTTTGCCGTGGATTCCGCGCTCTTCGCCTGCGCCGCCACAGGCGACGTCACGCCCGCAGCCATCAGCCGCTTGAGACTGAGAACTTCCCGTTCCAGCGACTTGATTCGACTTGAATTGCGGATGCTCGCGACAAGCGTGTAGATGAAGGCCGCGACGAGGGCGAGGATAAACAGCGGGATTTCCAAACGGACTCTCCAATTACGAAGCTGTTTTTAAAGCCCTTTTGGTGAATTTATGCAAGGCCCGGTTGATGACGGATGCGGCTGGCGAGGGAGTAAGCCGCTTGTTTCTTCTCCTCGCCGGGGAGAAGTCCGCGGCAGCGGGATGAGGGGGCAAGCTCTCAGTTTATTGCTGACGTCGCTCCCTCGTCCGACCCTTCGGGCCACCTTTTCCCCGACGGGGAGAAGAAATTGGCGGCACCGGCTCGGCTCATGCGTATCGCTCGAAAATCAGGAAACATCCGCCAGCCAGCGCCGCGCCGCTTCGATATCGGCAAGCCCGAGCTCATGCCCGTCTTCGACCGTTTCCATCTCGGCTCTTGCACCGCTCGCCGCCAGCCGGCCCTGCAACTCTTGTGCCCTGTCGAGATATTTGTCGCGCTCTCCCGCCACAAGCAGGACATTGCGGCCGGAAAGATCGGTCTGCGGCCATGTTTCCAGAACCGGCATCGGGCGATAGAGCAGGGCGTCTCCGGCAAGTTCCGGATAAAGCGCGGCAAAGGCCGTGTAAAAATTTGCGCCATTGGAATGGCCGATAAACCGCAGTTTCGAACGGTCGAGACCATAGGACCGTATCGCCCCCTCGACGAAGGCGGCGAATGCTTCCGTTTCCGAGGCGATATCCTTCTGGTCGAAGCTGAAATCGGGATTGCGGCGGAACCAGCGGGCGATGTCTTCTTCCGTGCTGCGGCCGCGTACGCCGAGAAGCGTGGCGCGCGGCGCTGCCCGGTGCGCCAGCGGCATCAGGCTCGTTTCGCTGCCGCCGGAACCGTGCAGCAGGATGATGGTGCTGCCGTCAGGCTCCTCGGGCGTATAGAAACGGTGCACGAAGGGCAGGTCGCGATAGACGATGCGCTCTTCGCCCGGCATTGCAAATTGCGGCAGGGCGACACGCACATCCGCCTCATCCTTCATAAAGAGCGGTGGGATGAACAGTTTTTCCCCGAGCGATTCCAACGGTTCGTCCACGGTCATGCCCGGCCCGTCGGTTGCCATTTCGATCAGCACGCCGCCCGGTTCGCGGACATAGAGCGAGTGGAAATATTTGCGGTCATGGGCATTGGTGGTGCTGGAATTCAGCGATTTCAGCCCGGTATGAACCGCGTTCAGCTCATCCATGTCCTTTGCACGGAAGGCGATATGATCGACGGTGCCGGTGCCCGGCGCGCTCGACCAGAAGCCGGTGGCGTCGCGCACATCGATAATGTCGCCGCTGTCGGAAACGAGCCGGCGGATTGCGCCTGCCTGGCTTTCCTGCCGGTAACCGAAATGTTTCTCCAGAAACGCCACGGTTTCTTCCGGCACTTCGCTTAGCACCGTCGCGCCATAGATGCGGCGAATGGCGTCCTCCGCGGAAATATCGTCCGTCACATGCGGCGTGGCATCGGCAAAGGCGTGGGTGCCGACCAGCTTGACGATCAGGCCGTCAGGATCCTTCAGCCGGATGACCGGAGCGCCGAACTCATCGGAGGGGCCTTCCGCCCGGATGCCGAATTTCAGCGCCCGCGTCAGCCAGAAGCCGATGGCGGCGGGATCGATGGCCACGGAAATCTCCAGCGTCTGGCCGTAACCGACACGGCCCTGGCCGCCATCTTCCCAGACGAGAAATGTCAGAAGGGAGCCGGGCGAGGCGATATCGTCGCCATAAAGCAGGTGAAGCTGCATGGCGTCTTCGAAGCCGGCCGTGCGTTTGGCAAGCCTCAGGCCCAGAAAGCCGGCGTAAAAATCCACATTCGCCTGCACCTTCCGGGTAATCATGGTGATGTGGTGTATGCCCAGTGCAGAATTCATCTTGCCGTCCCGCTGTTTCGCCTGCTGTTCGTGGCCCTATTTGTCGCACGCTGCCCCTGATCCGCAACCCCGGCAAATGAGAACGCTGTGTTCTCTGCGTGAACGATCCCGCTTTCGCTTCGTTGCATGCGCGATGGGCAAAATGCCGGCTTTTTGCCTGCCTTGTGCGTGTTTGTGCATATAAAATAAGCATACAAAATAACGGCTATTTTGTATGCAATTTTATCTTGCCTTGAGGGCTGGAATTGGGTCTTATGCAACCAATCCAACAAAACCATCAGGGGGAATAGATGATTTTAACGCGCAGGTTGTTGACCAGGGCTCTGGCCATTGCCGCCATCGGTGTAACCGCTGGTTTTTCGCTGCCGGTCGTCGAGGCACGGGCCGAAACGCCGGTGAAATTCACGCTCGACTGGAAGTTCGAAGGCCCCGCCGCCGGTTTCCTGCTGGCGCTCGACAAGGGTTACTTCAAGGCTGAAGGCCTCGATGTCACCATCGACAGCGGCAACGGCTCGGTGGAAGCCATTCCGCGCGTGGCGACCGGCGCCTACCAGATGGGTTTCGGCGACATCAATTCGGTGATGAAGTTCCTCGACGAAGATCCGAGCCAGAAGATCAAGGCCGTTTATATGGTCTATGAGCGCCCGACTTTTGCCGTGGTGGGCCGCAAGTCGCTCGGTGTCACCGGCGATCCGAAGTCGCTGGAAGGCAAGAAGCTCGGCGCGCCGCCGCCGGATGGCGCCTTTGCGCAATGGCCCGCTTTCAAGCAGGTCGCAGGTCTCGATGACAGCAAGATCAAGATCGAATCGATCGGTTTTCCGGTGCGTGAACCGATGCTGGCCAAGGGCGATGTCGACGCCGTTTTCGGCTTTGCCTTTTCGGTGATCCTCAACCTCAAGAAGCAGGGCATCGCCGATGACGATATCTCGACCATCCTGATGGCCGAGCACGGCTTGAATCTCTATGGCAATGCGGTGCTGGTAAACACTGATTTCGCAGAGAAAAACCCGGATGCCGTGAAGGGCTTCCTGAAAGCGCTGGCCAAGGGCTTCGCCGATTCCGTCAAGAACCCCGAAGAGGGCGTGGCGGCCGTGCTCAAGCGTAACGAGACGCTCGACAGCGCCATCGAGCTTGAACGCCTCAATATGGCCAACAGCATGAATATCAAGACGCCCTATGTGGTGGAAAACGGCATGGGCGGCGTCGATCCGGCCCGGCTTTCCGCCTCCATCGAGACGCTGAAAGTTTCCCTCGGCCTGAAGGGCAACGTCAAGGCGGAGCAGGTCTTTGACGCGACCTACCTGCCGGCCAAGGAAGAGCGCATGCTTCCGTAATGGACGGAGTGAGCGGGTGCGGCATGCTTCTTCTCCCCCCGGCGGGGAGAAGTCCGCGGCAGCGGGATGAGGGGCAAGCTCTCGGTCTATCGCTGGCGCTGCCCCCTCATCCGACCCTTCGGGCCACCTTCTCCCCGGCGGGGAGAAGAAACAAGCCGAAACGCTGAAGGGTTCAACCGCCCGATCAGCAACTTAAAACGGGAACAGCAATGTCACATCTCGTGGAAATAGACAGTGTGGACATGCGCTATGGCGGCTCCGCCGGCACGCTGGCCGTATCCGGTTTGAACCTGACGGTCGACAAGGGCGAATTCGCGGCCGTGGTCGGACCCTCCGGCTGCGGCAAGTCGACCCTGATGAAGCTGGTGACGGGACTGCACATTCCGCAGAAGGGCAATGTCATCGTTGCCGGGCGGCAGGTCACGGAGCCGGTTTCCATTGTCGGCATGGCGTTTCAGAACCCGACGATGCTGCCCTGGCGCACCACACTGGAAAACATCCTGCTGCCGCTGGAGATCGTTGAGAAACATCGCCGGCGCCTGCGCGCCCACAAGGCTGAATATGTCGCGAAAGCCGAGCGTCTCCTGGAAATCGTTGGCCTGAAGGGTTTTGGTTCGAAGTATCCGTGGCAGCTTTCCGGTGGCATGCAGCAGCGCGCCAATCTTTGCCGGGCCTTGATCCACGAACCGGAACTGCTGATGCTGGACGAGCCTTTCGGCGCGCTCGATGCCTTCACCCGCGAGGAATTATGGTGCGTCATCCGCGACCTGCACGCCGCGCAGCGCGTCACCATCATCCTCGTGACCCATGATCTGCGCGAGGCGACATTTCTGGCCGACAAGATTTTCGTGATGAGCGCAAGGCCAGGCCGGGTGCTGGCGGAACATCGCGTGCCGTTTGCCCGCCCGCGCCAGCTCGATATCATGTATGACAAGGGTTTCAACGACATGGTGCAGGAGCTGCATGGCGAGATCGCGCAGGCGAGGGTGGCGGCATGAGCGCGATCATGGAAGGCACCGTTGCGGCCGAGCCGCGCAAGCCGCTGATTGCCCGCGTCAACTGGGTGAAAGCCGCCCCCTGGCTTTATACGCTGGCGCTTTTCGTGTTGTGGGAACTGTTGGTCTACGCGCTGAAAATGCCGCCCACCATTCTGCCGTCACCAGTAAGGGTCGGACAGGCCATTGCGCAATATTGGTCGCCGATCTGGAAGAATTCGCTGCAGACGCTTTATACCACGACGCTGGGTTTCGCCATTGCGGTGGCCGCCGGTCTCGGCATCGGCCTTTTCATCGGCTGGTCCAAAACCATCTATGCCGGGCTTTATCCGCTGATGATCGGCTTCAACGCCATCCCGAAAGTGGCGCTGGTGCCGATCCTCGTCATCTGGTTCGGCATCGGCACGGTGCCTGCCGTGTTGACCGCCTTCCTGATCTCTTTCTTCCCCATCGTCGTCAACGTCGCGACCGGGCTTGCCACCATAGAGCCGGAAACGGAAGATGTGCTGCGGGCGCTCGGTGCGAAAAAAATGGACATCATGCTGAAGGTCGGCATTCCGCGCTCCATGCCCTATTTCTTCGGCTCGCTCAAAATCGCCATCACGCTCGCCTTTGTCGGCTCGGTCGTGTCGGAAACCGTCGCCTCCAATTACGGCCTCGGCAACATGATGAGTTCGGCGCAGAGCCAGTTCAACGTGCCGCTCGTCTTTGCCGGCCTGCTGATGCTCGCGGTGGAAGGCATCGTCATGTATGCGATCATGGCCTGGCTTGAAAAGCGCATGACCGGCTGGGCGCATCGCTCCACCATGGGGCAATAAGGAATGCAGCACGGGCATGAAGAATATGCCCGTGCCGGAATGTCGTGCGAAGTTAATGCGCCGCCATTTCTTCCACGATATCGCCGCCGTCCATCAGGAACGGGTAATAGGTCGGCCAATTGGTCACTTCGTCCAGCAATGCCTTGCGGTCGTTGCCCCAGTAGAGATGGTAATGGCCCGCCTTGACCGGGGCGATGGAGTGGTCGCTGAACTGGATGAATTGCGGTGCGGCCTCATCGCCGCCGGTTTTCTTGAAGATGTAACGGACACCGCGATTGCCCTTCTTGTAGGTCAGGATTTCATGGCCATCGCTGACATAGGTGCCTTCAGCGGGTTTGCCGTCCTTATAAAACGCCACGCTGTCGCTCTTGATGACGATGCGGTTCACATCGGTCTTGTAACCGATTTCGTAATAGGCGCGGTATTCCGCCGCCGTCTTGTCGCCATGCGCCGCCTTTTCGGCCATGACGGAATCGAGCGAGCCGTTCAGCAGGTAGGGATAGACCGACTGCCAGTCGCCTTCCCAGTCGGAAAGCGTGCGCGTCTTCACCTGCGCATCCTCGAAATAACCCTTGTAGATCTGCTTTTCAGCCTCGGTCATCTGATGGCCGTGATCGTGCCCATGGTCGTGGCTGTGGGCTGCGGATTTGTCGCCACCGGCAGCCATTGCCGCGGTTGCCGCCAGCAGCATGGAACCAAGTGCGACTGCGCCCGTGACGCGGGTAAGTATCTTCTGCATTGTTTCGGCCTCTCATATCCACAAAGATAGTTACGTAATAACATTACGTATCGACCTATAGAGGCCGCATTCGCGGGATGCAAGTGCGCGCTCCAACGTGGCGCAACGAAAAAGCGCGATGGCTGTTGCAGCCACCGCGCTTGAAAAGAGGGGAGACGTGAGGTCTCAGGCCGGCTGGGCGCTCACTTGCGCCTTGCGCTCGTCGAAGGCGAGTTTCATGGCTTTCGTCACATCGCGGGTCGTCGCGAAATAAGTGTCGCTGCGCACCCAGTAGCGCAATTTGACGGTGGCGCTGTCGGCGCTGACCGAATCGACGAAGGTGACGGGGGCGGGGTCCAGCAAAACCCGGCTCTCCGAGCGCACGACTTTCATCAGCATATCCTGTGCGGCCGCCAGATCCTCATCATTCTTGACCGTCAGGCTGAGTTCGTGACGGCGCGAGGGAAAGCGGCTGTAATTGGTGATGGGCACGTTCCAGAGCGTGGAGTTGGGCGCGAGACGGTAAAGTCCATCGCTGGTCTTCAGCTCGGTCGCAAACAGCCCGATCTCGATCACCGTGCCGCTGACCGTGCTGGTCTCGATATATTCGCCGACGCGGAAGGGGCGCAGCACCAGAAGCATGATGCCGGCGGCAATATTCTGCAGCGTGCCCTGCAACGCAAGGCCGATGGCCAGACCGGCGGCGCCAAGGGCGGCGAGGATGGAGGCGGTCTGCACCCCGAACTGGCCAAGCACCATGACCAGCACCAGAATGAGAACCACATAGCGGATGGCGCCGGCGAAGAAACCGGCGAGTGTCGCATCGAAGCCGCGAATGCGCGACAGGCCCTGAAAAGCCCAGCGTTGCAGGAAAGTGGCGGCCAGCCAGCCGATGATCAGCAGCAGAAGCGCACCGACGACCGAGAAGGAATATTGCACCGCAAGCGCGCTTGCCTGCTGCAACGCCGCCTGCGATGCGACGATGATATCCGTTGCCTGTTGTTCCATGAATTATCCCGTGATTTTCATTGCTCTTCAGGGTTGGTAACGACTGGACGCCGTGAGGGTTCCGCCAAAACCACCTCAGTTGCCAAGCGGCAGCACGAAGGGCACGTTACCATCCGTATCCGCGCCCCTGCCGATTTTTTTGATCGCCGCCACCAGCCGTCCATCGCGCCCGAGCAGACGGTCGCCGATGGCGATGATACGGGCATTGGGCGTGGCATAGGGTGAGACGGCGCGCAGGCGCAGCGCAAGTTCCATCTCATCCTGGTCCGGATAAAGGCTGAGCGCGGCGATGACGGCGGCTGCGGGTGAGCGGGAAACGCCCATCCAGCAATGGATGAGCAGTGGTGCTGACTGGTCCCATTGCCGGGCGAAATCGATCAGCTTCAGCACATGTGCATCGTCAGGCGCGATGAGATCGGCGGTGCCCTTGAATGCGATGTCGTTCATGGCGAGCGTCAGATGCCGGCCTGCGGCAATGACGGCGGGACGGTGAAAGGACTGCTCTTTGGCGATCAGCGTCACCATTTCGCGGGCCTTGTGTTTGACGGCCATCTCCGCGATCCGCGACAGCGGCGATACGACAATGGCCGTCATGTCGCACTCCCCGTCTTGACCGCACGCATCGCCTCGATGGCCTCGAAACGTTCGATGAACAGCTTTTGCGCTTCGGTTGAGGGCAGGGGCGTCATGTCGAACATGTCGCGGGTAATGCCGCGCGGCAGGCCGAAGAACTTCTGCGCCTCCGCGGTTGAAAAACCGGCAAGCTCCGTCGCCTCGAAAAAGGCGGCGACCGTATCGGCCTTCTTGATGCGGTCCTTCAATTCGCGCGATGCATGCGGCGGCAGGCCGAAACGCAGATGCACGGCCGCTTCAAGCCGTTTTTCCACGGTCTTGTAACCACCGCCGACCACGGATTTGAACGGCGAGATCATGTCGCCGATGACATATTCCGGCGCATCGTGCAGAAGCGCCATCTGCATGTCGTCAGGCGTCGCGCCTGTGCACATGCGGCAGAAGATGGTCTCGACGATGAGGCAATGCTGGGCGACGGAAAAGGCGTGGTCGCCGCGTGTCTGGCCGTTCCAGCGGGCCACACGGGCAAGGCCATGGGCTATATCGGCGATTTCCACATCGAGCGGCGACGGGTCGAGCAGATCGAGCCGCCGGCCGGACAGCATGCGCTGCCAGGCGCGCGGGCTTTTTGCAGGAGCCACTCTCAGTCCTCCGCCCGCGCCGCCGGATCGGCCGCGGGGAAGGAAAGGCCGCTCCAGGCCGGTAGGGCCACGGTCACGGGGACAGTCTCCGCCAGAAGCGGCGTGCCGGAAGCGAGCGCATCGGCAATGCGGTCGATCCGAACGATGGCAAGCGACCTGTTGCCGCAAACGGTTCCGAGCGCGCCGACCGGTTTTCCATCGGCGGTAATCTCCGTCCCACTGGCGGGAAGCGCGCCTTCGGCCGAAACGGTGACGACGCGGCGTCTTGCCGTGCCGCGATGTTTCATGCGCGAGACGACTTCCTGACCGACAAAGCAGCCCTTTTTAAAGGAAACGCCGTCATTCACATCCATCAGCACATCATGGGGAAAAGCATCCTGCAGCGCATAGTCCCGGCCGGATTCGGCAATGCCATGCTCGACACGGAGCGCATCATAGGCCGCGATGTCGCCGGATGCGGACGCGCCCGGTATACGGTAAAGATCGATGCCAGCCTTGCCGATACGACCATCCCGAATGCCTGCCGTCGGCGCAGTCTCGTTCCAGAAAACGCTCACGCCTTCGACCGTCTCGGCTTTGAGATCGACCGGTGCACGCAGCTTGTACATGGTCAGGCGGCGCAGCAGCGCGTCCTGTTCGGCGACGCCCGTCTCGATCAGATAATCGCCACCATCGCGCCAGATCATGAAATCGAACAGGATCTTGCCCTGCGGCGTCAGAAGGGCTGCGGCCCGTGCTTCGCCTTCCGGCAGGTTTTCAACATCTGCGGTGATGAGGTTGTTCAGAAATTCCTCGGCGCCGGTGCCGGAAACCCGGATCAGGCGGCGGTCGGCAAGAAGGGCGGAAGGCATGGCGTCACCGTTCGGTTCGTCGAGACTCTGTGATCTCCGGCAAAAAGCAGATGCGCTTTGCCGGAATGCTCATTCCGCACAGTTAGGATTTTTGCCAGAGAACGGCAAGCACCGCGATGCGATCAATCGCCGGCGGTGAAGAACTTCCACTTGCCATCGGGCGAAATGCCGACTCGGTAGAAGCTGTAATTGCCATATTCCTGCATGTCCGCCAGATCGCCCGCCGTGATGATGCGCAGAAGCTCCACCTTTTCCGGCGCAGTCAACGTATTCAGCGGCTTTCCGGCGAAATAGGGGAAAACATAGGCTTCGTCAGGCGTGCCGGCATCGATATGGGCATATCCGGTCGACAGCAGGTCGATGATGATCGCCAGCACTTCCAGCCCGTCAGGATCGCCTGAATAGCTTTTCAGCGCCGCAATCGGGTCTTCGCCGTCATTGCCGTCGATGCGGAATTCTTTCTGGCCGGCGGCGATGAAGGGCCGCAGCTTTTCGATATCGCCGGAGGCGGCGGCATCGATATCTGCTGGCGCAGCTTGCGCACGGGTTCCGGCGCCTTGGAAATGTCGTGCTCGATCACAACGGACATTTCAGGCGTGTTGTCGGGCTTGGAGGATTGCTGGTTCGACTGATTGGCGGAACGGTCCACCAGCGGGTCGGGCAGGGGAATGCCTTCCGAATCGCCTTCGATTTCGTCCGGCTCCGCAGGCTGGGCCTGCTGCGGCTCACCGCCATTCTCAGCCTTCGGCTCGCTTTCGGTGTTCTGTGCCGGCTTCAGCTCGGAAAGGGCAAAGGCGCGGCCTGGCATGCCAATCGGCCCGGCGGTCAGGGCAAGCAGGATGGACAGCAGGGCGGAAGAGCGCAAAAGCCCCTTGCTCAGGCAAGACATGATAGACCCCGGCTTTACTGTATTACCCGCTGCGGCGAAAATTCGCCCTGAAGCATGCGCTGGCGCAGCGATTCCAGCATTGCTTCAGCGCCGGCCTCGCCATGGATACGGATGGTTTCGCGCATGGCCAGAGCGATGGCGGCATCGGCGATGATCTCCGGCTCGATGCCGTCGGCCATGCCGTCAGCCCATGCCTCGTTCTGGTGTTCCAGAGCGACCTGCATCTTTTCATGCACGATCATATCGTCGATTTCGTTACGGCTTGTCTGCATTTTTCATCCTCGACAGGGCGGGCAAGTCCTTACCACCCTGTTAACAACACTAGCAGCCTTTTATCAAAACGGCACGGCCTGCGGCGAAAAGAGGTTAATAATCCTCTAATTTCCGAACCGGGACGCGATTTCCTGCGCGAGTGTTGCCCCTTCGTTACGGTAGTTCTCTTCTGCCATGATGGCGGCGCGTGTGCAACTGGTGTGGATGGCCGCAAAGGAGCGGTATCCACGGTTGAATGCAGCCGTCATGCGCTGACGTCGTTCAGGTTCGTTGGCCGTGTCCGCAGCCAGAAGGTCGCTCATCGATCTGCGCCAGTCCTCCGGTCCGGAAGAAGGGCACAGGGTTCTGAGATATTGCACCGCGCCCAGTATCTCCGACAGCCGTGCGAGCTTGTCGTCATAAGGGGCCGGTTTGGGCGGCGCGGCTTCCGCCGGACGCACCTCGGAACCGGGTTTTGAAGGCTGCGCATAAGCGATGCCCTCATGCCCGGCAGTGGCAAGCATTGTCAGAAAAAGAGACAGGAAGATGGTTGGCCGTATCAAAATTCTATTCTGCCCCACACATACTCGTGAACTATTGGCTCGTGAACTGTTGGCTCGCGACCATCCGGCGGGCGGATCGGCCCTAGATAATAGCGATTCTGGCTGGCTGGCAATCATGCAAGCAGGCGTTCGGCGCATTCGACGACGCTTTCGGGCGCCGGCAGAAGGCGGATTTCCGCCAATGTGTACCAGCCCGCATCCGCCGCATCGTCACCGACAGTCACGAGCGGATCGGCATCGGTTTCCACGGTGAAGACCGACAGGAAATAGTGGCTCGTCAGCACCCCTTCGGCGTCGCGGGAGGGAAGATCGTATGTCGCGAAAAGCTGCGGCCGGCGCGCCACGATGCCGGTTTCCTCGTGCAATTCGCGCAGCGCCGTTTCGGCCGGCGTTTCGCCGTCTTCGCCGCGACCGCCCGGAAAGGCGAACATGTCCTTCGAAGGCGGGTTGATGCGGCGCACGAGAAGCAGCCGGTCGCCGTTCCTGACAATGGCGGAGGAGGCGGGGCGGGGCTTGATACGGAGTGTCATGAATTGTTTCGCTTGTTTCGGCCGTTGCCGGCCTGTCTATAGTGGTACGTCTCTCGGAAAAATCGATTCCGGTTTCCGTGCTGATGCTTATAGTCCGGAACTGGTGCGATTGTGCATGTTAAAGACGGTGGAATGAAGGTCTATCTTATCTATGTTCTGGCGGCTCTTGCCGAAATTGCCGGCTGCTTTTCCTTCTGGGCCTGGCTGAAACTCGGCAAGACCGGGTGGATATTGCTGCCTGGCATGGTGGCGCTGGCCGCTTTCGCGTGGCTTCTGACGCTGGTGCCGACAGAGGCGGCGGGCAGGGCCTATGCCGCCTATGGCGGGATTTACATTGCCGCTTCGCTCTTCTGGCTCTGGGGCGTGGAAGGCCATGCGCCGGACCGGTGGGATATTGCCGGCGGCGCGGTCTGCCTTGCCGGTACCGCCATCATCCTGTTCGGGCCAAGGGCCTAGAACATTTCCGGTGAACAATGCTCAAGGAGAAGGCCATGTGCGGACGTTTCGTGCTGAAGGCGACGCCGGAAGAGATCGCCGATTATCTCGATCTGATCGGCCTTGAGGATTTTCCCGCCCGTTTCAACATCGCGCCGACGCAGCCCATTCTGGTCGTGATGGAGGGGGAGCGGCAGGAGCGCGGCAGCAACCTGCCCAATCGCCGGGCCGTGCTGGTCCGCTGGGGTTTTCTGCCGGGCTGGGTGAAGGATCCGAAGGATTTTCCGCTGCTCATCAATGCGCGGTCGGAAACCGCCATCGGCAAGGCCTCCTTCCGCGCCGCCATGCGCCATCGCCGCGTTCTCGTTCCGGCAACCGGCTTTTACGAATGGCGACGCCCGCCGAAGGAGGAGGGCGGCAAACCGCAGCCCTATTTCATCCGCCCGAAAAGCGGCGGCATCGTCGCCTTCGCCGGTCTCATGGAAACCTGGTCTTCCGCCGATGGCTCGGAGGTCGATACCGGCGCGATCCTCACCACCGCCGCCAATGCCGCGATTGGCCGTATTCACGACCGCATGCCTGTTGTCATCGCGCCCGAGGATTTCAGCCGCTGGCTGGATTGCAAGACCCAGGAACCACGCGAGGTCGCCGATCTGATGCGGCCGGTTCAGGATGATTTTTTCGAGATGATCCCGGTATCGGACAAGGTCAACAAGGTCGCCAATGTCGGCGCGGATCTCATCGAGCCGGTGCCGGAAAGCGCGCCGCTGGCGAAGATCAAGCCGGCAAAGGACGAAGGGCAGATGTCGCTGTTCTGAAGAATGGTCTGCGCATTTGCGCATAATCGTTTGAGCTGGAAGTCGCCGCATATTTCTTCTCCCCGCCGGGGAGAAGATGGCCTGAAGGGTCAGATGAGGGGGCTACGGAACAGACATGCGGAGAGCTTGCCCCCTCATCCCGCTGCCGCGACCTTCTCCCCCGGCGGGGAGAAGAAACAAGCGGCACGCGCTCGATCCCACACAAGACTATCTTGTTCAGAAAACTCAGCCGTTCCGCCCGATCTTCTGCAGGCCTTCCTGGATCATGATGTCGGAATAAACGCGGTTGCGGCCATTCGCCTTGGCGAGATAGAGCAGCTGGTCTGCGGCATTCAGCTGGTTGTCGAAGGGTTCGCCCTTTTCGATCTCCACGACGCCGAGCGAGATCGTCAGGGCGAGGCTGCTGCCGCTCAGCTGCCGGCCGTTCTTTTCCACCTGTCCGCGCAGCTCCTCGCAGAACTGATAGGCAGCGCGCGCATCCAGCCCGCGCAGGAACACGGCAAACTCCTCGCCGCCAAGGCGGGCGGGAATGTGGCGTTGCTCGCCGCACATGTCATGCAGCAGTTCGGCCAGTTTTTTCAGCGCCCTGTCGCCGGCATCGTGGCCCAGCGTGTCGTTGATCTTCTTGAAATGGTCGATGTCGAGAATGGCGACTGCGCCGCTCTCGTCATTGCCGTTGATGACATCCATCAGCGCCCGCGTGCGCTCGAAGAAGGAGCGGCGGTTCGGCAGGCCGGTGAGATGGTCGCGTTCGGCCAGTTCGCGCAGGCGTTTGAGCTGCTTCAACGTCTCGATATTGTTATCGATGCGGCACTGCAATTCTTCCGGCACGAAGGGGCGGTAGACGAAATCCGAAGCGCCAGCCTTCAGGAAGCTTGCCGAAAGCAACCGGTCTGTGGAGGACGATATGCCGATCACCCGCAAATCTTCGGATGAGCGGCTGTCGCGGATGCGGCGCGTCAGCTCATAACCGTCCATGTCGGGCATATGGTAGTCGGTGATGACAAGCTGGATCGTCGGATCCTGCGACAGAATTTCCAGCGCCTGCTTGCCCGAATGGGCCTCGCTGACCCTGAAATTTTGCCGCTCCAGAATTTCCACGAGACCGGAACGGGCTGTGCGCACATCATCCACGACCAGAACGGAGAAGAGCTTGTTGCTCAAAATCCGCTGGACCGTTCTGACCACCGCATCGACGGTGCGATGGCCGTCCTTGACGATGTAATCGATGATCTTCTTTTCAGCGTAGCGCTTGCGCGCCTCCTCATCCACCGTGGCGGTGAAAACGATGGCCGGCACCTTGCGCTCGGATAGAAGTGCGAGAATCTCGCCCTTCGGCGCATCGGGCAGGTTGAGGCCTGTCAGCGCCAGCGTGAAATTATGGGCCTGCATGAGAGTATCGGCCGCGGCCATGCTGTCGCAATGGACGACCTCGGCTTCCGTTTCTTCCGAAAGCCGCGTCTTCAGCAGCATGGAAAGAGCAACGGAATCTTCAATCAGAAGGATTTTATCCTGCATGGCCGTCCCAAGCCCCCCTGGCCTGTCTTCACAATCTTCCCTCAACGCCGAATATTCGTCATCCGCGTGTCTGCGGATTCGAAAGCCGGCTTATGCATTGTTGTGGAAAAAAATGCGGAATAGAAAAGTTCTTTTGTATTCACTAATCTATACGTCGGTGTTCGTATAGCCTTCTTGTGGAAGGCGAGCTTTTTACTACACTTTCGTTGCAGCTTCGTTACAGAAGGCTGCCGATTTTATGAAAGACTGACGCTCTGCAGTTTAGCGGCAGTGCTTGAAACAAAAACGGCGCCCGGAAAAGGCGCCGCGTGATTGACGATTTTCCGTTGGGAACGTTCCGTTTTCCGGGCAGTCCGCAAAATTCGAAAAATCAAAAAATCGAATGTTTTCAGGCGGTTTTGGCGGCGGGCTTGCGCTTCAGCATCAGGGCTGCGGCCGCAACGGCCTTCAGTCCGAGCGGGCGGTAGTGGCTGTTGAGGTCGGGCTTCGCCTGCGGCTGCGCCTTCGTCTCGTTCGTCATTTCTCTCTCTCCACAATTCACGCCAATCGCCGTTGCGATGCGTGTGAGCCACTTCTTTCGCGGCTAATCTTGACGGATTCGAGGCGAAGAAAAACGAAGCCGGCTTTTCAGGCTGCGACATTTTGCGTCACATCCTGCGCCGGCTTGTGCAAGAAAAAATAAACCTGCGGTTTTAAATGCCGCGATCGAGGCCGTTGCCGCCATTGGCGTCGTCATGCACGTCTTCCTCGATGGTCAGCGTGCCGTAGCGGCGATGCCAGAGGCGGGCGCTGATGGGAATGAAGACGAGATAGGCGGCAACCGTCAGAACCAGAACTTCCCAGGTGAAGCTCATCAGCATCGCTACATAGAGCACGACGACGAGGATCATCGGCAGCACCAGATCGCGGCGAATGCGGCTGGTGCCCGATTTCCCCGACCAGACCGGCAGGCGGCTGATGAGGAGATAACCGATCAGCACGGTATAGGCGGCGGCGACATAGGCGAAGGGCTTGTCCGGCTCGACGCCGAGGAAACCGAGATAAACCGGCAGCAGCACCAGCATGGCGCCCATCGGGGCGGGAACGCCCACGAAGAACTCATTCTGCCAGGGCGCCTTCACCGGCCGCTCGATCATGACGTTGAAACGCGCCAGACGCAGGCCGGCGGCGATGACGTAAATCAGGGCGGCGATCCAGCCGATGGAGCGTGCCTGATCGAGAAGGTAGGCATAGACCACCAGCGCAGGGGCGACGCCGAAATTGACGATATCGGCCAGCGAATCCATCTGCTCGCCGAATTTGGACGTCGCTTTCATCATGCGGGCGATGCGTCCGTCTATGCCGTCGAGGAAGGCGGCGAGCAGCACCATGCCGACGGCCAGCTCGAAGCGACCCTCGATGGCGAGACGCACGCCGCTCAGGCCCGCACAGATGGCCAGAACGGTGATGAGATTGGGAACGACGAGACGAAAGGGAATTTCCCTCAGCCGCGGTCCACGGCCGCTGTCGCTGCGGCCCTCGGGTTTGCCGTTCTGTTGCGGCTCGGCGATCGGCGTTTCCATGCGCATGCCCTTCCTGTTTCCGTCAGCCGCGACGGCTGACGACCGGACCCTTGGCGGAGCCGAATTCGGCAAGCACGGTTTCACCGGCAATCGCCGTCTGGCCGACCGATACACGCGGCTCGAAACCTGCGGGAAGGAAGATATCGAGGCGCGAACCGAAACGGATAAGACCGAAACGCTCACCGGCATCGACTGGTTCATTCGGCTTTACCCAGCAGACGATGCGGCGTGCAACCATGCCGGCGATCTGCACCACGCCGACCTTGCCGTGCGACGTCTCGATGACGAGGCCGTTGCGCTCATTGTCTTCGGAAGCCTTGTCCACTTCGGCATTGAGGAAGAGGCCGGGACGGTAGGCGACATTGACGATACGGCCGCGCACCGGCGAACGGTTCACATGGCAGTTGAACACGTTCATGAACACCGAGATGCGCACCAGCGGCTCCTTGCCGAGTTCCAGTTCCAGCGGCGGAACGACGCTCTGCACGGCGGAAACCTTGCCATCGGCCGGGCTGATGATGAGGTCGTCATCCTGCGGCGTGACGCGCTCGGGATCGCGGAAGAAATAGGCGCACCAGGCCGTCAGCACCAGACCGACCCAGAACAGCGGTTCGGCGATCCAGCCGAGCACCAGCGATGCGACGAAGAAGGCCGCCACAAAGACATAACCTTCCTTGTGGATCGGTACGATGGTGTTGCGAATGGTGTCGAACAGATTCATGAGATTCCTTGCTCCGGTTTCCGTCTGTCGCGTCTATATGTGGTCGTGATACGACACGATCCAAACGGCAATGCGACAAATTTTGCCTAGCTGGTTACAGCCAAAAGGGCCGTCCGGCAATGGTGGGGTTCGCCCGTCAGCCCTGTTACCCCGGCTATACCCATCAATGGGCGGGTTCCCCGCGGTCGATGACACCCAGATCGTCGGTTTCGCGCACATGGCGCAGCATTTCCTCCGCCCGGATCGCCTCGCGCTGGCGGCTCCACATCGAAGCGTAGAGACCGTTCTGCCCCATCAGCGAGCTGTGCGTGCCGCGTTCGGCGATCTGCCCTTCCTTCAACACGATGATCTCATCCGCGCCGATGACGGTGGAAAGGCGGTGGGCGATAACCAGCGTGGTGCGGTTCTTCGAGACGATGTCGAGCGCGCTCTGGATTTCCTGTTCCGTATGCGTATCGAGCGCCGAGGTGGCCTCGTCGAGAATGAGGATCGGCGGAGCTTTGAGGATGGTGCGGGCAATCGCCACGCGCTGTTTTTCCCCGCCGGAAAGCTTCAGACCGCGTTCGCCGACCATGGTGGCATAACCTTCCGGCAGCTTGCCGATGAAGGCGCTGATCTGCGCCGCATCCGCCGCCGCCCTCAGTTCCTCATCGGTGGCCGAGGGACGGCCATAACGGATGTTATAGGCGAGTGTGTCGTTGAAGAGCACCGTATCCTGCGGCACCATGCCGATCACCGAGCGCAGGCTCTTCTGCGTCACATCGCGAATATCCTGCCCGTCGACGGTGACGGAGCCTTCCTGAATATCGTAGAAACGATAAAGCAGCCGCGAGATCGTCGATTTTCCCGCACCCGAAGGGCCGACGATGGCCACCGTCTTGCCGGCCGGCACGTCGAAGGAAACACCCTTCAGGATCGGTCTTTCGGGGTCATAGGCGAAATGCACGTCGCGGAAGGAGATCGCGCCCGGTCCGGCTGCGAGCGGCTTTGCATCCGGCCTGTCGGTGACTTCCGCCTCCACTTCCAGAAGATCGAACATCTGTTCGATATCGGTCAGGCCCTGGCGGATTTCGCGATAGACGAAACCGATGAAATTGAGCGGCACCGAAAGCTGGAGCAGCAGCGCATTGACGAAGACGAAATCGCCGATGGTCTGCTCGCCGCGCTGCACGGCAAGCGCCGACATTACCATCATGACGGTGGAGCCGATGCCGAAGATCACGCCCTGGCCGAAGTTCAGCCAGCCGAGCGAGGTCCAGATCGAAATCGCCGATTTTTCGTAACGCTCCATGGCGACGTCGAAACGCCGCGCCTCCATCTCCTCGTTGCCGAAATATTTGACGGTCTCGAAATTGAGGAGCGAGTCGATCGCCTTGGTATTGGCGTCGGTGTCGCTATCGTTCATGGCCCGGCGAATGCCGATACGCCAGTTGCTGGCCCGCACGGTGAACCAGATATAGGCCCAGACCGTGATGACCGTGACGAGCACATAGGAAAAACCGTAGGAGGCCCAGAAGATGATCGCCGTCAGCAGGAATTCGATGAAGGTCGGCGCGGTGTTGAGAATGGTGAAGCGGACAATGGTTTCGATGCCCTTGGTGCCACGCTCGATGACCCGCGACAGCCCGCCGGTCTTGCGCTCCAGATGGAACCGCAAAGAAAGCCGGTGCATGTGCACGAAGGTCCTGTAGGCGAGCTGGCGCACCGCATGCTGGCCGACGCTGGCGAAAAGCGAATCGCGCAGCTGGTTGAGCCCCACCTGGATCAGCCGCGTCAGATTATAGGCGATTACCAGCGCGACGGCGCCGAGCAGGAAGGCGGGAACAAGCCCGGCCATGTCCAGCCGGCCGTTCAGCGCATCGGTCGCCCATTTGAAGAAATAGGGAACGGAGATCAGCACCAGCTTGGCGACGATCAGGTACACGGTAGCCCAGATCACCCGCATCTTCAGGTCCCACCGCCCCTCCGGCCACATATAGGGCCAGAGATTGATCAGCGTCTGGGTGGGATTGCTGGAATCCGCCGAAATGGTTTTTTTCTTCGTGGCCATCATTCGCTCCGGTCACTGCCGGAAGCCGACAGCAGGGCGGCGGCTTTGGTCAAGCCGCCGCGCGTGTCACAGATAGGGTCGTTGCGGGTTCACCGCAACGCTTCAAATGCTCAGGAGCCGCCCTTCAGCCGCTTGCGGTGAAGTTCTTCCGCATTCGGCAGCGCCTCTTTCGGCACGCCGAAAATCTGGCCGGGCTCGATCAGATCGGGGTTTTTGATCTGATCTTCGTTGGCAAGGTAGATCGTGGTGTAACGCACGCCCTGACCGTAGACGCGACGGGAAATCTGCCAGAGCGTATCGCCACGGCGGATGATGACGCTGTTCTGGCTCTCGGCCAGTGGCGCCTGCTCGAAGGTCTGCGGGCCGGCGGGCGCCTGTGGCGCGGGAGCAGCGGGCGCCGTGATGTGGAGTTCAGCCAACCGGCTTGCCAGCGAGGCGATACCCTTGCCGATTGCCGCCACATCGTTCGGCCATGCTTCAACGGATGTCAGCAACTGACGCGCCTTTGCGGTGATATCGCCTGCAAAAGCGGTGAAGGCGGGTTCGGTCGCGGCTGCGGTGCGGAATTCCGAAAGCGACTTGAGGCCGATGACGACGGCGGAGCGGCCGGCAATGGCCTGATCGAGCGCCGGCGTGGCCTGATCCTTGTAAAGATTGGAAAGAATGCCGAAGGCCTTGGCGACATCGGTGCGCAGCTTTTCGAAAGCGGCGCGGTCGCTTGCCGTGCTCTGGTTTTCGGCCGACGCCGCAGTCGTGGTCGCTGACGACGAAGCGGACGGTGTCTGCATGGCGACGGTTGCCTGATCGGTCTGCGGCCGCTCGAAGGGAACGCGCACACGCACCTTCGCGGTGCCGTCGGCATTCAGTTCTTCGACGGTGATGATGTGGCTGCCGACGCTAAGATCGACATCGCCTTCGACGACGAAATGGCCGGAGGCTTCCGTGATGCTCTTGCCGATTTCCCTGTCATCGACCAGCGCGCGCACCGTCGAACCGGCGGGTGCGGAACCCGCGACGAAAATCTTCGATCCCTCGAACTCGACGGCGGTGACCTGAACGCTCGACGTCAGCGGGGCCGTAGCGGACGGAACCGCAGTACCGGCGAGCGGTGCGGAAGCGGTGTTGGCGCTGGTTTCGGACGTTGCCGCAGGCTGTTGCGACGGCGCGGCTTGCGGCTGAAGCGCCGGAGGAGCCGCCTCCGGCATGGCCAGCACGCGGCTTGCCTTGCCTGGTTTGGAAACCATGGCCAGAAGCTCGCCCGTCTTGCCGTCAGGCACGGAAACCGTGGCCACTTCTTCGGATTGCGTCGCCTTGCCGCTGGCATCGGTCGAACGCAGCACCAGCTCGTGATCGCCCGGGGGAAGCGGATTGTCGAAAACGGCGGCGAAATCGCCGGTGCCGTCGATGGTCGTCTGGGCGACCACCTTGCCGTTGCTCAAGATTTCGAGCTTTGCGCCGGGCTGTGCCTTGCCGGCAATCACGGCCGAACCGTCCGGCTCGACGCGCAGCACGTCGAAAGTCGGCGTGGCGGCAGACGATTGTGCCGCATCGGCGGGTGCTGCGGCTGGTTTTGCCGGTTCGGGCGCGCCATCGTCGGTGCCGGCGAAAACGCCTGCCAGACGACGCACCTGTGCCGCCGCCGCCGCCGCATTGTCGGGCAGGCTGCGCAGGAACGCCGTGGTGCGTTCGGCGGCCGTGCGGGCGGTGGTGATAAGGCGCGACGTCGTTTCATCCAGCGACTCTGGAATTTCAATATTCGTCAGTTCCTTGAGCGAGGTCTCGACCTTCTTGCGCGCCGCCGCGAAATCGGCGTCGGAGGGAACCTTGCTATCGGCGAAAAGCGTCGTCAGATCCTTGATCGACTGGGTGGCGGAAGCCGCCCGCCGCCCGACCTTGTCGGCGATATTGGCGGTTTCCTCGGCCGCGTCGGAGAGAATGTCGCCCGCCTTGTCTGCGCCCATTTCAACGCTGTTCTTCACGGCGTTGCCGGCCTCGTTGATGGCGTCGCCGATCGGTTTGCCGTCGTTTGAAATCCGCGGCAGGACGAAAAAGATCATGAGCAGGGACGCAACGCCCAGCACGATCAGCGCCAGCAAACCGGCCTTATTGTTTTTCATCCTGGAATCTCCGGGTATTTCAAGCTTTTCACACGAGTTGAGATTGCTAGCGTCTTACCTTGCGCCAGACAAGCGGCGAGTGGCCAAAAGGCCATATTTGCAAGGGATTTCCCAAATTTTCTTGACGTGCCGCATCGCACATAGTTCCTTCCCTTCATGACGGACAAAAATACAGCGATTCGATCCATCTGCGTTTATTGCGGCTCCCAGCCCGGACGTGATCCGGCCCATATGGAAGCGGGCCGCGCGCTTGGGAAATCCATTGCCGAAAACGGCATTCGCCTCGTCTACGGCGGCGGCACCAAGGGCATCATGGGCGCAGTTGCCAGCGGCGTTCTTTCCAATGGCGGCGAAGTGACCGGCATCATACCGGAATTTCTGGTCGATATGGAGGCGACGCGCCATTCTCTCGGACAATTGAACGAGCTTGTCATCACCAAGGACATGCATGAGCGCAAACATATGATGTTCGAGCGCTCCGATGCCTTCGTGACATTGCCGGGCGGTGTCGGCACGCTGGAGGAGATCGTCGAGATCATGACCTGGGCGCAGCTCGGCCGCCATGCCAAGCCGATGGTCTTCGCCAATATCAACGGTTTCTGGAACCCGATGCTGGAACTGGTGCAGCACATGCGCGACCAGGGTTTCATCCACCGCGCGCATCTTCTCAACCCGCTCGTCATCGACGAGGTGAAGGATATCGTGCCCGCCATCATCGACCGGGCGCTGGCGCAGCAGAATCCGGAAGGCGACCCTTCGGTTATCTCCCGCCTCTAGGCCGGGATGGCGAAAAGCGTAAGCGGTTTTCGCCTTGAATCCCGGTCTGTTCATCCTGATCGGCGCGACGATTGTTAACGGCCACCCGGGCGGCTCGTTACAATTTTAAATGTATATTAATACAGATTTAACGGCGGCATCGCTCCGCCCTCTCTTTTCATGGCCCAGCGACTGATCCTGTGCCAGCCTCAATAAGGCGTTGGTTGTCGCGGAATTCGTTTCGCCGCCATGAGAGTGGGTGTCATCGGGAAATGATTGCTTTTGTGGTGCGGCTCAAAAGCCGGGCGCATTTTATTATTCAGAGAAATTCCGCGCAGGGCAGGGAAGCGCTCCTCGGTTCCGCCGCCCGCCGCAGGGCCGATGCGCGCATGAGGCTCGGCATCGTGATCGCCGTCTTCGCTGTCATATATGGCGTCGTCGCCGCGCGTCTCGTCCAATACGGTCTTGCCGAACCGGTGGCGACCGCATGGATCAATACCGGCGCAAACGCCGTCGCCTCCCGGCCGGATATTGTCGATCGCAACGGCACGCTTCTGGCGACCGATCTCAACATGGTCTCGCTTTATGCGGATCCGCGCAGGATCGTCGATCCGGATGAGGTGGTGGAGAAACTCGCGACCGTCATTCCCAATCTCGACTGGCGCGAAACGCACCGCCGGTTGCGCTCGGATACCGGCTTTCAATGGCTGCGACGCCAGCTGACGCCCCGGCAGCAGGCGGATATTCTCAATCTCGGCATACCGGGCATCGGCTTCCGGCCGGAAAAGCGGAGGTTTTATCCGGGCGGCCCAACCGCTTCGCATATTATCGGCCACGTCAATGTCGACAATCAGGGGCTTGCCGGCATGGAGCGTTATCTCGACCAGCAGGGGCTGGCCGATCTGCGTGCCGTGGGTCTTGCCAGCGGCGCGCCGCTGGAGCCGGTGCGGCTCTCCATCGATCTGAGGGTACAGAACATCGTCCGCGAAGTGGTCGTGAAGGCGAAAAGCGCCTATCAGGCCGAAGCGGCAGGCTCTGTGATCCTCGATGTGGAGACGGGCGAAGTGCTGGCCATGGCCTCCGTGCCGGATTACGATCCGAACGAGCCTTCCCGCACCCTTGCCGATGGCAGCATAGACAGGGAGTATGAAAAGGGCTGGTTCAACCGGATGAGCAACGCCACCTTCGAAATGGGCTCCACCTTCAAGAGCTTTACGCTCGCCATGGGGCTGGATGCCGGGGCGATCACACTGGGTTCGGTGGTGGATGCGTCGCGGCCGATCCGCATGGGCGGCTTCACCATCAAGGATTTCAAGGGCCGGAACCGGCCGCTCTCCATTCCGGAAGTGTTTCAATATTCATCGAATATCGGCACGGCGGCGGTGGCCGACAAGGTCGGCGTCGAAGGCCATCAGCAGTTCCTGACGAAGCTCGGGCTGCTTACCAGAATGGACACGGAAATGCCGGGCGTTGCCACGCCCACCCAGCCGAGAAACTGGAAGAAGATCAATTCCGTCACCATCTCCTTCGGCCACGGCGTCGCCACCACCCCGTTGCAGACGGCGGTGGCCGCTGCCGCGCTGATCAATGGCGGCAACCTGATTTCGCCGACCTTCCTGCCGCGTTCGAAAGAAGCTGCCGCATCGGTTGCGCGCACCGTCATCAACGACAGGACGAGCGCCGATATGCGCTACCTGTTCAACTGGAACGGCATCAAGGGTTCCGGCCGTGGCGCGCAGGTGGAGGGATTTCATGTGGGCGGCAAGACCGGAACCGCCGACAAGGTGATCAATGGCCGTTACGCCAAGGATATCAATTTCAACGCCTTCGTGGCCGGTTTTCCCATGCACAAGCCGAAATATGTCGTGCTGACGATGATCGACGCCCCGAGAACCGGCGTGAACGGCGGGCGCACCGCGGCCTCCACCGCAGCCCCCATGACCCGCGAAATCATCGCCCAGACGGCAGGTCTTCTCGGCGTCAAACCGCGTTTCGGTTACGATGCCAACCCGCAATTGCTGGTGGATTATTGACGCCACTTCTCCCCATTCCCGTGATGAGCAAAGGAATGAGGGAAGCAGCCCGGATTACCGCTTGAGCCGCAGCAGGCTGGAGCCGGTATAGATCGCCAGCGCCACCCAGATCATCGCAAAGGCGGCCATGCGCACCATGTCGAACGGCTCCTTGAAGACGAAGATGGCGATGAGGAAGATCATCGTCGGCGCGATATATTGCATGATGCCGATGGTCGACAGCCGCAGCAGTTTCGCGCCATTGCCATAGAGGATGAGCGGCACGGCCGTGATGAGCCCGCTTGTTGCCAGAAGCCAGGTATCGGCGGAATTGCCGCCCATGAAATGCGCCTGTCCGCTGAAGGCAAGCCAGATCATCACCAGCACGGCGGGGATGGATAAAAGCATGACTTCCAGCAGAAAGCCCTGCGTCGCGCCAATCGGCAAAGTCTTGCGGAAAAAGGCGTAAAAACCCCAGGACACGGTGAGGGCGATGGACACCCAGGGCAGGCTGCCCGCATGCCAGGTGAGGATGGCCACCGCCAGCGCCACGAGGCCGATGGCGGCGATCTGCGCCGGATAAAGCTTTTCCTTGAGCAGAACCGCACCGAGGAAAATGCTGAACAGCGGATTGATGAAGTAGCCAAGTGCGGCATCGAGCGCGCGGCCTGCGCCGATCGCCCAGATATAGACGCCCCAGTTGATGCTGATGAGGATGGCCGTCAGGCTGGCCATTGCCAGCATCTTGGGGGTTCTGAGCGCGGTTCTGATTTCCGCCGTGCGCCCCAGCGCAATCAGCACGACCGCCGCAATCGGCACCGACCAGACGACGCGATGGACGATGACCTCGATCGGCGAAATATGCGCAACCGCCTTCATGTAAAAGGGAAGGAACCCCCAGAGCAGATAAGCGGAAAGCGCGAAAGCAAAACCGCGCGCGCTGTCGCCGCCCTCCTGGGCCGGGAGCGATTTGTCGAGTGCCATGGGGAGTACCGCCAATTGTTCGGATGGCGTTTTATAACGGATCGCGAAAGTGGCGGCCAATTCATTTCCGTGAAGGGTTCATGAGAAAAACTGCATGAATAAAAGGCGCGCTGCCCTTGAAATGGGCTGCCCCGCGACGGGAGGAAATGATTCACGCAGGGAGCCCTGCGTGAATCATTATCTCATCCGGCCGTTGCAAGCTGATGAAAGGACTGGTTATTTCCCGGCAAAACGGTCGTTGGCGCGGATCAGTTGGTCAAGAATGCCCGGCTCGCTCATCGCGTGCCCGGCCGCCTCGATGATGTGGAAATCCGCCTTCGGCCAGGCCTTGGCCAGCTGCCAGGCATATTTCAGCGGGCAGGGCATATCATAACGCCCATGCACGATGACGCCGGGGATATCTTTCAGTTTGCCGGCGTCGCGCAGCAATTGCCCTTCCTCCAGCCAGCTGCCATTGACGAAGAAGTGGTTCTCGATGCGGGCGAAAGCGATGGCGTATTTATCCTCGCCGAAATCCTCGACCCGGTCGGGATCGCTGACGAGCGAGATGGTCGCCCCTTCCCACTGGCTCCATGCCTTGGCGCATTCGAGCTTCTTCGCCTCGTTGGCGCCGGTGAGATAGCGGTTATAGGCCTGCATCATCTCGCCGCGTTCGGCTTGCGGGATGGGCGCGATGAATTTTTCCCACTGATCCGGATACATTTCGGAAACGCCGAACTGGTAGTACCAGTCCAGTTCCGGTCTGGTGACGGTATAAATGCCGCGCAGGACAAGTTCGCTGACGCGGTCGGGATGGGTCTCGGCATAGGCGAGCGCCAGCGTCGAGCCCCAGGAGCCGCCGAAAACCAGCCATTTTTCGAAGCCGCAGAGTTCGCGCAGCCTTTCGATATCGGCAACGAGATGCCATGTGGTGTTCGCTTCAAGCTCCGCATGCGGCGTGGAGCGGCCGCAGCCGCGCTGATCGAACAGGATGACGTCGTAAAGGGCGGGATCGAAAACGCGGCGATGCGTGGGGTTCACCCCGCCGCCGGGACCGCCATGCAGGAATACCGCCGGTTTTCCACCGCGCTTGCCCACCCTTTCCCAATAGATCGTGTGGCCGTCGCCGACATCGAGCATGCCGGTCTCGAAGGGTTCGATCTCGGGGTAAAGGCCGCGCAATTCTTCGGTCATGGGTCATCATCCTTCGCTGGCCATTCGGCCGTATCATGGTCCGGGTGCTGGCAATTGTTCACCCGAGGGGGAGGGCTATCCGTTGCAGGTTCCGGCTCGACCGGCAAGCCATCGAGCGCGCCGAACCAGTGCATTTTGCCGGCGAGATTGGATTGCGCCTCGGGCCTTACCCGCTGCGGCTCGTCCAGCGAACCGAGGGTGATATTGATGAAATCGGCTCCCGGCATGTCGTAGAAAAGCGGCGTGCCGCATCGGCCGCAGAAGCCGCGACGCACGTGATCGGAGGACTGGAACCACGCTGCTTCGCCGCGGGTCATTTCAAACTGCGTAAGCGCACTTGCGGCAAGCGGCATGAAATAATTGCCCGATGCCTTCTGGCACATGCGGCAATGGCACAGATGCGGATAACGAAGACCGCCCCCTATCCGATAACGCACCGCGCCGCACTGGCATCCGCCGCTGAAACCCTCGGCTCCGCTCATGCGCGCTTGTCTTCCGGCGGCCAGACCTGCGTGTCGTGATCCGGGTGCTGATAGGAGGTGATCTCCGCCTCGTCCACGCCCTGTTCCACGGCCGGTTTGCCGAAGAGCTGCTCGATCCACGGCATGCGCTTATGAAAATTGACCTGCACCTGCGGCTCGATCCGCTCGGGCTCATCGAAGGCACCGATGGCGATCTCCACGCCGCCGGGATAATGATAGGTCAGCGGCGTGCCGCATTTGTTGCAGAAACCGCGATGGATTTTTCCCGAGGAGCGGAAGAGGGACGGCTGGCCGCGCGTCCAGGTCAGATGCGCCTGATCGGCGCTGACCAGCGCGCCGAAGAAATTGCCGAAATGTTTCTGGCACATGCGGCAATGGCAGATGGAGGCCCGGCCGAGCTTGCCCGCATGGAAACGCACGGCGCCGCACTGGCATCCGCCGGAAAATCCCGTTTCGCTCATCATCTGTTCTCCGGTGGCCAGTTTTCGGTGTCGTGGTCGGGGTGCTGGTAGGAAACGAGATCGGCGAGGTAATCCACCTGCGTCAGGTCGTCCTCGGTGGCGACGGCAGGCAGCGTGTGAAGCGTGTCGACGAAATCGATCTTGCGTTCCACGCCCCACTGAATGGTCGGCGGCAGCGCGGCGGGATCGTCAAAAGCTCCGGCCGCCACCGCCACACCATCCGGTGCCTCATAGGTCAGCGGCGTTCCGCATTCAGGGCAGAAACCGCGCTTGACGACGCTGGAGGACTGGAAACGTTTCGGCTCTCCCCGCGTCCATTCGAATTCCACGCCGCGCACCGAAACCAGCGGCGCGTAATAGGCCCCGAAAGCCTTCTGGCACATGCGGCAATGGCATATGGAACTGTCTTTCAGTTCACCGGAGGCGCGAAAACGGATCGCGCCGCACTGGCATCCGCCGGTATATGTCGTCATGGTCGGTCCTCCTTCACCGTTCGGATAATGTGGAGAGAGACATTGTCGATGTCTCCGAGGATATCCTCGTTCCAGAAACGGAGGACTGTCCAGCCGAGTTCCTCAAACGTCCGTGTTCTCTCTCGGTCATAGGCTGCCGCAGCGTCGTCCGCGTGCTGAAACCCGTCCAGTTCGAAAATGATCTTATGCAAGGGGCAAGCGAAATCAACGATATATCCGGCGACCGGCAGCTGGCGTCTGAAAGACAGGCCCTCAAGGCGGTGAGCGCGGACGGCGTTCCAGAACTTCAGTTCTGCGCCGGTCATGGCCTTTCGCATCTACCGGGCATGTGACCGATGTTGAGGATTGACCTTGGCGTGGGGCACGGGATGCTCGCGGCTTGAAGGGGTGCGGCGAGATTGGAGTATGGCGTGGTCGAAAGCAAGGGCGTGCCGTGGGGTTTACCCCCCCCTCTGCCCTGCCGGGCATCTCCCCCTCAAGGGGGGAGATCGATCTGTGGCGAGCTCTCGACTCTCTCGCAGTTTGCGAGTGAAGTTGAGGTAGTGCTTCTAGCTGATCTCCCCCCTTGAGGGGGAGATGCCCGGCAGGGCAGAGGGGGGTGAACCCCGAATGCGGAGCCTACCGCTTCAACTCCCACGTCGTCGTCCGCTCCCCGGTCTCCTTGTCCTTGCCATCCTTCAGCTGAATGCCCTTTTCGGAAAGCTCATCACGCAAACGATCCGCTTCCGCAAAGTTCCTCGCCTTCAACATTTCCAGGCGCAGCTGCACCAGCGCATCGACGGCCGAAACGATGGCCTCGTCCATTTCCGCTTTCTTCGGCAAGACACCCAGCAGGGCAGCACTGGCCGCAAAGGCGGGCAGCCTGGATGGATCGGTGTTGGCGGCGTGCGCCAGCGCATGCAGCGCCTGAACGGCGGCAACCGTGTTGAGATCGTCGGCAAGCGCTTCGAGCACGGTTTCGTCCGGTGCGGCATCGGAGGCTTCCGCCGCCGGCCACTTTGCGAGCAGGCGTTCGGCCTCTTCCAGACGCTTCACCGAAAAATCGATCGGCTCGCGATAATGCGTCATCAGCATGGCAAGGCGCAGAACCTCGCCCGGCCATTTCCGGCCGCCGAATTTCTCCGTGTGCAGCAATTCGTAGATCGTCACGAAGTTGCCCTCGGACTTCGACATCTTGCGGCCTTCCACCTGCACGAAGCCGTTATGCATCCACACATTGGCCATGACATGCGTGCCGTTGGCGCAGCGCGATTGCGCGATTTCGTTCTCATGATGCGGGAAGATGAGGTCGAGCCCGCCGCCATGAATATCGAAGACCTCGCCGAGGTAGCGACCGGCCATGGCCGAGCATTCGATGTGCCAGCCCGGACGGCCGCGACCCCAGGGGCTTTCCCAGCCCGGTTCATTATCCGAGGACAGTTTCCACAGCACGAAATCGCCGGGGGTCTTCTTGTGGGCTTCCACCGCCACGCGCGCGCCGGCCTGCTGCTCGTCCAGCGGGCGCTTGGAAAGCTGGCCATAATCGGCCATCGAGCGGGTATCGAACAGCACCTCTCCGCCAGCCGTATAGGCATGGCCGCGGGCGATCAGCTTCTCGATGAGGTCGATCATTTCCGCGATGTAGTCGGTGGCGCGCGGTTCGACGGTCGGCGGAAGGCAGCCGAGCGTGGCCACATCCTCATGGAACTGGTCCGCGGTCTTTTTCGTCACCGCATGGATGGCGTCGTTCAGCGGCAGATGCGGATAGTCGCGCAGCGCCCGCGCGTTGATCTTGTCGTCGAGGTCGGTGATGTTGCGGGCATAGGTCACATGGTCTTCGCCAAAGACGTGGCGCAGCAGCCGGTAGAGAACATCGAACACAATGACCGGGCGCGCATTGCCGATATGGGCAAAATCATAAACCGTCGGGCCGCAGACATACATGCGCACATTGTCAGCGTCGATCGGTGCAAATTCCGCTTTTTCGCGTGTGAGTGTATTGTGAAATTTCAGGCGCAAGGACATGCGGCAGTTCCCTAAAGGCAGAATATTATCCTGGCCGGACCGTTTGTCTGTTGGACCTTGCGGGGAGACGAAAACGATCTGGCCGGCGGTAAACCAGCAAAAATTATTTCAGCAGCAGGTGCAGATCGTCGTTTTCATGACTTGCGTTATGGCGCGGGGCAGGCCGTTGGTCAAGAGCCTGCCCGGCTGTGTCAGGCAGGCTTGGGGCCGATGCCGTTTCGCGTCACGGTGACAAGGAAGATCAGCATGGACGTGACGGTCAGGAGCGAACCTGCCACCGCCAGAAGCGGTGTGCCGCCGGTCAGGACGAGGGCGATGCCGGGTACGAGACTGACAACGCCGGCAACGGCGATGGCGAGATGTATCCTGGAAAGCACGGTGCCATCGGCGTCCGGCGTCACGGTGTAATAAAGGCTGAACAGGCCAAGCGTCGTCCAGCCGACGAGGCTGAGATGGGCGTGGGCCATGGACAGTGAGTGGTCCCTGGAGATCGACATCTGGACACCCCAGATCATCCCGGCCGCCGCACAGAGCACGGCTGCGGTGAAGAAATAGAAAGCAACATTTTTCATCCGGATATTCCCATTGAAAAGAGACCCGCATGCGATGACAGATCTGCGGCGCCGTGGAGATGAAGCTTTGGAAATGCGGCGGTAAAATCAGGAAATTTGAATGTATTGTTTGATATATGCGTCTGAAATAATTGTGCCCTGTCTGGGCAAGGGTGCGGATTTATTTGCCGTTGGTAAAAACGATCCGGAGTCTTCGTAGCAGATCTGTACGACGTTTTTTGCAGCATGCCGCCGCGCAACCGAAGAAGCGCTTTCCTTCTTTCACAGACAGGCAGGATCGCCGGCTTTGCTGCCGGCAATTCTACATCGGACCGGTCGCGCTCATTCTGGCTGGCGGTAATCCACGAAGCGCTTTTCCCGCACCACGAAGAGCTTGCCGGTTTCTTTGAGATCGGGTGAGGCGAGCGGAAGAATAGCCGCGGCCACCTCCGATGGATGCGGCACGGTGGCCGGGTCTTCGCCGGGCATGGCCTGGGCGCGCATCGCCGTGCGCGTGGCGCCGGGATTGATGCTGTTGACGCGAAGCGCGCTCTTTTGCGTTTCCGCCGCCCAGGTGCGGGCCAGCGCTTCGACTGCCGCCTTGGAGGTGGAATAGACACCCCAGAAGGGGCGACAGCTATGGGCGGCGCCCGAAGACAGGATCAGCGCGCGGCCGGCGTCCGATTTCAGAAGCAACGGTTCGACCGAGCGGATCAGCCGCCAGGTGGCGGTGACGTTGATGTTCATGACCCTTTCGAAGACTTTCGCCTCGATATGTCCGACCGGCGAGATGACGCCGAGAACGCCGGCATTGGCAACCAGAATATCGAGCTTGCCCCAGCGCTCGAAGATATTCGCGCCCAGCGCATCGATGGCCTTCATGTCGGAGAGATCGAAGGGAACCAGCGTCGCCGTGCCGCCGACGGCCTTGATGGCGTCGTCCAGCTCCTCAAGGCCGCCCACCGTGCGGGCGCAGGCGATGACATGCGCGCCGGCCTTGGCGAGTTCCAGCGCCGTGAAATAGCCGATGCCGCGCGACGCGCCGGTAACGAGAGCGATGCGGCCCTTGAGATCGATAGTCATGGTCTCCCCCGAATTGATTGCGCTTCCTTCTACGAAGCGCCGCTGGCCTTTCGCAAGCGATCATATCGTCGCATGCGAGGGCCTGAACAAAAGGCAAGAAAAAAGCGGCCACCGGAAGCCGGATGGCCGCTTTGTGTGACGCATATCAGCCGTTGCTGGCCAGCATAGAAATCTTGCTGCCCATCGCCTCGCCATTCTGGTCGAGAAGACGGGTCGGATAATCGCCGGTGAAATAATGGTCCGTGAATTGCGGACGGGCCGGATTGCGGTTTTCCCCGCCTACCGCGCGGTAAAGCCCGTCGATGGACAGGAAAGCCAGCGAATCGGCGCCGATATATTTCGCCATCGCCTCGACATCGGCATATTGGTTGGCGAGCAGCTTGTCGGCATCAGGCGTGTCGATGCCGTAGAAATCCGGATGGAAGATCATCGGGCTCGCGACTCGGATATGAACTTCCTTGGCGCCCGCCTCGCGGATCATCTGCACGATCTTTACCGAGGTCGTGCCACGCACGATGGAATCATCCACCAGCACCACACGCTTGCCTTCGATCATCGCCCGGTTGGCGGAATGCTTGAGCTTGACGCCGAAAGCGCGGATCTGCTGCGTCGGCTCGATGAAGGTGCGCCCGACATAGTGGTTGCGGATGATGCCGTATTCGAAGGGAATACCGCTTTCCTGCGCAAAACCAAGTGCTGCCGGCGTGCCGCCATCGGGAACCGGAACCACCACATCGGCTTCCAGCGGCGCTTCCTTGGCCAGGTTCATGCCCATGTTCTTGCGCGTCGTATAGACGTTTCGGCCGCCGACAACAGAATCGGGACGGGCGAAATAGACATATTCGAACAGGCAGAGACGCTCCGGCTGCGGCTTCGAGGGCTTGCGCGCATCGATGGTGATCGAACCATCAGGCTGGATTTCGCAGATGATGACTTCGCCGTTCTCGACGTCGCGAACGAACTTTGCGCCGATGATATCGAGAGCGCAGGTTTCCGAGCAGAAGATCGGCTTGCCATCAAGCTCGCCCATGACCAGCGGGCGGATGCCGATCGGGTCGCGGGCGGCAATCAGCTTGGTGCGCGTCATTGCCAGCATCGAATAACCGCCTTCCATCTGCCTGATGGCGTCGATGAAGCGATCGGCGGTGGAGGAGTGGCGCGAGCGGGCGATGAGGTGAAGGACGACTTCGGTATCGGAGGTAGACTGACAGATGGCGCCGGTGGCGATGATCTGGCGGCGAAGCGTCAGGCCGTTGGTGAAATTGCCGTTATGGGCAATGGAAATACCGCCTTCTTCCAGTTCGGCAAACAGCGGCTGCACGTTGCGCATCGCCACTTCGCCGGTTGTGGAATAACGGGTGTGGCCAATGGCGATGGAGCCGGGCAGGCGGGCAAGGGTTGCCGGATCGGTATAATGATCGCCGACGAGGCCCATATGGCGTTCCTGATGGAAGCGCTTGCCATCGAAGGAGACGATGCCCGCCGCTTCCTGGCCGCGATGCTGAAGCGCATGCAGGCCGAGAGCGGTCAGCGCCGAGGCGTCGGCATGGCCGAGAATGCCGAACACGCCGCATTCTTCATGCAGCGTGTCGCCGTCGATCTCTTCCTTGAAAGTGGCCCGAGGGAACGGGGAATGCGAAAGCGGCTCAATCATCCGGCTTGCCCTTGCTCTCTACCGAGAAAAAAGAAAGACCTCTCCGGTGAGTATTTCCCCCGGTCGGTCCGTCTGTGTCGTGCTTGATATTTAGCACAAATAGCGCGCCTTGCATGCATTGCAAGGCGCGACACTGTGTCAATTATTTGTTGCCGGCGGATTTGTTGCCGGCACATCTTCCGCAGGCGCCTGTGTGGCCGCCGGCTCCTGTGGTTTTCCGAGAATACGGGCGCGGATCTGCGGTTCGATATCGTCAGGCAGAACCGCCTCCAGCTTGCCCACCAGCCCGTCAAGGAAGGGCTTGGACTTCGCCTGCGTCACCCATTCCGGCTGCGTCTTCACATCCACCAGCCAGTTCCAGAAGGCGACCGCGACGACAAGCAGCAGAATGCCGCGCGCCGCGCCGAACAGGAAACCAAGCGTGCGGTCCAGCGCGCCGATGCGGCTGTCGATGATGAAATCGGCAATGCGCGAGGTGATGAAGGAAATCACGATCAGCGAGACGAGGAAGACCACGCCTGCCGAACCGGCAATGGCGATCTTGTCGTCATCGGTATAGTTGCGCGCATAGGGCAGCAGGACCGGATAAAGATAATAGGCGGCGGCGACCGAGCCGCCCCAGCTCGCAATCGACAGAATCTCGCGTGAAAAACCGCGCACCATTGCAAGAAGGGCGGAGAAAAGAACAACGGCGATGACGATGCCGTCGAAAATTGTAATGGGCATATACTAACTCCGGAGGTGCGACGCCTCGTCAGACGCTGCCTTGCCAATTTTGCGATCCTCTTACACCACTGTTTCCCTTGGCGAAAGGATCAATATTCGTCGTCCTCAACCTGTTTGAACCGGTTGCCGGAGCCGGCGATGCGGGCCACGAGGTCCGGAAGGCTTTCGATTTCCGTCCAGCGTCCCTTGCCGCCTTTCGGCAATTCAGCCGAAGCAGAAGGCAGAAGTGCGGCGGAAAAGCCAAGTTTTTCAGCTTCTTTCAATCGCTGGCCCGTATGCGAAACCGGCCGCACCGCACCCGACAGGCTGATTTCGCCGAAATAAACACAATCGGCGGGCAGGGCAAGACCGGCAAGCGAGGAAACCAGCGCCGAGGCAATCGCCATATCGGCGGCCGGTTCGGAAATACGGTAGCCGCCGGCGACATTCAGATAGACATCATGCTGGCCGAGCTTCACGCCGCAATGGGCCTCCAGCACGGCCAGAATCATGGCGAGGCGGGAACTGTCCCAGCCGACCACGGCGCGGCGCGGCGTACCCAGCGAAGTGGCAGCGACCAGCGCCTGCACCTCGACAAGCACGGGCCGCGTGCCCTCGATGCCGGCAAAAACCGCAGCACCCGGCGACTTTTCGTTGCGTTCGCCGAGAAACAGTTCGGAGGGGTTGGAGACTTCCCGGAGGCCGCGATCCGACATTTCGAACACGCCGATTTCATCGGTCGGCCCGAAGCGATTCTTGACGGTGCGCAGGATGCGATGATGATGTCCGCGGTCGCCTTCGAAATAAAGCACGGCATCGACCATGTGCTCGACCACGCGCGGACCGGCGATCTGGCCTTCCTTGGTCACATGGCCGACCAGCACCATGGTTGCGCCGGTCTGCTTGGCGAAGCGGATCATCGCCTGCACGCCGGTGCGCACCTGCGTCACCGTGCCGGGGGCGGAATCGGCCGTATCGCTCCACAGCGTCTGAATGGAATCGATGATGACGAGATCGGGCCGCTTGCCTTCGGAAATTGTGGCGAGAATATCCTCGACATTGGTTTCCGCCGCCAGCAGCACATCGGTTTCCGCAGCCCCGAGACGCTGGGCGCGCAGGCGCACCTGCGCCACCGCCTCTTCGCCCGAGACATAGATGATGCGATGCCCGCGCCGCGAAAGAGCCGCTGCGGCCTGCATCAGCAACGTCGACTTGCCGATGCCCGGGTCGCCGCCGATCAAAACCGCCGAACCGCGCACGAAGCCGCCGCCGGTCGCACGGTCGAGTTCGCTGATACCGGTCGGGATACGCGGCGCCTCCTCGATCTCGCCGGAAAGCGAGGTGAGGGTGACAGGCCGGCCCTTCTTGGGTGTCTTGCCCGGTCCGGAGCCGATGCCGCCCATCGGGTCTTCCTCGACGATGGTATTCCACTCGCCGCAGCCTTCGCATTTTCCCGCCCAGCGGGTGTGAACCGTGCCGCAGTTCTGGCACACGAATTGGGTCTTGGCTTTGGCCATGTTATGTCAGTTTTCTTCTTGTTTGAAATGGTCGGCGGAGATGTCTTGGTGGCCGTGAAGCACGCGCAGCACATACATTGTATTATCATCGACAATGAAATAGATGCATCGCTCACGATAAGGGAAAGCCCGCAAATTCGGCGCGAAACTTCGAGGTACGCCCGTTATCCCATATCGCGCCAGCGAGATCATTTTGCCGTTGATGTCGTCTAGAAAGCGTCTGGCAGCAACGGGATTGAATTGGGCAATGTAATTATGATCGGCCAGAAGATCGTTCAGCGCCTGTGCGGTGACCACTAGACGCCTTCGCTTCATTCTGCTCCTCCGCCAGCTTCATAATGTGTGCGGTAAAATCATCTGCACTGGAGAACTCCATAACCCGGCCAGCCTCCACATCATCAAGCCCTTCCTGAATCAGTCGTTGAAGCTCTACAAGCTTGCCTTCCCTGCTGCCCAGCAAACGCAGACCAGCTGAGACGACCGAATCCGCGTCCTTAAAGACGCCCGCCGCCACCTGTTCTTCGATGAACTTCTCGTCCTGTTCGCTCAAATGGATTTCGGGCATTTCGATCTCCTTTTGTTCTCTTCTAGCACAGGTCACCGCAGCTTTCCAAGGGCTAAAGGCGTGGCTCAGTCGTCGGCCATCAGATATTGCCGCTCGTAACGCAGGCCAAGCCCCGTCAGCATCTCGTAACCGATGGTGCCGGCCGCCCGCGCGGTCTCGTCGACAGGCACATTGGGACCGAAAAGCTCGATATAGTCGCCGGCACGGATGGCATTGGCCGGAATATCCGTCACGTCGAAAATGGTGAGGTCCATGGTCACGCGGCCGGCCACCGGCACCCTGTGGCCGTTGACGACGCCATAGGCGCCGCCATGGCCCATTTCGCGCAGCGGAATGCCGGAACCGGAAAGCGAACGCTGATATCCATCCGCATAACCCACGGAAGCGATGGCAAGGCGGCTTGCACGTTTCAGCAGGAAGGTGCCGCCATAACTCACGGTCTGGCCTTCGCCCGCTTCGCGAATCTGGATGATCCGCGCTTCGGCTGTGGCGACGGGCCGCATCGGGTTCGCCATGCCGTTGACCGCTTCGCCGCCATAAAGGGCGATGCCGGGGCGGGTGAGGTCGAAATGATAGTCCGAGCCGAGGAAAATCCCGGCGGAAGCCGAAAGGCTTGATTCGATGCCTTCGAAAGCGGCGCTAACCTTTCGGAATGATTCGAGTTGAACCCTGTTCATTGGCGAGGAGGGCGTGTCGGCGCAGGCGAGATGCGACAGCACCAGAACCGGGTCGAAACTTGCCGGCCGCGTCACGTCGTCGGCCAGAAACAGCGCGTCCTCGAGCGGCAGTCCGAGGCGGTTGAAACCGGTATCGACATGCAGCGCGCAGGGGTGGTCGCCCCGCTCGGCAACCGTCGCCATCCAGAAGGAAAGCTGCTCCTCTGAGGCCAGAACCGGCACCAGATCATTGTCGAAGACCTGCCGTTCCTGGCCTTGCCATATGCCTGACAGCACGAAGATGCGCGCTTCCGGGGCATAGGAGCGCAGGGTTGCACCCTCGGCCACCGTGGCCACGAAGAAATCGCGCGCGCCGGCATGGTAAAGCGTCGCCCCGCAATCCTCGATCCCGAGACCATAGGCATCGGCCTTGACGACCGCCGCCGTCCGCGCCCCGCCGGAACGCTTCTTCATGTCCCGCCAATTATCGGCGAGCGCGCCGAGATCGACGGTCAGCCTCAGCGGCGCGTGCTCGAAAGTGTCGGTTTCGTTTTCGGGAAAGCTGTCTTCGAAGTCGTCTGTCATGCCATGCGTCCGGTTGATTGGAACCTCGCGGACCCTACAGCATCGGCGCAAGAATCGTTATCGATTTTTGCAAAGCACGATGCGTAGATTCAAAGCGTTAGAGCTTCATGCCCGCACATTTGTGGAAATGTGCGGGCATGAAGCGCGGGCACTTTTGTTCAAGACGGTAACGGTCGATTGGTTTAAACTCGTTCCATGCACAATGTTTCGCAGGAACAGGCCATAGATGTCATGCCGATTGCGACGACGGAAACCACGCGTTTCTGGCGTGACAGGCGTTTTGGCGGCATGGAGTGCCTGAGCGCGACTTTTCTGACCCATGAATATTCGCCGCACGCGCATGATACCTTCTCGATCGGCGCGATCGAAAGCGGTTCGCAGATTTCCACCATTCAGGGCACCACCGAGCAGACGGGGCCGGGGCATCTTTATCTCATCAATCCGGATGAGGTTCACGATGGCGCACCGGGCGGCGGCGGTTATCGCTATCGGATGATCTATCCCGATATCGTCTTGTTGCGCGATATTATCGAGGATGTGACGGGCAGGGCCTTTCACGGCACGCCGTCCTTTCCAAGATTCCTGCCGCGCGATCCGCAGATGGCGGCGGCTTTCCAGATGGCGCATCGGCGGCTGGAGGAGAAATCCGGCGCTCTGGAGGCGGATGAGGGCATGTTCTCGGTTCTCGCCGCTCTGTTCGGCAGGCACGGCAGCGCCATTATCCTGCCCGTCGAAACACGCGAGAAAACGGCGGTTTATACCGCCCGCGATTATCTTTCCGACAATTACGAGACCGATATCGGCCTTGAGGAGCTGGCTTCCATCGCCGGTCTCAGCCGCGCGCACCTCATTCGCGCTTTCAGGAAAGAGTTTCACATCACCCCGCATGCCTATCTGACGGATGTGCGCATCCGCAGGGCGCGCCGGCTTCTGCGCGCTGGCGAGATGCCGGCCGAGGTGGCGGCAATGTGCGGTTTTGCCGACCAGGCGCATTTCACCCGGCATTTCAAGGCCCGCACCGGTGTCACACCGGGGCAGTTCCGGTTGGCCTGAGTTCAAAGCCCGCATTTCCGTTCGGAAATGCGACAAAAGAAAAAGCGACGCTTCAGCAGAAAACCGCCTGACGTCACTTTCGTTCAAGACCGAAGAATGTCGCAAGCGTAATCCCTCTCTTTCGAAAGGGAGAATGCGATGTCGATATCGGGAAAAGGCGCGGAATTCAGCGCTGGATTGCGGGCCGCCGCGCCATTGCTGGTCGCCATGGTGCCGATTGGCGTGGTGTTCGGCGCGGTCGCCATCGGCAAGGGCCTGTCACCGCTCGAAGCCTCGCTGATGTCGCTGCTGGTCTTTGCCGGCGGTTCGCAATTCGTGGCGATGGATTTATGGGCGCATCCGGCAAGCTGGAACGCACTCGGCTTTGCGGCGCTGCTGGTCAATCTGCGCCATGTGTTGATGAGCGCCTCCATAGCCGGCAAGCTGGATGATTTCAGGGGCTGGCGCAAATATGCCGCCATGCTGGTGCTGACGGATGAATCCTGGGCATTGTCGGAATTTCGTGTCATCGCCAGCCGGTTGACGGCGGCCTTCTTCACCGGTGCTGCGCTCTCGATCTATCTCGTCTGGAACCTTGCAACCCTTGCCGGCGCGCTGCTCGGTTCGGTGGTGGGGGACATGTCGGTCATCGGTCTGGATTTCGCTTTTCCCGCCGTCTTCATCGTGCTGCTCATGGGGTTCTGGAAGGGCAGGGAAACCGGTTTCGTGCTTCTGGCAAGCGCTGCCGCTGCCTGTCTTACCCACGCGCTGGTTCCCGGTGCCTGGTATATCGCCGCCGGCGCGCTGGCGGGTCTGGCCGTCGCCGCCTTCGGCCACGAGGAACAGGCGGAGCAGCCGGCATGACGCTCGACCCGAATACGCTGCTGACAATCCTTGCCATGATGGCGGCAACCGTCGCCACGCGCCTTGGCGGCCTGTTGCTGGTCACTCATTTTACGCTGACACCGCGCCTGAAAAAGGCGCTCGGTGTGGTCCCGCCTGCTGTCCTGATGGCCGTGGTGACGCCGACGGCGCTCGCCAGCGGACCGGCGGAAACCATCGCCTGCGCGATAACCGCCATCGCCGCGCTACGCCTCAGCCTTCTGCCGGCCGCAACGCTCGGTGTTGCCGCCGTGGCGCTGCTGCGCGGAATCGGATTGTGAGACAATCCGGTCAAACCGTTGAAAAGATTCCGCCCTTGGGAACAGAACGGGCGGGATAGGGCTGAGACCCGTTGCATGCGGAATATTGAATGTGAACGCAGAACGATAGTCCGGACTTGAGCAAGCGCTTGCAAGCCGTTATCCAATGCCTGCCGTATCTTTCAAGCAGCGCCGGGGCGGGAGAGAGTGATGACAGGCAATCGCGAAGTCGCATTCGGACCGCTTTCCCGAATCTATGCCGAAGACCTGAAGACGTCATGGCCGTCCATCACCTTTTTGCTGCTGACGATCCTGCTCGGGTCTGTTCTCGCCACCGCCGGGCCTTACGTGTTTTCCCGCCTGATCGACGATCTGCCGGATGCGCCGCTGCAATGGATGCTCGGTTTTTCGCTCTATGCGGGCCTGACGGCACTGGCGACGGGTATTCAGCGCTCCACGCAATATATGTCGGTCATCCATTCGGAGCGGCTGGAATATGTCGCGACGACGCGCTTTTTCGAGCGCATCGTCCATAAAAAACCGTCGTTCTTCAACGATCACAACCCGGCGGAAATTCAGGCTG
The DNA here is from genome assembly GCF_001526585.1 of Agrobacterium sp. LY4. Classification (NCBI taxonomy): domain Bacteria; kingdom Pseudomonadati; phylum Pseudomonadota; class Alphaproteobacteria; order Hyphomicrobiales; family Rhizobiaceae; genus Agrobacterium; species Agrobacterium sp. LY4. The sequence goes on along the minus strand of NZ_ASYA01000012.1, from coordinate 494,792 downwards.
CGCAGACAAGGGGCGCTTCGGCCGTCTCGGCGATCATGCAGATCGGCCTTATTTATTTCGTGCCGGGCATCGCGACGTTCCTGTTCAGCACTCTGTTGCTGGGAACGGTCCTCAGTGCGGATCTGGTCGCCATCGTCGTCGTTTACGGCGCGGCCTTCATTGCGCTCACGCTTGCCTCAAACCGCCTGACCACGCCTTTTCTGGAAAAGGCCATCGAAGCCGGGCAGGAGAATGCCGGTTTTGTCGGAAACGCCATCGGCATGATCGAGCCTTTGCGGCACACGGGCAGCACGGCGTGGATGAAGCGTCGTTTTGCGGATAATGCGGGCTCGATCTATCGCAACTGGCGGCTTTATTCCCTGCGCCGGATCGGCTTCGTCTTCACCATCTCGCTCGCACTCGCCATGCAGATGGTCATCGGCTTTTATCTCCTGTTGCCTCGCTACGAGGCGGGAGCCCTGTCGATAGGCGATATCGTTCTCTTCAACACGCTTCTGCTTCAGCTCAACATGCCTTTTGAACTGATCGGGCAGTCGATCAGCGAGGCGGTCCGTTCCTTCGCTCACTTCGCGCCCTATGCCCGCATGTGGAACGCGCCGGAAGAGGAGGAACCGCCCCATGCCAACCCGCTGCGGCTATCGGGCAAAGCGGTAGAATTCGACGATTTGGGTTTTCGCTACGAAAACGGTCGCGGCGTCGAAGGTGTTTCTTTCACTGCAACGCCGGGACGTCTGACCTTCATTACCGGCGAGACCGGTTCCGGCAAATCGACACTCTTCCGGCTTCTGCTGAAAACCATGGCGCCGCAATCGGGTCGTATCACCATCGATGGCACCGATCTGACCGCAATCGGCCGGGACGACTGGTTTGCCGTTGCCGGCATCGTTCCGCAGGAGGTGCAATTGCTGAACGATACGTTGCGCAGCAATGTCGTGCTCGGGCGGGTGCTGGATGAGGAAAAACTGCGCCGCTCGGCCGAGCGCGCCGCGATACTCGACAGGATAAAGGCGATGCCGGAGGGTTTCGATACGATTGTCGGGGAAAGGGGCTGAAGCTTTCCGGCGGCGAGCGTCAGCGGGTTGCCATTGCCCGTGCGCTTTACGGTGAACCCTCCATTCTGCTGCTCGATGAGGCAAGCTCGGCGCTGGACGAGGAGACGGAGCGGGAAATCATGGACCAGCTAAGAAGGGTCGACAGCGATATCACCATCATCGCCATCACCCACCGCCAGAGCAGCATCCGCGCGGGCGATCAGGTCATTGCATTGCCGAGCGGGACAATCGATGAATCGGCTTCTGAGGTGTCAGTCCCAAGCCATTGAAAAGATTCCGCCCCATCCTGCAGCAGGACGGGGCGGATGTTCTACCGATAGCCGGCGTGGCTGCGCCTCAATGTTCTTCGTACTGGCTGAAGCTCGGATCGGCCAGATCCGTAAAGCGGGTGAATTCGGACTGGAAGGCGAGCTTCACCGTGCCGGTCGGTCCGTGACGCTGCTTGGCGATGATGACGTCGGCCGTACCTTTCACCTTGTCGAACAGCGCTTCCCATTCGGCGTATTTGGGATCGGAAATATCGCGCGGCTCCATGTTCTTGACGTAATACTCCTCGCGGAACACGAAAAGCACCACGTCGGCGTCCTGCTCGATGGAGCCGGATTCACGAAGGTCGGAAAGCTGCGGGCGTTTGTCTTCGCGGCTTTCCACCGCACGGGAGAGCTGTGACAGCGCGATGATCGGAACGTTGAGTTCCTTGCCGAGCGCTTTCAGACCCGTGGTGATCTGGGTGATTTCCTGCACGCGGTTTTCGCCGCTCTTGCCGGAGCCGGTCATCAGCTGAACGTAGTCGACCACCAGAACATCAAGGCCGCGCTGGCGCTTCAGGCGGCGGGCGCGGGCGGAAAGCTGGGCAATCGAGATACCACCGGTCTGGTCGATATAAAGCGGCACCTTCTGCATCATCTGGGAGCAGGCGACGAGCTTTTCGAAATCGGCCTCGGTAATGTCACCGCGGCGGATTTTCGAGGAAGACACTTCGGTCTGCTCGGAAATGATACGGGTGGCAAGCTGTTCGGACGACATTTCGAGCGAGTAGAAGCCGACGACGCCGCCGTTTTTGGCCTTGTACGACCCGTCCGGCTGCACTTCCTGCTCATAGGATGCGGCGATATTGTAGGCGATGTTGGTCGCAAGCGAGGTCTTGCCCATACCCGGACGACCGGCAAGCACGATAAGGTCGGAACGCTGCAACCCGCCCATGCGGGCGTCGAGCGAATGAATGCCGGTGGAAATGCCGGAGAGATTGCCGTCGCGTTCGAAGGCGGCGCCGGCCATGTCGATCGCCAATGCCACGGCATCGTTGAAGGACTGGAAACCGCCATCGTAACGGCCGGTTTCCGCCAGTTCGAACAGGCGGCGTTCGGTGTCTTCGATCTGCGCCTGCGGCGGCATGTCGAGCGGCGCGTCATAGGCGATATTGACGACATCCTCGCCGATCTGGATCAGCGCGCGGCGCAGCGCCAGATCGTAGATCGCGCGGCCGTAATCTTCCGCGTTGATGATCGATACGGCTTCCGCTGCCAGACGTGCGAGATACTGCGCCACCGTCAGATCGCCGATCTTGTCGTCGGCGGGCAGGAAGGTCTTGATCGTTACCGGATTGGCGGTCTTGCCCATGCGGATGATATCGCCCGCCACCTCGAAAATCTTGCGGTGCAGCGGTTCGTAAAGATGCACGGGCTTCAGGAAGTCCGATACGCGGTAATAGGCGTCGTTATTGACGAGGATGGCGCCGAGCAGCGCCTGTTCGGCCTCGATGTTGTTCGGCGCTTCGCGGTAATGCGGTTCCGCCGGTTGCGCGGGGGTGATCTTTCTCACAGCGTCGTTCATGGTTTGCGCGATCTCCCTTTGCCTTTGTCCTTGAACCTCGGGTTTGGCTTCCTGGGGCATGGCAGTCAATGATAATGTTGCAACACTCTATGGCAGGCTGACGTCCGCTCTGCGAAGCTCGATCACTTCTTCAGTTGTCCCCAGCAATCCACAGGCGGGTTGGGGACAAGGCGCCGGATCCTTCCGGCAAGGTGATTCGCTGCCATGAGTTTATCGCATGGCAGACCCGGCGCGAAAGAAACTTGAAAATCGTCAGTCTTACGAATAAATAGGCAGAAAATAAGTAGTGTGCTAATTATAAGGCTTGCTGACATGTCCCGCGAGACCGACAAGGAACAGCTTCTGGATGAAGTCTCCGCTTTCACCCGCAAACTGCGCGCTTTTTTCGATGCGCGGGTGGGGGAGAGCGGGCTGACGCTTGCGAGAGCGCGGGCGCTCTTTGCGCTCTCGCGTCGTGGACCGCTGACGCAGACCGAGCTTGCCGAGGAAATGGAAATCGAAACGCCGACGCTGGTGCGGGTGTCGATGGCATGGAGAAACAGAACCTCATCGAACGCCGTTCCGATGAGAACGACCGCCGCGCCAAACGCATCCACATGACGGCGGAAGGGGAGAAAACCTCCGAGACGGTGCAGGCGATGGCGAAGTCGCTGCGCTCCGAGATTGCCGCCGATATTTCTTCGCAGGAACTGGCCATGGCGCTCGATGTCATGCGCCGGCTTTCGGCCAATCTGCAAAATCTGGCGGCGGGGAGGGCGCAGTCGTGAGTACCCCGGTGCCACAAACCACGGATGAGGCCGCTGCCCGAAATACCGAAGCGGTCTCCAAACCCGCCGACCTTCCGGAAGAGGCCGTGACGCCGATGAGTGCTTCGGGCGCGGGTGAAACCGTGCCAGAGCCTGCCGCCGCCGCACTTCAGCCGGTCGAGCGGCCGCTATGGCTGCGGCTGTGTTTCATCTTCGCGGGCCTGTCGTTCTTCATTACCCAGGGTCTGGGCATGAACCTCGTCATGGCCAATATCTACCAGCTGCAGGGCGAGTTTTCCGCCACCGTGGCCGAGGTCGCCTGGCTCTCCGCCGCCTATATGGCGCCCTATGCCACCTTTTCCATCGCGCTGTTCAAGGTCCGGGCGCAATATGGCCTGCGGCCTTTCGCCGAAGTTTCGATTATCGTGTTTGTCGTCGCTTCCTGTCTCAACCTGTTCGTGACAGACCTGCATTCGGCAATCGTTATCCGTTTTGTCAGTGGCATGGCCGCCGCGCCGATCTCGTCGCTCGGCTTTCTCTATATTCTGGAGGCCTTTCCGCCTGCGCGGAAATTCTCGCTCGGTTTCAGCATAGCGCTGACCGGTACGTTGCTGTCGGCGCCGCTCGCGCGCATCGTCTCGCCATCCCTGCTGGAAATCGACGGCTGGAATGCGCTCTATTCCATGGAAGTGGGCTTTGCGCTGGTCGCTTTCGCCATGATCTATGTGCTGAAAGTCACCCCACCGCCGCGCGCGAAAGTTATCGAGCGCATGGATATTCTGAGCTATCTCCTGTTTGCAGGCGGTCTCGGCTGTCTGGCGGTCATGCTTACGCTCGGCCGGTTCTACTGGTGGTTCGAAACCTGGTGGCTGGGCGTTCTTCTGGCGACGTCGATCGCACTTCTGACCCTCATGGCTTTCATCGAATTGCCGCGCAAGAACCCGCTGCTCGACCTGCGCTGGATTTTCTCGAAAACCAACCTGCACATTATTGCGGTCCTGCTCGTCTACCGTGCGGTTTCCTCCGAGCAATCTTCAACGGCGGTCAGCTTTTACCAGCAACTCGGCCTGCTGAACGAACAGACAACGACACTTTATGCACTTGTGCTGTTGGCGACTATTCTCGGCGGTGCGGCTTGTGCGTGGCTGATGCTCACGAAATACGTCGATACTGCCCACGTGATTGCGCTGGCGCTGATCGCCGCCGGTTCGTTCATGGATAGCCAGTCCAACAATCTGACGCGGCCGGGTGAGATGTATCTCAGCCAGATGATGATCGCCTTTGGCGCGGCCATGTTCCTGCCGCCCGTCATGGCCAAGGGTTTTGCCGCCGCTCTGGCCCGGGGTGCGCCCTATCTCGTGAATTTCATCACAATCTTCCTGTTTACGCAGATCACCGGATCGATGCTGATGACCGGCCTGCTCGGCAGTTTCGTAACGCTGCGGGAGAAATTCCACTCCAATATTCTGGTGGAGAATATCCTGCTCACCAATCCCGTGGTCGCCCAGCGCGTCTCGCAGCTTTCCGGCGCTTACAGCCATGTCATCACCGATCCGGCATTGCTGAAGGCCGAGGGGCTGTCGCTGCTTGGCCAGCAGGTCAGCAAGGAGGCCTATGTGCTTGCCTATAATGATACGTTCCTGCTGATCTCCGTCGTCTCTGCGCTGGCGCTGGCCACGCTTTTGATCCACCTTGCATGGTTGCGCATCCGTCCTTTCCTTTTCCGGGAAGAAATCGATGCCGCACCGGCACCACAGTCTTGAACATTCCAAGAGTGACAAAATGCTGAAGAAGTTTTTTACCCCCGTTTCCATTCTCGTGCTGCTCGGCGGTCTCGCCGGTGTGGCGCTGGTGCTTTACGCCTGGCGGCTGCCGCCGTTCCTTTCCACCGTCGAAATGACCGACAACGCCTTCGTGCGTGGTTATGTCACGACGATGAGCCCGCAGGTGAGCGGCTATGTCGTGGATGTGCCGGTGAAGGACTATCAGGAGGTCAAGCAGGGCGCGCTCCTGGCGAAGATCGATGACCGCATCTACCGCCAGAAGCAGGCGCAGGCGGAAGCGACGCTCGATACGCAGAAGGCGGCGCTCGATAATTCCCGCCAGCAGGAAAATGCGGCCAATGCCAATATTCTTTCCAGTCAGGCGGCGGTCGACAGCGCGCAGGCCTCGCTGAAACAGGCGCAGCTCGCATCCGACCGTCAGGATAACCTCATCAAGAGCGGTGCGGGAACCTCCAGCCTTCAGGAAGAGGCCCATGCCGCGCTCGAAAAGGCGCGGGCTTCGCTCTCGCAGGCCAAGGCGGCGCTTGAGGTTTCGCGGCAGGATCTGCAAACCATCATCGTCAACCGCAGCTCGCTGCAGGCGGCCGTCGCTAATGCTGAAGCGGCCGTCGAGCTTGCCCGGATCGACCTCGCCAATACCGAAATCCACGCGCCCGTGGATGGCAGGCTCGGCGAAGTCGGCGTTCGCACCGGCCAATATGTCACGGCCGGAACGCAACTGATGGCCGTCGTGCCGCACGATGTCTGGGTCATCGCCAATTTCAAGGAAACCCAGCTTGCGGGCATGCAGGTCGGCCAGCCGGTGACGATCGCCGTGGATGCCCTGCATCGCCGCAAGCTTACCGGCCATGTGGAACGGTTCTCGCCCGCCACCGGCTCGGAATTCGCCGTCATCAAGCCGGACAATGCGACGGGCAATTTCGTGAAAATCGCCCAGCGCCTCGGCGTGCGTATCGCCATCGATGCCGATCAGCCGCTGGCGGCGGATCTGTCGCCCGGCATGTCGGTGGTGGTGCATGTGGACAAGAGCGTGGCACCGGAGGGGGCGGAGACGGCGGAGAAGTAGTCGGGCGGTGGAGTTTGCCGAGAGGCACCCCCCTCTGTCCTGCCGGACATCTCCCCCTCAAGGGGGGAGATCGACTCGCGGTTAGGTCTCGCCCATCTCAACGTTTGCGAATGAAGCGGTGGTAGCGCTTCCTGCCGATCTCCCCCCTTGAGGGGGAGATGCCCGGCAGGGCAGAGGGGGGTATTCCTCCGCGTATTCAACCCAACAAAAAACCCCGGATGTCTCCATCCGGGGTTTTCTTTTGACCGTTAAGCCAAATCTTATTCGTCGTCGCCGTCGCGATCGGCTTCCGGATCGAAGAAGTCTTCCGGACGCAGCGCGTCTTCGTCAACGCCGTAGATGGCGTCAGCGGAGGTGAGGCTTTCGCCCTTGGCCTGACGCTCAGCTTCTTCAGCCGAACGGGCAACGTTCAGCTCAACCTGCAGCTCGACTTCGGCATGCAGGTGAAGGGTAACGTTGTGCAGGCCGATGGTCTTGATCGGCGTGTTCAGTTCAACCTGGTTACGGCCGATGTTGAAGCCTTCGGCAGCCAGGATTTCAACGACGTCGCGAGCGGCGACAGAGCCGTAGAGCTGGCCGGTTTCGCCAGCCGAACGGACGACGATGAAGGACTTGCCTTCCAGAGCCTCGGCAACCTTCTGGGCTTCCGACTTGCGCTCGAGGTTACGGGCTTCGAGCGTTGCGCGCTCGGTTTCGAAACGTGCCTTGTTGGCAGCGTTGGCGCGCAGCGCCTTGCCCTGCGGCAGCAGGAAGTTACGGGCGTAGCCATCGCGAACCTTTACGGTTTCGCCCATCTGGCCGAGCTTGTTGATGCGTTCGAGAAGAATGACGTCCATCTTCTTGATCCTTTCTATGGTTTGGTTTCGTTCGTATTGTCGGTTTTCCGCGTCGGAGTAAGAGAGATCGTGCTGCGCACGTCGCTCAGGCCGAACACGAGAATGATGAACAGCGGAAAGACAAAGACCGCCGAGAGATAAGCGAGGATAAGAACCGGCAGCCGCCAGTCCTTGCCGCGGGCGCGCTTGTGCAGCGAGGCGTAACCCGCCATCAGGAAGCCCGCGCCGAAGGTGCCGCAGATGACCGCGCCGACCATGGCCGCGACGCCGCCGAGGAACATGGCGACAATGCCGGCCAGAAAAATGAAGATGGCGTTGCGGTGCATGCGCAGCGCGGAAGCGATATCCTCACGCGGGCGGAGGCCCTTGCCGAAGGAACCGACCAGCCGGGTTGCGAAATAATAGGCCGCGAACAGAAGGATAACCCACAGGCCGCCCTGCACGATCGGCAGCATCAGCACCAGCAGCGATTTCGTCTGGGCGAGCGCCTCGGCATTGGGTTCGAACAGCGGCTCACGGTTCTGCACCGAGGTCATCATGATATCGACCATGCGGGCGACGAGATCGGGACCGTAACCGATCATCCAGCCGAGAATGACGACGGCGATGGAGACCACAATGCACAGGTGCAGGACGATGCCGGAGAGCGGATACCAGGCGAGCAGATCATCCGGGCCGCCGAGTTCGGAAGCCGGGCGCGCCAGATTGGCGAGATGCGAAAGCCAGCCCGCCGGGATCAGCGTGAAGATCGCGATGGTCAGCGCAAACAGCGGTGACATGACGAGAGCGCCGATGATGGCCGTGGTGATGATTGCGACGATGGCGGCGCGATTGCCCCAGCCCATGCCGGCGATCAGGATCGGCATGGCGGAACCGGCATAGAGCAGGAAGGAAAAGGACGACTGTGCCGTTGCGCCAAGCGTCAAAAACGCGGCGCATATGCCGGCGAGAACGCCGGTGATCAGCACTGTCTGGTTCAACTTTTGCACTTCGCTGTCCTGCTGAAACGAAAGCAGTTAGAGGATCGCTCCTTGGAGCCTCATCCCCAACATGGGTTTTATGGTATCGATCCGCGCCCAACGCGGAAGGATGAGTATTTCTCGACTCGCTGATTAAGAGTCAGCTGCTTCGAGGAAAAAGCGAGGCCGCGCCGAAACGCAGCCTCGCTTCAATTCATTACGCTACGACGTAGGGCAGCAGGCCGAGGAAGCGGGCGCGCTTGATCGCCTGGGCGAGTTCGCGCTGCTTCTTCTGGGAAACGGCCGTGATGCGGGACGGAACGATCTTGCCGCGCTCGGAAATGTAGCGCTGCAGCAGACGTACGTCCTTGTAGTCGATCTTCGGAGCGTTTGCGCCGGAGAAGGGGCACGTCTTGCGACGGCGGTGGAACGGGCGGCGTGCCTGGGAAGAGGATGCGTCAGCCATTGGTCAAAACTCCTTCTTATGCACGGTCTTCGCGCGGACGGCGCGGACGGTCTTCGCGGTCGCCGAAGCCACCTTCGCGCGGTGCGCGCGGGCCACGATCTTCACGCGGGCCACGGTCCGGACGGTCGCCATCGCGGCGCGGACGGTCGTCACGGTCGCGCTTCTGCATCATCGCGGACGGGCCTTCTTCGTGGGCTTCGACGGCGATGGTCATGTAGCGAAGAACGTCTTCGTTGATGCGCATCTGGCGCTCGACTTCATGGATGGCGGCCGCCGGAGCGTCGATGTCCATGAGAGCGTAGTGAGCCTTGCGGTTCTTCTTGATGCGGTAGGTGAGGGACTTCAGACCCCAGTTCTCGATGCGTCCGACTTTGCCGCCGAACGATTCGATAACGCCCTTGTACTGCTCGACAAGTGCGTCGACCTGCTGGGCAGAAATATCCTGCCGGGCAAGGAAGATGTGTTCGTAAAGAGCCATTTAAGCTTTGCCTTTCTTGCGTTTCGTCCTTCACCCGGCAACGGCGCTAAGCCTCAACGACTGCTCTTGGGTAAGGCGGTAAGGCCTTGAAGCAAGAAAAGCGTTGTTCGAGACGGTCGAGAGCGGAGACACGGGAGGCCGGAAAAACCTTATGGTTCCTGCTGTTCCGTTACCGGAACCAGCCCTCCGTTCAGCCACCAGCCAATTGGACCGGGTGTTGTGAACAGCGCGCTTATACGCAATTTTGCCCGGAATGCAAGGGCAAGCGGTGAAAAAGCGCGCTGTAAAGCCGTCAGATCGCCATCGGATATTGGCGATGGATCGCCGCAATCCCTTTTAGTACCTCTTCCGACAGCGTCACATCCGCAGCCGCAATATCCACCTTCAACTGTTCCATCGTCGTTGCGCCGATGATGGCCGAGGCCATGAAGGGACGTGTCAGGCAGAAGGCGATGGCGAGCTTTGCCGGATCGATTCCATGCTGTGCGGCGAGCTCCAGATAGGCCTTGACCGGCGCTTCCTGAAGCGGCTGCAGGCGGCCGCCGAGGTCTCTGTTGATGGTGCCGCGCGATCCCGCCGGGCGCGCGCCGTTCTGGTATTTGCCGGTCAGAAGACCCGCTGCCAGCGGCGAATAGGCGAGCAGGCCGACATCCTCGTGATGGGCGACTTCCGCCATGTCGAGATCGAAGCTGCGGTAGAGCAGGTTATATTCGTTCTGGATGGTGGCGACGCGCGGCAGGCCGTTGGCCTCGGCGATGTCGATATATTTCTGCGTGCCCCAGGCGCTCTCGTTGGAAAGGCCGATGGCGCGGATCTTGCCGGCCTTCACCAGTTCGCCGAGCGTTTCAAGCTTTTCGGTGATTTCGGCGAGCGTGCGCTGCTTTTCCTGACCGGAGGCGTCGAAGCTCCAGACGCCGCGGAAATGATAGGTGCCGCGGTTCGGCCAGTGAATCTGGTAGAGGTCGATATAATCCGTCTTCAGGCGCTTGAGGCTGGTATCCACAGCCTCGCGGATGGCGGCGGCGTCGATATCGCGGCCGCCGCGAATATAATCGCGTCCCGAACCGGCGACCTTGGTGGCGAGCACGACCTGATCGCGCTTGCCGGTCTTTTCGAACCATGTGCCGATATAATCTTCCGTCCGGCCCTGGGTCTCGGCGGAAACGGGGGTGGTGGGGTAAAGTTCTGCCGTATCGAAGAAATTGACGCCGTTTTCGACGGCGTAATCCATCTGCGCATGCGCGTCGGCTTCGGTGTTCTGCGTGCCCCACGTCATCGTGCCGAGGCAGATTTCAGACACGGAAATACCCGTGCGGCCCAATAGTCTCTGTTTCATGGAAATGTCCCGGTGCTTGGCCAGATAGTTTGGAAGGTGGTGTGAAAGTAATGGGGAATTGCCGCAGTGCAAGAAAAAATATGATGAAAAGAAAGGGGAAAACAGGACGGCAAAACCCCTGACATGGGCCTGCCATGGGGCTTCAAGCCTTGACTTCGCTGGCGGGAATGTGAATGGAAGTCCGAAAGAATAAAGGCAAGGCCAGACAAGAAGGACGACATCCCATGGGTATTGCATTCACATTTCCCGGACAGGGAAGCCAGGCCGTCGGCATGGGCAAGGAGCTGGCGGATACCTATCCGGAAGCGCGCGCCGTGTTTCAGGAAGTCGATGAGGCGCTCGACCAGAAGCTTTCCGATATTATGTGGAACGGCCCGGAGGAGACGCTGACGCTGACCGCCAACGCCCAGCCGGCCCTCATGGCGGTGTCCATGGCGGTCATGCGGGTTCTCGAAGCGCGCGGTTTCAAACTGTCCGATACGGTTTCTTATGTCGCGGGCCACTCGCTCGGCGAATATTCGGCGCTCTGTGCGGCCGGCACCTTCTCGGTAGCCGATACCGCCCGCCTTCTGCGTATTCGCGGCAACGCCATGCAGGCCGCCGTGCCGGTGGGCGAGGGCGCCATGGCGGCGATCATCGGGCTTGAGCATGACGCCGTTTCGGCAATCTGCGAAGAAGCGGCCATTCTCGGCGTCTGCCAGATCGCCAACGACAATGGCGGCGGTCAGCTCGTCATCTCCGGCGGCAAGGCCGCCGTCGAAAAGGCTGCGGCGATCGCTTCCGAAAAGGGCGCCAAGCGCGCCATCATGCTGCCGGTTTCCGCCCCCTTCCACTCCGCGCTGATGGCGCCGGCGGCGGAAGCCATGCGCGAGGCGCTGGCGGCCGTCGAAAAGCACAACCCGGTCGTGCCGGTTATCGCCAATGTGCGCGCCGCCCCCGTTTCCGATGCCGATGAGATCGCCGCCCTGCTGGTCGAGCAGGTGACGGGTCAGGTGCGCTGGCGCGAGACGGTGGAATGGTTCGCCGCCAACAATGTCACGCAGCTCTATGAGATCGGCTCCGGCAAGGTGCTGACGGGCCTTGCCCGCCGCATCGACAAGACGGTGAACGGCGTTGCCGTCAACGGCGCTGCCGATATCGACCAGCTTCTTGCCACCCTCATCGGCTGAGACGGATACTCCGGCTGCCGCATTCATCGGGCGCAACTGCGCTGAACATTTTCAGTCCGAAGCTCTAAAGAAGGAATAGGACATGTTTGATCTGACAGGCCGCAAGGCTCTCGTAACCGGCGCGACCGGCGGCATCGGCGAAGAAATCGCCCGCCTTCTGCACAGCCAGGGCGCAACCGTTGGCCTGCACGGCACCCGCGTTGAAAAGCTCGAAGCGCTGGCGGCGGAACTTGGCGAACGCGTCAAGATTTTCCCGGCCAACCTTGCCGACCGCGCCGAGGTCAAGGCGCTCGGTGAAAAGGCCGAAGCCGAGCTGGAAGGCGTCGATATCCTCGTCAACAATGCCGGCATCACCAAGGACGGCCTCTTCGTGCGCATGAGCGACGAGGACTGGGATAACGTCATCGAAGTGAACCTGACGGCAATGTTCCGCCTGACACGCGAGCTGACGCATCCGATGATGCGCCGCCGTTTCGGCCGCATCATCAACATCACCTCCATCGTCGGCGTTACCGGTAATCCCGGCCAGGCCAACTACTGCGCTTCCAAGGCCGGCATGATCGGTTTTTCGAAGTCGCTGGCCCAGGAAATCGCCACGCGCAACGTCACCGTCAACTGCGTGGCGCCGGGCTTCATCGAAAGCGCGATGACCGGCAAACTGAACGACAAGCAGAAAGACGCCATCATGGGCGCCATTCCCATGAAGCGCATGGGAACCGGTGCTGAGGTCGCCTCGGCCGTTCTTTACCTCGCCTCCAACGAGGCGGGCTACATGACCGGCCAGACCCTGCACGTCAACGGCGGCATGGCGATGATCTGACGGCACTTAAGGCCGTCATGAAAAGGATTGCGGCGCTGTTTAAGCACCTTCTTGGGTAGCTGGCGCCGCAAGGCCCCGCCGACTGGTTTTCGGCGAAATTGCCTGTCATACGCTGTGCTTAGCGCGTTTTCAGGCTTTTCGACCGATTGAAACCATGTTAAGCGGGCCAAGACTGTGAACAGTCGTCCCGGAGAGACAGGAAGCCGTTGCGATTTTGCGTGACGATGTCTAGCTTGGACCGGGTTGAACGGGTTTGCCAGCAGTGCCGGATTTGAACGGCGCATGAGGGCTTCTAACAGGGCAGGGTGCCGCAAGGCATTCCCTTCAAAATAAAGGTCGAGGAAACCGACATGAGCGATATCGCAGAACGCGTAAAGAAAATTGTAATTGATCATCTTGGCGTTGACGCCGACAAGGTTGTCGAAGGCGCCAGCTTCATTGACGATCTGGGCGCTGATTCGCTCGACACCGTTGAACTGGTCATGGCTTTCGAAGAAGAATTCGGCGTTGAAATCCCCGACGACGCAGCTGACTCGATCCTGACCGTCGGCGACGCCGTAAAGTTCATCGAGAAGGCCCAGGCCTGATCGACCTTGATGGGGGAGGTGCAATATCCTCCCGTCCTTGGCCCGGCTCGTCCGGGCCAATGTTTTATAGGCAGACGGTAACATGCCCCTGACGGTGCTTGTTCCGGGCAATGCATGGGGTCATGGGCCGGAAACGGCGCCCACAACCGTCATGCTGAGATTTGAAATACTGCAGCATCCGATGAACATCTCCTGATGTCCGGCGTTGCATGAAGACCGATGATTTGGATAAGGGCGGAGCATTGGCGATGAGGCGTGTCGTTATCACCGGTACCGGCATGGTATCTCCTCTTGGATGTGGGACGGAAGTGACCTGGGAGCGGCTGCTGGCCGGCCAGAACGGCGCCCGTCTCGTGACTGAATTCGAAGTCGAAGACCTTCCGGCAAAGATCGCCTGCCGTATTCCCGTGGGCGATGGTTCCAACGGCACCTTCAATGCCGACGACTGGATGGAACCCAAGGAACAGCGCAAGATCGATCCTTTCATCCTGTATGGCATGGCTGCCGCCGACATGGCGCTTGCCGACGCGGACTGGCATCCGGAAACGGACGAGGACCAGATCGCCACCGGCGTTCTGATCGGCTCCGGCATCGGCGGCCTTGAGGGCATTGTCGAGGCGGGCTATACGCTGCGCGACAAGGGCCCGCGGCGCATTTCTCCATTCTTCATTCCCGGCCGCCTGATCAACCTCGTATCCGGCCAGGTTTCCATCCGCCACAAGCTGCGCGGACCGAACCATGCCGTGGTGACGGCCTGCTCGACCGGCGCGCACGCCATTGGCGACGCCGCCCGTCTGATCGCGCTTGGCGATGCCGACGTCATGGTCGCCGGTGGCGCTGAATCGCCGGTCTGCCGCATCGCGCTTGCCGGCTTCGCCGCCTGCAAGGCGCTCTCCACCCAGCACAATGACAATCCGGAAAAGGCCTCGCGCCCCTATGACCGTGATCGCGACGGTTTCGTCATGGGTGAAGGTGCGGGCATCGTCGTTCTGGAAGAGCTGGAACATGCCAAGGCGCGCGGTGCGAAGATTTATGCGGAAGTCGTCGGTTACGGCCTTTCGGGCGATGCCTATCACATCACCGCACCGTCCGAGGATGGTGAAGGCGCCTATCGCTGCATGTCGATGGCGCTGAAGCGTGCAGGTCTCACGCCTGACGATATCGACTACATCAACGCCCATGGCACCTCGACCATGGCCGATACGATCGAGCTTGGCGCGGTCGAGCGGCTTGTCGGCGAATCGGCCTCGAAGATTTCCATGTCTTCCACCAAGTCGGCCACCGGCCATCTTCTCGGCGCGGCGGGCGCTATCGAGGCGATCTTCGCGACGCTTGCGATCCGCGACAACATCGTTCCGCCGACGCTGAACCTCGACAATCCCGATGTGGAGACGAAGATCGATCTCGTGCCGCACAAGGCGCGCAAGCGGAAGGTCGATGTGGCGCTCTCGAACTCCTTCGGCTTCGGCGGCACCAACGCCTCCCTCGTGCTGCGTCGTTACGAAGCATAATTGCGGCGGCGGCTCTGCCGCCGCTGGCGCCCTCCAACCGGGTGCTGACAAAGGACGTTCTTTCCTTTGAAGAACGCATTGCGGCTTGCGAAAGCCATTCCGGTTTTCGCGCCGATATTGTAGTCGTTTATGGGAAGCGTTTGCCGGTTCGGGATGATTTCCGGCCGCAGGCTGCTTCCTCCATCGGCTTTGTCCGAAACGATGTTCGTGAAGCGGAATAGCAAGGCTTCACGATATCTCTATGTGGTGCAGGAAGACATTCCGAACCTGTTTTTGCCGCATTACCTGCGCAAAAAGCGCTGACAACGCCGAACTGAAAAGGACCGACGGTGAGCGACACGAACCAGAACAGCCAGGGACCATACGGACAAAACGGCGCGGGCGAAGGCAATCGCGGCCCGATCATTCCGAAATCCCCGACGGAAGCCCTGCGGCCGGAAAAAGTGCCGGCTCCGCCCAAGCGCTCCCGCAAGGCCCATGGCCAGCTTGTGATCTTTCTGAATTTTCTGATGACGCTCGCGGTTGCCGTCTGTGTGCTGGCCATTGCCGCTTTCTACTACATGATCGATGCGTTCCAGGAGCCCGGTCCGCTTCAGACGAACACACATTTCACGGTGCGCAACGGCGCCGGCATCATCGAGATCGCCAATAATCTCGAGCGTAACGAGGTGATCTCCAACGCCCGTGTCTTCCGCCTTATGACCGGCAGCTACCTGCAAAAGGACCAGACGCTGAAGGCCGGTGAATACGAGATCAAGGCCGGCGCATCGATGAAGGATATCATGATGCTGCTGGAGTCCGGCAAGTCGATCCTTTATTCGGTGTCGTTGCCGGAAGGCCTGACCGTGAAGCAGATGTTCGCGCGCCTTGGAGCGGATGAAGTGCTGGACGGCGAATTGCCTTCGGCCCTGCCGCCGGAAGGCAGTCTGCGCCCCGATACCTACCGCTTTACCCGCGGCACCAAGCGCGAAGAAATCATCAACCAGATGAGTGCGGCGCAGGACAAGCTGATCGACATGATCTGGGAACGGCGCGATCCGGACCTGCCGATCAAGACCGTCGAGGAATTCGTGACGCTCGCCTCGATTGTCGAGAAGGAAACCGGCAAGGATGACGAGCGCGCCCATGTCGCTTCGGTGTTCTACAACCGTCTGAAGAAGGGCATGCGCCTGCAATCCGACCCGACGATCATCTATGGCCTGTTCGGCGGTGACGGCAAACCGTCGGACCGCCCGATCTACCAGTCGGATCTGCAGAAGCAGACGCCGTTCAACACCTATGTCATCAAGGGCCTGCCGCCGTCGCCCATCGCCAATCCGGGCCGGGCGGCGCTTGAGGCCGTGGCTAATCCATGGCGCACGGATGACCTTTATTTCGTTGCCGATGGCACGGGCGGCCATGTGTTTGCGAAGACGCTTGAAGAGCATAACGCCAATGTGCGCCGCTGGCGCAAGATAGAGGCCGAAAAGGCGGCCTCCGGCGCCAATCCCGATGTTGTCGTGGATGGCCAGCCGGGCGGGGCCGAGGCGGAAAAGCCGGCCAACAATTGATAATCCTGACCGGGCCCTGCGATCCGCACGGGCCCGGTTTTGCACAGCATGACGGGGGGCTTCCAGATATGACATTGCAATCGATGACCGGCTTCGCACGCAGCGAAGGAACCTCCGGCCGTTACCGTTGGGCGTGGGAATTGCGCTCGGTAAACGGCAAGGGGCTCGATGTGCGCCTGCGTCTGCCCACAGGTCTTGAAGCGCTGGAAACGGCCCTGCGCGAAATCGCAGGCGAGCATCTTTCCCGCGGCAATATCCAGGCGGGTCTGACGCTGGCGATTGCGGAAAACCGGCTGGAGGCGGTGATCAACCGCGATGCTTTGGCGGCGGTTCTGGCGCTGAAGAAGGAGCTTGGCGATGTCGTGGAAGACAAGCCGCTGAGCTTCGACACGCTGCTCACGCTGCGCGGGCTCGTCGATTTTCGCGAGGCGGAAGATGACGCGGAGGCGCAGGCCGCGCGCAACGGCGATGTGCTTGCCGGCTTCGCCGCCGCCGTCGAGAAGCTGAAGGATATGCGCGAGCGGGAAGGGGCGTCGCTGTTTGCGATCCTGTCCGGTCATGTCAATCGGATCGAGCAACTCGCGGACATCATTGAAAACGATCCTTCCCGCCAGCCGGAACAGATCGCGGCACGGCTCGCCCAGCAGATCGCCCTCATCGGCGACGGCTTGCATGGTCTCGACCGTGACCGGCTGCATGCCGAGGCGGCGCTGCTCGCCACCAAGGCGGATCTGCGCGAAGAGATCGACCGGCTGCACGCCCATGTTCAGGCGTCGCGGGAGCTTTTGGCCAATGGCGGGCCGGTAGGACGCAAGCTCGATTTTCTTGCACAGGAATTTAACCGCGAGTCGAATACAATCTGTTCCAAATCGAACGCCAGTGCGGTAACCGCAGCAGGCATAGAGCTGAAAGTGGTGATCGACCAGTTCCGCGAGCAGGTCCAAAATCTGGAGTAGACCCCATGGTCCCGGTGAATAATTCTCCCGTCACGATTGCCCGCAGAGGGTTGATGCTGGTGATTTCTTCGCCATCCGGCGCGGGCAAATCCACGATTGCGCGCAACCTGCTCGACAAGGACAAGAATATCGGCCTGTCCGTCAGCGTCACGACGCGCCCGCGCCGCCAGAGCGAGATTGACGGCATCCACTACCATTTCATTTCCAAGCGGGACTTCGAGCGCCTGCGGGATAGCGATGCGCTGCTGGAATGGGCGGAGGTTCACGGCAATTTTTACGGCACCCCGCGTGGACCGGTGGAAGATGCCATGGCTGCCGGCCGCGACATGCTGTTCGATATCGACTGGCAGGGCGCCGAGCAGCTTCAGGACAAGATGAAGGCGGACGTCGTTTCGATCTTCATCCTGCCGCCGACCATGACTGAACTTCAATCGCGCCTGCATCGCCGCGCCGAAGACACCGAAGAGGTCATCAAGACCCGGCTCCTCAATTCCCGTGCCGAGATCGAGCACTGGCGCGACTATGACTATGTCATCCTCAATGATGACCTGCAGGCCGCCTTCGAGGCCGTCGAAGCCATCGTGAAGGCCGAACGCGTCCGCCGCGACCGCCGCCACGGCATGTTCGATTTCGTGCGGGCGTTGCTCGAGGAAGAGCCGAAGCTCTGATGGAAGGTAGCGTCTGGCTACCGGCCCCAAAATCTTGAAATCAAAGCGGTTAGGCGTTATGTATATCCCAGCAGGATATACGAGGCTCCGACAATGGCTACGTCAACGGTTTTTATAAGCAATCGCAGTCAAGCTGTAAGGCTACCGAAGGCCGTGGCTTTTCCTGATGACGTGCATAAGGTCGATGTTCTGAAGATCGGCCTCGCGCGTGTTATAGTGCCGCAGGGAAAGCGCTGGGACGACCTCTTTCTGACCGGCCCACGCGCAACGGATGATTTTCTTTCCGTTCGCGAAGAGCCTGCATTGGATGAGCGCGAGCCCTTCTGATGCTCACATATATGCTCGATACCAACATATGTATCTATGTGATGAAGACTTATCCTCCGGAGCTGCGGGAGAAATTCAACGCTCTGGCAGATCAACTGTGTATTTCGAGCATCACACTTGGCGAGCTTTATTATGGTGCTGAAAAATCCGTCCGGCGCCAGGAAAACATCAACGCCATTGAAAATTTTACCGCGCGTTTGGACGTTCTGCCTTTCGCCGACAAAGGCGCCGCACATTACGGACAGATCAGGGCCGAACTTGCCAAGGCTGGAACGCCATGCGGCGTTCATGATATGCAGATTGGTGGTCACGCCCGTAGCGAGGGGCTGATCGTCGTAACCAATAATATGCGCGAGTTTGTCCGGATGCCCGGTTTGCGAGTTGAAAACTGGGTTTAGTCCTCGGCCTCGTCCTATTCCAAAACGTTCGGCTAACCGATGGGAGTCGCTGCTGTTATCTGGGCGATAGGTTCACTTGCCGCCCATTGGCGAGATAGCCGCTCGTCTGCGGCGTCTTCGGCCCAGCCGTGGCCCGTATCAACTGTCTGCTGAACAACATCCGCACCGGCCGATGCCAGTTGGTTGGCCAAATGCGGCGCATCGGTGGGGTGACGCCTTTCGTCGTAGGCGCCGGCGAGCAGGAGTATGGGGTATCCTGCGAGGTTTGGGAGGGCCTGATGCGTTCTTGGAGAAAGCGGGCGAAGCAGAATGGCTCCCCTCGACAGATTCCGATTCAGGCATATGGTTTCAGCCGCTATGATCGCGCCGTTCGAATATCCAACGAGAAGGGGTCTCTGCCCGGTCTCATGAAACACAAAGTCGATGAACTGGCAGAGGCTGGTCGCTCGATGTTTGAGGTCGTCAATATCAAGCTGTCTGTCGGGCTTTCGGCGGAAAAACGCGAATCCATTCTCCCAAGGAACAGTGCCTCTCGGAGCATATAGAACGCTCTTGGGAAAGACGGCACGGCCAAAAGAAACGAGGTCGTCTTCCGTTCGCCCCGATCCATGCAGCAAGACAACTGCGCAGTCGGGCGTTTCAGCGGGAATGTCGAGCTTGTAGTGAAAACCGGCACTCTCCACGCGCTTGTTCCTTTATTTGCAGTCTCCACGAACCCGTGTCCCGCCGCTCGGAATGGCACATTACATGACGGATTTACAGGCAGTTCGCCAAAGTGACGAACTCCTCCACCGATAGCGTCTCCGCTCGCCGTGTGGGATCGATCCCCGCTTTTTCCAGCAGCGTTTCGCCGCCAAGGCTTTTCACGCTCTGGCGCAGCATTTTGCGACGCTGGCCGAAGGCGGCTTCCGTGACCTTTTCAAGCTTTGCGACATCGCAGGGCAGCGGCTTGTCCTTCGGCAGCAGGTGCACGACGGTGGAGGTTACCTTCGGCGGCGGGCTGAAGGCCTGTGGCGGAACGTCGAAGGCCATTTCGGAAACCGTGCGCCAGCCGGCAAGAACGCCCAGCCGGCCATAATGGTTATCGCCTTCTTCGGCCACGATGCGCTGGCCGACTTCCTTCTGGAACATCAGCGTCATGGAGAGCCAGAAGGGTGGCCATTGTTTCGGCAACAGCCAGTTGACCAGCAATTGCGTGCCGACATTGTAGGGCAGGTTGGCGATGATGCGCACCGGTTCGCCGGCGGGAACCAGAGCCTCGAAATCGGTCTTGAGGGCGTCGCCCTCGATGACTTCGAGCCGTCCGGGATAATGCGCTTCGATTTCCGCCAGCGCCGGCAGGCAGCGGCTGTCGCGTTCGACGGCGATGACCTTTTTCGCCCCGAGCGAAAGAATGGCGCGGGTGAGGCCGCCGGGACCGGGGCCGACCTCTATCACCGTCACGCCGTCCAGCGGCCCTGCTGTCCTTGCGATCTTCTGGGTGAGGTTGAGGTCGAACAGGAAGTTCTGGCCGAGCGATTTCTTCGCGTCGAGCCCGTGGCGCTGGATGACATCGCGCAGCGGCGGTAGTCCGTCGATGGCCGCCATTATGCGTTGGCCCGGCTGCGGAGGGAAATGTCCGCCGCCATCTTCAGCGCCGCCACGAGGCTCGCCTCATTGGCTATGCCCTGGCCGGCAATGCCGAAGGCGGTGCCATGGTCGGGCGAGGTGCGGATGAAGGGCAGGCCGAGCGTGACATTGACGGAATCGTCAAAGCCGAGCGCCTTGGCCGGAATGAGCGCCTGATCGTGATACATGCACACCGCCACGTCATAACGCTTGCGGGCGGCATCGTGGAACATGGTGTCGGCGGGCAGGGGGCCGAAGGCATCGATCCCGTCCTTCCGCAACCGCATGGTTGCCGGGTGAACGATATCGCGATCCTCGGTGCCGAGTGCGCCATCTTCACCCGCATGCGGGTTGAGGCCGGCAACCGCCAGACGCGGCGCCTCGATGCCGAATTTCCGCCGGAGATCGGCATCGATGATCCGGCAGGTCGTGACGATCAGCTCTTCGGTGAGAGCGGCCGGCACATCTTTCACGGGGATATGGATCGTCACCGGGACGACACGGACCTTGGGGCCGGCAATCATCATCACGGGGATGACTTGCTCGCCGGTCTGGCGCAGGGCGAGATCGGCCAGAAATTCCGTATGACCGGGAAAGCCGAAACCTGCCTCATAAAGCACCGATTTCGCGATCGGATTGGTGACGACGGCCGCAGCCTTGCCCTCGACCGTCAACGAAACGGCCGTCTCGATGGCCTTGATCGTCGCGTGCGCCGCGCCGACATGCGGCTGACCCGCCTGCACTTCGAAGCCGACAGGAAGGGAGAGGATGGGGAAAGCCTGTTCGAACAGGCCGACGGCGCTTTCCGCATCGCAGGTCCCGATATTGACCGGCACGCCGATCAGCGCCGCACGGCTCGCCACCACATCGGGGTCACCGATGAAGATGAAGGGCGGCACGCCGTTCTCCCGGCGCTTAGCCCAGGCGGTGATAGCGATGTCGGGGCCGATACCGGCTGGATCTCCCTGTGTCAGGGCAAGCGGCAGGGATGCATATGTCACGGAAAGACCGGCTCTCGTATCAATATCAGGTGTTGACGATCTGCGCCTTCTTGCGCAGCTCATCCATATATTTCTTTTCGTTCGGGTTTTCGCCGTCTTTGGCCTTCATCAGGTCTTCGGACTTGAACACCATTTCCGCCGCATAGTCGTCAGAAACCTGGCGCTGCTTGCAGATGGCCAGATATTCGACGCCCTTTTCGGTGACGCGGGTGCCAGTGGTGCCGCCCTCCTTGGTCTTCTCCACCAGCGCCTTCCAGTCTTCCGGTAGCTCTGGCGCCAGAATGCGGCCAAGGTCCTTGATCGCCACGTCGCGCATGGTTGCGGCGAAGCTCATGGCCTGGTCGCAGCCGGGATAACGCTTGCGCGAGGCTTCAGCCTCGGCCTTGCGCTTGCCGGTAATGGCGTTGCGTTTCGATTCCGGGATAACGAAGATGACCTGCTGCAGGAAATATTCCGTGGTGACAGGCTTGTCGCCGCGTTCCTTCAGTCGGGTAACGAGATCCTGCGTCGACATCTTGCCGCGTGCGCCATAACGGGCGTTGACAAGGCGCGGCCAGCTCATCTGAACGGCGATGAAGGCCTTGAAATGATCGGCTCCGACACCCGCCTGCGCAAGCACCTTCGTCAATTGCTGCGGGGTCATCTTGTTGTTGCCGGCAAAGCGTGCGAAGGCCGCATCGACATCGTCGGTGCTGACCGACATCTTAACGCGGCCGATTTCCTCGCGCTTCAGCGCTTCGTCGACAAGCTGCTCACGCGCCTTTTCATTGAGATTACCGGACTGGCGCTGCAGCTTGAGGAAGGCGACGCGCTTGGCGATATCGTCATTGGTGATGGGGGTCTTGTTGACGACGATCTTGACGGTGCTATCGGCGAAGGCCTGGCCGGCATAGGGCACAACGGCCATGGGAACGGCGAATATCGCAAAGGCGAAAGCAGCGCCACGCAAAGCCGTCTTTCCGAAATTCATCATATCCTTCTCCCTTTCGTCGAGCAGGGTCCTGTTGCCCTGTCCCGCCAATCTGTTCTGCCTGGTGAGGGAAATATTGAACTCTCCCACTTTTCAGACCTGCACCTGTGCATCCGCACCGCGAATTTGCCACGTATATATCATCGCGATCCGCAAGACGGCAATGTGTCGGTTTGTTGAAAGAAAACCCGATAGGTTCCATGTGCGGCCGACATTGGCGTGTTGTTGCGGCGAAACCGTGGCTTTACTGGCCAAATGGTAAAAAGGCAGGTCACGATGCTGCGTAACCTGCCTCTAAACTCAGTAGTTGTTTGGCTTCCAGCCGATATCCATGTCGTTCCAGTCATCATTGGCCGAGCCGACACTGATATCGCCGAGCGTACGGAAGGCCAGACGGGCGTTGATCGACCAATCATTGGCGGCCTGGCGGCTGGAATTGATATTGCCTTCGTCGGAATAGCTGACCGTCAGGATCGTGCATTCATCCTGATAGGCAATGCCGATGCGGCGTTCGGCGGCAAACTTCCCGTTCAGATCGTAATTGATCGAACCGAATAGCGACCAATTGTCGTCCATGCGCAGCGAACCGGACGCCTGGATGATATCGCGGTCTTCGTTATAGCCGTATTTCGGCTGCGCCTTGACCTGCGTATAGCTGAGCTTGCCGGTAAGGCGGCGGTCCGAATAGCTGATGCCCGTCTCCGAGCGGTTGATGTCGAAATCGTCCTTGTCGAGACGCAGGCTCGACGACAGCGAAAGTCCGATCGGCGCATCGAAAGCGGCCATGGCGACGTAATCCGAACGGTCGGATTCGAGGCCCGAATTGGCGCCCGCATTGACGAGGTCGTAGGAGGCGAAGGAATTGTCGCCCGCCAGATGGAAGGACTGGCCGGCAATGGCGCGAACGCCGTAGCCGTTGTCGAACGTACCGTTGTAGCGGAAGCCGATATTGGCGCGCGTGCCGCCTTCGATCCGGTCGAAACCGGAGAATTTGTCGCGTTCGAACAGATTGGTCGCGTCGAAGACGAATGCCTGTGCGTCCTCGTTCGGAAGGCGGCCGGCATATTGTTCGTTCGGGCGCACGAAAATCTGTGCAATGGGCTCGATCACATGGCTGCTGTTGAGCGCGGTGAACAGCCAGGGATAACGCACTTCCAGGCCACCGGTGACCATGCCGCGGAAAGCTGCGCCGTCATGCATCATGCCCTCATAGGCATAGGAGGTCCCGCCCGAGGTGAAGGCCGCAGGAGACATGTCCGTCCAGAGCGCGTCGCCGCGCGCAGCAAGGATCGGCGTGATCTGCAGGCCGCTGTCCATCGTGAAGGTGCGCTTCCACTCGGCTTCGGTGGAAAGGCGCGTATAGTCGCCCTCAAGCCCGCTGAAACGCGGATAACCGCCAAGCGCGTAAGCATCCTGACGCAGGCGCGTGATGCTCGTCAGGTTGGTGGTCAGCGAAAGTTCGCCGCCATAAACCGGATCCGGCACGAAATACCGGTAGTCGACGACCGGATGGACGATTGCCTGCTTGCGTTCCTTGGCTTCGGTATTGTCCGTATCCTGAACGTTGAAATAATAACCGCGGGCTTCGAAGCTGTTACGCTCACTCGCACCGCTCAGATAAATCTGGTTGGTCTGAACGTCGTTTTTATAACCCTTCAGCCCATAGGTGCGCGAAAAGTTATTGTCGGTCTGCACCATGGCATCCCAGCCGAACGCCCAGCGCGGGTTGATCGAGAAATCACCCTTGCTTGCGATCATGCCGCGATTGTCGTTGAGGGCGTCGCTGGTGCCGGCCGTGAAGGTTTCGGACTTCTGCTGGCTGATGCCAGCGATCGTGACCGTGTGCATGCCGGTTTCGAAGCGCTGGCGCAATTCCGCCTGCAGCAGCAGCCCCTGCGTCGTGTAATAGGTCGGCGTGACTGTCACGTCTGAGGTGTCGGACAGGACGTGGAAATAGGGGACGCCGATACCGAAACCGAGATTGTCGGTAATGCTCATCTGCGGGAACAGGAAGCCGGATTTACGCTTCACCGTATTGTCCGGAACCGTAAGGAACGGCAGATAGGCGATCGAATGGCCGAAAAGCTGCAGGCGGGCCTTTTCCAGCCGCACCGTATGGGTCTTGCCGTCCTGAACGACGCGCTCGGCCTTGACCTGCCATAGCGGCGCCTTTTCGGGCCGCTCGGCGCAGGGCAGACACGCGGTGTAGACACCGTTGTTGAGCACCATCAGGTCGCCTTCGAGACGCTCGGCGCTTTCACCGGCAATACGGGTATTGTCCGTGGTCTCGACGCGCAGCGCATTGACGAAGCCCTGACCGAAATCGTCGGTCACGTCCATCTCGTCGGCATAAATCTTGTTGCCGCCCGGCTCGATCAGCTCGATGTTGCCATGGGCGATCACGCGGCCGGTCTGCTGGTTATATTCCACTTGCTGGGCCACCATGCGGTAGCCCGAATATTTCATGCGAACCACGCCCTTCGCGATCACGCGCTGGGAATCGCGATTATAGGTCAGTTCATTTGCTGTAAGCAGGAGTTTCGAATCGTCTTGGCTTGCCGACGCAAGCAAACCATCCTGGCCGAAAGCGACCGGGCTGGATGCCAAATACGCGCACACAGCGGCACCTGTCAGAAGGGCCGTCCAAAGCCGCCTGATATTCCCGCGGTCATATACCGCCACTAGCCGTCCTCCTGATGAAGCAGAATGGTTGCCCCCAAAGCCAACGCCACGATGACTGGAACCCAGACCGCGACGGTGGGAGGGACAACGCCACCACTCCCGAATGCCCTTACGAGCACGGTTACTACATAAAGCACGAAGCCGGAAACGATTCCACCCAGAATCACGGAGCGCGATTGGGCGAAGCGGCTGAACTTTAATGAAACGGTCGCGGCGATCAAGGTCATCGCAACCAGAAGCAGGGGCGTCGATAGCAGGAAATGATACTGCGTCTCAAGCGCCTTCGAAGATAGTCCAAAGGACTTTGCAACTTCGATCTTGTGAGAAAGGTCAAAGAAAGCAACGGTTTCCGTCTGCGTCATGCGCTCCTGAACGAATTCCCGTCTCAGATTGGTACTGATCCGCGTGCTTTCTTGCCGAACTGGCACATGCCCGGCGCGGGTTTCCGAAACGCCGTTAAGAAGCCAGTAACCATCTTCCAATTTAGCCGACTTCGCATCCTTACGCGAGACGATGTTTCCGTCCTTGTCGATGTCGATCAGAACCACGTCAAGAAGCAGCGTTCCATTGTCCTCGAAGCTCTTGGCGCCGATGATCGTATCCTGGCCGCCGCTTGCCTGGCGCATCCACGGAATGATCTCCTGCTGGCGACCGCCGCCCGCTTCGTTGCGCAGGCCGGCTTCCATCGCCAGCGACTTGTTCTGGCCCCATGCCGCGATGGGGTTCAGGATGGTGACCGACAGGATGCCGATGAAAACCGCGCCGAGCACGAAGGGAAGGATGAACTGCCAGGCGGAAATGCCGGCGGCGCGCGTCACCACCAGTTCGTAACGCCGGTTGAGCGAGATCAGCGTCGTCATGCCGACGAAAAGCGCGATGAAGGGCACGGTCTGTTGCAGGATCAGCGGCAGGCGAAGCGCCGTCAGGCCAAGGGCGGCCGGAACGGAATAGCCGGGCAGGCCGGACATGCGCCGTGCCGTTTCGCTGAAATCGGCAAGGTAAATGATCGAG
Source organism: Agrobacterium sp. LY4 (assembly GCF_001526585.1). NCBI lineage: Bacteria > Pseudomonadati > Pseudomonadota > Alphaproteobacteria > Hyphomicrobiales > Rhizobiaceae > Agrobacterium > Agrobacterium sp. LY4. The sequence continues at coordinate 468,978 of NZ_ASYA01000012.1, read as the reverse complement.
GATACGCCGAGCACGAACCAGATGGCGGTGATCAGATATCGCTTCAGGAAATAGCGGGAGAGCGTGTTGAAAATCATGCGTTGCCGCTCCCAGAGCTTTTCGCCATCCGGCTGGAGAAGAGACGGCGCAGACGACCCATCGCATCGGCGATGATTTTCGGCATTTTCGGCTTGCGGCCAGTCAGCAGAATGAAGGCGGCGGCGCCGCCGCTGAGGCCCGGCACGGCATAGACCAGCGGAATGAAGGCCGCGCTCTGCTTGATCTGATTGGTGACGTAAAAACCAAGCCACCGCAGCATGAAGGCCGTCACCAGCGCGGCGACCATCGGATGCAGGCGCGCCTCGCGGTGCGAACGGGCATCGGCGGCGATGACCAGCGAAATCAGCGCGAAGGAGAAAGCGAACATCCAGTCCGACAGGCGCTTGTGCAGCTCGCTGCGGAAGGCTTCCGGCGAGCGCTTGTAGCTCGCATTGTTCTCGTCGGGCGAAAGAAGGAAACCGAGGCTGGCATCGCCCGGCGAGAGCGACGGCTCGGAATCCTGCTTTTCCGACATGGTCGAAAGGTCGAAGGCATAGGACAGGAACTTGACGATCGAGACCTTGCCGTCCGGCGTCTTCTGCTGCACTTCGCCGTCGCGCATGGTCAGCGACGTGCCGCTTTCATCGATCATGCCTTCCTTGGCATAATAGATGAGATCGAAATTCGGATCGCGGCGGTCGGCGACGAACAGGCCCTTGAGGATGCGACCCTGCCGCTGGGCGATCTGCACGTAAAGACCGTCCTGAATGGTGCGGAAAGTCTTTTCTTCGATCACGGAGGACAGAAGGTCGGCATAGGCGGCCGCCACCATCTGCCGGGCGGAGCTGCGGGCGGGCGGCTCGATGAAATTGGTGATGGTGAATGAAAACGCGCTCAGAATGGCGGCCAGAATGAGAACCGGGCGATACATGATCGACCGGGGCGATCCGGCCGCATCGATGATGGCAAGCTCGGAATCGTTGTTCATCGTCGTGAAGATCTGGGTGATGCCGATCACCAGCGCGAAAGGCAGGACGACGGGGATCAGCGTCGGCAGGATCATCGTCGCGAGCGCCATGAAGGAACCCATCGACTGGCCGGTATCGGTGACGAGATTGATTCTCTGGAGAACCTGGATGGTCCAGATGATGGCCAGCACCGGCAGCAGCGCGACCAGAAACATCTGCGTTGTCCGCCGCAGGATATAGTTCTCGAGAAGCTTCATACGGCCCTGTTCGACATTGTTTTTCCGTGCGATCGCTCGCCGAATTTCCGCCTATCTAATCGCATCGTTTGCAATTGGCTATTCCGGCGTGCTCACAAATATGTTTTGCGCGATGATTTTTCCATCGCCTGTGTCTTTTTGTGGAACAAGCTGTCGGTTTCATGACGCGATTTCGCATTCCACAAAAATGCCTTTCCTTTAACGACTGTAGGCCTTTAAAGAATGCGGGGTTGCGCCCGGGGCCGAAAAGGCCATGATCATGCGCATCGTGCAAGTCGTAGAAGAAGAGCAGGAAAACATGTCCGCCAAATTCGATATTTCTTTCGCCAATTCCGCCGCGCTTGAAAACGCGCTCGCCGTTGTGCTGCAGGCCTCGGGTGAGGCGCAGGCCGTCGCCGTCGCCTCCGAGGCCGATCCGGGCGGTGTGATCGAAAGGGCGGCGAAGATTTCGGGCTTTTCCGCAAAGTCCATGACGACGCTCGACGTGATCGCGCCGCAGGGTTCCGCCGCCGACCGGCTGCTCGTCATCGGCCTCGGCAAGCCCTCGAAGCTGGTCGCCCATGACTGGCTGCGCGCCGGCGGCACCGCCGCCGCCAGTTTCAAGAAGGCGGACAGGGTCGTCATCTATCTCGATGCGCCGGGCGTAGAGGTCGGTGCGCAGGCTGCTGCGGATTTTGCGCTTGGCCTGCTGCTGCGCGCCTATAGCTTCGATGCCTACAAGACCAAGAAAAAGTCCGACGAAGAGAAGACGCCGAAGAAGGTGGAGATCGTCATCGTCACGGCCGCCCATCAGGAAGCGGAAAAGGCTTTTGCCGTGTCCGAGGCCGTTGCGGGCGGTGTTACCCTGGCGCGCGATCTCGTCAACCTGCCGCCGAACGCTCTCGGTCCCGTCGAATTTGCCGAGAAGGCGGAGGAGCTGCGCAAGCTCGGCGTCGAGGTGGAAGTCCTCGGCGAGAAGGAGCTGAAGAAGCTCGGCATGAATGCGCTTCTCGGTGTGGCGCAGGGGTCGGCGCGTCCGCCCAGACTTGCGGTCATGCAGTGGAACGGCGGCAACAAGAAGGATGAGCCGATTGCCTTCGTCGGCAAGGGCGTCGTTTTCGATACCGGCGGCATTTCGCTGAAGCCCGGCCTCAATATGGAGGATATGAAGGGCGACATGGGCGGGGCCGCCGCCGTGACCGGCCTGATGCATGCGCTGGCCGCCCGCAAGGCCAAGGCGAATGTGATCGGCGTCATCGGCCTTGTGGAAAACATGCCTGACGGCAATGCCCAGCGTCCGGGCGATATCGTCACCTCCATGTCCGGCCAGACCATCGAGATCATCAATACCGATGCCGAAGGCCGGCTGGTTCTGGCCGACGCGCTCTGGTACACCAAGGATCGCTTCAACCCGAAATTCATGGTGAACCTCGCCACGCTGACGGGCGCGATCACAGTGGCGCTCGGCAATCTTCAGGCCGGTCTTTTCTCCAATGACGACGAGCTTGCAGCACGCCTCACGCAGGCGGGCGATGTGACGGCCGAAAAACTGTGGCGCATGCCGCTCGGCAAGGATTACGACAAGATCATCGATTCCAAATTCGCCGATATGAAGAACAGCTCGGGCCGTCTGGCGGGTTCCGTCACGGCCGCGCAGTTCCTCAAGCGTTTCGTGGGCGAAACCTCCTGGGCGCATCTCGATATCGCCGGCACCGCCATGGGGTCGCCGCTGACCGAGATCAACCAGTCCTGGGGATCGGGCTACGGCGTCAGGCTGCTGAACGAACTCGTTCGTGCCCATTACGAAGATTGAAACGAGCGGAGCGGCACGTCTGCGGATGACTGAAATTCTGTTTTACCATCTGACGGAATCGAAGCTGGAGGATGCGTTGCCGCCCTTGCTCGAGAAATCGCTGGAACGCGGCTGGAAGGTCGCGATCCAGACGGTGGGCGAGGAGCGCCGCGATTTTCTCGACACGCATCTGTGGACCTTTCGTGACGACAGTTTCCTGCCGCACGCCACCGATACTTCGCCCGCACCGCAAAACCAGCCGATTCTCCTGACGGCGTCGGACGAGAATACTAATGCGGCAAGTGTCCGCTTTCTCGTCGATGGCGCAGAGCCGCCGGCGGTGGAAGCCTATGAACGTATCGTGTTCATGTTCGACGGATACGATGCCTACCAGCTCGAAATGGCGCGGAATCACTGGAAAAGGCTGAAAACAGAGGGGCATTCCCTGACCTACTGGCAGCAGTCGCCTGAAGGCCGCTGGCAGAAGAAGGCCTGATCTCACCGCCGATTGGGCGTCCCCACGATTGGTTCCATACGCAAACAGACCGGCAAAAATTCGCACGTGGCGTCAATTGCCGGTTTTTGCATTATGCGCCGAAAGGAAACGCAGCGGAATGGGCTTCCGCTTCGAGCGAGGCGGTTGGTTTGACCTGCTCTGCTTCGGGCGGCTTCCTGTAACGCAACAGCAGAAGGACATGAGTATGGGACAGGCGATATCGCGACCGGAGGGAGAAACCGAGCGTCTGGTCGCGGTGCGGTCGATCATGTCTTTCAAGAATGCCGAAATGCCGGAGCTGAAAGTGCTGTCGCAACTGGGGCAGGGGGTTTTTGGCGTGGCGCGTGCGGCGGTCAATATTGTCGATGAGGATTGGCTTCATATCGCCGAGCAGGCGGGAATGGAACTGTCGGAATGCCCGCGCGATCTGTCGATCTGCAATCGCGTCATCGCCAAGCAGGATGTGGTGGTGATTTCCGATCTGACCGAGCATCCGCATTTCCGCTTCATGTCCTATGTCAAAGGGGGGCCGGAGCTGCGTTCCTATGCGGGTGCGCCGATCGAACTTGAGCCCGGTCTTGTTGTTGGCGCCTTTTGTTTGGTCGATACGGTGCCGAGAAATTTTTCCCGCGTCGAAATCGACAATCTCAGACACTTCGCGTTGCTGGCGGCTGCATTGCTGCGGCTTCAAAAAGCCAATTTCACCATGAGTCTGGCCGAACGCGAATTGCGTGATGCGGCGATGACCGATCCGCTGACCGGTTTTTATAATCGCAAGGCGCTGGAGGCGATTGTCGATGGCCAGCTCGGCGCGGCCCTGCGTGCAAACGAGGCCTTCGGTGTCCTCTATCTTGATCTGGACGGTTTCAAGACCATCAACGACACGTTCGGCCATCCTGCCGGCGACCGCGTTCTGACCGCCGCCGCCGGACGTATCCGCAAGGCAATCCGCAAGGACGACATCGTCGTGCGCATGGGCGGCGATGAATTCGCGATCTTTATACCGCGGCCCGACGCTCCCGATGTCATGAACGGGTTGGCGGACCGGCTTCTGGCCGCTTTCCGGAACCCCTTTGACGTGGACGGGCAGGAGGTGGACGCCCGCCTCAGCATCGGCGGCGCGCTTGCTCCGCAGGCGGGTGCCGACCGGGCAACGCTGCTATGCAGCGTCGACGAAGCGCTGTATCAGGCCAAAAAATCAGGGCGCGACCGTTTCGTCAGTCGCGCCCTTTGAGGCATTGTCCTTCGGGAAGCGTTTCTGCTTCTCAGTCGTAGAAGGAATCCACGAATTTGTGGCGGCCGAGCAGGAAGGCGTCGGCCACATGGGTCAGCGGCGCAAGATCGACATCTGAGCGGCCTGCCTTGATGATTTCCGAGAAACGCTCGTAAAGGGCCGGATATTCCCGTTCCGGCTGGGAGAGTTTTTCTTCGCCGTTGATCGAGAGCTTTGCGCCGCCTTCCGAAAGCACCATCCGTCCCGCTGCCGTTTCGGCAACGATATCCCAACTCTGCTTGCCGGTCTGACGCCAGTCGAATTCGGCATGGACGGGCGTTTTCGTCACATCGGAAAAATGCAGGTCGGCGGCAATCGGGGCGTCGCGGTTTTCCGGGAATTCGAGCGTCGCCTTGGTCAGGAACAGGGCGCGCGGCAAGATATGGGTGATGATCGAAAGCGCGTTGATGCCGGGGTCGAACACGCCAAGACCGCCCGCCTGCCAGATCCAGGCCTGGTTCGGGTGCCAGTGGCGCACATCCTCTTTCCAGATGACATGCACGCTGTCGATTTTGGTGGAAGCCAGAAAGGCCTTCGCAGCCTCGACCGCCGGCGCATAACGCGAATGCCAGCTTGCAAACAGCGAAAGGCCCTTCGAATCCGCCAGCCGGACGAGATCCTGCACTTCCGAAAGGGTGGCGCCCGGCGGCTTTTCGAGGAAAACGTGCTTGTCGGCATTCAGCGCCGCGTAAGCCGCCTCGTAACGATATTGCGGCGGCATGCACAGCGACACCGCATCGATATCGGGCACAGCCTCCAGCATGGTCTCGATGGTGCCATAGGAAGCGACGCCGTCCACGGTGCCGTGACGGCTTGCGGTGCAGATCAATTCAAAATCCGGATTGCCTGCAATGGCGGGAAGATGCTGGTCGCGAACGATTTTGCCGACGCCGACGATGGCAAGCTTGGTGGCTGACATGAAGTGGAACCCGTGTGAGTGCTGCATGGGATAAAGTGTGATTTTTACAAGTTTTTAGCAGAAACGACCGAAGGAGCAAGGTGATCGTCTCCACGTGGCACGTCTTTTTTCAAGCTGTAACGTCATTACAAATTTCGACATGTGTATTCTCATATTGTATAGTATTTGAGATATAAAAATACTATTTTGAATATCTAAGTGATATTTTTTGTTAATCGGTGGTTTTAATATTAATTTTTTTCGTGTAAATTCCATAATTGTTGGCATTAATTTCGTATTTTACTTTAATATATTTTTGAATGACAGGTGCGGGGTGATTTTAATTAAAGACGACCGTTTGTCTGGCTTCGTTCAGAAAGTCAACGAAAGCAGCCGGCAATTCAATACATACGGATTGATTTTCGGTGCCATCCTCTACAATCTCTACGTGTTTGTGGACATAAGTCTGGTCCCGGAGATCATCTGGTTGGATCTGACCGTCCGCCTTTTTGTCATCACGCCGCTTCTGTTTCTTTATTTTCCCGCGCGATATTACGCGATCAGGATGCGGCCGGATGCCGTGGCGCATGAGGTCCTGCACGGGCTGGGCTGCATGTTGGTCGTCGCATCGATCATGTTCATCTATGCCAATGCGCAAACCTCGTCGGCGAGCGAATATTACATGGGCATCGTCACCGTCGTCCTTTATATGAATACGATACATCGCAAGCCGTTTCCGCTCGCTGTCCTCGGAACGGTCGGCTGCATGGCGGTTTTCATCGTCGGCATGGAATATGTCACCGTAACGAGCCAGGTGGCCAAGCTGCCGGCGATCATGTGTTCCGTCGGAATCAGCGCCGTCTCGCTGTTTGCGGCCTATCGTATCGAGCAGGTGGAAAGACGGGATTATCTAGCGTCGCTGCGCGAAAAGACGTTGCTGCAGCGGATTCAAACCGCAAATCACGAACTTCAGCAGCTTTCCAATACCGACCAGCTCACCGGCATTCGCAACCGCCGCAGCTTTGACGAGGCGGCGAGCGAGGCTTCGGGTGGCAGCGGCAGGCCGCGGGCGCTCATCCTTCTCGATGTCGACTATTTCAAGAACTACAATGACTCGGAGGGTCATGTAGCCGGTGATGACTGCCTGCGCAGGATCGCCGGCAGGCTGCGCAGCGCGCTTCGCAAGGATGATGGCGACAGAAGTTTCGTCGCGCGTTATGGTGGGGAGGAATTTGTGGTTCTGCTCGACAATTGCGTTGTTTCCGCCGCGCTCGCCATCGGCGAAAGGCTGAGATTGGCCGTGATCGACGAGGCCATACCCCATCTCAACCGTCCCGATGGGCGGGAAATCGTTACCGTCAGTCTCGGCATTGCCGTTTCCGGTGACGGCAGGGAAATCATATACGAGATGGTGAACCGGGCCGATATGGCGCTCTACGAAGCGAAGCGTCAGGGCCGTGACCGGCTGGTGCTCGCCTCCGGGCATATCGGAACGATTGTCGGGCCAGCAGAACTTTACGGCGTCGAAGCCGCGATGTCGGCATAGGATACTGAGGGTTTGGCGGCGCGCTATAAATTCTGTCCCGCGGGACGTGGGATTTTTGAGCCATGTGCCGGAATTCCGGCGCCAGAACACATAATAACCGGGGAATGCAGATGATGGAATTGATCGCCGCACAAGCGGCAGCATCGGCTGCCGAGCTTCCATTCCTGCTGCTTCAGGCGGCCGCCGTAGTTGGCATGGTGTCCGTGCTGATCCTCCTGCGGCGAAACATCGCTCTCGAGGACCCTCGCTACAAAGTCTATTATGGCATCGTCTTCGGAATGGCGGGCTTTCTGCTGACGCTGCTGGTGTCCGAGTTCATCAAGCTGCCCTCCAAGCCCTACATCCGCTCCGACCTGCTGTTCCTGGCCGGGGTGCTGGGGTCCTGGCAGGGGGGGCTGATCAGCCTGTCTCTTGTGGCGGCCGGGCGTTTCGTGTTCGGCGGTCCCGTGCTGTTCTTTGCGGCCCTGCAGGACATGGTCGTCATTTCGGCCTGCGGCATCATCATGTATGGCTGGATGCGCAAGCGCCGCCTCGCCGATCTGGGAATTCGGGATATTCTCACCGTCTTCGCGGTCAGGTTCATTGCCGTGCTGCTCGCCATCTCGATCTCATTCGCCCTTGGGCTGGTCGACCAGGCACTGTTTTTGAGTGCAGTGGGCCGCCGAACACTGGGCGCGGTCGCCGTCGGCCTGCCGATGATCTTCTGCCTGTTCATCCTTCTGCGCAGCGAGGCACGGGCGCGGGAAGAGACAAGGCAACGCGAGGTGGCGGCGCGGACGGATTCCTTGACCGGCCTGCCCAACCGGCGCGCCCTCAAGGACCATATAGAAACGACGATGCGGCAGGAGCCGGCCGTTCCGCACGCCCTTATTCTGATCGAGATCGTCAATATTGCCGATGTCGCCGCCTGCGAGGGCGAGGACTGGAGCGATCTTTTCTGGCCGAGGCTGGCGCGGGAAATCTGCGACCGGGAAGACGGCTTATTATGCAGATCCAATACGCCCTGCAGTTTCATGTTCGGCGATACGACACTTGCGGTCGTCATGCGGGGGATTTCGCTGGAGAAGTCTGAAAGTGCGAAACTCATGATGCATCTGCATGACGGGTTGAGCGCATTTTGCCGCTCGGCGGAGGCGGGGCCGGTGCCGCATCTCAAAATCGGTGCGGCGAATCTGGACAGGCTGTCCCGGCAGAACGTCGCTTCCTTCCTCAGGCACCTGAGCCTTGCGCTGAAGGGAAGCGATCATCCGGTGCAGATTTTCCCCTTCTCCTTTGCCGAGAAAGCGACGCGGGACGAGGCGGTGCGGCAGATGCTGGTCAACTGGATCAAATCCAGCACGCCGCCCATTTGCTACCAGCCGAAATACGAAATGCGCACTCGCCGGATGATCGGCGCCGAAGCGCTGCTGCGTGCGGTCGATGCGCGGGGGCAGGCGCTTTCGCCTTATTATGTGCTGGAGATCGCCGAACGCCATCGGCTGCTGGTGGAATTCGAATGGTCGACGATCGAAGCCGTCGTGCGCGATCTTCGCGACCTGCACGGCCTCGAGGCGGATTTTCATCTGGCGGTGAATATTTCCGCTTCGTCCTTTGCGAGCGCGCATTTCGCAGACCGGGTCGTGGCGCTGCTGCACGAAATGGCGGTGCCGGCGCATCGCCTCTCGATCGAAGTGACGGAGATGAGCAGGATACCGACCACCGATGTTGTGCAGCAGAATTTCGATACGCTGATTGCCGCAGGCGTCCGGCTGGCGCTCGATGATTTCGGCACCGGTTATGCCGCCCTCACTTTGCTGGCGCGGTTCCCGTTCGAAGAGGTCAAGATCGATCACTGGATGACATCGAGGCTCGACCAGTCGCGGTTCAGGGAGGCCATCGCGCTCGCCTTCGAGAGTGCGGAGCGTTACGGCGCAAAGCTGGTGACGGAAGGCATAGAAACCGAGGAACAGAGCCGGCTCCTCATGCAGATGGGCATTCGCTTCGGGCAGGGTTATCTTTATTCCCCCGCCGTACCGCTCGACCGGTTGCAGCCTCAAAGGGCGTGCGCCTAACGCGAGGGGACCCTTTGGGTCTTCCTGATCAGGGGTAAATTCGGCTGGGGCCGGATTGAATGTTTTCCCGGTCTGTGCTGAGAAAAGTCCTTTGATGAACGAATGTTATGACCCTCTTTACCGGTCATGCGGGCGAGCCGATGCTTGAAAACAACGATGCATGGAACGACATGCCCGGAAAGCCGGCCAAGCACCTGCCGAATGAGGCGGCCAGGGGCGCGGACAGCGCCGCCGGCCGCTCGTTTCGCGCAGCCGCCCATGCCGTATCAGGCGACCGACGCACGGCGGACAATCCTCGGCTGCTGACAGGATGGAATTTTCTCAGGTTGTTTCTGGCCTGGGCATTACTCATGGCGGCCGTCATTTGCGCTCTGGCGGCTTATCAATATGTCAGCCTGCTCGGCGAGTTGGGTCGGCAGAGCGATGCATTGCAGGCCGAGGCATCCCGCCGGGCCGATCAGCATGATGCCCATGTGACGGCGCTTTCGGCGGTGGCGCAGGCGGAGCAGGGGGCGGACTACGGCCTGCTGCTCGATGTCGCGGCACCCATTCTGCAATTTTACCCGCGCATCGATGAGGTTCAGCTGGTTTCCCTCAATGAGGCGGGGCCTGTTATCGGCACCCGGCCGCTGGAAAACGAGTTGGCAGCGGCGATCCGCAAGGCGGCGTCAGTCTTTACCGGCCGGCCCGCCCTGGTGGCGAGCGATCTCAGGCCCGGCCACTACATGATCGTCAAGCGCAGCCCCAATAGCGAGACGGCCTCGCAAGTGCTGGTGCTTGCCGTCGATGCCGCGCGGCTTCTGGCGTCCGATACTCCGTTCTGGTCGGCGAAACAGGCGGTGATCCGCCTCAAAATGCCTGACGGTACGCTCCTGTTCGGCCCGCCCTCGATGCCGGAAGCACCGCAATATGTCCGGCAGCTCAGCAGCGCCACCCAGCCCCTTACGCTGGAAATCGCGCTGTCCATCACCTGGCGCGATCTCTTGCCGGGCCGTGCCCTGTTGGCGGGCATGGCTGGGGCGAGCATCGTTTTCCTGCTCGGCACTGTCATGGCGAGACAGAGGACGCGCATGCCGCCGCCGAAAGACGGGCCGAACTGAGTGGCATGGAGGCGAGGCTCACCCATGCTTCGCGGGTCAATGCACTCGGAGAGATGGCAAGCGGCCTTGCCCATGAACTGACCCAGCCCTTGACGGCGATATTGGCGCAGGCGCAGGCCGGGCGGCGGCTGCTGGCCCGTCAGGATGTCGCGGCCCTTTCCGGTGCCCTCGACGATATGATCGATCAGGCGCGATGCGCCGCCAATATGCTCGACCGGTTTCGCAACTGGTCGCTGCCGCACCGTCAACCGGTGGCGGCGCATGATCTGCGCGCCGCTCTGCGCAACGTCGATGCGCTGCTTGCCGGCGAGGCGGCCCGTCATGAGGCCAGCATCGACATCGAGATGCCTGATGCTCCGCTATTGGTGCGGGTCGATCCCGTTGAAATAGAGCAGGTCATGTTCAATCTGCTGCGCAACGCGCTCGATGCGCTCACTGCCATCGAAGGTAGACGCGCGATTACCGCCAGATTGAGCCGGAGCGGTGATTTGGCCCTTCTCGAAGTTGCCGATAACGGCCCCGGCGTCGCACCGGGCCTGCGCGATCGGCTGTTTACGCCCTTCGCCACCACGAAAACGAATGGCATGGGGCTGGGACTTGCCCTCAGCCAGCGGCTGGTGGAGCGCGCCGGCGGCGAAATCCGCTATGTCGAGTGTGAGAATGGCGCGCTTTTCCGCGTTGTCCTGCCGATTGCAGCGGAGGCACAGACCGCATGACGCTGCCCGTCTATCTCGTCGATGACGATGACGCCGTGCGCAAGGCGCTGATCCTGCTCCTGTCCACCGTCGGCATCAAGGCGAAGGGCTTTGCCGATCCGGTGGTATTTCTCGGTCAGCTATCCGGGCTCGAACCGGGTTGCCTTATCTTCGATATCCGTATGCCAGCCATTACCGGATTGAAGCTGCAGGAAAAGCTGACGGAAGAAGGGGTCGACTGGCCTGTCATCATCATTTCCGGTCACGGCAATATCGAAGCCTGCCGCCGGGCCTTTCACAATGGCGCGGTGGATTTTCTCTCCAAGCCCGTGGATGAGCAGGATCTCATCGACGCGATCCAGAAGGCGCATCGGATATTGGCCCGCACGCTCGATGCAAAAGCGCTGCAGGCCGAGACCATGGCGCTTTTATCGCTGCTGACCGCGCGGGAGAGGGAGATACTCGAGCGCATCGCACTTGGTTTCACCACGCGCCAGATCGCTGACGGGCTTGGCCTGTCGCCGCGCACGGTGGATAGCCATCGTGCCGCCATCGGCCTCAAGCTCGGCACCACCTCGCAGGCGGAAATGACAAGGCTGTGGCTGGAAACCGGTGCGGATCGGTAGAACTACCGATCCGCCGGCAAGTCTTACGGATTCGCGGCGGAACGCCATCCGCTTAAGGTGCAGTCCTCATCAAGCAAGAGGACTCTCAATGATCCGCACCCTTCTCATCGCTTCCGCTCTGATCGCTCCTTCGGCTGCATTGGCGCAGACGCTGCCGACCGCGCCTTATCTGCCGCTCGAAATGGCGGAAAAGGCGGCCAAGGCTGCGCTTCAGGCCTGCTCTACCAAGGGCAACGCCGTCACCGTCGCCATCGTCGCCCGCGACGGCGCCACCAAGATGGTGCTGAAGGCGGACGGCTCCGGCCCGCACACGGTCTCCAGCGCAACCGGCAAGGCCTTTGCTGCCGCATCGCTCGGCCGCGATACCGGCGAAATCGCCGAATTCGTCGCCTCCAAGCCCGCCAATGAAGGGCTGCGCACCATGGATGACCGTCTGGTCGTTCAGGCTGGCGGTCTGCCCATCAAGATCGGCGAAGCGCTGGTCGGCGGCATCGGCGTCGGCGGCGCGCCGTCGGGCGCGATCGATACCGAATGCGCCCGTGAAGGCCTCAACGCCATCGGCGCCAAGTAAGATTGTCAATAGGGTCCGGCGGCTTCATGGGGGGTCGCCGTATGCCTTGGGTTGTCAATCTCCGTCATTCCGGCCTTGAGCCGGAATCCAGCCAGCCCAAGTCCTTGGGCTGAAAAGACCCTTCTCGCCGCGCATCACCCCGCCATTGCTTCCTCATACTCGCTGGAAAGCAGCAGCCATTGCTCCTCCGCGTCGGAAAGTTTGCTGGCGGCCTCACCGCGCTCTTTGACTTTCTGCGCGGCTTTGGCGGGGGCTTTTTCATATAGCGCCGGGTCGGCAAGTTCCGTGTCGAGCGACTGAATCAGTTTCTCAAGCTTCGCCGTCAGGGATTCGATTTCGTTGATCTTTTTCTTGAGCGGCGCAAGCTGGGCGCGCTTTTCCGCGCTTGCCTTGCGTTGATCGGCTTTGGAAGCCTGATCGGCCACAGCGTCGGTCTTGTCTTCCTTCTTCTTACCGGAGGAAACGACGAGATCGCGATATTCCTCCATGTCGCCTTCGAAGGTCTTGACCGTGCCGTCAGCCACCAGCCACAGCCGGTCCACTGTCGCCTCGATGAGATGGCGGTCGTGCGAGATGAGGATGACCGCGCCGCTGTAGTCGTTCAGCGCCTCGATCAGCGCCCTGCGGCTGTCGATGTCGAGATGGTTGGTCGGTTCGTCGAGGATGAGCAGGTTCGGCGCATGGAAGGCCGCAAGTCCCATCAGAAGCCGGGCCTTTTCGCCACCGGAAAGGTCCTTTGCCGCTGTCGCCATCTTTTCCGTCGCAAGACCCATCTGCGCCACGCGGGAGCGCACCTGCGCCTCCGGGGCCAGCGGCATCAGCTTGCGCACATGTTCGACCGGGGTTTCATCCGGCACGAGGTCATCGAGCTGATGCTGCGCGAAGAAACCGATCTTGAGGCCAGGGGCGACGCGAAGATCGCCCGCCTGTGGTGCAAGCCGGCCGGAAATGAATTTCGCGAAGGTGGATTTGCCGTTGCCGTTGGAGCCGAGCAGCGCAATGCGGTCGTCATTGTCGATCCTGAGATTGAGCTGCTTCAGGATCGATTTGCCCGGCTCGTAACCCACAGCCCCGCCATTGATGGCAACGATGGGGGAGGCGGGCTGCTTTTCCGGCTCCGGGAAGGTGATCGGCTGGACGTGATCCTCGATCACGGCGGCGACGGTGCCCATGCGCTCCAGCGCCTTGATGCGGCTCTGCGCCTGCCGCGCCTTGGTGGCCTTGGCGCGGAAACGGTCGATGAAGCTTTGCAGGTGTTTGCGCGCGGCGTCGTTCTTCGCCTTCGCCTTCATCTGCAGTTCGTCGGCCTCGGCCTTCTGCCGCTCGAACTGGTCGTAACCGCCGCGATAGAAGGTCAGCTTCTTCTGGTCCAGGTGCACGATGGAGTTGACGGCATTGTTGAGAAGATCTCGGTCGTGGCTGATGATGATGACGGTATGCGGATAACGCCGGATATAGTCTTCCAGCCAGAGCGTGCCTTCGAGGTCGAGATAGTTGGTCGGCTCGTCGAGCAGCAAAAGGTCGGGTTCGGCAAACAGCACGGAGGCAAGCGCCACGCGCATGCGCCAGCCGCCGGAGAAGGAGGAGGCCGGACGAAGCTGCGCTTCGTGATCGAAACCGAGGCCGGCAAGAATGCTGGAGGCGCGCGCTTCCGCCGAATGGGCGTCGATATCGACGAGCCGCATCTGGATTTCCGCGATACGGTGCGGATCGGTTGCGGTTTCCGCCTCGGCCAAAAGCGCGCTGCGCTCCTTGTCGGCCGAAAGCACGATGGAAATCAGCGATTCTTCGGTGCCTGGGGCTTCCTGCGCCACCTGGCCGATGCGCGCCTGTTTCGGGATCGTCACCGAACCGCTTTCCGCCGAGAAATCGCCGGTGATGACCCGGAACAGGGTGGATTTGCCGGCGCCGTTGCGGCCAACAAGGCCCGCCTTCACACCGGCGGGAAGCGTCACGCTGGCATGGTCGAGAAGCAGACGCCCGGCGATACGGGCGGAAAGATCGGTAATCGTAATCATGGCGCCGTTTTGGCCGAACTGTTTGGCCAAGGCAAGAGCGCCTGCGCCACATCGGGCGAGATTAAAGTGTCAATCGCCGAGCTGCGCCAGATAGCTGCTGCGGCTATGCTGCGCCACCTCCCGCGAATAACCGACGACGCAGTTGCGGGTGCCGCAGCGGGCCGAAAGCAGAGCGAGTTCGGCATGGCTGAAAAATTCGGCGGGCGTTGCGGTTCCATCCACCGCGGCGACGCCGATTGAAACGGTCAGATGTTCGCCGTCTCCTTCCTGCGTCACGAAACGCAGCGCCTCCACGCTTTGCCGCAACCGCTCGGCAATGGCCTCGGCCGTGTTCTGCGGCACGCCGGCAAACAGGAAGGCGAATTCATCGCCACCGATACGGGCGACGAAATCGTCCTTCTTGATGGTCTTGCGAAACAGGGCGGCAAGCCTTCTGAGCGCCTTGTTGCCGGCGGCGGAGCCGTATTTGCCGTTGATTTCCCGGAAATGGTCGATATCCAGCAGCGCGAGCGTGGTGGCGGAGGCGGCGCGGTCCTTTGAAAACAGGCCGCCCAGTTTTTCAAGAAAGGCAGCCCGGTTGGGAAGCGCGGTTAGCGCATCGCGCAGCGAGGCGGCCTGAAGCTCCCCCCGGTTTCTTTCAACCTCGCGGATTTTCACCAGCCCCATGGCGATGAAATGCCGAAGGCTCGTCTGTTCTTCGTGGATATCGCCCAGCAACTCCACGAAGCGCTCCGTTGCGGGCGGCTCGCCATCCTCATCCTGCTCAAGGCTGGCCAGGAAAGTCTCGGTGCGCTGAAGGCTTGCATCCAGCCGCGCGGAAATCTGCGTCAGTGTATCGAAGGCCTCGCTTGCCATCTGTTCGGCTTCGATGCGGGAAAAGCCGGGCAGATTGTGCCGCTGGCCGATGAGGTCGATTTCATGCTGCTGCGGGGCATTGCCGAGCGCGAGAATGTCACGGCCCATGGCCGGATTGTGTCCGGACAATATTTCATAGATCAATTCATAATTGCGCGGCAAAGGTGCAATGTTCATCTTGGCGATGAACTGCGTGATCTTGGTAACGACAAGAGCGCTTCTTGCCTGTTCGCGTTTTTTATCGCCCGCCGATGTCGTCACTGACAGCCCCAATAGCAATGGATTATTATGAATGGACCGGCGATAACCGATTGTTGAACGGCGTTATTCTTACAAGCGACGGTTTAAAATAGAATAAATCCACGAAGAATTTTGCCGTCACGAAGCATAAGTTCCGTGTTGCGGAAGGCGGGTGTGCCCCAAGCGTTCCTTGATCGATAATATGACAAATCCTGATTTGATTTCGGGCGGCGACCGTTTTTATATCGCTCCATCGATGTTGCAGAAGAGGGGCAGCCCATGACGACTTCCAGAACGCTCTATTCGCTATGCGGAAGCGATACTTCCCGGCCATTTTCTCCCCATTGCTGGAAAACCGTGCTTTCGCTGGCGCATAAGGGGCTGGATTTCGAGGAGCGGCCTTTACCCTTCACGGTGATCCCGACGGTGGAGGATGGGTTTTCGAAGACCGTGCCGATCCTGCGCGACGGTGACGAGCTGGTGAGCGACAGTTTCGAAATCGCGCTTTATCTGGACGAGGCTTACCCGGAGCGCCCGTCGCTGTTCAATGGCGAGGGCGGCAAGGCTATGGCCCGTTTCGTCGAAAGCTGGTCGCAGACGGTGCTTCACCCGGCCATCGTCCGCATTGCCGTGCTCGATATCCACAATATGCTGGACGAGCCGGACCGCCGTTATTTCCGCGACAGCCGCACGAAAGCGCTAGGTCGTCCGCTCGAGGATGTGGTGGCGAACCGCGAGGCGGAAATCGCAGCCTTTCCGGCATTGCTTGCGCCGATCCGGCGTATGTTGAGCTTCCAGCCTTTCATCGGCGGCACATCGCCGCTTTTTGCGGATTACATCGTGTTCGGCGCGCTGCAATGGGCGCGGATTACCACCGGGGCGGATTTGTTCGCCGATAACGACCCCGTGCGGGACTGGTTCGAAGGCTGCCTCGATCTCTACGATGCGAGAGGCCGCAGTGTGACAGCGGCGTGAAATGTCTGGCATGATCGCCGCAATCTCGTCGATCCCCCTTGTTTTCGGGCCTTTGGGCGGGTAAAGACCGCCCACTTTCTCTGAAGGAAAAGGAAACGGACATATGGCGATTGAACGCACATTTTCGATGATCAAGCCGGACGCAACCAAGCGTAACCTGACGGGCGCGATCACCAAGGTATTTGAAGACAACGGCCTGCGCGTCGTCGCCTCCAAGCGCGTCTGGATGAGCAAGCGCGAAGCCGAAGGCTTCTACGCCGTTCACAAAGAGCGTCCCTTCTTTGGCGAACTCGTTGAAGGCATGACCTCTGGCCCGACCATCGTTCAGGTTCTGGAAGGCGAAAATGCCATCCTCAAGAACCGCGAAATCATGGGCGCCACCAACCCGGCCCAGGCCGCTGAAGGCACCATCCGCAAGACCTTCGCGCTCTCCATCGGCGAAAACTCCGTTCACGGTTCCGACGCTCCGGAAACCGCCGCACAGGAAATCGCCTACTGGTTCGCCGAAACCGAAATCGTCGGCTGATTCAAAATCTCAACGGCTTGAATCGCTGTTGCAGGCGATTACACGAAGCTGCTGAAAAGACTCGAAGAAACGGAGCCGAAAGGCTCCGTTTTTTTGTTTTGGAGCGCTGCCTGCAAGACGGTGCGTTTCTGCGGAGACCTCGCTTCATACTCCGTCACCCCGGACTGGATCCGGGGTCCAGCGCGATCAAGTCCTTGATCGCAAAGACTCTTACGCCACGCAGACGCGCGGCGGCTGGATGCCGGGTCAAGCCCGGCATGACGGAAGAGAGGTTTGCCACCCCCTACAGAGAACTGAGCCTAAGGCTGCAATTTTTTGTTAGGACGCCGGACACCCCTGAGCCGGCCGCATATCCGTCGTGCCATCCGGTTTGAACACCTCCGGATTGGGCGTATAAAGCGGGCCGACCACCAGCGGCTTGGCGGGAAGAAGCGACTGGTCGGTGTCGGAGCGGATCGTGGTTTCGATGGTCTGGAGAATGTCGCCTTCCGGCCCCTTGATGCGGATGGTGACCTTATAGGGCCGGTCCTGCTTCACGCATTCCACCGGTGGGCTCTGAACCGTGATCTTTTCGTCTTTCGGGAAAATCTTCTCGCGGCTGGTGAGGTCTGGACCGCCGCGCGGGTTTTCGAACGTCGCTTCCACCGTGCTGCCATCGCGAACGGGGGCGATGCGCTGAAGCGTTACCAGATAGGTGGCGATGGCGACGCGATAGTTGAAAACGAACATCCGGCCGGAAACCTTCGCCACTTCGCGCGGTTCGTCCCGCTGGCAGCCTGAAAGAGCGAGCATCCCCGCAATCGCCAGCAAGGGAAGGGCAATTCTTCTCATGATCGCACGTCCTTCTTCCGGTGATAGTGCCGGCTGGCTTTCTGCCGGTTGCCGCAAACCGCCATATCGCACCAGATCCGGCTTCTGTTCTTGCTGCGGTCGATGAAAAGCCAGCCGCAATTGCCGCAGATCCGCAGCCGCTCCTTTGTCTCACCGGCAAGCAGCGAGAGGGCGGAATGGGCGGTGGCGTTGCCGAGGCTTTCGGCAAGCGGAAACGTCCGCAGCGCCGTGCCGCAGGCGAAGAGAAGCCTGGCCAGCCTGTCGTCGTCATCGTCGCCGCCGGCAATGGCGGCGCGGAAATAATCGTCGACAGCCTCGCGAAGATCGAGAAAAACCGCCTGCTTTTCCGCCTTGGGCGCGATGAGCGCGGGAAACCTGTCACGTTCCGCACCGAGCCTTGTGGCCGCTTCGGCAAAGGCCGCGATCTGCGCCGGCGCGGCAAAACGGTCGACTGATTTTGCCGCATCCGAGCGCAGGATCACGCTATTGGCGACATCCAGCGCCAATGCGCCGCCTGCGAAACGATGTTCTGTCCAGCGAAAGGTCATGCCGCACATTATAACTGTCAAAATAGGTTTTAACAGTTATAATCACGGCGGGAGGACGCGCTTGGCCTATTTCCTGCAACAATTGCTGAATGCCGTGCCGGTCGCCTCACTCTATGCGGTTCTGGCCTTTGGTTATGCCATCGCCTTTTCGGTCACCAAACGCGCCGATGTCACCTATGGCGCCATATTCGCCTTTGCCGGCCAGACCTGCCTGTTATTTGCCGATTTCGGCTGGAACCGGCTGTGGCTGGTTCTGCCGGCAACATTGGCGTTCGGGGCAGGGGCGGGCCTGTTCGGTGGGCTGTGGGCGGCGGGTTTTGTCGGCAGGGCGGTGATGCGGCCGCTGGCGAAAGCCTCTCCCAATGCCGTGACCGTCGCCTCCGTCGGCGTGCTGATCGCGCTGACCGAAAGCGCGAGGCTGGCCGCCGACACAAGGCAATTATGGCTGCCGCCGCTTTTATCTCAGCCGGTGCGCTTCTGGGCCGATGGCGGCTTTGCCGTGACCCTGACGCCGATGCAGATGCTGAACACGGCGGCCTTCTGCCTGCTCATTCTCGCAGGGTCGTTTTATCTTGGCCGTTCCGCTTTCGGCAGGCGCTGGAAGGCGGTCTCGGACGATGCTCTCGCCGCCGCTTTATGCGGGGTGAATGCGGGCCGGATATTTCTCGTCTCCTATTGTGCGGCGGGCCTCGTCGCCGCCATCGCCGGCGTGCTGGCCACATTCTATTACGGCACCATGGATTTCGGGGCCGGTCTGGTCTTTGGGCTGAAGGTGGTGCTGATTTCGGCGGCGGGCGGTTATGCCAGTCCGCTCATCTGCGGCCTTGGGGCCGCCGCCGTCGGCTTTGCGGAAACTTTCTGGGTCGGTTACGGACCGGCCGCCTGGCGCGATGCGGTGGTTCTGGCGATGCTGGTCGGCTGGCTGATTGTCATGCGAAGCAGAGTGGAAGCGCCCTGAGTCTGGCCCCTAGAGCGCTTTCGCGTTTCTTCGAATCGCGAAAGCGCTCTAACTCTTTGTTTCGTCGCATTTCCGGACGGAAAACCGGGCTCCACTTTTCCTGGAAATGCTCTATCGCCACTTGTCCTTCGCCGTGTCATCGGTCGTCTTCGCCGCAACCCAGTCGCCCGCCGAGCCATCCTTGCCATGTTCCTTTTTCCAGAACGGCGCGGATGTTTTCAGGTAGTCCATCACGAAATTGGCGCCATCGAAGGCGGCCTGTCGATGCGATGAAGCTACGATGACGAGGACGATATTTTCGCCGGTGGCGATCTTGCCGTGGCGGTGGATGGCGGTGAGGCCGAGAAGGCCGAAACGCTCCATGGCAAGTTTGGCGATGCGGGTTATTTCCGCCTCCGCCATGCCGGGATAGTGTTCAAGCTCCAGTGCCGCAAGCGTGCCGCCATCATCCCGGCAGAGCCCGGTGAAGGCTACGACCGCGCCGATGCTCCTGTCACCTTCCGTCAGCCGACGGGTTTCTTCCGCAGCGTCGAAATCCTCTGCCTGCACGCGGACCGTCGGCTGCATCCGCTCATCCCCCCGTCATCGGCGGGAAGATGCCGATCTCGCGCGCGCCGACGATGCTTTCATCATGCTCGACATGTTCCTGATTGACGGCGACGCGGATCACATTGGGGAATTCGAAGGCAGCTTCGTAATTCTCGCCGCGCGTCGCAAGCCAGACGATCAGCTCGCCGGCGGTGGTGACGAAGGAGGGGATGTCCAGCTCTTCTTCGTCCGTGCCGATCTTCTCGCGAACCCAGGCGAAATAAACGATCCGTGTCATCAGTCTTCGTCCACGATGTGCTTCAGGCCAGCCTTGAAGTAATCATAGCCGGTATACATGGTCAGCGCCGCCGCGATCCACAGCAGGGTAATGCCCATTTCGGTCGTGTAGGGCAGAACCTTGTCGCCCGCAGGACCCGCGAGCAGGAAGGCGATGGCGACCATCTGGATTGTGGTCTTCCATTTGGCGATGCGGGTGACGGGAACGCTGACCTTCAGCGCTGCCAGATATTCGCGCAGGCCCGAGACCAGAATTTCGCGGCAGAGAATGGTGATGGCCGCCCAGAGCGACCAGCCGGCAATGGTGCCATCCGCCGCCATCAGAAGCAGGACGGAGGCGACCAGAAGCTTGTCGGCGATTGGGTCCAGCATGCGGCCGATATTCGACGTCTGGTTCCAGATACGCGCGAGATAACCATCGAGGAAATCGGTCAGCGAGGCGATGATGAACAGCCACAATGCCGTCCAGCGCGCGAAATCCGAGCTTTCCAGTTTCCCTTCGATGTAAAAGCACAAAACGATGACAGGAACCGCGAGGATGCGGCCATAGGTGAGTAGGTTGGGAATGCTGTATGCGCGCGAAGCCATGGGAAACCTGTCAGTCTAAGATTAGCTGCCTTGATGCCGCCGCCAGGGCATAGCGTCAACATGTGATTATGTTTTTTTAGCAGTTCGCCACGACGGCGCGGCATCAATCGCTGCCGCTCTCGTGGAAGTGATTGTAGATTTGCCGCGCAACCGTCTCCGAAATGCCGCTGACAGCCATCAGATCGTTGAGGCCGGCGCGGGAAACCGCCTTGGCCGTGCCGAAATGCTGCAGCAGGGAGCGCTTGCGGCCCGGACCGATTCCCGAGATTTCGTCGAGCGGATTGCGCACCATTTCCTTCTTGCGCCGCGCCCGGTGCGAGCCGATGGCGAAGCGGTGCGCTTCGTCGCGCATACGCTGAATGAAATAGAGCACGGGATCGCGCGGCGGCAGCGAAAAATCGCTGCGCCCATCCGCAAAGAAGCGTTCGCGGCCCGCCTCGCGGTCCACACCCTTGGCGACGCCGATGGCGGTCACACAGTCGCGAATGCCGAGTTCGTCGAGAATGGCCCGTACCGCCGTCATCTGGCCCTGACCGCCATCAATCAGGATCACATCGGGCCAGGTCGGGAAGGGCATGTCGGCGGCTTCCTCCGGCGTCTGCGTCTGCCCACGGTCGGGCTTGCCCTCTTCCTTCAACAGACGCGAGAAGCGACGGGTCATCACCTCGCGCATCATGCCGAAGTCATCGCCGGGGGTGATGTCGGTCGATTTGATGTTGAACTTGCGGTACTGGTTCTTCACGAAACCTTCCGGCCCCGCCACCACCATGCCGCCGACGGCATTGGTGCCCATGATATGGGAGTTATCGTAAATCTCGATCCGGCGCGGCACATAGGAAAGACCGAAGGTTTCCGCAAAACCTTTCAGCAGCCGCGCCTGAGACGAGGTTTCCGCCAGCTTGCGGCCATGCGCCTCGCGGGCATTGGCAAGCACATGGTCGGTGATGTCCTTCTTCTCGCCGCGCTGCGGCACGCTGATTGTCACCTTGTGCCCGGCCTTTTCGCCGAGTGCTGCGGCCAGCAGTTCCTGCTCCTCCACCGTTTCGGAAAGCAGGATTTGCTTCGGCACCGGCTTGTCGTCGTAAAATTGCGCCAGGAATGCATTGAGGATTTCCGAGCCGGGCAGGGAAGGGTCGGCCTTGGGGAAATAGGCGCGGTTGCCCCAGTTCTGGCCGGTGCGGAAAAAGAACACCTGAATGCAGGAGATGCCGCCCTCGTGATGAATGGCGAAGACATCCGCTTCCTCGATGCCGGCTGGATTGATGCCCTGATGGCTCTGGACATGCGAAAGTGCGGCCAGCCGGTCGCGATAGACGGCGGCGCGCTCGAAATCGAGGTCCTCGGCTGCCTCGTTCATCTGCCGCGCAATCGCGGTCTTGACGCTCTGGCTCTTGCCGGACAGGAAATCCTTGGCTTCCTTGACGAGTTCTTCATACCCCTGATCGCTGATCTCATGCGTGCAGGGGCCGGAACAGCGCTTGATCTGGTAAAGAAGACAGGGACGCGTGCGGGTTTCGAACACGCTGTCGGTGCAGGTGCGGATCAAAAAGGCGCGTTGCAGCGAATTGATCGTGCGCCCGACCGCGCCGGCCGACGCAAAGGGGCCGAAATAATCGCCCTTGCGCGCCCGCGCTCCACGGTGCTTGAAAATCGCCGGCGCGCGGTTGTCTGCGGTAATGAGAATATAGGGAAAAGACTTGTCGTCGCGCAAAAGCACATTAAAGCGCGGCCGCAAGCGCTTGATGAGATTCGCTTCCAGCAGAAGCGCCTCTGTTTCCGTACGGGTGGTGACGAATTCCATATGGGCGGTCAGCCGCACCATCTGGGCAATGCGGTTGGAATGCACGCGGCCCTGCGCGTAATTGCCGACACGCTTCTTCAGCGAGCGCGCCTTGCCGACATAAAGAACGTCGTTCGCCTCGTTGAACATGCGATAGACGCCCGGCGCATTCGGCAGGTGTTTGACGAATTCGCCGATCAGATCCATGCCCTTCAGGCCGGATTCGTTCTTCCAGCCCGCATTCCAGTCCATGCCGGCAACGTCGCTCGATGCCTCGGCCGCATCGGTCGCGGCAAGGTTTGCATCGTCGTCTTCGTCGTCGGTTTCATCGAAGAGAATACCGCCATCAGGCAGCTTCTTTCCGTTCATTCATTTATCTCCGCCACGTCAGGGGTTTCCCAGCCAAGATGCTGGCCGCCGTCGAGCGCGATCATTTGTCCGGTGACCGACGGCGTGTCGAAAAGAAAGCGAATCGTCCGCCCGAACTCGTCCGGTGCGGGACCACGCTTTAATATAAGGCCGTCGATCTGCGCCTGAAAGTCCTCGGGCGCCTGTCTTTCGCTTTTGAAGGTGGGACCCGGCCCGATGGCGTTGACCCGCACACGCGGCGCAAAGCTCTGCGCCATCGTCCGCGTGGCCGTCCAGAGCGCCGATTTCGAAAGCGTATAGGAATAAAACCGTGGCGTGAGCGCAAGCACGCGCTGGTCGATGATATTGACGATCAGCCCGGATTTATCGGCGGGCAGTTGCTCGACAAAGGCGGCGGCGATGAGGGAGGGCGCCCGCACATGCACGGCGAAATGTGTGTCGAAGATCGCCGGATCGGGCTTGTCCGCCGAGTCGTCGAGAAAAACCGACGCATTGTTGATAACGACGCCGATAGGCCCCAGCACTGACGCAGCCTGTTCGATGAGCCCCGAAGCAGGGCCGGATTGTGTCAGATCCGCCTGAACGGCAACGGCCTTGCCACCTTTCTGCCTTATTTCGTTAGCGAATTCCTCGGCGCTGGCCATGGATGCATTGGCATGGACGGCGATGGCGAAGCCATGGGCGGCCAGATCGGTGGCGATTGCCCGTCCGAGCCGCCGGGCGGCTCCCGTTATCAAGACTGTCTTTTGTATATTTTCTTTCACGGCTGACCTGCATTTGCTCATATCCGTCCTATTTGCTGGATATAAATGCAAATCGCAAGCTGTCCATCGGCCCCAAAAGAATTGGGCGATTTTTTATTCACAATGCAATTTCGGTTTAATTTGAATATAACTAAGTTTAAAGGCGATCTATTGCTGGTTAGGCTTCTGTTAGGGTTAATAAACCCCTTGTGGCAATTAGGCAACGTCTAATTCTAGTCACGTCGCTGCCCCAAACAATTCACATTTTGGCTCTTTGATCTCCGCATTCTCCTATCAAATTCAGTTTCCAGAGGGGCGATTAACCCGACGAGTTTACACCGCGTCTGAGAACAATAGTTTTGAGTACAGAGCGGTCCTGAAAGGAGAATAGCATGCGTATTTTCGTAGCAACCCTTATGGCTTCGACCATGGCAGCCGCCGGCTTTTCGGCTGCTCACGCCGCTGACGCCGTAAATGAAGTGCCGCAGGCACCGGTTTCCTACGACCAGCCCGCGCCGGTCAAGGATTGGTCCGGTGCCTACCTCGGTGGTACGGTCAACTACGATTGGGGCCGTTTCAGCTCCAGCAACGACGGTCGTGACGCCAAGGGCGCTGGCGGCGGTCTCTACGGCGGTTACAACTGGCAGAACGGCCAGCTGGTTTACGGTGCGGAAGCAGACGTCAACCTCGGTGACGAGCGCGGTTCCGCCGGTACGGTCGCAGGTCGCGCCGTCGAAGGCAAGCAGGGCGTCAACGGCTCGCTGCGTGGCCGTGTCGGTTACGACATGAACCCGTTCCTGCTCTATGGTACGGCCGGTCTTGCTGTTTCCGACAACAAGGTTCGTGACGGCGTCAACAAGGACAGCGCCACGGCTCTCGGTTACACGGTTGGTGCCGGTGTTGAAGCCATGGTTACCGACAACATCACCGCTCGTCTGGAATATCGCTACAGCGACTACCAGAAGAAGGACTACACGCTCGGCAACGACGCCTTCTCGCGTGGTTATGACGACCACTCCGTCAAGGCCGGTATCGGCGTCAAGTTCTGATCCCTCAAGGATCGCTATTGGAAAAGCCGGGGTTTTGCCCCGGCTTTTTTGTTTTTCGCTCTCAAGCGTCGGCATGAATGCCCGGCCTTCCGGCCAGGCGTCCTTCTGCATCCGCCTCAGGCGGCGGCCTTCATTTCCGCATAGGCTTCGAAACGCTTGCCGAAGGTTTCAGGCCAGGCGGCCAGCGCATCGCGCCCTTCGGCCCATTCGCCGGCAAAGCGCAGGTCGAGATAACCGATCATCGCGGCAAGGGCGAAATGGCCGCCATGCAGCTTCTTGCCGGTTTTCGGCAGGTTGGTGTTGAGATAATCAAGCCCGCGGACCACCTTGCTCCACTGCTTGTCGATCCATGGCTGGTGGATCTTGTCTTCCGGGCGAAAACGACGCTCGTAAACGATGGCGAGCAGGCAATCCATGATGCCGTCGCACAGCGCTTCGAGAATTTCCACATCCGTGCGCTTGCCGTTCTTTTTCGGGTAGAGCTTGCCGCCCGAAAGACGGTCGAGATAATGCATGATCGCCACGCTGTCATAGACCGAGCCGCCTTCATCCAGAAGCAGGACCGGAATTTTGCCGAGCGGATTGTTGTCCATCAGCGTTGCGGGCTCGGCACTGGTATCGACGCGCACGGAGGTAATGTCGATGCCGAGATGGCGCGCGGCCATACGTACCTTGGCGGAGTAGGGGGAGGCGGGCGAGTAGAGCAGTTCCATGGTCGGGTCCTGTGGGTTGTCGTCTGGGGACTGGAATAGTCAATAAAACTGCATAGCGGTTTTATGTCTGGAAAATGTGTAGAGACGAGAAATAGAGCGCATTCGACGCGCTCTAGCGAATGGGGATGATTTCCGTGGCGTTGGCGCGGCAGCCCTTGCGGTCAAGCTCGGGGCAGTCGCGGAATGTCATGTCCCTGTTGAGGCAGATGCGCACTTCCTCAAGGCGCCTGCCGTCGCAGCTGATGGAGATGCCGCGTTTCGACAGGCCGGGATTGGCGTCGGTGAAGGCGGTTTCTATGGCGTCGGCGGAGAGAGTGGCGGCTTCGGTGCCTGAGGCGATCTTTCCCGGCAGCCGGATGGCTTCGAAGGCGGCCCGTGTCGCCGAGAAATAGTCCCTCTGCGACAGGCCCGAGCAGGAGCCGTGCTTGCGCCACTGGTGGCCGATCAGGCCCATCGACGGCATGATATCGAACATGGTGCGGCCGATTGCGTCCGGAACACGGTCGGGCTCGCCGCTTTGGCAGAATTCGGGATAGCCGTTTTCGTTCTGCGGCCACAGCCCGTGCACCACGAAACCGTAACGCCTGTCGCTGCCGCATTGCTGGCGGTTGCCCGAGCCTTCGGAACTGGCGCAGAACGCCGGTGACCAGGAGAGCGACAGCACGTAAAAATCGAACCCGTTTCCGCGGGGCGCAGGGTTTTTGCCCGTCTCCTGTCGGGAAACGTTACGCCCTGGAGCGTCCGGCCGGGAGTTATCGGCGGTCCGCGATTGGGATTGCGTCTGCCGGTTGCCGGCGGGGTCGGTCGGTGCCGGATTTTCCCACGCGAACCACAATGCGCCGAGCGACAGAAGGCCCAGAGCGATGAAACCGGCATAACGCTTCATTCCGTGTACGTTCTCCGGAAAATGGACGACCTCACATCGCCGGCGGGCGACGATCCGGTCTTACATCAACTTGTGAACGGGGCAAACCGCCAATCTTTGATGAAAAGGTTGAAAGCTTTGCCGCATAACGAATAAAGTCGAACGAATCTTCCGCAAAGACGGAACAGGGCTGGGGTGAGGCTGGAGGAAATAGGCGGGCATGACCGCATGAAATTCAAGAAATATATCTGGCCCGTCGTTGGCTTCGCGACGATCGGTTTTTCCGCATGGTTGCTCTTTCACGAACTGCGCGGCCTGTCGCTCGATGATCTCTGGGACAGTCTGAAAGCCATTCGCGTGCTGGACTGGCTGTGTTCGGGCCTTGCAACCCTGCTGGCCTATGCCGCGCTCGCCGGTTACGACCGCATCGCGTTGCAGCATCTTGGCCGCAAAGTGAACTGGTTCTTCATCACGCTCACCTCTTTCACCACCTATGCGCTGTCCCACAATGTCGGGGCCTCGGTATTCTCCGGCGCCGTGGTGCGATATCGGGCCTATACGTCAAAGGGGCTGAGTGTGGCGGAAGTGGGCGTCCTCGTCGGCCTCTGCTCCTTCACCTTCCTCATCGGCACGATCATGCTGATCGGGCTGGTGCTGCTTTACGAGCCTGACATCACCGAACGGTTTACCGGCATTCTGCCCGTCGAAGCCTCCACCACCACAGGCGTGCTGCTGCTCCTTTTCGTCGGCCTTTATATTCTTGGCAGCCTGCTCAGGCTGAAACCCCTGAAAATCGGTTCCTTCGTGCTGCCGTATCCCGCGCCGAAGCTTGTTGCGCAGCAACTCGTCATCGGCCCGATCGAGCTGATCGGCGCGGCGGGCATCATCTATTTCGCGCTGCCGGAAGCCGGAAATCCCGGTTATATGGTCATTCTCGGCATATTTCTGGTTTCCTTCTCGGCGGCGCTCATCTCGCATGCGCCGGGCGGTCTTGGGGTGCTGGAACTGGTCTTCGTCACCGGCCTGCCGGACATGAACCCGGCGGACGTCATCGCGGCGCTTCTGGTCTTCAGGCTGTTCTACCTCATCATTCCCTTCATCATGGCCCTGTTCGTGATCCTGTTCTTCGAACGGTCACAGCTTGCGCAGGCGCAGAGGCGGGAAGGGCTGAGATAGCCCCTCAATTATCTTCCGATTTTTCCTCGCCGCGCAGCCAGAAGGCGCGCTGCGAGGCGAACCTGTCCTGCGCCAGCGTTGTCTTCAGGTAGGGCAGCAGCGTATGCAACTCGTCCTTCAGCGTATAGGGCGGATTGACGATGATGAGGCCGGAGCCGCTCAGGCCATCCAGCCGGTCGCTTCTGACGGAAAGCTCCGCGCACAGCATCTTCGGAATGTCGAAGGATTGCAGCCGCTCGTGGAAGTCCCTGATCGGTGCGCCTTTCTTCAAGGGATACCAAAGGCAATAGGTGCCGGTGGAAAAACGCCGATAGGCCTTGTTCAAGCCATCGGCCAGACGCTGATATTCATTCTCAAGCTCGAAAGGCGGATCGACGAGGATGAGGCCGCGCTTTTCCTTCGGTGGCAGATGCGCGCCGAGCGACAGCCAGCCATCCAGCTCGGTGACACGCACCTGGTAGTCCCCCTCGAACAGGCGTGCGAGCGCCCGGCTGTCATCCGGGTGCAGTTCCATGGCCGAAAGCCGGTCCTGCGGGCGAAACAGCATGCGCGCGAGTTTCGGTGAGCCGGGGTAGAATTTCACGCCACCTTCCGGATTGAGTTCCTTCACGGCGTCAAGATAGGGCTCCAGCAGTTCGGCGATGGGGGCGGGCAGATCGGCCTCCATCAGCTTGCCGATACCGGTCTGCCATTCGCCGGTCTTCTGCGCTTCTTCCGAGGTCAGGTCGTAAAGCCCGATGCCGGCATGGGTGTCCAGCACCCGAAAGGCCTTGTCCTTGTTCTGCAGGTAACGCACGAGGCGGGCGAGAACGGCATGTTTGAGGACATCCGCGAAATTGCCGGCGTGATAGATGTGGCGGTAGTTCATGGATGTGTCTCGCTTGCCGTTTATCCGGATGAATGGTCAGGATGAATATTCTTGATGGACGTCACTTCGGCCTTTTTGCCGCATCGTTGATGCAATATACAAAAGACATGAACGTTGCGACCCCGATTTCCGCTGAAAAAGCCGCCCCGAAGTCCGAAGTCCGTATCGGACACACGGTCTGCCCGCATGACTGTCCGAGCGCCTGCGCGCTCGAGGTCGACATCAATGCGGATGGCCGCATCGGCCGCGTGCGCGGGGCTAACGCCAATACGTACACCGCCGGCGTGATCTGCGCCAAGGTGGCGCGTTACTCCGAGCGCATCTATCATCCCGGCCGTCTTCTGACCCCGAAGCGCCGCAAGGGTGCGAAGGGCGCGGGCGACTGGCAGGAGATTTCCTGGGAAGCGGCTTTGGACGAGGTGGCGGACGCTTTCGTCAAGGCCGAAGCGCGGCATGGTACTGAGGCCATCTGGCCCTATTTCTATGCCGGCACCATGGGGCAGGTGCAGCGGGACTCCATTGAGCGCCTGCGCCACGCCAAGAAATATTCCGGCTTCTTCGGTTCGATCTGCACCAACATGGCCTGGACCGGTTATGTGATGGGCACCGGCGCACTGCGCGGCCCTGATCCGCGCGAGATCGCCAAGGCCGATGTCGTCGTCATCTGGGGCACCAATGCGGTCGCCACGCAGGTCAATGTCATGACCCATGCGGTGAAAGCCCGCAAGGAACGCGGCGCGAAGATCGTCGTTGTCGATATCTACGACAATCCGACCATGAAGCAGGCGGATATGCGCATCGTCGTCCGCCCCGGCACGGATGCCGCACTTGCCTGCGCCGTCATGCACATTGCCTTCCGCGACGGTTACGCCGACCGTGATTATATGGCGCGCTTCGCTGACGATCCGGCCGGGCTCGAGGCGCATCTGAAGACGAAAACGCCGCAATGGGCATCCGAAATCACCGGCCTTTCCGTCGATGAGATCGAGGATTTCGCAAGGCTGGTCGGCGCCACCAAGAAGACGTTCTTCCGGCTCGGATATGGTTTTGCCCGCCAGCGCAACGGCGCGGTCGCCATGCATGCGGCGCTTTCCATCGCCACGGTTCTCGGCTCCTGGCAATATGAGGGCGGCGGCGCGTTCCACAACAATGGCGACATCTTCCGGCTCAACAAGGCGGAGCTGATGGGCAGTTCTTACGCCGACCCAGAGGTGCGCCAGCTCGACCAGTCGCAGATCGGCCGTGTGCTGACGGGGAACGCCGAGGCGCTGCGCCACGGCGGCCCGGTGACGGCCTTACTCATCCAGAACACCAATCCCGTCAATGTCGCGCCCGAACAGCGGCTGGTGAAACAGGGTTTCCTGCGCGACGATCTCTTCGTCGCCGTGCATGAGCAGTTCATGACCGAGACGGCCGATGTGGCCGATATCGTGATGCCCGCCACCATGTTCCTCGAACATGACGACATCTACCGCGCCGGTGGCCAGAACCACATTCTGCTTGGGCCCAAACTGGTGGAGCCGCCGGAAACGGTGCGCACCAATCTCTTCGTCATCGAGGAACTGGCAAAACGCCTCGGCGTCGACCATATGCCGGGCTTCGGCCTTTCGGCCCGCGATCATGTCGACCGTATGCTCAAAGTCAGCGGCTGGGGCGATTTCGACACGCTGGCTGAAGAAAAGTGGATCGATGCGCAGCCGTCCTTCGAGGTGGCGCATTATCTCGAAGGATTCGGTTACGGTGATGGCAAATTCCGCTTCAGTCCCGAATGGGCAACCGGACCCTCTCCGAACAAGCCGCCGAAAAATATCGGTGTGATGGGGCCTGTTGCGCAATTTCCGAAATTCCCGGATCAGGTCGACGTCATCGAAACCGTGGACGGTGACCATCCCTTCCGGCTGGCGACATCGCCGGCGCGCAACTTCCTGAACTCCACCTTCGCGGAAACGAAGACCTCCGTGCAGAAGGAAGGCCGCCCGGAACTGATGATCTGTCCCGAGGATGCGAGCGGCAACGGCATCGCCGATGGCGACATCGTCCGTATCGGCAATGCGCGCGGCGAAGTGCGTCTCCATGCGAAAATCGTGGAGGGTGCAAGACCGGGTGTGTTGATCGCCGAAGGGCTGTGGCCAAACAGGGCGCATCTGGATGGCGAAGGCATCAATGTGCTGACCGGCGCCGATGCCGTCGCCCCCTATGGCGGTGCGGCTTTTCACGACAACAAGGTGTGGCTCCGCCGCGATGACGGGCCCCGCGAGGCTTGATATTGCGCCGCAACACGGGCAGGCTGAAATCCCACGACAGGCAAGGACATATCCGGTGACACAGACGCAGGCGAAAAACATTCCGGCCGACACGGATGCGGGCAGAATCCGGCTGGTGGAAAAAGAAACCGTCTGGAAGGGCTTCGTGCATATGCAGAAGCTCGTTTTCGACCAGCGCATGCCGGATGGCAAAACCATCCGCATCGTCCGGGAAGTCCACGACCATGGCAGCGCCGCCGCCATTCTTCTTTATGACCCGAAGCGCGACAGTGTGGTGATGGTGCGCCAGTTCCGCCCCGCCGCCTTCGTGAACGGCGATCAAAGCTTCATGATCGAGGTGCCGGCGGGGCTTCTCGACGACGACGACGCGGCCGTCGCCATCCGCCGCGAGGCGATGGAAGAATCCGGCTACGCGGTCGAAAAGGTCGACTATCTGTTCGATATGTATGCCAGCCCCGGCACGCTGACGGAAAAGGTCAGCCTCTTCGTCGCCCGCATCGATCTTGACGTGCAGGCCGGCAGCGGCGGCGGACTGGAGGACGAAGGCGAGGATATCGAGGTTCTGACCTATGGGCTGGATGAAGCCTTCGCGATGATCGCATCGGGTGAAATCACCGATTCCAAGACGATCATTCTGCTGCAATGGGCGATGTTGAATCGCACCCGGCTCTGAGCAAACCTTAGACGAATGCGACGTTTTCCAGCTTTGCGGCAGCCGCAAGCTTTCTGTCCTGTGTTGCCAGAGGCGCGTTGTGCGAAATCGCGAGCGACAGATAGGCAGCGTCATAAGCGGAAAGGGCATGTTTTTGCGCCAGACGAATAATCGACACGTGATCGGCGCTTGATGAAAGCGTAACCGGCAGGCTGGCGAAACGCATGAGAATTGCAAAGATGTCATCCGCGGAAATACGCTTTCGGCGTTCGGCCGAAAGCAATATGTTGCGCAACTCGTGTGACAGAAGATCGGGTGCGAAAGCGTCCTGCGTTTCCAGTCGCGCCAGAGCGTCGTCGGCAACTGCGCCATCCTCGTCAGGCAGGAACCAGGCCGCGACAACCGATGCATCCACAACGAAGGCCATTATTTGCGGCCTTCTTCTTTCCACGCTCTGATTTCATCCGCCGTCGTCTTGGCTCGTTGCGACCTCTCTGCGCGTATCGCGGCGACGAGCTGTTGGCGGGACTGGAAATCGTTCGCCCTGACGAGACGCGCCACAGGCTCATTTCCACGCGCAATAACGACCTCTTCTCCCGCCTCGACCTTGGCCAGAAGCTCTGAAAGGTGCGTTTTTGCTTCACCGACTTTGATCGTAATTGTCATGGCAGCCATGGCCTCGCTCATATTCAAGATGATATTAGGAGTGCCATCGTACTTGGTCAAGTGGTTGGCCAAGCACGTCAGGCCGATCTCTTTTCGACGGTCGCCATCGAAATCAGAAGCGTCCTCGCACACCCATCCCCACGAAAATCGACTGCAAGTCACCGCCGCCGGCATTCTTTTCCGATGACAGGTTTCCGGCGCCTGCGCCGCTGTAGTGGGTGTCTCCGCGCCCGAGGCTGGTATAGTCATATGCGCCGTCGAGATAGATCGAGGCATTCTCGGTCAGGTCATAGGCGACGCCGGCCTTCACCCCGAACATGCCGGCGACGTCGAATTTGTCGGTAAAGCGCATGTCGCGCAGCCAGTGATCGTCCGTTGCCTTGCCATAGACCATGGCGCCGCCTTCGAGGCCCAGATTGAGCGACCAGTTGCCGAACCTCTGGCCGCCCGTCAGGTTGCCGTAGAAAACCGGGATTTGCTGGCGATAGGTGATCCCCTTGAGGCCATCCTTGAATTTGCCGGAGAAATCGCGGGGGGAGAAAACGCTGTAAACGGCGTTGCCGCCATAAGCCGACCATTGAACATCCGTATAACGAAAACCGACGCCGGCGCTGAGATATTGCTGCGGATCGTCCAGCAACATGCGATTGAGTTCGAGGCTTCCCGAAAAATAATGGTCGAGCCGCGTGTCGTCATGCTGGGAACGGTGGCTCCAATTGTCCTTGGAGCTATCTCTGGAAAAAGGCCAAACCCAGTCATAGTCGGTCATATAGCCGTCGCCCTCGAAGCCGACGCGGCCTTCCGCCTTCACGCGCCAGCCGGGCGCAAGTTCAAGCCCGAGCGAGCCGCGCAATGCCACGGCGTTTTTGGTTTCCCATTCGAGTTCGCTCAGCTTGCGCCCACCGATATGGACGGTTTCCGTCGCTCGAAGATTGAGAACGCCGGCATCCACTGAGGCTGTAATGCCGCTTTGCTCAGCCGCGACGGGCAGGCTGGCGCCCGCCAGCAGGACAACCGAAAGCGGCAGGGAAAATCTCGAAAATGGCATAATCGCTCCTGAATGACCGGAGGGCCCGAAATAAGGGTCGTTGCGGGCATTAAAGATGATTATGGTAAACGATCGGTTTATTTTCCGAAAAATACCATTATTGGTGTTTTTGTACTTTAGTTATAGCTTTATCAGGAGGCGGAGATGAGGTTGGAATACTCAGTATTACTTTCGTCATCCGTGGAAACTGCCTTGCCGTCTTCCATTCGAACCTTGCCTTCGGCAAGCCGCTTCAGGGTAAGCGGGTAGAGCTGGTGCTCGACTGTCAGTATCCGCGCCGCCAGCGTGTCGGCCGTATCGCCGGAAACGACCGGCACCGCACCCTGCGCGATGGTCGGGCCTTCATCCATGCCTTCGGTGACGAAATGCACGGTGCAGCCGGAAATCTTCATGCCGCTGTCGATGGCGCGCTGATGGGTGTGCAGGCCGGGGAAAAGCGGCAGCAGGGAAGGGTGGATATTGATGATGCGCCCTTCATAGGGAGCAATGAAATTCCCCGATATCAGCCGCATGTAACCGGCGAGACAAATGATATCGGGCGCGATTTCACCAAGTGCGGCCAGAATGGCGCCCTCATGCTCGGCCTTGCTGGCATAGGTCTTGCGCTCGAAGACCAACGTGGGAATGCCCATGCCCCGTGCCTTTTCCAGCCCGCCCGCAGACGCCTTGTCCGAGATGACGCAGACGATTTCCGCCGGAAAATCCGCCGCCTGACAGGCCTTGGCCAGCGACACCATGTTGGAGCCGCTGCCGGAAATGAAAACGACGACGCGTTTGCGGCCGGACGGGAAGGCGGCGCTCATCATAGGCCGAGAGCGCCCTTGTAGATGGTGCCATGCGCGCCTTCTTCGCGGGCGACCATGCGGCCGAGCGGGAAGACGGTCTCGCCTTCGGCGGTCAGAACCTCCGTGACCTTTTCGGCATTTTCAGCCGAAACGACGACGATCATGCCAACGCCGCAATTGAAAGTGCGCAGCATTTCCTTCGCTTCAACGCCGCCGGTTTGCGCCAGCCACGAGAAGACGGCGGGAACCTCGATCGCGTCGAGATCGATTTCGGCGGCGAGATGCTTTGGCAGAACGCGCGGAATATTCTCCGGGAAACCGCCGCCGGTAATATGCGCCAGCGCCTTCAGCGCGCCGGTCTCGCGGATCGCCTTCAAAAGCGGCTTCACATAGATGCGGGTCGGCGTCAGCAGCGCTTCGCCGAGCTTCTTGCCGTCCGCGAAGGGGGAAGGCGCGCTCCAGTCGAGACCGGAGATCGACACGATCTTGCGCACCAGCGAAAAGCCGTTGGAGTGAACGCCGGAAGAGGAGAGGCCGAGAATGACGTCGCCTTCGGAAATGTCGCCGGCCGGCAGAAGCTGGCCGCGTTCGGCCGCACCCACGGCAAAGCCCGCGAGATCATAGTCGCCATCGGAATACATGCCGGGCATTTCAGCGGTTTCGCCGCCGATCAGCGCACAGCCGGATTCGCGGCAGCCGGCGGCAATGCCGGAAACGATGGCCGCACCCTGGTCCGGATCCAGCTTGCCGGTGGCGAAATAATCGAGGAAGAACAGCGGTTCTGCGCCCTGGACGACGAGATCGTTGACGCACATGGCTACGAGATCGATGCCGACGGTGTCGTGATAGTCAGCATCGATGGCGATCTTCAGCTTGGTGCCGACGCCGTCATTGGCGGCCACCAGAACCGGATCGGTGAAGCCCGCGGCTTTCAGATCGAACAGGCCGCCGAAGCCGCCGATTTCGCCATCCGCGCCGGGACGCCGCGTAGAACGCACCGCCGGTTTGATCTTTTCGACCATCAGGTTGCCGGCGTCGATATCCACACCTGCATCACTATAGGTAAGACCGTTCTTGCCCGACTGGCTCATGGCTCTCGTCTCCGCTGGTTCCTTTGGCGTCGCCATTCGCACGGGACGGGGCCTGATGCAAGGGTTTGAGTGGCAAAAGCTCCGGTTTTTAACGGCTTTGGCGGGGCTAGCCGGATTGGGTGCTCACGATGGCTGCGGCGCGGCGCGACAGACGAGATTGAGCAGGCCGTCATTGGACGTATCGGAATTTTCCTCTATCGGCCGCCCGTTCTCGCCATAACGTGCGGCGATCTCAAAGCCCGCCGCTTCCAGCTGGCGGGTCTGGGCGGCAAGGTCGATGAAATAAAACAGGCCGCTCCAGCGATGCGCCTGATCCGCGAGAATGGCATATTCCGGCGTCCGCCGTGTCGAAGGTTGCAGGCGCAGATAGTTGATCCAGCTTTGCGGATGCAGCGAATTCACCACCTCGCGCGGGTGCCAGGAGCGTCGGTGCAGCGGCATGCCGCCGGCCCGTTTCCATTGGCGATTGTGAAACGAAAAGATAAAATATCCGCCGGGTGCGAGAATGCTTCGCACGGCATGGATGATGGCAAGCCGGTCCTCATGGTCGAAGGCGCTTAGAATCGCGAGCGCGCCGAGCACGCAATCGAAACGCTCCGCGCCGAACTGGCCGATCGCCCGCACATCCATGTCGAGAAACGTGGCGGCTGGAAAATTGCGCCGCGCCAGCGCAAGCATCGGCTGCGAGCGGTCAATGCCGATATAGTCTCCCACCAGCGGCAAAAGCGGCTTCGTCGTTCGGCCGGTGCCGACGCCGAGGTCAAGCAGCCGCTTGCCCGCATAGGCATGGCGGAACTGATCGAGAATGATGCGTTCGGCCGGGTAAAGCTGCTGGTTGTCATACCATTCGGCAACTTCGGGATTATCGAAGAGACCGGCATTATATTCCGCGATGCCATTTTCACTGGTGCTCTGCATCGTGCCCCCCGGCCGCCGGACATGAAGGAGCGCCGCTGGCCCGCCCGGCAATATTTGATAGTTGTCTAATATTTATCTACGGTCAACCTGCCGTTGCGATGGGTTGGCCGGAAATGAGGGATTTTACCGCTGTGCGGGCAGTCTCCTTCTGCCCACGCGCGAAAGCGCCGGTCTTGACCATGTGCATATGCGCATCCTATCTCCATCATGGGCGGTGACGGTGCGGCGATAAAGGATGAACGGATGCAACCCCATGTAAGCGGTACGAGCCTGCGCCGGCAGGTATTTTTCTGGATCGGCGTGCTTGCCGTCTTTGTCCTTTTCCTGATGGTCTTCAGCTCCATTCTCCTGCCTTTCGTGGCGGGCATGGCGCTTGCCTATTTTCTCGACCCGGTTGCCGACTGGCTGGAACGGCGCGGCCTTAGCCGGTTGATGGCCACCGTCGTCATCCTCGTCTCCTTCGTGCTGCTCTTCGCGCTGTCGCTCATTATCATCATTCCGCTGATCGTCGCCCAGGCCTCGGAATTCATCACGCGCATCCCGCAATATATCTCGTCATTGCAGCAGCTGATTGCCGGCGCCGACACCAATCTCCTGCCGGATTGGGTGAGCAGCCAGATCGACGCCGTGAAGGAGAATTTTTCGAAGCTTTTGACCGAAGGCGCCGGTTTCATCGGCACGCTTTTGACGCAGATATGGAATTCCGGCAAATCGCTGGTCGATGTCATGTCGCTGCTGGTCGTCACGCCCGTGGTCGCCTTCTATCTGCTGCTCGACTGGGACCGGATGATCGACAAGGTCGACAGCTGGATACCGCGCGATTATGTCCATACCGTCCGCCAGATCGCCCGCGACATGGATAAGACCATTGCCGGTTTCGTGCGCGGGCAGGGGTCGCTCTGCATCATTCTCGGCGTTTATTACGCCGTCGGCCTGTCGCTGGTGGGCTTGAATTTCGGCCTGCTGATCGGCCTTTTCTCAGGCCTCATCAGCTTCATTCCCTATATCGGCTCCATGGTCGGCCTCATCCTTGCCGTCGGCGTCGCCATCGTGCAGTTCTGGCCGGATTACATCTATGTGTTTCTGACGCTCGTTGTGTTCTTCTCCGGCCAGTTCATCGAAGGCAACATCCTGCAACCGAAGCTTGTCGGCAAAAGCGTCGGCCTGCATCCGGTCTGGCTCATGTTCGCCCTTTTCGCCTTCGGTGCGCTTTTCGGTTTCGTCGGGCTTCTCGTCGCGGTGCCGGCGGCGGCGGCGGTCGGCGTGCTTGTCCGCTTCGCCCTGTCGCGGTATCTTGAAAGCGATCTTTACCACGGGCATGCCGCCAACCTTCCCTGGGACACAAACCCTGCCCTGGAAGAAGGGGAAACGTCCTCCGGCAAGGTTGACTCTCAGAGCTGACGATGACTGACCAAATCAAAACCGACAACGCCCGGTCGAAGGCCGAGCAGCTGCCGCTCGCATTCTCACACCAGTCCGCTTCCGGCAGGGATGATCTCCTCGTCTCCGCCTCGCTTGCGGCTGCCGTCAGCCTCATCGATGAATGGCCGAATTGGCGCTCGCCTGTTGTCGTGCTGGCCGGGCCGCCGGGTTCGGGAAAATCGCATCTCGCCAATATCTGGAAAAATATCAGCGATGCGCGCGACATTCACCCCGAGACGGGCTCCGATGCCGCGCGTGCTGCCGAAACGGGACCGGTTCTTTTCGAGGACGCCGACCGGCGCGGTTTTAACGAAACGGAACTCTTCCATGTCATCAACAGCGTGCGCCAGCACGGCACGACGCTTTTGATGACGAGCCGGCAATGGCCCGCCGCATGGCCGGTGACGCTGCCAGACCTGCGCTCGCGCCTCAAAGCCGTAACGGTGGTGGAAACCGGCGAGCCGGACGAGGGGCTGCTGGCGCAGGTGCTGGTGAAACTCTTCGCCGACCGGCAGCTTTACATGGATGACAAACTCATAGGTTACATCGTCAATAGAATGGAGCGTTCGCTCGATACGGCGCAGACGATCGTGGACCGGATCGACCGGCTGGCGCTTTCGCGTGGAACGAGAATTACACGGCCGCTGGTGGCGGAGGTCCTCAACGCGATGGACAACGCAGCAGCGGGCAGCGGACTGGACATCGATTGACTGTCACAGTTCCGTCGTCAAACTGTTATACGGGCAAGAAGGACGATCGCGCGATGCAGCAGGATCACGGGACGGAAATCGGTCAGGGGATGGAACAGGGAATGGACGCTATCGCGCAGGAAGACTTCAACAAGGTTCAGCCGGTGACCGAAGGCGAGAGCCTGTGGGACAGCCCGGCGCGTTTCATCAACCGCGAATTTTCCTGGCTCCAGTTCAACCGCCGCGTTCTCGAAGAAACGCTGAACACGGATCATCCGCTGCTGGAGCGGCTGCGCTTCCTCTCCATTTCGGCCGCCAACCTCGATGAATTCTTCATGGTCCGCGTTGCCGGCCTCGAAGGGCAGGTGCGCCAGAAGATCACCGTCAAAACGCCGGACGGCAAGACGCCGGCCGAGCAGCTCGAAGATATTCTGAAGGAAATCGACAATTTGCAGATGGAGCAGCAGGCCTCGCTTGCCGTTCTGCAGCAATATCTCGCCAAGGAAGAAATCTTCATCGTGCGGCCGGCCGCACTTTCGGATGCGGACCGCACCTGGCTGGGCACCGAATTCGAGGAACGCATTTTCCCGGTGCTGACGCCGCTGTCCATCGATCCGGCGCATCCGTTCCCCTTCATTCCGAACCTCGGTTTCTCGATGGGCCTGCAGCTCGACAGCGTCAACGGCCGCGAGCCGATGACGGCGCTCCTGCGCCTGCCGCCGGCGCTCGACCGTTTCGTGCGCCTGCCGGATGACAAGAACGCCATCCGTTACATCACGCTGGAAGATGTGGTCGGCCTGTTCATTCACCGGCTTTATCCCGGCTATAGCGTCAAGGGATTCGGCACGTTCCGCATCATCCGCGACAGCGATATCGAAGTCGAAGAAGAGGCGGAAGATCTGGTCCGTTTCTTCGAAAGCGCGCTGAAGCGCCGCCGCCGCGGTTCCGTTATCCGCATCGAGACCGACAGCGAAATGCCGCAGTCGCTGCGCCAGTTCGTGGTGCATGAGCTTGGCGTGCCTGATAATCGCGTCGCCGTTCTGCCCGGCCTTCTCGCGCTCAACACCATCTCGGAAATCGTCCGCGCGCCGCGCGACGACCTGAAATTCGAACCATACAACGCCCGTTTCCCCGAGCGCGTGCGCGAACATGCCGGCGATTGCCTCGCCGCCATCCGCGAAAAGGACATGGTGGTTCACCACCCCTATGAAAGCTTCGACGTGGTCGTGCAGTTCCTGCTGCAGGCGGCGCGCGATCCCGAAGTGCTCGCCATCAAGCAGACGCTTTACCGCACCTCCAATGACAGCCCGATCGTTCGCGCGCTGATCGATGCGGCGGAAGCCGGTAAATCCGTGACCGCGCTGGTGGAACTTAAAGCGCGTTTCGATGAAGAGGCAAACATCCGCTGGGCGCGCGATCTGGAGCGGGCCGGCGTGCAGGTCGTCTTCGGCTTCATCGAACTCAAGACCCACGCCAAGATGTCGATGGTGGTGCGCCGCGAGGACGGCAAGCTCAGAACCTATTGCCACCTCGGCACCGGCAACTATCACCCGATCACGGCCAAGATCTATACCGACCTGTCCTTCTTCACCTGCAACCCGAAGATCGCCCATGACATGGCGAATATCTTCAACTTCATCACGGGTTACGGCGAGCCGGAAGAGGGCATGAAGCTTGCCATTTCGCCCTATACGCTGCGCGCCCGCATCGTAAAGCACATCAATGAAGAGATCGAGCACGCCAAGCGCGGTGCGCCGGCGGCGATCTGGATGAAGATGAATTCGCTGGTCGACCCTGAAATCATCGATTCTCTTTACCGCGCAAGTGCTGCGGGCGTGGAGGTCGATCTCGTCGTGCGCGGCATCTGCTGCCTGCGCCCGCAGGTGCCCGGTCTGTCGGATAATATCCGCGTCAAATCCATCGTCGGCCGCTTCCTCGAACATAGCCGCATCTTCTGCTTCGGCAATGGTTTCGGCCTGCCATCGGACAAGGCGCTGGTCTATATCGGCTCGGCCGACATGATGCCGCGCAACCTTGATCGGCGCGTGGAAACGCTGGTTCCGCTCACCAATCCCACCGTGCATGAGCAGGTTCTTTCACAGATTATGCTGGGCAATCTCATTGACAACCAGCAGAGCTACGAGATACTTGCGGACGGAACGTCGAGGCGCATCGAGGTGCGTAAAGGCGAAGAACCGTTCAACGCGCAGCACTATTTCATGACCAATCCCAGCCTTTCCGGACGTGGTGAAGCCTTGAAATCCAGTGCGCCCAAATTGATTGCCGGGTTGATTTCGTCCCGCAAGAAACAGGCTGAATGACTCGATCAGAAGCACAGGGGCGGCTGACCGGCCTTGCCCCCGTTTCCGTCATAGATATTGGTTCGAACTCCGTTCGTCTCGTCGTATATGAAGGTCTTTCCCGCGCGCCTGCGGTGCTGTTCAATGAAAAGGTCCTGTGCGGCCTTGGCAAGGGACTGGCGCTGACGGGCCGTATGCATGAGGAAGGCGTCAGCCGGGCGCTGATGGCGCTTCGGCGTTTCCATGTCCTTTCCGAGCAGGCGCAGGCGCAGAAGCTCTATGTGCTGGCGACGGCTGCGGCGCGTGAGGCGGAAAACGGCCCGGATTTCATCCGCGAGGCCGAAGCCATTCTCGGCTGCGAGATCGAGGTGCTGTCAGGCGAAAAGGAAGCGCTTTATTCCGCCTATGGCGTGATCAGCGGTTTCCATGATCCAGACGGCATTGCCGGCGATTTGGGCGGCGGTTCGCTCGAACTCATCGACATCAAGGGTAAGAGCTGCGGCGAGGGCATCACCCTGCCGCTCGGCGGCCTGCGGCTGTCGGAGCAGTCGGACGGCTCGCTAGAAAAAGCGGCGACGATTGCCAGAAAACACGTCAAATCCTTCGCCAAGCTTCTGGCGGCGGGTGAGGGGCGCACCTTTTACGCGGTGGGCGGCACCTGGCGAAACATCGCCAAACTGCATATGGAGATATCGGGCTATCCGCTGCATATGATGCAGGGCTATGAATTGCCGCTGGAGGAAATGCTGAATTTTCTCGAGGAGGTCATCGTCTCCCGGGATAGCAAGGATCCAGCCTGGCAGGCGGTCTCCAAGAACCGCCGCTCGCTTCTGCCCTTCGGCGCCATCGCCATGCGCGAAGTTCTGAAAATGATGAAGCCGGCCAGGATCGCCTTCTCGGCGCAGGGCGTGCGCGAAGGTTATCTCTATTCGCTGTTGACGGAAGAAGAGCGGGATTCCGATCCGCTGCTGGTTGCCGCCGATGAACTTGCCATTCTGCGCGCCCGCTCGCCGGAACATGCGCGCGAACTGGCGGACTGGAGCGGCCGCACCTTCCCGGTCTTCGGCGTTGACGAGACCGAAGAGGAAAGCCGTTACCGGCAGGCGGCCTGCCTTCTCGCCGATATCAGCTGGCGCGCCCATCCCGATTATCGCGGATTGCAGGCGCTCAACATCATCGCCCACTCTTCTTTCGTGGCGATCACCCATCCCGGCCGCGCCTATATTGCGCTCGCCAATTATTATCGCTTCGAAGGTCTGAACGACAACGGCACCACGCAGCCGCTCGCCGCCATGGCGGGCGACCGGTTGCAGGAGCTTGGTAAATTGCTCGGCGGGCTGCTGCGCGTCGTCTATCTCTTCTCGGCTTCGATGCCGGGCGTCGTCGACCACCTCAAATTCCGCAAATCCGGCAATCCCGATCTCGATCTGGAATTCGTCGTGCCGCACGATTATTGCGATTTCGCCGGCGAGCGACTGGATGGCCGCCTGCAGCAATTGGCGAAGCTGACGGGCAAGCGGCTGGCGTTCGTGTTCGAATAACGAACGGCGACGTTTCCGTTTTGTGGCAGGAACGGTTTTTGCGTCCTCTAGGACCAGCGCTCGCAAAAGGCTTCTATGTCGCTCGACTGAAAGTCGGAAAGCCGCGCCATGATCGTTTCGAATGGCCAGTCCCACCATGCGATTGATGCAAGCTTTTCCGCGAGGGTCCGCGAAAATCGTTCGCGAATGATCTTTGCGGGAACGCCGCCGACGATGGTGTAGGGCGGCACATCTTTGGTGACGACCGCGCCGGCGGCGAGCACTGCCCCATCTCCAACCGTGACACCCGGCAAGACGATAACCCCGTGACCGATCCAGACATCGTGACCGATGACGGCGCGGTTCTCCCTGCGCCGGTCGAAAAAGGCGTCATCGCGCACGGCATCCGCAGAATAATATTCAGGGCAATAGCTGAAACGGTGCATGGATGGCCGGTCCATCGGATGGTTCGGAGCGCCTATCCTGACCTCTGCGGCGATGGCGCAGAATTTTCCGATCGTTGCATCGCCCACCATGCAACGGGGTCCAAGGTAGGAGTAGTTGCCGAGTTCGGCATTGTGCAGGGAGGTGTCAGCCAGAATTTCGCAGCATTCGCCGATATTGGAATCTCTTATGCTCGCCGTCGCATGGATGACGGTCTCTGCGATTTTCGGGCGCTTGAT
Source organism: Agrobacterium sp. LY4 (assembly GCF_001526585.1). Lineage (NCBI taxonomy): Bacteria > Pseudomonadati > Pseudomonadota > Alphaproteobacteria > Hyphomicrobiales > Rhizobiaceae > Agrobacterium > Agrobacterium sp. LY4. The sequence continues at coordinate 426,743 of NZ_ASYA01000012.1, read as the reverse complement.
CTGTGCGGTCGAATCCATTCCTGCCTCCGGATTTGCGCCTGCTTAACCGGCGATGATGAAGGTGCTGTGACGTGGAATGGCCAAAGGAGTCCGGCCGGGCCGGGCCTCCTTTCTAAAACGCAGGTCGCGCGCGATGCCACGTGACGCGAAATCCTGTCTTCACGCGGAATGTATCACTTGCCGGGGACATCCGCCGCGGCAGGCGTTTTCTTCCAGTAGTGGTCGGATATGTTTTGCGCGTTCCGAATGATGTGGCCGGCGATTTCGGGGTCTCCGCCCTCGAAGGTTTTTGGGTCGGCTCCGCATAACATCAGGAAGAGCTGCTGATGGGCGACAGCGGCAAAATAGTCGCGGGGCGGCGGCTGCATGTCTGAATCGACGGCCCGGAATGCCTCATCGACCTCTTTGCTGGCACGCTCGAGCGCTGCGTGAATGGTGGCCATCATCGCTGCTTCCGTGCGCTCCAATATGGACTGTACCTGCCGTTCCGCCGGTGTCAGGACCGGGCAACTCTCACTCATCGAATATCTCTCCTGTCGGTGCAACCATTCCACCGGGCGATATTATCGCAAGGATTGTGTCCGCTTTGCGGGAAAGATTGAAATCGTGGTCTTGAAACGCAACAGCCTGGCTGGCCACCGTGCCGCGATGCGCGGATCCAAACGGTAATGGGCTGGCACTGCTTTGCAAATGGCTCAGCCGTGCCCGAGCGCCTTGCGGATGCAGGCGCTGAGATAGGCATATTGCAACGGCGTTATCGTCGCCATGGCTTCGGTGCGGCTGGCAAGCCTGTCCTGATAGCCGACCGGAATATCGAACTGGCTGAAGGTGAAATCCCAGCGGGTGCCTTCGACGATATTGTAAAAATGGTCGGTACGCTGACAGCGGTTTTGGCAAGCTCTCCGCCGAAAATATCCTGCACCACCAGCGCGGTGACGCTGCCTTGGCCCTTGGCGGGGTTTTCGCGCGACCAGAGGCCGCTCGTCTCGCCCGACCAGCTTTTCTTCAGGGCGTAATAAAGTCTTTCTGCATGGTCCTGCATGAAACGTCTTCTTTTCCGCAAGCATGTTTCGGTTAAAGCATTTCCAGCGAAAGTGCGCTCGGTTTTGCGTCCGGAAATGCGTAAAAACAAAGAGTTAGAGCAATGTAGGTGAACCGGTTCTCACCGGAATTGCTCTAGCTCTGGAAAATCGGAACGGAGCGCCATGCAGACATTTGTGTCTGCCGGGCGCTCCGTCCGGATCATTCGCGGCCGTCAAAGCAAGTGACAGCAGCCGTGGTCTTACTTCGCCTCGAGCAGGTCCTTGACGTCCAGCAGGACGAATTCGTTGTCGTCAGCCTTGTCCAGCGCACGGCCGGCCGAGAAGGGCAGGTTGTTGTCGTTGCCGACGACGATATGGGTGGCATCGACGCGGTCGACATTCTCGATGGTGACGAAAGGCATGTCGTAATAGCCGTTGCCGCCGCCCTGACGCTTCTTGTTATCCGGGTCGGAAATCTTCATCAGGTCGACATAGCCGATCTTGCGGGCGGCCTTGCCGACATTGGCGTCGTTGAATTCGATCTTGTAGATGCGCTTCAGCTTGGCAGCGCGGGCGAAGCAGTCCGCAGCCGGAGCCTTGGGGTCGGCGCAGGCCTTGTCGGCCGTGCCGGCGCCGTTGTCGCGCTCGATGACGAGGGCGGTGGTGTCATCCAGCATGTTGAAGTCGCCGATTGCCTCGCCGCCTTCCGCCAGCGGATAAAGCCAACTGCGGCCGGTCCACGCCTTCTTGGCGGTGTCGAGTTCGATGATGCGCAGCGCGGTCGCGCCGTCTTCGGTTTTTTCCACCTGGCCGTCGGCCATGTAGAGCGGGCCTTCCAGCAGGCCGTAGAGTTTCGAGCCGTCCTTGGAGAGCGCCATGCCCTCATAACCGCCGGAACGTTTCAGGTTGAAAGCGGGCATTTTCTGCGTGGGATTGCCGGGCAGGGCAAGAGCCGGATGGTCGGGAGATTTCACCTCGATGTCGCCGGCCTTGGTCGAGATCACATCGGTCAGCTTGCCGTCGCGGGTGAATTTCAGGATGTAGGGGCCGAATTCCTCGCCGACCCAGAAACCGTCAGCGACCGGCTGAATGGATTCGACGTCGAAATCCGCACCCGTCAGGTAACGCTTGCTCGAGCCTTCCAGAACGATGGGGAAGGGCGCCTTCATGTCGGGATCGGAGAGGAACACGGTTTCAAGCGCGTTGACCTTGCCGGCGTCCCAGTCGAACTTCAGATGGTGAAGCATCAGCATGGCGTCGCTGGAATTGAGCTTGGAACCGAAACCGTTGTCGGAAAGGCTCCAGAAGCTGCCGTCCGGCATCGCCCTGATGCCGGAAAAGCCCTGCATCGGCTGGCCGTTGAACGGCATGGAAAGGCCGGTCAGACGCACGCCGTCCTTGCCGGGCACGGTACCGAGGCCCTCGGCGCGCTTGCGGTCGGCCGTGGTGAATTTGGCGGAGGTCTTGAGGTGCTCCGGCGCGTCGGCAGGTGCGGCGATCATGGTGTTGGCAGGCAGAATGGCGTGCGAAACCAGCTTTGCCGGAAACTCCTTTTCCGCCGCATGCGCCGCGGCGGCGAGCGCGAGAACCGCGAAAGGTGCAAAAAGAATGTGCTTCATGATGGAGACCCCTCTCAATACCTGTTGAAGACAGGATTGACGCGATAGGGGCGTCGCATGACAGGCAGGTGATTGCCGTTTGAAGCTTTGATGAATTTTGATGACGGCCATCATCCGCAGATGGGCCGCACGGCTTTTTGCCGCCGATTGCCCTTATGCGGCGGGCGCCTGATATTGGCTGAGCATGCAGACGCCGAGCGTCTGTCCGCGGCCCTTCACCGCATGTTCGCCCAGATATTCGCTGCGCACGCCCTTCGGAAGCACCAGCTGATGGGCGAGATCGGCGGAAATCAGCACCGGGTGGCCGAGCATCTTGCTCAACGATTCGAGCCGTGAGGTTGTGTTCACCGTATCGCCGAAATAGGTGATCTTGTGGTGATCGACACCGATTTCCGCGGTGATGACCGGCCCGCCATGAATGGCGAAGCGCAGGCGCGGCACCTCGCCGAAGCGGGAAAGCCACATGTCGCGGGTGTTTTCAATGGTCGCCTGAATATCGAAGACGCAGCGCACGCAGGCCGCCCGCCTTATCGCCATGTGATAGGGCCAGGTGATGATGGCGGCGTCGCCGATATAGTCGTCGATGACGCCGCCGTGTTTTCTGACCGGTGCGGCATAACTTGCAAAGATTTCGCCGAGAAACTCCTGGGCCTTCAGGTCGCCATGGGTTTCGGCGAAGGAGGTGGAGCCGACGAGATCGATGAAGATGAAGACGCGGTCTTCGCTGACCGGCCGGCGATAACGCCCCAGGATGAGGTCGATGAAGATATCGCGGCCGAGAAGCTCGCGCACTCGCATGATGAAGACGATGATGCCGCAGACAATGAGGGTGAAGATCAGCGTCTGCACCTCGGCATGGACGGCGCGTTTCCAGGTGCCGGGAAATATCCCGCTCAACCACAGGATCGTGCCGCCAAGCCCGAAGCCGCAAAAGACGAGGATGGCATAGATGACGAGGCCGACAGCGATATAGGCCGGCGTCGGCAGGGCGCTCACCTGCCGCGACAGGCCGGGCATGATGTAACCGCGCTCGAAGGCGAGGATGGGTGCGCATGCAAACAGCGCATAGGTCGCGCCGATCAATGCACCGCCGCCATATTCCAGAAAGGCGTAGGCCACGCCACTGCCGGCCACGGCAACGAAGAGCACCACGTAATCCAGAATGGGCAGCAATTTTCTCATGTCGGTTCTTGGGTCTCGGGAAGGGAAGGCTTTGGTCTCGGGAAAGAAGGGCAGGCCGCTCCCTTCGGGCGAAGCTTCTGTTCAGGTCATATGCGACATTAATGTGGAAAAAGCGCCGCAAAAAGTGAGCAATCGGTAAGGTTGCATGAAGGATTGGTAAGGCTGTTGCGCTGTTGCCGCAAAATCGGCGTTGCCGCCCTTATACGCCTAATAGGATGTTCTGTAATAGACGGTTTCAAGCGGGGATTGCGGCCGGTCGTCCGGCGAGCGGTTCGACCATTTGACAGGGAAGGCGGAAAAACGCAGCCGGTTGCCGTCGATCCAAGCCCGGTCGAACAGGGTTTCTCCCTTGCGGGAGAAGGTGATGGCGGCGCAGGTGCGGCCGTCGACATCGAAGGGAATGTTCTCCTTCCAGCCGCTCAATCCGCAACCCATGCCTTTCGGATCGCGATTATAGCGGTCGACGACGTCGCCGTTGGGGTGGAAAACGGCGGGCCGTTACGGCTCGCTTGCCGCAACCTCCACGGCCTCGACCTTCTTGCCGGCGAAACGCAGGGCCACTTCGCCATTGATGAGCTTCAGGGCCACATCGCCGAAGAGTTCCCGCCGCCAGCCGGTCAGCGCCGCCACGGTTGCCTTTTCGCCCTCGGCGGCAATCTTGTCCAGATCGTCGCTATTGGCGATGACCTTGGCGGCGACGCCATGCTTGTCCGCCGTCAGCTTCAGCAGAACTTTCAAAAGTTCCACGGCAGCGCCGGAGCCTTCCGGTGCGTGGCTGTGACGCGGCGCCTTCGGCATTTCCTCTTTCGGCAGCGCCAGCGCCGCATTCACCGTTTCGACGATGGCGGTGCCGGAGGCGGAGCGCTCCCAGCCCTTGGGAATGGTGCGAAGCCGCGACAGCGCCTCGGCGTCCTTCGGCTGCTGCTGGGCGATTTCGAAGATCGCATCGTCCTTCAGGACGCGCGACCGCGGCACGTTGCGGGAGCGTGCCTCACGCTCGCGCCAGGCGGCGATGAATTTGAGGATGGCGAGTTCCGTCGGCTTGCGCAGACGCGATTTCAGCCGCAGCCAGGCATCGTCGGGATGCATGTCATAGGTGTCGCGAGACTCGAGAATATCCATCTCTTCGGTCAGCCACAGCGAGCGGCCTTCGCGCTCGAGCTGGGCTTTCAGCGAGAGATAGACATCGCGCAGATGGGTCACGTCGGCCAGCGCGTAATCCAGCTGCTTTTCGGTCAGCGGACGACGGCTCCAGTCGGTGAAACGCGAGGATTTGTCGATCTGCACGTTTTTGATCTTCTGCACCAGCTGGTCGTAGGAGATCGAATCGCCGAAACCGCAGACCATGGCTGCGACCTGCGTGTCGAAGATCGGGTGCGGAATAAGCCCGCCGAGATGGTAGATGATCTCGATATCCTGTCGCGCCGCATGGAAAACCTTCACGACAGCAGGATTGGCCATCAGTTCGAAAAGAGGGGTCAGATCGAGACCCTTGGCCAGCGGATCGACCAGTACTTCGAGCGTCGGGCTTGCCATCTGCACGAGGCAGAGTTCCGGCCAGAAGGTCGTTTCCCGCAGAAATTCGGTGTCGATGGTGATGAATTCCGATTTCGCCAGTTCCGTGCAGGCTTCGGCGAGGGCGGCAGTCGTTTCAATCATTGTTATTGGCCAATCGTGAAAATTATCCGTCTTACTTTCCCTTTGCCGGGCGCATGTCAATACAAGCCCGCTTTTGAAGGCTCAAGGATCGTTTTTCTCGGGCGGATGGGGCTCCGCTTCATCCTTTTTGAGTGGCGGAGCCGCGGCGAGCTTCTGGAAATAGGCTGAGGTGCGCAAAAGCGAGCTGAACCGCCAGTTCCGCTCCTCCACGGGCACACCTTCGCGCACCTGCAGCCGGTAGATTGTATAGGCGATGAAAACGATCTGGATCGCGGCCGTATAGCTGAACAGTGCCTTCGGGCCGAACTGGTCGATCAGCACGGAAGCGAGCAGCGGCCCGACGGTTGCGCCCACCGACCAGAAGAACAGCAGTCCGGCCGACATCATGGCGTGTTCGCCTTCCCTGGCATGGTCGTTGCCATGGGCGGAACTCAGCGAATAGAGCGGCAGGGCGAAGGCGCCGAAGATGAAGACGCCGATGATGTTGCTCCATTCATCCGTGCCGGCGAAGAAGGCGAGAAACAGGCCGACGACGACGGAGCCCGCCGTGGTGGCGAGAATGATGATGCGCCGGTCATAACGGTCGGAATAGACGCCGAGCGGATATTGCAGCACCACGCCGCCGATGATGCCGGCGCTCATGAAGGTGGCGATGGCGGTGACGGAAAGGCCGATCTGTTCGGCATAGATCGGGCCGATATTGCGAAACGCCGCCATGCTGAGGCCGACGGCCACGCAGCCGACGACGGCAAGTGGCGAGATGCGCCACACCGCGAAGAGATTGAAGGGTATCTGTTTCGGCGGCGCAGGGTTGGATTTGTCGGCAAGCGAGATCGGCACCAGCGATAGCGTCAGCGCCATGGCAATCAGCGAAAACACCACCGGTCCGTCGATGCCCGCGACGGGAATGATATATTGCGCAAGCGTGACGGAGCCGAGATCGACGAAACGATAGATGGAGAGCGTGCGCGCCCGATTGGAATTGGTGACCTGCGCGTTGATCCAGCTTTCGATGGCCGCGAAAAGACAGGCGACGGCAATGCCGGTGACGAAGCGCATCAGCATCCAGAACAGGGGATGGATGAGGAGCGGCATGGCGATCGCTGCGGCGGATGCGACGGCCGCCATGGTGGCGAAGGTGCGGATATGGCCGATCTTGCGCAGAAGGCGCGTCACCGAAATGCAGCCAAGCGCGAAACCGAAGCTGTAGGCGGCGCTGATGAGGCCGATGGTGCTGGCGGAAAACCCTTCGGAGAGACCGCGCAGCGCTATATAGGTTCCCTGCAGGCCGTTGCCGCCGATCAGGATACCGGCGGTGACGAGAAGCGGGATAAGAGGTCTGATCTGGCTCATTGCGGGCCGACTCGGTTTGGCGGGCTGGATTAGTCCTATCTAAAGCGAAGGCAGGGGAAAGGACAGGCTGAAGGCGACATTGTTGTGCTTTGCCTTGACAAATCAGGCTGGCCATGCGCTTTTCCGGCAAATTTCGACAGTGCCGCCCATCTGGCCTCCATCAGGCCCACGACACGTTCCAGGATAAAAAAATGCATCGTTACCGCAGCCACACCTGTGCCGCTCTCCGCAAGTCCGACGTCGGCGAAACCGTTCGCCTTTCCGGTTGGGTTCATCGCGTGCGAGATCATGGCGGCGTTCTCTTCATCGACCTTCGCGACCATTACGGCATCACCCAGGTCGTCGCCGATCCGGACAGCCCGGCCTTCAAGGTTGCCGAAACCGTGCGCGGCGAATGGGTCATCCGCATCGACGGCCTCGTCAAGGCGCGTTCGGAAGACACCGTCAACAAGGGCATGGCGACCGGCGAGATCGAGCTTTATGCGCAGGAAATCGAGGTTCTCGGCGTTGCCAAGGAACTGCCGCTGCCGGTCTTCGGCGAGCCTGACTATCCTGAAGACGTTCGCCTGAAATACCGCTTCCTCGATCTTCGCCGCGAAACGCTGCACAAGAACATCGTCAAGCGCACGCAGATCATCTCCGCCATGCGCACCGGCATGGCCGATGCCGGTTTCGCCGAATATACGACGCCGATCCTCACCGCTTCCTCGCCGGAAGGCGCGCGCGACTTCCTCGTGCCCTCGCGTATCCATGAAGGCAAGTTCTTCGCCCTGCCGCAGGCGCCGCAGCAATATAAGCAGCTTCTGATGGTGGCCGGTTTCGACCGTTATTTCCAGATCGCGCCGTGCTTCCGCGATGAAGACCCGCGCGCCGACCGCCTGCCGGGCGAATTCTACCAGCTCGACGTCGAAATGAGCTTCGTGACCCAGGAAGATGTCTGGACCACGATGGAGCCGATGATGACGGCCGTGTTCGAGAAATTCGCCGAAGGCAAGCCGGTTACGAAACAGTGGCCGCGCATTCCCTATGACGAGGCGATCCGCAAATATGGTTCCGACAAGCCGGACCTGCGCAACCCGATCGTCATGGAAGCCGTGACAGAACATTTCGACGGTTCGGGCTTCAAGGTCTTCGCCAACATGATCGCTTCCAACCCCAAGGTTCAGGTCTGGGCCATCCCGGCCAAGACCGGCGGCTCGCGCGCTTTCTGCGACCGCATGAACGCATGGGCGCAGTCTCAGGGCCAGCCCGGCCTCGGCTACATCTTCTGGAAGGAAGAGGACGGCAAGGTCGGCGGTTCCGGCCCGCTCGCCAAGAATATCGGCGAGGAACGCACCGAGGCGCTGCGCCAGCAGCTCGGTCTTGAGGCGGGCGATGCCTGCTTCTTTGTCGCCGGCGATCCCGCCAAGTTCTACAAATTCGCCGGTGAGGCGCGCACCCGCGCTGCCGACGAGCTGAACCTGATCGACCGCGACCGTTTCGAAATGTGCTGGATCGTCGATTTCCCCTTCTTCGAATATAACGAGGAAGAAAAGAAGATCGACTTCGCCCACAACCCCTTCTCCATGCCGCAGGGCGGTCTGGAAGCGCTGGAAGGGCAGGATCCGCTCTCCATCAAGGCGTTCCAGTATGACGCGGTCTGCAACGGCTTCGAAATCGCCTCCGGCTCGATCCGTAACCAGTCGCCCGAGCTGATGGTCAAGGCCTTCGAAAAGGTGGGCCTGTCGCAGAACGATGTGGAAGAGCGCTTCGGCGGTCTCTACCGCGCCTTCCAGTATGGCGCGCCTCCGCATGGCGGTTGCGCTTTCGGCATCGACCGCGTGGTCATGTTGCTGGTCGGCGCCAAGAACCTGCGCGAAATCACGCTGTTCCCGATGAACCAGCAGGCGCAGGACCTCCTGATGAACGCGCCGTCGCCGGCAACGCCGACCCAGCTTCGTGAGCTGGCGCTGCGCGTCGTTCCGTCCAAGAAGGACTGATCTGGAACTATTCAGGTTTCGAACAAAGGGCTGGCGGCAACGCCGGCCCTTTGCGTTTTTTACAACGAACGCGGCAAAGCCACAATTTTACCGCGAGTCGAACCGAATTCCGCACATAATCAGCCGAAATCCGATCCCAGTATAGGTCCCGCGTTCACTTGGGGGACGCAAGACTATCAGGGGTTTTAAACTTGGGACAGCGCCGGCCGAACTTCGCTTTCGGTTCCGGTGCGATCATATTTAGAAGGATTTCAGAATGGTACATGAAACGGGAAAAGATAATGCCCCGGCGAGCGGGCAGGTTCCTCCAGCCCATCCGCGCGGCAATTTCGCTGTCAGTCTGCGCTCGCCGGGCGCAAAGTTCCTGATGATCGGCTTCATATCGATGGTTCTGCTCGTGCCGCTCCTGCTGGTCTGGGGGCTGACGGAAGAGCGTGCCTCGCGAGCGGAAGAGGTTTCCGGACGGATCGCGAATGGCTGGGGCGGCGATCAGGTCGTGAACGGTCCCTATCTTGCCGTGCCCTTCGATGTGGAGCGCCGCCGCGAGGTGGACGGTCGCAGCATCGTCGACCGCGTCACCGAGTGGGTGCTGGTCATGCCGGAAACGCTTGATGTCACGGCCGACCTGAAGACGGAGGAGAAGCAACTGTCGATCTACAGCCTGCCGGTCTATAACGGCAACCTCTTGCTGAAAGGCCGCTTCGGTTCCGGTATCCTGCAGGACCTTGCGCGCTTCTCCGGCACGCCGCGACTGGACAACGCCATTCTCGTTCTCAGCATTCAGGATATTACCGGCATCCGGTCCAGCGCCGGCGTCAAAATCGATGGCGGCCCGGTTCTGCCCTTTGATCCCGGTATGCGGGATATCTCGGTCATGACCAACCGCGCCGGTCCGGAAGTATCGATCCGGTCCGATGCCGGTGTGCACAGGCCGATTGAGAAAAACCTCATCGAAACGGGCTTCGCCTTCGACATCGCCTTTTCCCTGAATGGCTCGGGCAGTTTCGCCGTTGCGCCGGCGGGCCAGACGACGAGTTTTGCAGCGAACGCCGATTGGCCGCATCCGGGTTTCGAAGGCCTGTTCCTGCCCGAGCAAAAGACTGTCACTGCCACGGATTTCAAGGCCAGCTGGACAATTCCCTATCTTGCAAGGGGCATAGACCGCGTGGTGGAGGGGACGCGCCTACCGCTGTCGAGCAGCCTGATGACGATCAATCTCGTCGAACCCGTCAAGTTCTACCAGATCATTGCGCGGACGCTGAAATATTCGATCGGTTTTATCTCGCTGGTTTTCCTCGCCGTCTTCATCGTCGAACTCAAGGGCGGCAATGTCGTGCACTGGATACAATACGTGCTGACGGGGCTGGCTCTGGTCATATTCTATGTTCTGCTGCTTGCACTCTCCGAGCATACGGGCTTTGCGATCGCCTATGCCGCGGCATCGATGTCGACGGCGGCGCTGATCGCCTCCTATCTCGGAAGCGCAACCAATAGTCGCAAGAGTGGCGTGGCGCTGTTTACGGTTTTGGCGGTCGCCTATGGCGTCATGTATCTGGTTCTAAATGAAGATGAATATGCGCTGCTGGCCGGTGCGGTGATTTCCTTCATTGCCATTGCAGCAACCATGTACGCCACCAGGCAGGTCGACTGGTCGGGCACCGCATCCTCACGCGCAGGCAATACCTCGGACAATATGGCATAGTTTCCGTTCGCTCCGAAGGGACCGTCCGGACGGCCAAAACGCCGGCTTTTCCTTATCCGGCTTGGTATCCGGGGTGAAGAGCGGGGAGCATGGGGCGAGGTGGGAAAGCATTGCTTTCCCACCTCTTATCCGTTCTTTTCTATTGCAGACATCTTGCTCGCGCAGGCCTGTTGCTTGCAAGTGTCGTAAGCTTCTTCCATTTGATCTGCGGGTTGTCACAAAAACTTAATCAAACTGACAAATCCGGTAGAGGACTTCTTAAGTCTTGTCGATCATTCATCGCCCTCATGAAATTTCACAAACGAGGGTTGAATGTTTTCGCTGGTCTCGACGTTCAAAATAGCGCATCGCGTGTCTATGCTGGCGCTGGCCGCGCTGTGCGGTATCGCCGTCATCGCGGGCATGCTGCTCTGGCAAAGACAGATGGAGGCGCGTTATCGCGTCGCTGAAGATGCATTGATCCAGAGGGACGGCGTGTTGATCACACTGGTGGATGCCCTGCATGAAAGCCGCCTGAACCAGAAGGATTTCCTGCTGTCGAAAGATATGAATTCCGTCGCGCAGTTCGACCAGACGATGGGGAAGGTCGAGCGGTCCGTCGCTTCCCTTGACGGCGGTGCCGCACCGCAGACGCGTGCGAAACTCGACGTGCTGGCGCAGGGTGTCGTTGCCTATGATGATCGCATGAAGGCGCTGGTCGCCAAAAACGCGGAGCTTGGCCTCACGCCTGCCGAAGGCCTTGAGCGCGCCATGCGCAACGGCGTGCATTCCATCGAAAAACTGATCGACGTCGTCGCCAATGCCGAAATCCGCGCCAGCATGCTGATGATGCGCCGGCACGAAAAGGATTTCATCCTGCGGCGGGATGAGGCCTATGTCGCAAAACACGCAGCCGAGGTAGAGACCTTCAAGGCGCTGGTGAAGCTGGAATATCGGCCGGGTGCCGAGCGTCAGCGCATCATGGATGCACTGGAAATATATACCGCCTCCTTCCGCTTTTATGCTCAGGCCGTGCTGGAGGAGGAGAAGGCGCGCGAAACCGTCGCCTCCGCCTATAATGCGCTGCTGCCCGTGGTCGCGGAGATTTCCACCATTTACCGGCAGGAGCGGGAAGCAAGCGCTCTCGAGAACAGCGCCGCAGCGGATAGAACGGTTTCGATTGTCGTCGCCCTTATCGCGCTCACCGTCGCGAGCCTTTTTGCCGGGGTCTATCTCATCGGCCGTTCGATAACCCGCCCGGCGACCGCGATTACCGGAGCGATGCGCCGTCTGGCCGACGGCGAAACGGAATTTGCCGTTCCCGGTCTGCACCGCCGGGACGAATTCGGCGCCATGGCCCATGCACTGGAAATCTTCCGGCAGGCGGCAATCGCAAAAATCGAACTGGAGACGCAGGCGCTTGCGGCCCGACAGCAGGCCGAAGCCGAAAAGGCGCGGTTCCAGCGCGAGGCGGAAACCGAAGCGCAGGCAAGGCTGATGCAGGCGACGACCGGCCTTGCGGCCGCACTTCGCCACCTTGCCGACGGCGATCTCTCCTTCGAACTGAACGAGCCTTTCGCCCCGGATTTCGAAGCCCTGCGTCACGATCTCAACCGGACGATCCGCCAGCTCGATGCCGCCATGTCCGGCGTCGTGCGGTCGAGCGTGGCCATCGATGGCGGCAGTCAGGAAATCAGCCAGAGTGCCGCCGATCTCGCGCGCCGCACCGAGCAGCAGGCCGCCTCGCTGGAGGAAACCGCCGCCGCGCTGGATGAACTGACGGCGAATATCCGCATTTCGGCGGAACGTGCGGTGGAAGCCCGCGCGGTCGCCCATTCGACCGACGAGGACGCCAGCCGCACGGCCGACCTCGTTGTCGATACGATCATGGCGATGGAGAAGATCGAGCAATCGTCAGGCCGGATCGGCAATATCATCGGCGTCATCGACGAGATTGCCTTCCAGACCAACCTTCTTGCGCTCAATGCCGGCGTGGAGGCGGCGCGCGCAGGCGAGGCGGGGCGCGGTTTTGCCGTCGTCGCGCAGGAGGTCAGGGAACTCGCGCAGCGCTCTGCGAAGGCCGCTGCCGAAATCAAGCTGCTTATCCATGCCTCCGGTACAGAGGTGAAGGACGGCGCGCGCTTCGTGCGGGAAACCGGCGCGGCCCTGTCGCGCATTGGCGGCTCTGTAAAGACGATCAACGACCATATCGAAGCCATCGCCGCCGCGACGAAAGAGCAGTCGCTGGGGCTCTCCGAGATCAACACCGCGGTCAATCATCTCGATCAGGGCACGCAGCAGAACGCCGCCATGGTCGAGGAAAACAATGCCGCCAGCGCCATGCTGGCGGGCGAGACGGCGCGTCTCAAGCAACTGGTCCATCAGTTCCGTCTGGGCGATGCAGAAATGCGGGAGTATGGCGGGCGCGAAGCGGCCTGAGGCATACGATCGCAGACATCGAAAGCGGGCGTGCAACTTGCGGCCCGCTTTTTTGCTGTTTATAGGTGAGTTACTCACCACGGACCCGGTGAAATTCCGGGTGGCTCTTCTGGCCGCCGATCCGCCAGACAACGCAAAGCACCGACATTTCATTTCAATCTACCGGACATGGCTCCGGCCGGTGCGTCATTCTTTGCGAAAAAATCAAATGAACAGATTTCAAACTTACAGACGTGAGTGGTTTTCCAATATTCGCGGCGATCTCCTTTCCGGCATCGTCGTGGCACTCGCCCTCATTCCCGAAGCCATCGGCTTTTCCGTCATCGCCGGCGTCGATCCGAAGGTGGGATTGTTCGCCTCCTTCGCCATTGCCTGCGTTTCCGCCTTTACCGGCGGCAGACCGGGCATGATCTCGGCGGCCACCGCCGCCACCGCCGTCCTGATGGTCACGCTCGTCAAGGAACACGGGCTGCAATATCTCTTTGCCGCCACCATTCTCATGGGCGTGCTGCAAATTCTGGCGGGCCTTGTAAAACTCGGCCGGGTGATGCGCTTCGTCTCGCGTTCGGTCATGACCGGCTTCGTCAATGCTCTGGCGATCCTGATCTTCATGGCGCAATTGCCCGAGCTGATCGGCGTGCCGGTCGAAACCTACGTCATGATTGCGGCCGGTCTTGCGATCATCTATCTCTTCCCGCTGGTCACGAAGATCGTGCCATCGCCGCTGGTCGCCATCATCGTTCTCACCTGTGTCGCCGTCTTCTCCGGCATGGATATCCGTACGGTCGGCGATCTCGGTGAGTTGCCCTCGACGCTGCCGATATTCGCCCTGCCGCAGGTGCCGCTGACCTTCGAGACGCTGCAGATCATCTTTCCCTATTCCGTCGCGCTCGCCGCCGTCGGTCTTTTGGAATCGCTGCTGACGGCGCAGATCGTCGACGATATGACGGATACGGGCAGCAACAAGAGCCGGGAATGCATCGGGCAGGGGACGAGCAACATCGCCTCCGCCCTCATCGGCGGCATGGGCGGCTGCGCCATGATCGGCCAGTCCGTCATCAATGTCAGTTCGGGTGGTCGGGGCCGCTTGTCCACCTTCGTGGCGGGTGCGTTTCTGCTGTTCCTCATACTGGTGCTGGATGATCTCGTGCGCATCATTCCCATGGCCGCGCTGGTGGCGGTGATGATCATGGTCTCCATCGGCACATTCTCGTGGCGCTCCATCCTCGATCTGCGCCGCAACCCGCCATCCTCCAGCATCGTCATGCTGGTGACGGTCGGCACGGTGCTTGCGACCCATGATCTCGCAAAGGGCGTGTTGGCCGGCGTCCTTCTCTCCGGCGTGTTTTTCGCGGGCAAGGTCTCAAAGCTTTTCCATGTCCGGCCGGAGCTTTCGGCCGATGGCCGGGAGCGGATCTATCGCGTCGATGGCCAGATTTTCTTCGCCTCGACGGAAAGCTTCATCGCCGCCTTCGATTTCGCCGAGGAGGTTGAGGCGGTGACAATCGATGTCACGCAGGCGCATCTGTGGGACATTTCCGCGGTCGGTGCACTGGACAAGGTGGTGCTGAAATTCCGCAAGGCCGGCAGGCGGGTCGAGGTGATCGGCGTCAACGAGGCGAGCGCCCACATGATCGACCGCTTCGCCCTGCACGATAAACAGGATGGTGCTGTCGCGCCGCTGCACTGAGTGCAAAAGAAAAGCCCCGGCATGACCGGGGCTTTTTTAGTTTTATTCGTTTGCCGTCACCGTGACGCCGAGCATTTTCGGCAGGGTGTTCGGCGCACCCATGGCAGCGCCCATGATCATCGGGAACGGAACCGGCTTTTCCGGCTCCGCCGTGATCGAGAAGTTCTTCGGATTGTCGACATAGGCGTTGACGGCCGCCGACACCATGTTCTGCAGTTCTGGCACATTGAGCGAGGCCATCATGATCGGGGCCATGCCCTTGATGGTCTGGGCAAGCTGATCGCCCGTCATGCCCTGCTGGCTTGCGGCATAGTCGATGGCGCGCTTGGTGATGCTGGCGTCTTCGAAGCTGATTTCAGCGTTGATGAAGGAGAGCTGCTGCATCAGGCCGAGCATGGCGAGGCTTGCCGCCTGGTCCGCCTGTTCCTTGTTCGGATTGGCGGCCTGCGCCTTCACCGTCTCCTGCATCGACTTGATGAAGGCGAGCGTGTAGCCGGAGAAACCGAACGACATGTTCAGGCGGCCGACATCATCGAGGTCGATGGCGTATTCTTCAACATCGATAGTACCGGAGGCCACTTCCCAGCTGCCGCTCATGGTCATGTCGCCGGAGAGCGCCTGCAGCTTCAGCTTTTCGATCGCGTCCTTGGTCGCAGGATCGGTCACTTCGCTGAGATCGGCCTTGAAGCCGGATGCGTCGAGTTCGAAGCCGATAGAGTTCTTGTCATCGCTGACCGACATCGTCGCGCTGGTTTCCTCAAGCGAGAAAGCCGGCTTGCCGTCGATGGAAACGGAAACCGGACCGCTATGCGCTTCGTCGTAGAACATCAGCGCATCGACGGTGCCGGTGGTGGAGTCTGCGGGAATGACGAGACCGGACATGTAAATGTCGCTTGCCTTGATCTCTACATTTTCCTGCTTGTAGTCGATATTGTCGAAGCGGGCGTTCTTGATCTTGTAGCCGCCGTTGTTTTCCTCGACGCCTTCGAGCGTCACATTGCCGACCGGGATCTTCTTGGCCGGATCGGCGACCGCGTTGAAGGTCACGCTGTTCAGGGTCACCGTCGAGCCGTTGACGGCGACGGAACCGGCGGCGATTTCGCCGCCCTGCGCGGCATAGGCCGCATTGATCTTCTTCAGCACATCCCCGCCATCCAGCGCGAAAGCCGGCGCCGAAAGCGTAAGAAGCGCGGCGCTCGCGAAAAGAACCTGCCGGGTGGATTTCAGTCTCATGATGTTTCTTCCCTCAACGTACGGCTGTGTACCGTGTTCGAATTCGAATGCTGATACTTATATTCGCGATTATTCAAAGGTCTATAGGATTTAGATCGATTCCCATGACGGCGGCATTGCGGCATTTGCAACGCGGTTAACAAAAAATCGCATGAAAGGGTTGCGTTCATCCACAGGCGCGACCCCCGAATTTCTTGCCGGGAATCGGCATTTCCGCTAGTCAAGCACCATGGGAAAAAATCTTGTACCTCCGTCCGGCGGAGACGATAACATTCATCCGGTCGATTTGAAGGCGGCGCTTGAAGAGCGCTACCTCGCTTACGCCTTGTCCACGATCATGCATCGTGCGCTGCCGGATGTGCGCGACGGCCTGAAGCCGGTTCACCGCCGCATCATTCACGCCATGAGTGAAATGGGCATTCGCCCCAACTCGGCCTTCAAGAAATGCGCCCGTATCGTCGGTGACGTGATCGGTAAATTCCACCCGCATGGCGACCAGTCTGTCTATGATGCGCTGGTGCGTCTCGCGCAGGATTTCTCGCAGCGTTATCCGATCGTCGACGGGCAGGGCAATTTCGGCAATATCGATGGCGACGGCGCCGCCGCCTATCGTTACACCGAAGCGCGCATGACCGAGGTTGCGGCACTGCTGCTCGAGGGCATCGGCGAGGATGCGGTGGATTTCCGTGCCACCTATAACGAGGAAGACGAGGAACCCGTCGTCCTGCCGGGCGCTTTCCCCAATCTGCTCGCCAACGGCGCCTCCGGCATCGCGGTGGGCATGGCGACCTCGATCCCGCCGCACAACGCGCATGAACTTTGCGACGCGGCGCTTTACCTCATCAAGCATCCCGATGCGACGGTGGAAAAGCTGGTGGAATTCATTCCCGGCCCCGACCTGCCGACCGGCGGCGTGATTGTCGAAAGCCGTGAGAATATTCTCGATGCCTATAAGACCGGTCGTGGCGGTTTCCGCGTGCGTGCCAAATGGGAGACGGAAGATCTCGGCCGTGGCGGTTACCAGATCGTCATCACCGAAATTCCCTTCCAGGTGCAGAAATCGCGCCTGATCGAGAAGATCGCCGAGCTGCTGATTGCCCGCAAGCTGCCGCTTCTCGAGGATATTCGCGACGAATCGGCCGAAGATGTGCGCATCGTGCTGGTGCCGAAGAGCCGCACCGTCGATGCGACGCTGCTGATGGAATCGCTGTTCCGCCTGTCCGACCTCGAAAGCCGCCTGCCGCTCAACATGAACGTGCTGTCGCTCGGCAAGGTGCCGAAGGTGATGGCGCTGAACGAGGTGCTGAGCGAGTGGCTGGCGCACCGCAAGGACGTGCTGGTCCGCCGTTCCCGCCATCGTCTGGCGGCCATCGACCGCAGGCTGGAAATTCTGGGCGGCCTGCTCGTCGCCTATCTCAATCTCGATGAGGTCATCCGCATCATCCGCGAGGAGGATGAGCCGAAACAGGTGATGATGGCCAAGTGGTCGCTCACCGACAATCAGGCCGAAGCCATCCTCAACATGCGGCTGCGCAACCTGCGCAAGCTCGAGGAATTCGAAATCCGCAAGGAGTTCGACGACCTCAGCAACGAAAAGGCCGAGATCGAGGCGCTGCTCGCTTCCGATGACAAGCAATGGCAGACCGTCGCCTGGGAAATCGGCGAGGTCAAAAAGAAATATGCCAAGGCAACCGAGATCGGTCGCCGCCGCACGCAGTTCGCCGATGCGCCGGATGCCGATATCGAGGCCATCCAGCAGGCGATGATCGAAAAGGAACCGGTCACCATCGTCATCTCGCAGAAGGGCTGGATCCGGGCGCTGAAGGGGCATATGTCCGACACCTCGTCGCTCACTTTCAAGGAAGGCGATGGCCCGAAGCTGGCCTTCCCGGCGCAGACGACCGACAAGCTGCTGTTGCTGACGACAGGCGGCAAGGCCTATACGCTCGGCGCTGACAAGCTGCCGGGCGGTCGCGGCCATGGCGAGCCGATCCGCATCATGGTCGATATGGAGAACGATCAGGACATCCTGACCGCCTTCGTGCATGATCCGTCGCGCAAGCTGCTGCTCGTCTCCACGGCCGGCAACGGTTTCATCGTACCCGAGAGCGAAATGGTCGCGAATACCCGCAAGGGCAAGCAGATCATGAACGTCTCGATGCCGGATGAAGCCAAGCTTGCCGTGCCGGTCACGGGCGACCATGTCGCCGTCGTCGGCGAAAACCGCAAGCTCCTGGCCTTCCCGCTGGCGCAGGTGCCGGAAATGTCGCGCGGCAAGGGCGTGCGCCTGCAGCGCTACAAGGATGGCGGCGTTGTCGACGTTAAATGTTTCGCGCTTGCCGAAGGCTTGTCATGGTCCGACACGGCCGGGCGTCTCTTCAACAAGGTGGGCGAAGAACTGCGCGAATGGCTGGCCGACCGCGCAACAGCGGGCCGCACCGTGCCGAAGGGCTTTCCGCGTAGCGGGAAGTTTGGTGGGTAATATGTGAATGACGTTCCCGGCGGCAAAGCCGGGATGTCTTTCCTGCCTTACTTACAAGAGCTCGGCATTCGCTGAGGCGTTGACGACAGCTCATTTTTCTTCCGGCGTATAAACTTCCCACCCGCGCGGCGTCAGATGCTCCTGCGGATGGTAGCGGGTCTTGTAGCCCATCTTCTCCGAACCATCGACCCAGTAGCCGAGATAGACATGCGGCAGGCCAAGGGCGCGGGTGCGGGTGATGTGATCGATGATCATGAAGGTGCCGAGCGAGCGCTTTTCAAGATCGGGATTGAAGAAGGAATAGACCATCGACAGGCCGTCGCTCATCACATCGCTGAGCGCCACGGCCAGCAGTTCGCCGCGCTTGCTGGAATCGATGCCGGAGCCGGGTTCGCGTACGCGGTATTCGATGATGCGGGTGTTCACATGCGTGTCTTCCACCATGATCGCATAGTCCAGCGCCGACATGTCGGACATGCCGCCCGACTGGTGGCGGTGGTCGAGATAGCGACGAAACAGGGCGAATTGTTCGGTGGAGGGCTCGGCGGCGTGAACGGTGGCGACGACATCCCTGTTGGCGGCAAGAACGCGCCGCATCGATTTCGTCGGCTGGAACTGCTCGGTCAGGATGCGCACGGAGACGCAGGCGCGGCAGTTTTCGCAGGCCGGGCGATAGGCGATGTTCTGCGAGCGCCTGAAACCGCCCTGAGTCAGCAGATCGTTCATTTCCGAAGCGCGCGGGCCGACCAGATGGGTGAAGACCTTCCGCTCCATCTGGTTCGGCAGATAGGGGCAGGTGGCCGGCGCCGTAAGATAGAATTGGGGAGAGGGCGTCGCCTGCGTGTTCATCGAACCGTGATCGCCTCCTGCGTCTGTTATGAAAGCGCGCCGCGATTTCACGGGGTTGGCGGCGGCGCTTCAAGCGACATGCATAATGTCACAGAATGGCAAAATGCCGGAAAACGTCAACTGCGAGATGCGGCATTTGCGGGGGTTGAAAGCTACGTTTGCGTAGCTTTCCGCAATATCAGCGCGTTCTGACGATGACGGTGCCGAGCAGGAAGTCGTGAACGAGGCGCGAGCGCTCGGTAAACAGGCCTGCAAGCAGGATCAGCGGCGTCAAAACCGAGTTGATGACCCAGAAAAGCACGATGTGAACGGTCGACAGCAGGAAATCGATTCGCCGTCCGTCCATCCGCGCCATGGCGATCCCCATCGCCCGCATGCCGGGGGTGGCCTGCGAGGGGCCGCCGAGCGTCATGCCGAAATAAAGTACCGCAACGATGACGAACAGCGCCGGATAGAGGAACCAGCCAAGGCCAAGGGTAATCACGCCAAGAAAGAAGACGATGACCGCCGCCGGAATGCACAGCAGGAGAACGATCGCATAATCGATCAGGAATGCGAAAATCCGCCGGCTCAGGACGCCGCTATAGGCGCGCCAGTCATCCGGTGCGGCATAAGTGGGGTTCTGGTCGAGGCTCATCGGTCGTTTTCTCCTGAGAGGACATGACAGCGCGGCATGAGTGCCGTGTCAGCAGACAATATGGGAAGAAAACGACCGAATACAATAAGTGCGGGTCTCAGCCCTTTGCCAGTTTGCGTGCGGCCTCGATGGCGAAATAGGTCAGAACGCCATCGCAACCCGCGCGCTTGAAACAGAGAAGCGTTTCCATCATCACCCGCTCGCCGTCGATCCAGCCATTCATGGCGGCTGCCTTGATCTGGGTATATTCGCCGGACACCTGATAGGCGAAGGTCGGCAGGCCGAAATTTTCCTTCAGCCGCCAGCAGATGTCGAGATAGGGCAGGCCGGGCTTGACCATCAGCATATCCGCGCCTTCTTCCACATCGAGCGCCGCATCGCGGATCGCCTCCATGCCGTTGGCAGGGCTGATGTAATAGCTGTTCTTGTCGCCCTTCAACAGGCCGGCCGTGGAGATGGCCTCGCGATAGGGACCGTAATAACCGGAAGCGAATTTCGTCGCATAGGACATGATGCCGACATTCTGGTGTCCGGCGGCATCGAGGCCGCGACGGATGGCGCCGATCCGGCCATCCATCATCTCCGATGGAGAAATAATGTCCGATCCGGCTTCCGCCTGAAGGATCGCCGCCTTGATAATCTGTTCCACGGTCTCGTCATTGACGATCTCGTCGCCGCGCAGAATGCCGTCATGACCGTGGCTGGTGAAGGGATCGAGCGCGACATCGGTGATCATGCCGATATTGGGAACGGCTTTCTTGACGGCGATGGTTGCCTGATTGATGAGGTTATTCGCCTCGAGCGCGTTGGAACCGGTCTCGTCGCGCAGCTCCATTTCGATGTTCGGGAAGGTCGCGATTGCCGGAATGCCGAGATCGGCTGCTTCTTTCGCGGCTTCGACCAGGTTGTCGACGCTCATGCGGTTGACGCCCGGCATCGCCGGAATGGGATCGAGAATATTGCTGCCCGGCACGATGAAGACCGGCCAGATGAGATCGTCGACGGTGAGGCGGCTTTCCTGCACCAGACGGCGCGTCCAATCCGCTTTGCGATTGCGCCGCATGCGACGATGGCCGGTGATCTCGTCGACCAGATGCGTTTTGTCCTGCATGTAAGAATGTCCTTCGATCAAATTTGAAAGCTGCATAGCATGAAGCTTGGCCCATGCGAATGCGACAATCTTCCCTCATCGGCGTCCTGCGATGACGATGATGCTTTGACAAGGCAGGCGGCGGGATTCAATATGGGCTGGTCGCCCGTTCGTCGAGACCGTATCTTCCGGCCATGGAACCTGATTCTCAACCTCTGCCGAAACGCCCGCTTACGGAAATCCTCTTTCTGGTCTTCATGAGGCTGGTCGCGGTTTCCTGTTTCTGGTTCGGCCTGCAATATTGGGCGATGCTGACGGGCTATTCGCTTGGGGGCCATGGGCGGTTCGATATGCTGAACCTGCCCTGGCGCGTGGCCGGCAGCGCGCTGGCGGTTATTTTTCCTGTCGCGGCACTCGGTCTGTGGCTCGGGGCCTCTTGGGGCGCGGTCATGTGGGTCATGGGCGCGGGCGCGCAGATCGCCATGTATAAGGTGTGGCCGCATATCTTCGGCGCCAACACGCTCGTACCCGTCATGCACGGCCTTGTGGCAACCATTTATATACTATTCCTGGTCGCTTTCTGGCTGGATCAGCGCCAGAATGAAGAACGCGCAAGAATTGATTTACCATAAGAATAAAGCAATTCGGCCTGATTTTGGGCCGTATTTCATGGCTAAGTCATTGATTTATAATAGATGACTTTGGACCGTTCCCGCTTCGCCACAAGTTGGGCCCTCCGGGGAAAATGCAGGTAACCATTTGTTAATCGTAGCTTTTAAGTAGAATTTTATGCGCATTGATTAGGTTCTCACTCAAGGCGGGAGACAAACAAACACACCGCCAAACAAAACAGTGAGGCAGTCATGATCAATAGCAAAGTTAAGCCCCAGGCCGTTGTTGCCGATGCACATGAAGATACCATCCGCTCGCTCTACATGGAGTCGCTGCACCTGGTGGAACGTCTCCACCGCCGCCTCCTCGATGTCATCAAGGATGAGTTCGACCGTCAGGGTCGCGATGACGTCAACGCCGTTCAGGCCCTGCTGCTGTTCAACATCGGCAATTCCGAACTGACGGCCGGCGAGCTTCGTTCCCGCGGTTATTACCTCGGCTCGAACGTCTCCTACAACGTCAAGAAGCTGGTCGATCTCGGCCTCATCAACCACCAGCGCTCGCGTGTCGACCGCCGTTCGGTCCGCATCAGCCTGACCGAAAAGGGCCAGGAAATCGCCGAAACGGTTGCCCGCCTTTATGAACGCCACGTCGGTTCGATCGAAAAGGTCGGCGGCATCGGCACCGGCGAGTTCTCCGAAATGAACAAGCTGCTGCAGCGCCTCGATCGCTTCTGGAACGACTCGATCGCTTACCGTCTCTAGTATCTTAGCGGATTGTTTCCGCTGCGATATTAGAGTTGACTGAATGGCACGCAGATGCGCAACGGGGCACTAGAATGCATTTCGTTGCGCCTGTTTGCGTTGCAGGTACGTGCCTGAAAGATCAATTGACCGCCAGTTTCTTTGCGTACCGTGGTATCCACTCCACGATGCGCCCTATATAGCGGACCTTGTTCCGTTTAGATCTATCCTCTCTCTGTATGTCTAGCGTAATCGCGTTGACCAAATTGCGATCATGAAGCGTGAGGTCGATAAATTCGCCATTCTCGTATGTTCCGAACGGTTGCTTTTCCTCAGCCTAGTAGCTGCTGCCTGACTGCTAGTCTTACTCACACTCGAATCAAGCCGCAGCTTTTACCGGTTGGCAACCGGAAGCTGTTAAGTACCGCGCAGCATTGGGACCACGGTGGCATTCATGAGAGCATTTTTAAGCGCGATTTTGAGGGTTTTTGAAGCCTTCATTCACCATAAAACAGTGAAAACGATAGTAGGGTTCATCGGTGCCGTCTTGACCCTGTATATTGCTTACCGAGCACTGCCTTCTGACGCCCCACAACCTCCGGCAAATCCGCCAGCAGCTACCGCTCATGAGAAGTCGGGGTCCGTAACAACACCGCAAGCCTCTGCCGTCACGGCGCCACTTTCCACTCCTGTGGCTCAGACCCCTGAATTAAAGCCAGAAGAATGGATTCCTCTTTCGCGTGAGGGCCGAATTAACATAAGAGGGATCGGATTCTGGTACACGACATACGCGAAGGTTCATAGCAGGCCCGCCTCCGCAACAGTTCAGGTGGATGGCAAGGATGTAATCGTACAGGAAGGACGTTCCGCGAATATCATTGGGAGCAATGGTCGGAGCTGCGTCCTCAAAGGGAGGGGCATCACGAAGGAAGATTTAGAATTCAATCTGACTTGCTACGACTGATGATTTTGACGGCGTACCCTCGAATCTCGGCAACAACCTCTGATATGAAGTGAACAGTTGGACGGGGTAAGGCATGCTGAGGAATTTCATCTATAGAATGGCAATCAAGATTGCTCTACGGCATCCTTTGCCGCGCATGATTCCGACATCGCCTCCAGCTTCCCGTGCTAACAACTATTTTGCAGTCGAGCTTTTCTATGACGAAACAGATAGAAGGCATGCTTTGGTTGAGGCTGACTTGGGTCACGCTTACAAAGGCATATTTTTCAACGAGGCGTTCGGCGGTGGACATCACTGCAGCATTCTCAAGCCGCAAGTGAGCCGCCTACGGTTTAAAGTCCGGCATTATTACCATGGATATGAAATTTCCACGCACTCGGCCCTTCTATTCATTCTGCAGCAATCCGTCAGGTATCCATTCTGGGCGGTAACGAAGGACAAGGCTCGTCAATATCTATTCAACCGAAAGACCCTGGTTCGCTATGATCGGATTGAACTTCTCAGGGTTTTCGTTCAGAAGACGACCGACAACCGCAATTACGCGGTCGATACAATTTCTCTGCTTCAAGACCTCTACAGCTACAGGGGGTTCGGACATCCTCAGCGGCAGTCAGTCACAAATCACTATCGCTTAATCCTCAAATCTTTCTCTGAAACGGGTGATTTAGCCTTCACCAACGGGAAATATTCCCTAACCGGACAAGGTGTTGCAACGCTCGCCCAATATGAGCTTGAGGAACGCAGATTCAAAGAGAGTATCGGCCAGCAGAAGCTTGTCGGCAAATTGACTTTGGTCGTGATTTTTGTCGGAATACTTCAAGCACTGGCAACCTATTTTGCAGCCTAGCGCAGTATTCATGATTTAGTTTGATTTTCCTGTGCGTGTTTAAACAGCATCGAGATTGGCAATCGCTTTCCCTCAAAGCCATCCACCCACCATGTAACAGCCAGCTCAACGATCATCAGGACGACTCGATTCATGCCGTCTGTAATTTCTGCGGCGGTTTCACGGTTAAGGTCGAGGGCATCGGTTTTTCCCCGGCTTATGGATTCGCGTTGAAACTGTTTCATCTTTTGCGTGCCGAGGCGGACTTGCTAGACCGCCTTTGCCCTATTTCTCAGGCGAACAAAGCTTCGTGAGATGAGAGCCGTGACACGAATCGGCCATATTGATATGGGACCGGCAAGGGTGAAGGAGCCGGCTGTTTCTCCTGCTGTCGCGGCAAGTCCCGACCGTTCTGCCAGACAATGGCGCCCAATGGATGGGTGTCGAGTATTACCAGCCGGCAGACACGTTGTACGTGTTTGTTAATCATATTGATTTAGGCATTGTTGAGAATGCCGAAGAGAGTGGCTGGTAGGTAGAATGACAAAGAAATCCGTTTCCGATTCCGTATCGCGCCGCGCGCTTCTGCGTTCGGCCGTTTCCGTTGGTGCCGCCGCGCTTGCCGCGCCGGCCTTTGCGCAGAACGCGCTCAACGATCTCATGGGCTCTTCGCGCCGCGGCAACTGGGATGACCAGTTCGACGCCAATACGTCGCGTTCGGCCGTGGGCGTGGTTTCCAACAATCCGGTTCTCGGACGCGAAGCGCCGGTCTACATGCAGCAGGCGATCATGCAATATCAGCAGATCGTGCAGAATGGCGGCTGGCCGGAAGTGCCCGCGTCCCAGCAGCGTCTCCAGATCGGCGTCTCGGATCCTTCCGTACAGGCGCTGCGCCAGCGACTGATGGTGTCCGGCGACCTGCCGCGTGAAGCCGGCATTTCCAGCGCCTTCGATAGTTACGTCGATGGCGCGCTGAAGCGTTTCCAGGCCCGTCATGGCCTTCCGGCCGATGGTGTCAGCGGCGAATACACCACGAAGGCGCTCAATGTTTCCGCGCAAATCCGTCTGGCGCAGCTGCAGACCAACCTCGTTCGCATCCAGTCCATGTCCGGCGATCTCGGTCAGCGTCACCTGATGGTGAATATCCCGGCCGCCGCCATCGAAGCCGTTGAAAATGAACGCGTCGTGCTGCGCAACACGGCCGTCGTCGGCCGCGCCAGCCGCCCGACCCATGTGATCAATTCCAAGATTTACGAGGTCATCCTCAACCCTTACTGGACCGCGCCGCGCTCGATCGTCGAAAAGGACATCGTGCCGCTGATGCAGAAGGACCCGACCTATCTGGAGCGGAACAACATCCGCCTCATCGACGGCAAGGGGCAGGAAGTTTCGCCAACCGCGGTCGACTGGTTTGCGCCCAAGGCGCCGAACCTGATGTTCCGTCAGGACCCCGGCAAGATCAACGCCATGTCGTCCACGAAGATCAACTTCCACAATCCGAACAATGAATATATGCACGACACGCCGCAGCAGGGCCTGTTCAACAAGCTGATGCGTTTCGAATCCTCCGGCTGCGTGCGCGTGCAGAACGTGCGCGACCTGACGAGCTGGCTGCTGCGCGACACGCCCGGCTGGTCGCGTCAGGAAATGGAGCGCGTCATCGCCACCCGCGTCAACACGCCGATCAAGCTGGCGCAGGAAATCCCGGTCTATTTCGTCTACATCACCGCCTGGTCGGCGAAGGACGGCGTGGTGCAGTTCCGCGATGATATCTATGAAAAGGACGGCAACGCCGAACTGGCGCTCAACACCACGAGCGGCATGGAACAGCCCGCCGGCCCGGTGGATGACGATCTGTTGCCGCGCAACTGATCCGGCATCGCCGCCATTTCATTCCATCACCATGAGCCGCACCTTCGGGTGCGGCTTTTTTCTTGGCGATTTTCTGAAAACATCTGTCGTTTTTTGTCGCAACGTCGCAGTTTGACGGGCAAATCTCGCTGCCCGTATTGCTCTTGTCGGGGCAGGGCGCTAAGACGCCATCGCATTACTGTTTCAGGAGCCTTCACCATGTCGAACACAGATGCTTTCTTCTCCCGTCCGCTTGCCGATGTCGATCCGGAAATTTTCGGCGCGATCGAGAAGGAACTGGGTCGCCAGCGCCACGAGATCGAACTGATCGCCTCGGAAAACATCGTTTCCCGCGCCGTGCTCGAAGCGCAGGGTTCGATCATGACCAACAAATATGCGGAAGGTTATCCGGGCAAGCGTTATTACGGCGGCTGCCAGTTCGTTGACATCGCTGAAGAACTCGCCATCGAACGCGCCAAGAAGCTGTTCGGCGTCAACTTCGCCAACGTCCAGCCGAACTCCGGTTCGCAGATGAACCAGGCCGTGTTCCTCGCGCTGTTGCAGCCGGGCGATACCTTCATGGGTCTCGATCTGAACTCGGGAGGCCACCTGACGCATGGTTCGCCGGTCAACATGTCCGGCAAGTGGTTCAATGTCGTCTCCTACGGCGTGCGTGAAGGCGACAACCTGCTCGACATGGACGAGGTGGAGCGCAAGGCCAAGGAACACAAGCCGAAGCTCATTCTCGCCGGCGGCACCGCCTATTCGCGTGTCTGGGACTGGAAGCGCTTCCGCGAGATCGCCGATGAAGTCGGCGCCTACCTGATGGTCGACATGGCGCACATCGCCGGCCTCGTCGCCGGTGGCCAGCATCCGTCGCCGTTCCCGCACTGCCATGTCGCCACCACCACCACGCACAAATCGCTGCGCGGCCCGCGCGGCGGCATGATCCTCACCAATGACGAGGATCTGGCCAAGAAGTTCAACTCGGCCGTCTTCCCCGGTCTGCAGGGCGGCCCGCTGATGCATGTCATCGCCGCCAAGGCCGTCGCCTTCGGTGAAGCGCTGAAGCCCGAGTTCAAGGACTATGCCGCTCAGGTCGTCAAGAACGCCAAGGCGCTGGCCGAAACGCTGGTCGAAGGCGGTCTGGATGTCGTCTCCGGCGGCACCGATAACCACCTGATGCTGGTCGATCTTCGCAAGAAGAACGCCACCGGCAAGCGCGCGGAAGCAGCGCTCGGCCGCGCTTACATCACCTGCAACAAGAACGGCATTCCTTTCGATCCGGAAAAGCCCTTCGTCACCTCCGGTGTCCGTCTCGGCACGCCAGCCGGCACGACGCGCGGTTTCAAGGAAGCGGAATTCCGCGAAATCGGCAAGCTGATCGTCGAGGTTCTCGATGGTCTGAAGGTTGCCAATTCGGATGAGGGCAACGCCGCCGTCGAAGCTGCGGTGCGTGAAAAGGTCGTCGGCCTGACGGACCGTTTCCCCATGTATCCGTACATGTAAGAGAAAGGACGAAGATGCGCTGCCCTTTTTGCGGTTCTGAAGACACGCAGGTCAAGGACTCGCGTCCGGCGGAGGACAATACCTCCATCCGCCGGCGGCGCATCTGCCCCGATTGCGGCGGCCGCTTCACGACCTATGAGCGCGTGCAACTGCGCGAGCTGATGGTCATCAAGAAAAGCGGCCGCAAGCTGCCCTTCGACCGGGAAAAGCTGGTGCGATCCTTCGAGATCGCCCTGCGCAAGCGCCCGGTCGATCGCGACCGGATAGAGCGTGCCGTCTCCGGCATCGTCCGCCGTCTGGAAAGTTCCGGCGAGACGGAAATCCCCTCGGAAGAAATCGGCCTTCAGGTTCTCGAAGCGCTGAAAAGCCTCGATGACGTGGCCTTCGTGCGTTACGCCTCGGTCTATCGCGATTTCAGCCATGCCGAGGATTTCGAGAACGTGATTGCCGAAATCAACGCCAAGATCGCCCGCGATACGGACGCCGGAGTCTAGCTGTGACCACCCGCGCCGATGACGAAAGATTCATGGCTCGGGCAATCGAGGTTTCGCTTCGCCATCAGGGCCAGACGCTCACCAATCCCTCCGTCGGCTGTGTGCTCGTCAAAGACGGGAAAATCATCGCCGAAGCCGTGACCGCCATCGGCGGCCGCCCGCATGCCGAACGGCAGGCGCTGGAAATCGCCGGCGAGGCGGCGCGCGGCGCGACCGCCTATGTGACGCTCGAACCCTGTTCCCACTGGGGCAAGACCCCGCCCTGCGCCAATGCCCTGGTGGAATACGGCGTCACCCGCGTCGTGGTGGCGGTGGATGATCCGGACGAGCGTGTTTCCGGCCGTGGTTATGCGATTTTACGGGATGCCGGCATTGTCGTGGAAACCGGCCTGTTGCGGGATGAAGGTAAGAGAGCGCTGGCCGGTTACCTCACGCGTCAGGTGAAAAAACGCCCGCATGTGATTCTGAAGCTTGCCATTTCCGCCGATGGCATGATTGGCAGCAAAGGCGAAGGGCAGGTGGCGATTACCGGTCCCGAGGCACGCCATGCCGTGCATGAACTTCGGGCGCGTTGCGATTGCATTCTTGTGGGGATTGGCACGGCGATTGCTGACGATCCGGAACTGACGGTGCGAATTGCCGGCATGGAGCAGCGTTCCCCGGTGCGGATCGTGCTGGACCGGCATTTTGAGTTGCCGCTGACATCGAAGCTGGTGAGGACTACGCGGGAGGTGCCGGTGGTCGTCGCGGCTATACCCCCCTCTGCCCTGCCGGGCATCTCCCCCTCAAGGGGGGAGATCGATGGAGCGCCGCTCCGCCCCGCATCGACGGCCAGAGAGGGTGCACCACAAGCGCAATTTGACCGAGCGGACAGCCCCTTGCCGATCTCCCCCCTTGAGGGGGAGATGCCCGGCAGGGCAGAGGGGGGTAGCCGCGACCGCCGCCGCCAACTTCTGGAAAACGCCGGCGTCCAGATCCTCGAAGCCTCAACGCTCGAAAACCTCCTCCACATTCTCGCCGAAAGCGGCATGTCGGAACTTCTGGTCGAAGGCGGCGCCTTTGCCGCAAAATCATTCCTTGAAGCCGGGCTGGTGGACCGTATCATGCTGTTCGAAAGCCCGGTCGTGATCGGTGAGGGCGGCATTGAAACGCCGCTCAACCGTGCCGATATTCCGGGCGACTATGCTCTGGTCAGCGAGACCGCCTATGGGCGGGATCGCTGCTTCGATTATGAAAGGCCGATTTGATGTTTACCGGAATTGTCACCGACGTCGGAACCGTTTCCGAGCTGGAAGCTCTGGCCGAAGGCGTGCGTCTGCGGGTGGCGACCAATTACGACCCCAAGACCATCGATATGGGCGCGTCCATCTCCCATGGCGGCGTCTGCCTGACGGTGACGAGATTGCCGGAAGACGGCAGCAATGAGCGCTGGTACGAGGTCGAGGCATGGGAAGAGGCGCTGCGCCTGACGACGATTGCCGGCTGGCAAAAGGGCACCCACGTCAATCTGGAGCGGGCGCTCAAGATCGGCGATGAGCTTGGCGGCCACATCGTTTCCGGGCATGTGGATGGCAGGGCGGAAATCCTTTCGGTGGAATCGGAAGGTGAGGCGGTGCGCATCCGCCTGCGCGCGCCGGAGCATCTGGCGAAATTCGTGGCGCCCAAGGGTTCCGTGGCGCTCGACGGCACGTCGCTCACCGTCAATGCCGTCGAAGGCACGGATTTCGACGTGCTGCTGATCCGCCACACGCTAACTGTCACCACCTGGGGCGAACGCCAGCCGGGCGATTTCGTCAATTTCGAAGTCGATACCATGGCGCGTTATGCCGCAAGGCTTGCGGAATTTCCCTCGGCGTAATGTGACGATGCTTTGGAGAGGATGACGCACCGACGCCTCCTCCGTCATTCCGGCCTTGAGCCGGAATCCAGCCAGCCCAAGTCTTTGGGCTGAAAGAACTTTTCCCGCCGCGCAGACGCGCGTCGACTGGATTCCGGCTCAAGGCCGGAATGACGGAAAGGGGAGTGGTCAACACCTGAAATCGCGGCATATTGCAATTGTTCTCAAGCACCCCGCTTCCGATGAAGCTGGAAACGCTATAAGACTTTTTAGGCCGTTTGATATCGACCGCGAGCCAAACGGGGTAGGGGAAATACATCATGCCGTCCTTCGAATTGCTGACAGCCTTTTTCATAACCACCGCCTTGTTCGCCTATATCCCCGGTCCGGCCATGCTTTATGCGGCGGCGCAGACCATGGCGCGCGGACGGTTTGCCGGGCTGATGGCGGTGCTTGGAATCCATGTCGGCTGCTATTTCCACATTTTCGCCTCTGCGGCAGGGCTTTCGGTGCTGTTTCAGGCCGTCCCGTGGCTTTATCTCGCTGTGAAGCTCTGCGGCGCGCTTTATCTCGTCTGGCTCGGCTTCTCGATGCTGCGCAGCAAGCTTGAAGGCGAGGCGGTCAATCTGACCATCGAGCCGAAATCGGCCCGCCGCGCCTTTATCGACAGCATCATTGTCGATGTGCTCAATCCGAAGACAGCGCTGTTCTTTCTGGCCTTCCTGCCGCAATTCGTGGACCCTGCGGCGGCCTTTCCGGTCTGGCTGCAATTGCTGATCCTCGGCATCGCCGTCAATTTCATTTTTTCCTCGGCCGATCTTGTCGGCGTGCTTCTCGCAGGCGCCATGGTTGGGCGTTTGAAGCGTTCCGGGGCGGTGCAGGTGCTCGCTCGACGCGCTGCCGGAACGGTGCTGATGGGGCTTGGCGTCCATCTCGCCTTCCAGAAAACCTGATTGTCGCGAAGCCGCGCCGGGAGGCGTGAAACCCGGCCAAATGCCCCGCAAACGCGGCCTCTTGCGCCGCTGACACATGAAATTACTTGCCAAAAATGGCCAGCCGTGGTTTGACCGCCGCAAAAGCCGGTATGATCCGGCATTAAGCTTTTCAGGAAAATATCATGTCCAAACCCCATCTTCTTATCGTGGAAGCACGTTTTTACGACGATATGGCGGATGCCCTTCTCGAAGGCGCGAAATTCGCGCTCGATGAGGCTGGCGCCACCTATGATGTCATCACCGTTCCCGGCGCGCTGGAAATCCCCGCCGCCATCGCCATGGCGCTTGACGGTGCTGACAATGACGGCACGGAATATGACGGTTTCGTTGCGCTCGGCATGGTAATCCGCGGCGAGACCTACCACTTCGACATCGTCTCCAACGAATCCTCCCGCGCCCTGATGGATCTCGCCGTCAGCGAATCGCTGCCGATCGGCAACGGCATCCTCACCGTCGAGAATGACGAACAGGCATGGGCGCGCGTGCGCCGTTCCGACAAGGACAAGGGCGGTTTCGCGGCGCGTGCGGCGCTGACGATGATCGAGCTGAAGAAAAAACTGGGTGGCTGAACGCATGTCGAATGTTGAAAATGGCGGCGAACCGCGCCAGCCTTCGGTAAAGCCCGCCAACCAGCGCGGCGCGGCCCGCCTTGCGGCCGTGCAGGCGCTTTACCAGATGGATGTCGGCGGAACCGGCGTTATGGAAGTCGTGGCCGAATACGAGGCGCACCGTCTCGGGCAGGAAGTCGACGGCGATACCTATCTGAAGGCCGACCCGTCCTGGTTCCGTTCCATCGTTTCCGGCGTCGTCCGCGATCAGACGAAGATCGACCCGCTGGTTCGCTCCGCCCTTCTGGAAGACTGGCCGCTGTCGCGCCTCGATGCCACCGTGCGCGCCATCCTGCGTGCAGGCACTTTCGAGATTCTGGAGCGCAAGGACGTGCCGGTCGCCGTCATCGTCACGGAATATGTCGAAATCGCCCGTGCTTTCTTTGAACACGACGAGCCGAAGCTGGTGAATGCGGTACTTGACCGCATTGCCAAGCAGGTGCGCGGCGAGGCAAAACGCTAAAAAAACTTAGGTGAGGAAGACATGAGCGCCGTTTCCGTCCCCGGACTTGAAGTTCAACTGGACGAGGCGAAGCGCAACGTCTTTCTCCTCACCATCGCGCAGGCGATCATGGGATCGGCTGCGCCCCTGAGCTTTTCGGTCGGCGCTCTTGCCGGCTATCAGCTGCTCGGCGCGGATAAGTCGCTGGCGACCGCGCCTCTCACCGGTTTCAATATCGGCGTTGCGCTCGGCGCGATCTGCGTGGCGGCTGCATCCCGCTTCCTTGGCCGCAAGGCAGGCTTCATGGTCGGCGCGCTGATGTGCTCCATCGGCGGCGGCATTGCCGCCGTGGCGCTTTTCCGTTCGGATTTCTGGCTGTTTGCCGTCGGCCTGCTGCTGATCGGCATTTCCGGCGGTTTTACCCAGAAGATCCGCTTCGCAGCGGCCGACGCCTCTCCATCCTTCTACAAGCCGAAGGCGATCTCCTGGATTCTGGCGGGCGGCATCATTTCCGCTATCGTCGGGCCTCAACTCGCCATCTTCGGCAAGGATTTGCTTGCGCCGGTCACCTTTGCCGGCGCTTTTCTGGCGCTCGTTCCGCTCGGCCTCGTTTCGATCGCCATTCTGGCGTTTCTGAAATTGCCCGATCCCAAGGCGGCTGCCGCCCATGTCGAATCGGTAAGGCCGCTGTCGGAAATCGTCCGCACGCAGCGTTTCGTCACCGGCATGATCTGCGGCATCGGTTCCTATGCCCTGATGACCTTCATGATGACCGGCGCACCGCTCGCCATGGTGGTCGGCTGCGGTTTCCCCACCGAACTCGCCACGCTCGGCATCCAGTGGCACGTGCTCGCCATGTTCGGCCCGAGCTTCTTCACCGGCATGCTGATTTCCCGATTCGGTTCGGAAAAAATCGTCGCGGCGGGCCTCATCGTGCTGATGGCCTGCGCCATCGTCGCCCATATGGGCATAGAGCTGTGGAATTTCTGGGCGGCGCTCATCCTGCTCGGCCTAGGCTGGAATTTCGGCTTCATCGGCGCAACCGCCATCATCACCTCCAGCTACCGCCCGCATGAGGCGGACAAGGTGCAGGGTTTCCACGATATCGTGCTATTTGGCACCGTGGCGCTGTCATCCTTCTCTTCCGGCAAGGTGTTTACGGCCTGGGGCTGGTCGGTGATGAACCTCGTCATCTGGCCGGTTGCCGGGCTTTGCCTCCTGCTTGTCCTGTCACTTGTCCTGACAAGCCGCAAAAAAGCAGCCTGAGTCGCGCGCCGCACTCTACTCCTTTCAAGTTTCAGGCAAATTTGTGGGCTTGACGCGGCACCTCGCGCCAACGCAATCTCCGCTCCGAGGACATTTTTCCTTGGGAGGGGAACAAATGCCCAAGACGGGATTTGGGACAGGCCGTCCGCATCTCCCTGCACAAGGTTTCGCCACGCCGGGGAGGGAGTGAGACCCGGCCTTTTGGGAGGTAAGTGCGCATGACCGTAATACCCATAGTAATTTTATGCGGTGTCCTGTCCGTGGTTTACGCGGTATGGGCCACCAAAAGCGTTCTCGATGCCGATCAGGGCAACGAGCGTATGCGTGAAATAGCAGGTTTTATCCGTGAAGGTGCGCAGGCTTATCTCACCCGTCAATATCTCACCATCGCCATCGTCGGACTGATCGTCGCCATTCTGGCCTGGTATCTTCTGTCATCCATGGCGGCCATCGGCTTCCTCGTCGGCGCGGTGCTTTCAGGCGTCGCCGGCTTCGTCGGCATGCATGTCTCCGTGCGCGCCAATCTGCGCACCGCGCAGGCCGCCTCGCACAGCCTTTCCGCCGGTCTCGATACGCCTTCAAGTCGGGCGCCATCACCGGCATGCTGGTGGCGGGTCTCGCGCTGCTCGGCGTCTCCATCTATTATTTCATCCTCACCTCGGTGATGGGCCATCCGGCCGGCTCGCGTGAGGTGATCGATGCGCTGGTGTCGCTCGGCTTCGGCGCATCGCTGATCTCCATCTTCGCCCGCCTCGGCGGCGGCATCTTCACCAAGGGTGCGGATGTCGGCGGCGATCTCGTCGGCAAGGTGGAGGCCGGTATTCCCGAGGACGATCCGCGCAACCCGGCAACCATCGCCGACAATGTCGGCGACAACGTCGGCGATTGCGCCGGCATGGCCGCCGACCTCTTCGAGACCTATGCCGTATCTGTCGTCGCGACCATGGTTCTCGCCGCGATATTCTTTGCCGGAACGCCGATACTGGAAAGCGCCATGGTCTATCCGCTGGCGATCTGCGGCGCCTGCATCCTGACCTCGATTGCCGGCACCTTCTTCGTGAAGCTCGGCACCAACAATTCCATCATGGGGGCGCTCTACAAGGGCCTGATCGCCACCGGTGTCTTCTCGGTTGCGGGTCTTGCGGTCGCCACTCATGCCACGGTCGGCTGGGGAGTGGTGGGCACGGTAGCCGGCATGGAAATCACCGGCACCAATCTCTTCTTCTGCGGATTGGTCGGCCTCGTCGTGACGGCGCTGATCGTCGTCATCACCGAATATTATACCGGCACCAACAAGCGGCCGGTCAACTCCATCGCCCAGGCGTCTGTCACCGGCCATGGCACCAACGTCATCCAGGGCCTTGCGGTCTCGCTGGAATCGACGGCGCTGCCGGCCATCGTCATCGTTGGCGGCATCATCGGAACCTACCAGCTCGGCGGCCTGTTCGGCACTGGCATCGCGGTCACCGCCATGCTCGGCCTCGCCGGCATGATCGTGGCCCTCGACGCCTTCGGCCCGGTCACGGACAATGCTGGCGGTATCGCCGAAATGGCCGGTCTCGATCCTGACGTGCGCAAGGCGACCGATGCCCTGGACGCTGTCGGCAACACCACCAAAGCCGTCACAAAGGGTTACGCCATCGGTTCTGCCGGTCTCGGCGCACTGGTGCTGTTCGCCGCCTATGCCAATGACCTCTCCTATTTCGCCGCCAATGGCGACACCTATCCCTACTTCAAGGATATGGGCGAGATTTCCTTCAGCCTCGCCAATCCTTACGTCGTTGCGGGCCTGCTGTTCGGCGGCCTCATCCCCTATCTCTTCGGCGGCATCGCCATGACGGCGGTGGGCAAGGCGGCAAGCTCGATCGTCGAGGAAGTACGCCGCCAGTTCCGCGAAAAGCCCGGCATCATGGCCGGAACGGAAAAGCCTGATTACGGCAAGGCCGTGGATCTGCTGACACGGGCGGCGATCAAGGAAATGGTCATCCCGTCGCTCCTGCCGGTTCTGGCGCCGCTTGTCGTTTATTTCGGCGTGCTGGCCATTTCCGGCTCCAAGGCGTCGGCCTTCGCAGCACTTGGCGCATCGCTGCTTGGCGTCATCATCAATGGCCTCTTCGTGGCGATTTCTATGACCTCCGGTGGCGGCGCATGGGACAATGCCAAAAAGAGCTTCGAAGACGGTTTCATCGATAAGGACGGCGTGCGCCACGTCAAGGGTTCGGACGCCCACAAGGCGTCGGTGACGGGCGATACGGTCGGCGATCCCTACAAGGATACCGCCGGTCCAGCCGTCAACCCGGCGATCAAGATCACCAATATCGTGGCGCTGCTGCTGCTGGCGGTTCTTGCCCACTGAGGGCTTAGGTTCCGACAAATGAAAAAGGCCCGGGGAGCGATCCCCGGGCCTTTGAATTTTCCGTTTCTTCTTCCGATCAGGGGGTGTTGTTGCCCTGACCCAGAATGCTCTTGGCGATATTGGCGCCGGAGGTGCCGCCGGAAAGCAGCTGCTGCAGGAAGGTGAGGTCCTTGCCGCCCGTCGGTGTGGTGCGCGAAATCGTGTCGAAGACCTTGCCGTCCTGCAGCGTATAGTTGGCCTTGCGCTCGATCACGCCGTCCTTGTTGAAGTAGATCGCGAGAATGTTCTGCTCGACCAGCGCCGGCTTCATGAAGGCCGCGCGGCGCACACGCTTCTGCGAGATGTAATAGAAAACCTCGTTGCCGAAGGTCGCGGTGGTGGAGGGCGTGCCCATGGTCAGCAGAACCTGCTCGCGGCTCGAACCTTCCGGGATCAGCTGGAGCGACTGCTCGTCCATGACGTAGCCGTTATGGAACACATCGGTCGTGCTGCTGCAGGCGGAAAGCAGGCCGGATGCGAGCACGATTGCGATGGCGGTCTTGCTCAGAACATTGCCGTGACTTGCGGATTTCTGCTTGCTCAACTGCTTTTCCCCGACTGCGATCATGAATGGCACCTTCCGGCATTGCGTGGTGCACAGTGTCTGTGCACATGATTGTGTCAATCCGGGGACGGAAAATCCCGGTCACTCCCCAAATTCAATGCTTTCCCGGTCTTTTGGAACTCCTCCGGTTCTCTTCGACTGTTTCAGGCGAAAGACGAACGTGACCGCGACAGCATTGCAATTCGTGGATGCTTCGGTAAACCAGCTTTGACGATCATGCAACAAGTGCGATGGGCGGTAAGCGAATTCACCCGTCCCGTTCGGAAAAAAAACGATGATATTCGGGCTGTTCAAGAAGAAAAACAACAATCGCGCCATTGTCGACCGGCAATATGCGACTTTGACCGCCGCTGCCCGGACGCCCGCTTTCTATCTCGATCTCGGTGTTCCCGATACGGTCATGGGCCGCTTCGAGATGCTGTCGGTCATCATGATTCTCTATTTCCGCCGCACCAAATCCTCCGATGTCAGCGGGCAGGAAATTGCCCAGGAGATCGTCGACGCCTTTTTTCAGGAC
Organism: Agrobacterium sp. LY4; assembly: GCF_001526585.1. Lineage (NCBI taxonomy): Bacteria > Pseudomonadati > Pseudomonadota > Alphaproteobacteria > Hyphomicrobiales > Rhizobiaceae > Agrobacterium > Agrobacterium sp. LY4. Next base: position 390,204 of record NZ_ASYA01000012.1, on the reverse strand, counting down.
CTCGATCATTCCATCCGCGAACTGGGAATCGGCGATCAGGGCGTGCCGAAGCGCATGAAGAAATTCGCCGGCATGTTCTATGGGCGGCTCGAATCCTATGCGGCGGCGCTGGATGCTTCCGACCGCGTTGCCCTTGCCGCGGCGCTCCGGCGCAATATATATCCGCAGGTAGATGAGAAGGCGCCCGAGATGGAGGGGCTGGCAGGCTGGATGATGGACGCATCCACGCAACTTGCCGCCCAGTCCGAAGACACAATAGCAACCGGAAGCCTGACGCTGCCCTTGCCTGGACGATGAGGTTCACGATGAACGCGCGACACCCTGCAAATGACGACCTGCCTTTTTCCTATCCCGTAAAGGTAGGCCATATTTCCGCCAATCCGGTCAGGATTGGTCTCGAAGCCAGTGCCGAGGAACTGAAGGCGCTGGCGAAATTCTGGAATGTGGTTTCCGTCGAATATCTGAAGGCGGAGCTGCAGGTTTCCCGCTGGAAGAAGGATGGCGTTAAGATCAAGGGCGAAGTGCATGCGGCGGTAACGCAATCCTGCGTCGTCACGCTGGAGCCGATCTCGAGCAAGATCGACGAGCCAGTCGAGCAGATTTTCGTTCCGGAAGGTTCGAAACTGGCGCGGATGGTGACCAATGAGGAAGGCGAGATCGTGCTCGACCCCGACGGCCCGGATATTCCCGACCAGTTCACCGGCGACAGCATCGATGTCGGTGCTGTGGTTGCCGAATTTGCGGCGCTCGCGATCGATCCCTATCCGCGCAAACCGGATGCGGAATTTCCCGAAACGGCCGACAGGCAGCCTGGGGAAGAGAAGCGTCCATCGCCTTTTGCCGTGCTGAAAGATTGGAAAAAAGACTGAATGGCCCAGCCGGGCTGAAATAATTTTATTGTAACGAAGGCCGGAAAAGGTATTTTCGCGCAAAACCGCTGATTGGCGGGAAGAAGGATAAGGGACGAGTGATCAGAATTGCAATTGACGTCATGGGTGGCGATTTCGGCCCAGATGTTGCCATACCCGGTGCCGCCAAGGCGCTTGAACGGCACAACGATGTAACTTTTCTGCTCTACGGGCAGAAGAGCAAATGCGACCCCATTCTGGCACAATATCCCGCACTTCGGGAAAAGTCGGTCTTTCACGATTGTGAAGTCTCGGTCAGCATGGATGAGAAGCCGAGCCAGGCGCTGCGCCGTGGCCGCTACGTCTCCAGCATGTGGCGTGCCATCGAAGCCGTGAAGCTCGGCGAGGCGGATGTCGCCGTTTCCGCCGGCAATACCGGCGCGTTGATGGCCATGGCGAAATTCTGTTTGCGCACCATGGCGCGGGTGGAACGCCCGGCAATCGCCGGCATCTGGCCGACGCTGAAGGGCGAAAGCATCGTGCTCGACATCGGCGCGACCATCGGCGCCGATTCCCAGCAGCTTCTGGATTTCGCCCTGATGGGCGGCGCCATGGCGCGTGCGCTTTTCGATATCGACCGTCCGACCGTCGGCCTGCTCAATGTCGGCGTCGAGGAGGTCAAGGGTCAGGAAGAGGTGCGTGAGGCCGGGCGTCTCATTCGCGAGGCCGATCTCGCCACCATCGATTATCGCGGTTTCGTCGAAGGCGACGATATCGGCAAGGGCACGGTGGATGTGGTGGTGACCGAAGGTTTCACCGGCAACATTGCGCTCAAGGCCGCCGAAGGCACCGCCCGCCAGATCACCACGCTGCTGCGTGAGGCGATCTCCCGCAGCTTCTTCGCCAAGATCGGTTATATCCTGGCGAAAAGCGCCTTCGATGTGCTTCGTGAAAAGATGGACCCGCGCAAGGTCAATGGCGGTGTGTTTCTCGGCCTGAACGGCATTGTCATCAAGAGCCATGGCGGCACGGATGCCATCGGTTTTGCCTCCGCCGTCGATGTCGGCTACGACATGGTCCACAACGGTCTGACGGCCAAGATTGAAAATGATCTGAAGATTTACCACGCAAGACGGCTTCCGCCCCCGGCGCCCGAAGCTCTCGTGGCTGACGAGGAATAAGGGAATGATCCGCTCTATAGTCCGTGGTTTCGGGGCAGCGCTTCCGAAGCGTGTCATGACCAACAGCGAAATCGAAGGGGTCGTCGAGACTTCCGACGAATGGATCGTGCAGCGCACGGGCATCAAGCAGCGCTATATCGCCGGCGAAGGTGAAACCACCGCGTCTCTCGGCGAAGCGGCGGCGCGCGCCGCGCTCGATAATGCCGGCCTGACGCCCGACGATATCGACCTCATCATTCTGGCCACCTCGACCCCGGATAACACCTTTCCGGCAACGGCGGTGAACATCCAGAACCGTCTTGGCATGACCCATGGTTTCGCCTTCGACATGCAGGCCGTCTGCTCCGGTTTCGTTTATGCCGTATCGACCGCCGATCTTTATATTCGCGGCGGCATGGCCAAGCGCGTTCTGGTGATCGGTTCCGAGACCTTCTCGCGCATCCTCGACTGGAAGGACCGCACCACCTGCGTTCTCTTCGGCGACGGCGCCGGTGCGCTGGTTCTGGAGGCCGGTGAAGGCGAGGGCACCTCCGCCGATCGCGGCATTCTGACGGCGCAGCTTCGCTCCGACGGCTCGCACAAGGAAAAGCTCTATGTCGATGGCGGACCTTCCACCACAGGCACCGTCGGTCATCTGCGCATGGAAGGCCGGGAAGTGTTCAAGCACGCCGTCGGCATGATCACCGATGTCATCGAACAGGCCTTCGAGGCGACGGGCACGACGTCCGACGATCTCGACTGGCTGGTTCCGCATCAGGCCAACAAGCGCATCATCGACGGTTCGGCAAAGAAGCTCAACATCGACCCGGAAAAGGTCGTGATCACCGTCGATCAGCACGGCAATACCTCGGCAGCCTCCATTCCGCTGGCGCTCGCCGTTGCCGCCGGTGACGGACGCATCAAGAAGGGCGATCTGGTCATGCTGGAGGCCATGGGCGGCGGCTTCACCTGGGGCGCTGTGCTGCTGCGCTGGTAAAGGCCTGATTTCCGCGTTTGCCGGGGCGATGGCGCGAAATCGGTTGTGATTTTCGCGCTCACGCCCCGATCGGAAGCGCCGGAGCGGCCCGAGCCTGTGTCAAAACCGTATCACTCGCTCTAAGCCCTTGCACTGATTGCCGAAAGCCTCAAATGAATCTGGAACAATCCCTTGACCGGTCGCCACAAGGGAAATAATCTCGGCGGCTCCTAGAGAAGAGTTCAGACACGGTTTGCGGGGAAAAATGGCCGGGAAGACAGTGACACGCGCAGATCTTGCAGAATCTGTGTTTCGTAAAGTCGGGCTGTCCCGCACCGAATCCGCCGAACTGGTCGAAACGATCATCGACGAAATATGCAACGCGATCACCCGCGGCGAAGTCGTCAAGCTTTCGTCCTTCGCGACATTCCAGATACGGGAAAAGAACGAGCGTATCGGCCGCAACCCGAAGACGGGTGAGGAAGTTCCGATTTCCCCACGTCGCGTCATGACCTTCAAGGCCTCGAACGTGCTGAAGCAGCGCATTCTGAAGGCCCATACGGCCCGCAAAGCCAAGCAGAAGGGCCAGAAGGCCGGGACGTAATCCCGCTCTCAAGGTCTAAGCGAGACGCCTTTTTTGCCGTATCGCAAGCCTTTTTCCCCATTCTTCTTGTGAACATACTTGAATTTCAACGTGCAAGCCGTTGAAATCCGGTCGACTCACATCATAATCAATTTTAGTGATTTGTATCTCGCCGCAACGGCGTCGGCGCGGGGTCGTAACCGACTTTGCGCGGTGTTTGACCGGCGGGTGAAAAGCGTTCTCGTTCAGTGTCCGGCCGGATGCATGGCGCTCCGGTTCGGATGGGAGTGGAAATTTGGATAAAAGCCCCGACGCGTTTCGGACGATCAGTGAAGTGGCGGATGAGCTGAACCTGCCGCAGCATGTGCTGCGTTTCTGGGAAACACGCTTTCCGCAGATCAAGCCGATGAAACGGGGCGGGGGCCGCCGTTATTACCGCCCTGACGATATCGATCTCCTGAAGGGCATTCGTCATCTTCTTTATGACCATGGCTACACCATCAAGGGCGTGCAGAAGCTGCTGAAAGCCAATGGCAACCGCTTCGTGGCGGCAATCGCCTCCGGTGATCTTGCGACCATGGAAGCCATCATGGCGGCGAGCGGTGAAAAGGAAGTCGCCGAACCGCGTGTCGTCGATACCGATGGGGACGAGGTCGTCGGTCGCCCGAAGGCCAAGCCAAGCGGCCGTTTTTTCGGCTTCGGCGGTGGCGGCGGCGATGCGGAAATATCGGTCGGCAAGTCGAGCATCGGCAAGGACGATCAGGCGCTTTTGCAGGAAGCCCTGTTCGATCTCCTCGAATGCAAGCGCCTTCTCGATCAGGTTCGCTGAGGGTTTATCCACAGCTCATTTGCGTGCGTTCCATTCGGAAAATCGGGAAAACAAGGGGTTAGGGCGTTTTCCCGCTTCTCTGAAAAACGAAAACGCCCGGCAATGCCAACCTTTCGGAAACTCCTTTGGCCGATAATGCGGCTCCGTAAAAAGGAGTCCGATCGTGAGCAATCGAAAATCGACAGCACGACGCCGCACGGCGAAGAAATCGGGTGGCGGCAGCGTTTGGCCATGGGTGCTGATGCTGGGCGTCGTTGCCGGCGGCATTCAGGCTTACGAACATCGCGACAGTCTTTTGCCGCAGCGGCATGTTGCAAAGGCGACATCTCCGGCCACGAGTTCTTCGAAAGTCGCGACAGCGGCCAAGCGCGATTCCGTCACGCCGGAAAAAGTGGCGTCCATTCGCCCCGCATCGCCGGCTCTGCCCGGCAATGGCCCGGTGCCGCCGCGCCCGATCGCCATGCCGTCCGCTTCGCAACCGAGCCAGGTCGCTGCTATCCTGCCGGAAACGCGCCCTTCGGTCGAAAAAATCTCGCTCGCTGAAAAAAGCGGTACTTTTGCCTTTTGCGGTCGTTCCGGCCTCAACAATTGCGTGGCCGATGGCAACACTTTCTGGATGAAGGGCGTGAAAATGCAGCTTGCCGGCATAGAAGTGCCGCAGATCGACCGGGCGCGCTGCATGGAAGAGCGCCAGCGCGGTTTCGTAGCGAAGGTAAGGCTTCGCGACATGCTGAATGCCGGCGCCTTCGATGTGGCGTCCTCCGGTGCTGCGGGCGGCCAAGCCACGGACCGCAAACGGCTTTCGCGTTCGGGCGTATCATTCGCCGATCAACTCGTGCGGGAAGGGCTCGCGCATCCGGCATCGGCAAAAAATCAGTCCTGGTGTGGCTAAAGCGTTCTCGCTTTTCTTCGAATCGCGAAAACGCTCCAGCTCTTTGTTCGCCGCATTTCCGGACGGAAAACCGGGCCCACTTTTCCCGGAAATGCTCCGAGGCCCCGTTGACCGAAACGGTTCGGCCTGTGTAGATGAGGCTCAGTCGTGTTTGGGACCGGCCCCAGTGCCGGGCGCCAGAAGCATGACGATTTTTTGCAGCGCCCCGGCCAGAACGGTACGCGGCGCGGCAATGCGGACGTGGCGAAATCGGTAGACGCAGCAGACTTAAAATCTGCCGACCATTGGTCTTGCGGGTTCAAGTCCCGCCGTCCGCACCACTTTTTTCCCCTGACTTGTCGTCTGTGTCCACCTCCTGAGCCGGCGTAAAACACCCGTTCACGTGCACGGCATCGTCACTTGAAAATCATCAAAAAGAACCTATTGACCTTGCCACGATGGGAAGCCCTATCTTTTTTTTAACACAAGAAAAGAGGGGTCATACGCATGTCACAAATGGAGATCCGGGCGAGCCATCAGATTGCGATCGATGGCATGACATGCGCCTCCTGTGTCGGACGCGTGGAAAAGGCCATTGCCAAGGTGCCGGGCGTTCTGAAAGCATCGGTCAATCTGGCAACGGAACGTGCCGACATTTCCTTTTCCGGGCCGCCGGATGTGCCGGCCGTTATCGAGGCGGTGCGGCAGGCCGGTTATAGCGTCGAAGAGAAAACCATCGAACTCGATATTGAGGGCATGACCTGCGCCTCCTGTGTCGGACGTGTCGAAAAGGCGTTGAAGGCCGTATCCGGTGTTTCCGGTGCAAGCGTCAATCTGGCGACGGAACGCGCCACCGTCCGCGTCGCCGGCAACGCCGCCTCTGCGGCCAATCTGGCGGATGCCATCCAGCGGGCGGGCTATAGGGCGAACGAGGTTGTCGCCGACAAAGCCACGGATGGAGAGCAGGACAAGCGCGAGGCGGAACTGCGCAGCCTCAAAATCAACCTCGCCGTCGCCGTTGTTCTGACGCTACCGGTTTTCGTGCTGGAAATGGGGTCGCATCTGGTGCCCGCCATCCATGATTTCGTGATGGAAACGGTCGGCATGCAGGAAAGCTGGTATCTGCAATTTGCGCTGACGACGCTGGTTCTGTTCGGGCCCGGCCTGCGTTTCTTCAAAAAGGGCATACCCGCACTTCTGCGGTTGGCGCCGGACATGAATTCGCTCGTCGTGCTGGGCACTGCCGCCGCCTGGGGATTTTCGGTTGTCGCAACCTTCATGCCCAAAATCCTGCCGAGCGGCACGGCCAATGTCTATTACGAGGCGGCGGCGGTCATCGTCACGCTCATCCTTCTCGGACGGTTCCTCGAAGCCCGCGCCAAAGGCCGCACCAGCGAGGCGATAAAGCGGCTCGTCGGCCTGCAGGCCAAGTCCGCCCGCGTGCTGCGCGATGGCGAAACCATCGATGTGCCGTTGCAGGACGTGCGCACCGGCGATGTGATCGTCGTTCGCCCCGGCGAAAAAGTACCGGTCGATGGGCTGGTCCTCAGCGGCTCTTCCTATGTCGATGAATCGATGATCACGGGCGAACCGGTGCCGGTCACCAAGGCGACGGGTTCCGAAGTCGTCGGCGGCACGGTCAACCGCAACGGTTCTTTCACCTTCCGCGCCACCAAGGTCGGCGCCGATACGCTGATCGCCCAGATCATCCGCATGGTCGAGGAGGCGCAGGCCGACAAGCTGCCCATTCAGGCGCTGGTGGACAAGGTGACCAACTGGTTCGTGCCGGCGGTGATGCTGGCAGCGCTCGCCACCTTCATCGTCTGGTTCATGTTCGGGCCCGATCCGGCCTTGACCTTTGCGCTCGTCAATGCGGTTGCGGTGCTCATTATCGCCTGTCCCTGCGCCATGGGCCTTGCCACGCCGACCTCGATCATGGTCGGCACCGGCCGCGCCGCCGAAATGGGCGTGCTGTTCCGCCGTGGCGATGCGCTCCAGACGCTCCGCGATGCCGATGTGATCGCCGTCGACAAGACCGGCACCCTGACGCTCGGCAAGCCGAAACTGGTGCATTTTACCACGACAGAGGGCTTCGATGCGGATGAGGTGTTGCGCCTCGTCGCCTCGCTGGAGAACCATTCCGAACATCCGATTGCCGAAGCGATCGTCGAGGCTGCGAAACATGGCGGCCTGACGCTTGCCGATGCGGAAGGCTTCGAGGCGACCCCCGGCTTTGGTGTTGCAGCCATGGTCGACGGCCGCAGGGTGGAAGCGGGCGCGGACCGGTTCATGGCGAAGCTCGGTTACGATGTCGCGATGTTCGCAGACGATGCCGAGCGGCTGGGCAGGGAAGGGCAGTCGCCGCTTTATGCCGCCGTCGACGGCAGGCTGGCCGCGATCGTCGCGGTTGCCGATCCGGTCAAGCAGACGACCCCGGAGGCGATTGCGGCGCTGCATGCGCTCGGCCTCAAGGTCACGATGATCACGGGTGACAATCGCCGCACCGCTGAAGCCATCGCCCGCCGCCTCGGCATTGACGAGGTTGTTGCGGAAGTGCTGCCCGACGGCAAAGTGGAGGCCGTCAAGAGGCTTGCCGCCGGCGGGCGACGTGTCGCCTTTGTCGGCGATGGCATCAACGATGCGCCGGCGCTGGCCGCCGCCGATGTCGGCCTTGCCATCGGCACGGGCACGGATGTCGCCATTGAAAGCGCCGATGTGGTGCTGATGTCCGGCGATTTGCGCGGCGTCGCCAACGCCATCGCGCTCTCCAAGGCCACGATCCGCAATATCGGCCAAAACCTGTTCTGGGCCTTCGCTTACAATGCCGCTCTCGTTCCCGTGGCGGCCGGAATATTGTATCCTGTCAATGGCGTTCTGCTGTCGCCTGTCCTTGCCGCCGGAGCCATGGCGCTTTCCAGCGTCTTCGTATTGACGAATGCGCTGCGCCTGAAAAGCTTCCGCGCGCCGCTGACGGACAGATCGTCCGGCATGCAGCTCGCAGCGGCCGAATAGGAGGCGGACATGATGACGCCTGGCAACACAATCTATCTGCCGCAGATCGGACGCAGCATCATGGCGGCGCAGGGTGAGACCGTGCTTCAGGCCGCATTGGCCGCAGGGGTTACTTATCCGCATGGCTGTCGCATGGGCCGCTGCGGCGCCTGCAAGTCGCATCTCATTTCCGGCGAAATCGACCTTCTCAAGCATACGCCCTTCTCCTTGACCGAAGAGGAGAAAACCGATGGCCTGACGCTCGCCTGCCGGGCCGTGCCGTTGAGCGACATGACGATCAGCTGGCTCGACGGGGCGGATGAGATCGCCGATATTCCGACCGGCCGCTTTGAGGGCGTGGTTGCGGAGGCGGTGGATGCCACGCATGATATCAAGCTCATCCGCATCCGGCTTGACGATCGCGGGCAGTTTACCTTCAAACCCGGACAATATGTGCGCCTGCTTTATCCTGACTGTTCGCCGCGCGATTATTCCATTGCCAGCAGGGTGGATGAGGAACTGATTGAATTCCACATCCGGCATGTTCCCGGCGGCATGACGAGCGGCCGCATCTTCTCGCTCGCAAGCGCGGGTGATCCCGTCACGATAGTCGGGCCTTTCGGCTCTTCGTTCCTGCGGGAAAAACATTGCGGGCCGATCCTCGGTATTGCCGGCGGTTCGGGGCTCGCTCCCGTCAAAGCGGTTGTCGAGGCGGCGCTCGCAACGGGCCGCGAACGACCGGTTCATGTCTATTTCGGCGCGCGCGCCGAGCGTGATCTCTATATGCTCGACCGCTTCGGCGATCTTGTCGCGCGGCATGGCAATCTGAGTTTCGTTCCGGTTCTCTCGCATGAGGAACATGCCGATATCCGGTGCGGTTATGTCGGTGCGGCCGTGGCGGATGATTTCGACGATCTCGATGGCTGGAAAGCCTATATTGCAGGCCCGCCGGCCATGATCGAGGCGACGGTGCCGCAGCTTCTGGCGCGCGGCATGCGCACCGCCGACATTCATGCAGACGTGTTTTTCACCCCGGAAAGATAGGAGCAGGATCGATGAATATTGGCACAGCCGCCACCGCATCCGGTGTTTCTGCGAAGATGATCAGGCATTACGAGACAATCGGCCTGATCAAATCGGCAAACCGTACGGAGTCCGGATACAGGGTCTATACGGCCAATGATCTGGAAACGCTGCGTTTCATCCGGCGCGGACGAGATCTCGGTTTTTCCATCGAAAAGATCAGGCAGCTCATGACGCTCTGGCGCGATCCGGGCGGCGCCTCCTGCGATGTCAAACGCATCGTCATGGAACATGTCGTCGATCTGGAAGCAAAGATGCATACGCTTCGCGAGATGGCCGACACGCTGCGAAATCTTGCAACCTATTGCCCTGACAACGGTGAGCCGGATTGCCCGATCATCCATGATCTCGCCCATGCCGAGGATATCGATTTTACGACCGTGGCCATCGTGCCCAAGCGCACCGGAATGCTGAAGGGCACCTCCGGTCCGGTGATGGATCTACAGCGCCCGGTGAAATAAGCGGCCGTTTTCCGTTTGGGAAACGGGCGTGGATTGCAGTGCAGACGCCAATTGTGGTGAAGGAGACCAAGCCATGTGGATACAGATAATACAGCGCTTCCTTATTCTGTGCCTGATGCTGGCGATCGTGTCCGTCATCGCGTTTCTTTTGCCCTATATGGCGGGCGGCGATCCGGCCCGCACCATTCTCATGTCGCGCATGCGCGATACGGCGCTCGATCCGCATGCGGTCGAGGCGCTCAGGGTCAGCCTCGGGCTGGACCGCCCGCTCTATGTGCAATATTTCGCATGGTTGTCGGGCGCGCTGCGGGGCGACCTCGGATTTTCCTTCACCAGCAGCCAGCCGGTCGCCGCCGAGCTTTTGCGATCGCTCTGGGTGTCGGTGACGCTGGCGCTGACGGCGCTGGCGGTCGCGGTGGCCGTCGCCCTGCCGCTCGGCACCCTGGCGGCGATGCGTCCCGGCGGTCGGCTGGACAATTTTGCGACGCTGATGATCCAGACCTTCGTTGCAACGCCCGAATACTGGTTTGCGCCCATGTCGGCGCTGGTCTTCGCGCTCTATCTCGGCTGGTTACCCTCGGCCGGATGGGATAGCTGGCGTTCGCTGGTGCTTCCCGCCCTGACCCTGACGTTGCGGCCGCTTGCCTATTTCACCCAGGTGACGCGCGCGGCAATGGCCGAGGTGCTGCGCGCGCCCTATATCACGGCGGCCCGCAGCCGCGGTCTCGGCATGCATGGCACGGTCATGCGCCACGGTATCCGCAACGGCTCGCTGCCGGTGGTCACCTTCTTCGCCCTGTGGCTTGCCGGCCTGCTTGGCGGATCGGTGGTCGTGGAGGTGATCTTCGCCATTCCCGGCATGGGCCGGCTTCTCTACGACGCCGTGGTCAATCGCGATATTCCGATGCTGCAGGGCGGTTTCATTTGCATCGTGGCGCTCTCCATCCTGATCAATACCCTGGCCGACAGCTTTTATGTCCTGATCAATCCAGCAATGCGAGCTCACCATGACCATTAGCCACTTCCCGAGCGCGTCTGCCGCCGCCATGCCGATGACCACGCCCAAGCGCCCTTCGAACCTCGCCCGGTTCACGGATTTCATCCGACGTCGGCACTGGACCTTCTATGCGGGATCGGCGATTTTTCTCGTCATCATCCTGCTGCTGGTGATCGCACCGTGGATTTCGCCCTATGATCCGGCAAAGCAGAGCCTTCGGCTCAGGCTGAATGCGCCGAGCGCCGCCTATTGGCTTGGGACGGACCATCTCGGGCGCGATGTCTTGAGCCGGCTGTTGATCGGCGGCCGCTTCACGGTCACGATTGCCGCCATCACCGTCATTCTGTCGGTCGTGATCGGAACCTTCATCGGCATCATCAGCGGCCGCAGCCGTGGCATCCTCGACGAAGTGCTGATGCGCATCGTGGACCTGCTCATCGCCATACCGGACGTGGTGATCGCGATTTTCCTCGTCGCCATTTTCGGTCCGGGATATGGCACGCTGATCGCGTCGCTGACCATCGTTGGCTGGACACCTTTTGCGCGGCTGGCGCGGGGGCTGACGCTCTCGATCAATTCCCGCGAATATATCCGCGCGGCAGAGGTGCTCGGCTGCACACGGCGCTTCATCATCTTCCGGCATATCATTCCCAACACGATCTGGCCCATTGCGGCCGTGGCGTTCCTGCGCTTTGGCCACAAGCTGATCACGGTGGGCGGATTGTCGTTTCTGGGCCTTGGCGTACAGCCGCCGGCCGCCGACTGGGCGCTGATGCTGGCCGATGCGCAGGCTTACGCGGAGCGGATGCCCGTTCTCGTCATCGCACCGGGTCTGGCGATTTTCCTGGCGGCGCTCAGCGTGACGTGGATCGGCCATGGCCTTAACCTGGAAACGAAAAAAACCAACGGTCATTGACGCCTGCCAACGGGCAATGGTCGATTTGACGATTGTCAAACATAGATGACGCAACGGAACCGGAAGGAGAGTAATATCGTCTGAAGCCGCATGAAGAATACGCAATGCCTCCGATTCAATAAAAATAAGGGGAACTCTTATGAATATCGAAGGACAAACGCTTGCCAATACGGCCATGTCCCCTGAATGCGCACCGCTTCTGGAGATAGAAGACCTGCACGTTTCCGTGCCGGCGCAAAATGGCCGCAAGTTTGTTATTTCGGGCCTGACGCTTTCCGTCAACGCCGGAGAAGTCGTCGCTCTCGTCGGCGAATCCGGGTCGGGCAAGAGCATGACGGCGCTGTCGCTAATGCGGCTTTTGCCGCAGGGCGCGGAAATCAATTCCGGCCGTATTTCCTTTGCCGGGCGCGATATTCTCGCTCTTTCATCTTCCGAACTCGATGCGCTGCGCGGCGCAGATATCAGCATGCTGTTCCAGCAGCCGCAGGCCATGCTCGACCCGACCAGTCGGGTGAGGACGCAGGTGGCGGAGCCGCTCTGGATTCACCGTAAAATGAGCCGGCACGCCGCACTTAACCGGGTCGTCGGTCTGCTGTCGGACGTCGGCATTCCCGATCCTTCGGCGCGGGCGCAGTGCTTTGCGCATGAGCTTTCCGGCGGCATGGCACAACGTGTGATGATTGCGGCCGCACTCTCCGGCAATCCGCAGCTTTTGATCGCCGACGAACCGACGACGGCGCTTGATGTCACCGTCCAGGCACAAATCCTGCGCCTGCTCGACGACGAGCGCCGCAAGCGCCGGCTTGCCACGCTGCTCATCACGCACGATCTCTCGGTCGTTGCCGCCTTCGCGGACCGGATCGCGGTCATGTATGCCGGCCGCATCGTCGAGGAGGGGCCGACCCAGGCGATCCTCAAGGCGCCGCAGCACCCCTATACCAAGGCGCTCATCAGCTGTTCGCTTTTGACCACCGACAGCGAGGGGCAATTACTGACGATCCCCGGCTCCAGTGCACAGGCCCATGACATGTCCTGCGGCTGCCGGTTTCATCCGCGCTGCGCGCTTGCCAATTCGGCAGGCATGAGCGGCCGCTGCATGGCCTCGGAACCGGATCTGAATGCCTTGCCCGAAGGGCGCAAGGCGCGGTGCTGGGCGGTCGGTCACGACCATGCCAACCACGATCATACCGGTCACGATCATGCCGGTCACACGGTCTGCTGAGGGAGGGCGACGATGCTAGCGACAGCGACGACACAGACCCCGCCATCGGCGGAAAACGGCAAGCGGCCCTTCGTGGTCGCGAAGAACCTCTGCAAATATTATCCCATATCGGGCTTCGGTCACCGTGTGGTGAAATCCGTCGACGATGTTTCCCTGACGATCGGCGAGGGGGAAGTGCTTGGTCTCGTCGGTGAATCCGGATGCGGCAAAAGCACGGTTGCCGGGCTGATTACGCGGCTGACCCACGCAACGAAAGGCGAGGTCAGCATCGGGCAGAACGATATGCTGCACATGCAGGGCGAGGCGCTTCGGCGTATGCGCCGGGTCGTGCAACTGGTGTTTCAGGACCCTTATTCCGCACTCGATCCGCGCATGCGTATCGGCCAGAGCATGGAAGCGCCGCTTGCCCAACATGGCATCGGCACGCGTGAGGAGCGCACGGCCCGGGTTTTCCGGATGCTGGAAGAGGTCGGCCTGGATGGCTCTTTTTACGATCGGTATCCGAGCCAGTGTTCCGGCGGCCAGTTGCAGCGCGTCGTCATCGGCCGTGCGCTGCTCCTCAATCCGAGCTTCCTTGTCTGCGACGAGCCGACATCGGCGCTCGACGCCTCGATGCGCACGCAGATCCTGAACCTTCTGATGGACATGAAGCGCCGTCACGGTTTGACGGTTCTGATGATTTCCCACGATCTGCGCGTGGTGCGTTATCTCTGCGATCGCATCGCCGTGATGTATCTCGGACGCGTCGTTGAAATCGCCGACCGGGAGGAACTTTTCCGGGCGCCGAAGCACCCCTATACCAAGGCTCTCATAGCATCGTCGATGCTGGACGAGACGGGGTTATATGCACCGGAGATGCTTCTGGACGGCGATCTGCCGAGCCCTCTCAATCCTCCGAACGGCTGCAAATTCCATACCCGCTGCAAATATGCGACCGAGATATGCGGCGAGGTGGAACCCGTTCTGGAAGGCGTTTCCGGCGAGCATTTCGCGCGCTGCCATCGCTGGCGGGAATGGGGCTGACGGACAACGCAGTTACAGTTTTCTGTTGCCGTAAAAACAGATGAATTGTGTGTTTGCGGATTAATATCGGAATAAAATTCCGAGTACAAAACGTAAAATAGATAATATTCGAATGGATAATCGAGAGATATCCATAGGGTATTCTTATTGCCTTTGTAATGATTGAGTGAAATTTCGTGAAAATATACGAATTGTGAGCGTTGTCATCAAAAATAAAAGGGGAATATTCTATGATGAAGCACGCACTTTTGGCGTCATGCGCCATTGTGGTTTCGTTTGGAACGCATGCGGCAGAGGCCGCCACGATTACCTATGACGATAATTTCGGTGTGAAGACCGGCTGGCAGATGGCTTCCGACGACGCCTATCTCGGCTCGCGTGCGGGTTGTTTCGAAAGCCTGGTGCGTGTCGGTTATGACATGAAGCTGGAGCCAAGCCTCGCCGAGTCCTGGAAGCAGACTGATCCCAAGGTGTGGGAATTCAAGCTGCGCAAGGGCGTCAAGTTCCAGAACGGCGAACCGCTCGATGCCAAGGCCGCGGTCAATGCACTCAGCAATCTCTTAAAAGCACCCGTGCCCGCCCGTGCCTTCTCTCCGAAGCTGATTGCCGCCGTCGAAGCTGGCGGCGATGATGTGGTGAAGATCACGACGATCGAACCCTCTGTGCTGCTGCCGGCGCAGATGGCAAGCCCCGCCACCTCCATCCTTGCTCCATCCGCCTATAAGGACGGCAAGGTCGATCCGATCGGAACCTGCACCGGACCTTTCAAGATCAGCGAGGTCGATCCCAGCCAGCATATGGTTCTGACGGCCAATCACGACTATTGGGGCGGTATGCCGAAACTTTCCGGCGGCCGTGTCAATTTCGTGCCCGATGCCGACACACGCGCCACCCAGGTTCGAACCGGGGAAGCGCAGGTTTCGCGGCTCGTGCCGCCATGGACGGTCAAGACCATCGAATCCACCGATGGCGTCAAGGTCGCGCCAATCCCGTCGCCGCGTATCACCGAGTTGCTGCTGAACAATTCAAAGCCGCCTTTCAACAATATCAAGGTGCGCCAGGCGATCCAGGCCGCCATCGATACGGGTGGTATCGCCGAGAGTATCTATGAAGGCGTGGTCAAGGGCGCGACCATGCCTTTTGCGGCCGGCGAACCATGGGCTGCAAAGGAAACCAAACCCGCCTATGACGTGGAAAAAGCCAAGGATCTGCTGAAAGAGGCGGGCGTTGCACCCGGCAGCCTGAAGGTGACGCTCCTTGCCTATACCGCAAAGACCGAACTCAAGGACGTCGCGGCGATCATCCAGGCGCAGTTGCAGGAAATCGGCATCAAGGTCGATGTCCGCGTTGCCGATTACAGCGCCATCGAGCCCGATATGCTGGCCGGCAACTTCGACATGGCGCTGCTGTCTCGCGGTTACGCCACCGATGTCGCCGAACCGGCCGGTTTCCTGAATGCCGACTACACCTGCGGCGGCAGCTACAACATTTCGCATTATTGCAATGCGGAGACGGACAAGCTGATCAAATCCGCCTATTCGGCGGGTGAACCCGCCAAGCGTTACGCCATTTACGGCGAAGCGGCGAAGAAGATTTATGACGAAGCCGTCTCCGTCTTCCTCATCCACGAGACCGTGTTCGACGCCTATTCGGCAAAGCTCGAAAACTACAAGCCGCATCCGCTGAACTATTTTGTCATGACCAAGGATCTGGCAACGAAGTAAGTTGGTGTGATGGTGCTGATTGAGAGGGACCCGGCTCGCAAGAGCCGGGTCTTTTTGTGATAAAGCCCCTGACCCTCTCCTCCGTCATTCCGGCCCTGAGCCGGAATCCAGCCGACGTGCGTCTGTACGGCGGGAAGACTCCTTTAAACCCAAGGACTTGGGCTGGCTGGATTCCGGCTCAAGGCCGGAATGACGGAGGAGGGGAACAGACAGCTTCACAAGGCCGGTGTGACGGCATGTGGATGATTCGCTTTATTAAACTGGAAAAATCTCCTCCGTTATCCCTGATCGAAAGGGAGAGGGCATTCGCCATCGGGGAGGAAACAGGGACGGATGCCGTCCAAAACCCGTCACATAATGCAGCGTGAAGCGGGGCAGGTGGGGCGATCCGGCGGCTGCAGGGATGAAGCGCCGCCGGTATCTCTTCGGATCAGGCGCGCGCTTCCGGCGTATAGCCCGCAGCGGTGATGATTTCGGCAATACGTGCTGCATCGGAGACGCCGCCAACCACAACCGTGCGGCTTGCCGGATCGGCATGCACGGCAGCGCCGGGAACGGTCTTTTCGATCGCACCCTTGATCACTCCGGCGCAGTGACCGCAGGTCATGTCTTCAACGTGAAAAGAAAGGTCTGCATCAACCGGTGCCGTGGTGGTTTCGGCGTGATGCTGGTGAGCGGTGCACATAGGCGGTTCTCCATGGTTTGGAATTCTAACAGGAGCAGCCTGGACTATTCCAACGTGGGAAGGTCAAGCGCTTTATTCGCTGGCGCTCAACAAGTGTGCCATGACATCAGCTGCGCCAGAAGATCGGCATCAGCAGCACCAGAACCGTCAGGATTTCCAGACGTCCGAGCAGCATCAGGACCGAGAGGAGATAAAGGGCGGGATCGCTGATAGTGGAGAAATTGCCCGCCGGGCCGATGATCGGGCCGATGCCGGGTCCGACATTGGCGAGCGAGGTCGCAACGGCCGAGGTGGCGGTCAGGAAATCGTAACCCATCAGGCTCATGGCAAGGCTGCCGGCGATCCACAGGGCGATGAAGCAGCTGACGAACAGGAAGATCGTCCGGATCGTATCGGGATCGACCACCTGCTGGCCGTAACGCACCGAATAGACCGCGTTCGGATAGATCAGCTTCTTCAGCCCGGCGCGCACCACGTTGAACATGATGAGAAAACGATAGGCCTTGATACCGCCTGCCGTCGAGCCGGAACAGCCGCCCATGAAGGTTGCGAAAAAGGCGACGACGACGACGAAAGGCCCCCAGAGCGTATAATCGTCGCTGGCAAAGCCGCCGGTCGAAAGGATCGAGGTCATATTGAAGAAGGAATGGCTGAGCGCGTCATCCAGCGGCACGCCGTTCCTGAAATGATGGTAGACGCCAACCGCAATCGAGATCGCACAGAGATAACCGAGGAAGACGGCGATTTGCGGGTCGCGCAGCGTTTCCAGCCGGCGGCGCACCGCAAGCAGGATCATGACCGAGAAGGGCAGGCTGCCGAAGATCAGGAAGATGGTGGCGATCCACAAGAGCGCCGTATTGTCGAAATAGGCGAAAGAAGCGTCATGGGTGGAGAAACCGCCGGTCGCGACCGTTGACATGGCATGGTTCAGCGCATCGAAATGCGACATGCCGGCAAAATCGTAAGCGATCGTACAGGCAAGCGTCATGATGATGTAAATGGCCACGAAAGCCCGGGTGAAGCTCGCCAGCCGCGCGAAAGGCCGGTCGTTGCCGGTATCGGAAGATTCCATGCGGAAGAAGGTCATGCCGCCGACGCGCAGCAGCGGCAGGATGAAGAGGCCGAGCGCCACGATACCTATACCGCCAAGCCAGCATAGCAGCGAACGCCAGAGAAGGATGCCCTGCGGCGCGTTGTCGAGACCGGCAATGGCTGTCGATCCCGTCGTCGTAATGGCGGAAACGGATTCGAACAGCGCCTGACCGAGCGTCAGGTTGAGTTCGGACAGGTAAAGCGGAACCGCGCCGACAATGGAAAACACCAGCCAGAGCAGGTTGACGAGCAGAAAGCCGAAACGTTTGTTGAAGGCCGCAATCGGCCCGCGCGTCGCCAGCGCGCAGGCAAGCGCAAAGCCCCCGCACATGAAACCCGACAGCGCAAACACCATCCAGTCGTCATTGCCGTAATAAAGATCGGTGAGCGCCGGCAGGAACATGGCCGTCGCCATGTAAAGCCCGAAGATGGACGCCACATATATGACCGAGCGCAGAAGGTTGCTGTTCAAGAAATGAAACCCGGAGTTTGTTGCCGCGCTGAAATGAGTCTTTGTCTCGGACGTCTTCCTATGGCATAGCGGGTGCCATTATGAATTTCAATGGATTGACTATCGTGGACAAGCAGCTTGTGGAAGCAGCGCGGCGAGAAGTGCGGGAAATATTCCCGGAAACGCCGTTGCAGTTGAATGAACATCTCAGCCGTCGGTATGGCGCGTCGATTTGGCTGAAGCGTGAGGATCTGTCCCCGGTTCGTTCCTACAAGATTAGAGGCGCATTCAACTTCCTGCGCAAGGCGGTGGCCAAGGCCGGCAAGAACAAGGTTTTCGTCTGTGCTTCGGCCGGCAACCATGCTCAGGGCTTTGCTTTCGCCTGCCGTCATTTCGGTGTTCACGGCGTTGTTTTCATGCCGGTGACGACACCGCAGCAGAAGATCGAAAAGACCCGCATCTTCGGCGGCGAATTCATCAGCATCCGTCTGGTGGGCGATATATTCGACCAGTGTTATGCCGCCGCCCGCAAATATGTTGAGGACAATGACGGCTACATGGTGCCGCCCTTCGATCATGAGGACATCATCGAAGGCCAGGCGACCGTCGCCGCCGAGATCATGGATCAGCTTCCGGAAGGCACGAAGCCGGATATCGTCGTCATGCCCGTTGGCGGCGGCGGTCTTTCTGCCGGTCTTTCGGGCTTTCTCGCCGGCACGGTCCGCAAGGAGAACTTCGTGTTCTGCGAGCCGGAAGGGGCGCCGAGCTTGAAGAAAAGCCTCGAACGCGGCGAACCGGTGACGCTCACCAAGGTCGACAATTTCGTCGACGGCGCCGCCGTCGCCCGCATCGGCGACCTGAACTTCAAGGCCCTGAAGGATTTTCCGGCCGAGCAGGTCATGCTCATCCCGGAAAACGCCATCTGCGTGACGATCATCGAGATGCTGAACCTCGAAGGCGTGGTGCTGGAGCCGGCCGGCGCACTGGCGATTGCCGCGCTGGAAAAGCTCGGCCGCGAGAGGCTGGAAGGCAAGACGGTCATCGCCGTGGTTTCCGGTGGCAATTTCGATTTCGAGCGTCTTCCGGATGTGAAGGAACGCGCCATGCGTTATACGGGTGTGAAGAAATACTTCATCCTTCGCCTGCCGCAGCGCCCCGGCGCGCTGCGCGATTTCCTCAACCTGCTCGGCCCGGATGACGATATCGCCCGTTTCGAATATCTGAAGAAATCGGCCCGCAATTTCGGTTCGATCCTGATCGGCATCGAAACCAGCGCGAAGGAAAACTTCGCCGGGCTGCTGGAGCGCTTCGAAGCCGCCGGTCTCGGTTATGAGGACATCACCGAAAACGACATCCTGTCGAACCTGATCATCTGATCGGGGAGCGAAAGGCAGGGAAGGGCGGATCGCCTCCGCCCTTCAAACGTGACACAGATTGAGGGAGTGAAAGCCATGGCATCGTTTTTTTCCAAAATCCTCTCGGCCTTCGGCTCCGGCCAGCCGTCCTCCGACGCGCCGCAGAAGACGGCCCAGGCGGAGCCGCATGCGCATGGCGACTATCTGATCTATGCGACGCCGATCAAGGAAGGCGGCCAGTTCCGCCTGGCGGGCCGCATCGAAAAAAAGGCTGGCGATGAAGTGCTGGTGCATGAATTCGTGCGCGCCGACGTCTTCACCAGCATGGACGATGCGGTTGAGTTCACGATCCGCAAGGCGAAGCTCATCATCGACCAGAACGGCGCTTCGCTTTTCCCAGGAAAATGATGACGCATTCTTGCCGCGGATATTAAGATTCCGTTGTTTGCTTCGGCCTATCGTCTCTAGAGAGCATGGAGTCGCGCCAATCAACCCGCGCGATGTGGATCGATAGGGCATGTGCCGATGCAATGGGCAAATCTGGCCCTCTTTCTGACGGAGGCCATCGTCTATTTTTCGGTAATGACGGCATTCCTTCATTACCGGCATATTCTCGGCATTGGTGTTTTTCTCACCGCGCTGGGCGTCATGCATTTTCTGGAGACCTATCTGGCGGCCGTCTTTTACGTGCAGCTGCCGTTCGGTGTGGCGTCGCCCGGCTCCTCGATCCTTTTTGCCGGCAAGCTGATGATGATCCTCATGCTCTATATGCGGGAGGACGCGGCGGTCGTTCGACAGCCGATCTACGGGCTGTTTCTCGGCAATATAGTGACAGTCGCCATGGCGCAGATCATCCGTTTCCATCAGACGGTGGCGATCGTTCCCGGGCAATCGGTCAGCACCGCATTTCTGGATGAGATGGGTGTGCTGATGGTCTGGGGAACCAGCCTGCTTTATATCGACGCCATCGCCATCATCCTGTTTTACGAAAAGCTGGGGCGTTATCTGCAGCGCCATATCGTGCTGCGCTTCGCGATCTGCGGCGTCGTTATCCTGAGCTTCGATCAGGCGGGTTTTTATGGGGCGCTGCGATTGTTGTTCAACGCACCTCTCGATGTCTTTTACGATGGCTGGAAGGCGAAGATGGCGGCAGTCGGCATCTATTCGCTGCTGTTTGCCACCTATCTCTGGCTAACATCGGCCAAGGGCCGCTTTCTGACACGCCGCAGCGTTGCCGATGTCTTCAATGATCTCACTTTCAGGGAACGTTACGAGGAACTGCTGTCCCGCTCCGGACGCGATATGCTGACCGGCGTATCGGACCGCGCCCGCATGGAGCTCGATGCGCCGTCCGTCGTCGTGGAGTGCTTGGAGAAAAAGCGGCCGGTGAGCGTGCTGATTGTCGATATCGATCATTTCAAGACCGTCAACGATACGTTCGGGCACCTGCAGGGCGATGAGATCTTGCGGGAATTCGCCGCCGTCCTGAAGCGTGCCGTGCAGCCGCTGGGGCATCTTTACCGCTTCGGCGGCGAGGAATTCGTGGCCCTCCTGCCGGCGATGACGCATGAAACGGCGCTGGCATTTTCGGACAGTCTCCGGGCCGCGATCCTTGCGGACCTGCAGCGGCCGGACGGTTCGCCGCTGACCGTCAGTATCGGCGTCGCCACCGCTTTCGAGGATGGACAGCTTTTCCGTGCGCTCTTGTCGGAGGCCGATGCGCGGCTCTATGCGGCAAAAAATAACGGCCGGGATCAGGTCCACGGCCGTTACGGAATGTGGGTCGGCTGATACCGGCAATCCTGGCCGGCATCAGCCCGACATTCGATGTGCCTCAGGCGGCCTGCGCCAGCTCGGCAACCTTGGCTTCAGCGGCAGCCACAGCCTTTTCGACGGCTTCCGGACCGAATGCCAGGCCTTCGACATAGATGACTTCCACATCCGTCATGCCCATGAAGCCGAGAACGGTCTTCAGGTAAGGAACGGCATGGTTCATCGATACGGCCGGGCCTTCGGAGTAAACGCCGGCAGCGGCCAGAACGATGTAGACCTTCTTGCCAGTGGCGAGGCCGACCGGGCCGGTTTCGGTGTATTTGAAGGTCTGGCCGGCGCGGGCGACATTGTCGATCCACGACTTCAGGCCGGAATAAATGTTGAAATTGATGAGGCCGGTGCCGATGACGACGGTGTCGGCTGCCAGAAGCTCGGTCACCAGCTTGTCGGAATAATCGGCGGCAACCGCTTCTTCGGCGGTGCGCTGGTCGGGCGCCTTGCGAATGGCGGCGGTCTTGACGGTGTCGAGATGCGGGATCGGGTCAGCAGCGAGATCGCGGTGGACAAGGGTGTTGGAAGCCGACTTGGCCTTCAGCTTGTTTGCGAGTTCACCGGCAAACTTGTTCGAAACCGATTCGTCGCCACGCGGGCTGGAGGTGATGAGAAGAATGTTGGACATGGTCTTTCCTTGCATATGCGATGAATTGACGGGCGCCTTGGGAGGGCGGGAGAGCACGATGCCCTTCCTTTGCGCTCTATATGAAAAATTACTGCCATCAAGAAAACTGTGATAATGTGGAAGCAATCTATCGATGAAATGGATGGGACATGGACGCGAACCCAACACTCGATCAATTGCAGGTGTTTTTGACGGTTGCCGAGACCGGCAGTTTTTCCGCCGCGTCACGGGCGCTCAATCGTGCCCAGTCGGTGGTCAGCTACACCATCGCCAATCTCGAGGCGCAGCTTGAAGTGACGCTGTTCGAGCGCAGCGGCGTGCGCCAGCCGAAGCTGACGGATGAAGGCCGCGCCATGCTGGAGGATGCAAGGCGCATCGTCGCCGGCCTGCAGGAGATGCGCGCCCGCGCCAAGGGGCTGAAGCAGGGGCTTGAGGCGGAACTCTCGGTCGCCATCAGCACCATGGTGCCGGCGGAGGCCATGGTGGCCGTGCTGCGGGATTTTCGCCAGCAATTCCCAACCGTCACCCTAAGCCTCAATGTCGGCGAGCTGGGCATGGTCATGGAGATGGTGCTCTCCCGCAAGGCAGGTATCGGCATTGGCGGGGCGATGCTGCGCCAGGACGATGAACTCGTCGTCGAAAAGGTCGGCCATTCCTTCATGTTGCCGGTCGTCGCGTCGGATCACCCGTTGGCGCAGATCGAGCGGCCGCTGGGGCTTGCCGATGTGCGCGAGGAGGTTCAGCTTGTCGTCACCGATGCATCCGGCCTGACCAAGGGCCGCGATTTCAATGTGCTTTCCTACAAGACATGGCGGGTCAGCGATATCGCCACAAAATACCAGCTCATCAAGGGCGGTCTGGGTTGGGGCGGCCTGCCCGCATCGATCGTGCGGAACGACATCACCAATGGCAGCCTCAAGGCGCTTGAACTCGAAGCCTATGAACAGGGCGAATATCCGCTCTTTGCGCTGCGGCGGGTCGATTCACCTGCTGGCCCTGCCGGCCAATGGCTTGCCGAAGCATTTCAGCAACGCCTCTCTGCCTGCCCGAACCACAAGGATTTCAACGGGATGCTTGCGGCGCACAAGCAGAGGAGCATTTCTGTCGCCGCTGAGTGACATTGTCAAATTATATCTGGACCGAGCGTGGCCACCTTCTCCCCGGCGGGGAGAAGAAACGTGCGGCAACCTCGGCGCTATGCCAGCAAGGCCAATTGACGTGGGCGGGTCGCCTGCCTATACCTAAATCACGGTCAGCAGTTCACCGAGGCATCGCCGTCCCGCAAGGGAAGCTAAACCTGCATTTTTAAAGTTTGACAGCACTTATCCCGTGCCATGTCGGAAGCCGGCGATCAGCGACACCTTTTCGGAATGGCACTTGAGGGTAAGTCATGCCACGTTCGATCCTTTCCATTGATATCGCCGACCTCTCGACTTTCGCCAAATCCGTCCGCGAACAGATCGGCAGGCTGGACCGAAAGCCAAGCCATGTGGAGATGCTCAATCTTCTGAGCCGGGCTGCCGGGTTCCGAAATTTCCAGCACTTGCGAGCCTCGCGCGAGCCATCCGATGACAGCGGACCATCCCGGCCTGAGATGCTGCCGGCAGCTAATGAGGGCAGGGTGCTGAAGACCGTTCGTGTCTTCGACGCCGCAGGCCGGCTGATGCAATGGCCGGCCCGCCGCTCCCAGCAGGAACTGTGCCTCTGGTATCTATGGGCAAAAATTCCCGCCGGGCGGAGCTTTTCCGAGCGCGAATTCAGCAGCTTTCTGGATAGTCTGCACCTGTTCGGGGATGCGGCCATGCTGAGGCGCGATATGGTCGGCCTCAAGCTCATCCGCCGTAACCGTGACGGCAGCGATTATCGGCGCATCGAGCAGAAACCGCCATTGGAACTGCCGCTTCTGCTGCGAGCGCTCGGTGGGCGCGAATAGGGAAATGCCCTCCCGACGACAAGTCGGCGGGAGGGCCTCTATCGTTAAAGAACCAGACGGAACTTCGCGAAACCTTCCGCGCCGTCGCCGGCATCCTCGATCTTTGCGCCCTTGATATCGGCCGCATAGTGGCGGCCCTTGGGGCCGGTCTCGAAGATCGCCGTGGTATTGGCCACCGGCGCGAAGGACCAGTTGGCATCCGCAGACGGGTTGATGGTGCCCTGATCGATGATATAGCGCACGATCACGTCGCGGTTGGTATCGGGGGCGACGAAGATCACCTTGTCGCCTGCGATATCGGGGAATTTGCCGCCACCGCTGGCCCGGTAATTATTGGTCGCCACCACGAATTTCTGTTCGGGATCGATCGGCTTGCCTTCAAATTGCAGGTTGACGATGCGGTTGCTGTCCGGGTTGACGGCCTTGCCGTCCTTGTCGAATTTCGCCGGTTTGGAAATGTCGATCTGATAGGTGACACCGTCGATGACATCGAAATTATAGGACGGGAAGTCCGCATTCAGCAGCGGCGCATCCTTTGCGCCGGCCTCGACCGTATTGAACATGCCCGCCGACATTTCCAGCCAGTTCTTCACCTGCGCGCCGTTGATCAGCACCGCCTGCACCGTGTTGGGGTAGAGGTAAAGATCGGCGACATTCTTGATGGCGATGTCACCGGCGGGGACATCGGTATAATAATCCGCACCGCCGCGGCCGCCGGACTTGAAGGGGGCTGCTGCCGAAAGCACGGGCAGATCCTTATATTGCCCTTCCTTCAGCATGTCCTTGATGTACCAGGTCTGGGCATTGGAGACGATCTGCACGGAAGGGTCGTCGGCCACCAGCGCGAAATAGGAATAGAGCGGCGCGGAGGTCTTGCCGACGGGACGGCGCACATAGGCAAGGGCAGCCTCGTGATCGGTCTTGGCGGCGGCGAGGACTTCCGCCTTGTCCGTGAAATCGGCGACGACCTTGCGGTTTTCGTCGCGGTGGTAGATCGGCCGGGCTTCGGAGGTGAAGTCGACGATCTTCCAGCTCTTGCCGTCCTTTTCGAGCAGCAGGTCGATGAGGCCCATATGCGAGCCCCAGAAACCGGCCATTACCGCCGGCTTGCCCATCAGCGTGCCCTTGACGGCATCCGCACCCTCGATGCCGTCCCAGGTCTTCGGGCCGGGGAAGACCAGATGCTGGTGGCCGGTGAAGATCGCGTCGATGCCTTCGACACCCGCCAGATAAAGCGAGGCGTTTTCCATGCGCTCGGTCTGGCCCTTGCCGTCGATACCGGAATGGGAAAGGGCGATGACGATATCCGCACCTTCCTCCTTCATGACCGGAACCCAGGCTTTCGCCGCCTCGACGATATCGCGCGTCTGCGCCTTGCCCTCGAGGTTCTTGGAATCCCACATCATGATCTGCGGCGGCACGAAGCCGATGATGCCGACCTTGACCGGGCTCGTTACGCCGCCGCCGTCGCGGATCTGCTTTTCCAGAATGACATAGGGCTTGAAGAACAGCTCGTCGTTCTTCGGATCGGAAGCAAGCTGGCCCTTGGTGAGATTGGCGCAGACGTAAGGGAAACCCGCACCCGCCAGCGTGTTCGACATATAGTCGAGACCGTAATTGAATTCGTGGTTGCCGAGCGTGCCACAATCGTAACCCAGCACGTTCATGGCGTTGATCACGGGGTGCTTGTCGCCGGCCTTCATGCCGCGCTCATAGGCGATATAGTCGCCGAGCGGGTTGCCCTGCAGGAAGTCGCCATTGTCCACCAGCATCGAGTTTCCGGCTTCGGCGCGGATGGTGTCTATGATCGAGGCGGTGCGCGCCAGTCCCATCGTGTCGTTCGGCTTGTCGGCATAATAGTCATAGGGAAAGACGTGAACATGGATATCGGTCGTTTCCATGATGCGCAGATGCGCCTGGTTGGCCGCCGCACGCGCAGCAAAAGGGTGCAGCATCACCAGCGCCGAGGAGGCTGCGATGCCGCCCAGAAGCGAACGCCGGGTAATGGGATGGAGAGCGAGAAGCGACGACATGGGAACTCCTTCGGATGAAGCTTGCTCTGTCTTGAAAAATGACAGGGTAGAAGCAATCGCAGAGGAGTCCATCACCAAAATGACAGGCCCGTGACAGATGGGCCGGTTTTCAACCGTTTGATAAATTTTTTATCACGGGAGTGCGGCGCAGGTGTCGCCGCACCGGAGAATGCGCATCCTCCGTTCTGTGCATTCCCGTGCCCTGGATCAGCGGGCGAGGGTCGGTTTCACTTCTTCGTGGAAGAAGCGGAAATAGGAGGAAAGCTGCGCCAGCGTGTTGGTGGAAAGCTTAAGCTGCAGGCCGAGGCGGTTCATGTGCTGCCATTGCACGACGCCCTCGATGAAGCCCAGATCCTCACTTTGCACCTTGACCCGGCTGCCCTTGGCGGCGGCGAAAGGCCCGTCCAGCTCGAGCGCCATTCCGGTGGCGGAAAGATCGACCACACGCCCTCTGGTCGACTGGCTGAAATAATGCACGGTCGCAAAAATCCTGGTCTTGCTGCGGGGCGCGGTCCGTGTCGCCATATTGAGGTTGTTTGTCATTTTGCTGCTCAAATCAATTGTTTCCGATACCTGCATCATGGCGCGGAAAACTTGAGAGCCGTTTAGTTCTTCTCTTAAAATTGCATGTAATTGCCGATTATGCTGTGTCGATACGGCACTGATAGCAATTATTGCGGGCGGAGCGCACATGCACATAAGCGACATCCGCGCGCTCCAGAAGGTGCCGCGCGCGCGAAACGATCTCGCCTGTCGCCGTCACCGCGCCGGTGCCGTAGACGATGCGGTCATCGGCTCCATAACCGCGCACGATGTAATCCGGGCTGTTCAGTATCGGCGGAATGGCCTGCGTCTGCGGATAGCGCTCACAGGCGTCGGCATGCAGAAACACCGGCCCTGTTTCCGCATAGGGCTGCAGCGAGGGAAAGGGCCGGTAGGCGAGGATCAGCATCCCTTCGCCTTCCCCGATCTGACAAAGGCAGTGGCGGCAGGGCATGCCGCCGGGAGAAACGGCTTTCTCCGGCGGATTGCCATAGGCGTCGGCGGCTCCCGCCCGGTAGGCTTCGGCTTCCTTAGCCGGCATTGCAGTGAAAACGAGATCGGTCATGGCGGAGACCTCCTTGGTTGGGATCGGCGTTGCTTCTTTGCAGCTATGGTCCCGAAACGGATCACTATCCACCCGATTCTTGACAGGCGATGCAACCAGCCCATTGCGTGACTCGTTAGCTTCGGGAATCAGTGACGCTCCTCGTTCCCGGAAGGTCTGATTTTATGTTACGTCGTTTTCTGGCCGCCGTTCCGCTGGCTTTCGTTTCGTTGACGGCTCCGCTTGAGGCCGAGGCGCAGGTCGTCTCCGGTCTCGATGGCCTGTCCGACGAACAGCTTCAGCAGGCGGTCAATTTCGTCATCGGCAATGCGATCTTCTCGCTATATCACGAGGGCGCGCGCATGCTGATTTCGGATTTCGGAACGGCGGACACGGCAAGTGTGCAGGCGCCGGCCGATCAACTGGCTGGCACGCTCATCCTCCAGGCCAACGAGGAATGGCTCGACACCGCGCTCGTCAATGCCACGGACAGCTGGTATCTGGCGCGTGAGGCGGAGACCTTGCCTGAGCACGAAGCCCCGGTCTTCTCTGCGCTGGTGCCCGACAGGAGCCGCGATCGCAACATGGCCTGCCTGATGGTCGGCCGTGACAAGGACGGTTATGGCGATCTGGCCGCCATGATGGGGCTCAACAATGCCGAATTCGACAAATGCGCCGCCGCCTATCCGGGCGTTGCTTCGGCCTGGGAGAGTTTTCTCGCGCCCCACCGCAGCCAGACGCCTTCCAGATTTTCCGTCAGCTACGTGCCGCCGCGCGACCCGGACCTTGAGCCCTACGCCATCATGATCAAGGAATCGAAGGTTCTCGATCTCATCAGCCGCAGTTTCAGCAGCTATGGCCTGAAGGGGGACGTCAAGTTGACGGCCAAGTCCTGCGGCCGTCCCGATGTCTACTGGTCGGCGGAAAAGCGCGAGATCACCTATTGCTATGAACTCGGCAAGTTCCAGGCGGAACTGATTGCCGATCACCTGCTGAACACCGTCACGGAAGACAAGGGCGCTGCCGGCGGGCAAATCCCGACCGCCGCCGCTAATCTGGAACGGGAAATCTGAGGCCGGATTGCCGGACGCTGGCAATCTGGCTTCCCGATATGGGAGGAGAGTGCCATGCCGAAGGTTGTCGTTCGCAATTTCGCCATCTCGCTTGACGGATACGGCGCGGGGCCAGACCAGAGCCTGCAGAACCCGCTGGGTGTAAACGGCGAAGAGCTGCACCAATGGCTTGTCACAGGAATCTAGCCGACGCGCGTCTGCGCGGCGAGAGAGTCCTTTTCAGCCCAAGGATTTGGGCTGACTGGATTCCTGTGACGAGCACAGGAATGAGGGGGTGGGGACCAGACACTCCTTATCGGAGAATGGCACGCGTTGCTCTCAATGGCGCTACTCAGTTGCGCAGCGATATCTCCAGAAGCTCTGTATCGGCAAGCGGCTCTACCCAGGCCTCATAGGTGCCGACGGGCGAAAAGCCCATCATCTGGTAAAGCTGCAGCGCGCGCGGATGGTCGAGCGTGTTGGTGGTCACCGTCACCCGTTGCGGATTGTCCTGCCAGGCGGCGTAAAGCGCCTGCAACAGGAACCATTTGCCGACGCCTGCGCCGATCGCCTCTTCGAGCAGCCCGAAATAGGAAAGCTCGGTCACCTCGTCGCTCGCCTTGTTCAGTTCGAAGAAACCGGCGGGCGCACCGTTCATATAGAGAACCGTAACGCTGTTTTTCGGATCGCGCAGAATGGCGGAAAGCTCCGCATCGCTCATGCGCATGCGCTTCTGCCAGTGCCAGCGTTTCCCCACCCGCCAGTAAAGATAGCGGTAGAAATGCAGGGGAATATTGTTGACCCGCATCAGCGCCGTCTGGATGTTCACGGGGATCGGCAGGCTGACCTTCGGCGGCGCCGTCATTTCCAGCTGCGTCACATGCGCCTTCAGCGGTCCGTGCGACAATGTGGGGATTGCATCCGCCGGACCGGTAACCACCGGCGTATCCTGCAATCCGCCCCATTCCGACCATGAGCCGTCGTAAAGCGAATTATCCTTGTGACCGAGCGATTCCAGCGCCAGCGTAATGACGGCGGCGGTGACGCCCGAACCGCAACTGGTGACGACGGGCTTCGAAAGATCGATACCGGCATCGGTCACCATCTTGCGGATGGCGGTGAGGTCCTTGAAGTGGCCGTTTTCGGAAAAGGCTGTCGCGGGCAGACTGCGCGCGCCGGGCATGTGGCCGGAACGCATGCCGGCACGCGGTTCGGCCTCGTCGCCGGTAAAGCGTCCGGCGCCACGGGCGTCGGCAATCTGCTTTTCACCGCTGTCGACGATGCCGCGCATGGCGCCAAGCGAGGTTACGCGCTTCTCGTTGAAGTCAGGCGTAAAGGTTGCCGGCTCGATTTCCGGCGTACCCGCCTCAAGCGGCCGGCCTTCGCGCTTCCAGCCGTCGAGACCACCATCCAGCACATAGGCCTTGCGCACGCCCATCACCCGGAGCATCCACCACACGCGCGGCGCGGAAAAGAAACCGGGACCATCGTAAACCACGATCGTATCGGTGTCGCTGAGGCCAAGCGCGCCAGCCTGTTCCGCGAAGAATTCCGGCGAGGGCAGGGAATGCGGCAGGCCGGTGGTATGATCGGCGATTTTGTCCTGATCGAAAAATACCGCGCCGGGCAAATGGCCGGCTGCGAATTCTTCCGCACCGTTGCGCTTGTGCGCCGGCAGATACCAGGAGGCATCAACGACACGAAACCCGGCCGTGCCGAGCTGCTTTTCCACCCAGTCCGCCGAAACGACGAAACGGCTCTTATCCGTGCTCACGATGTTTCTCCCAATCTCAGGCAACAGCTTCAGGCGCGCCGAAACGAATGCGGAACCGCCTGTTCTCCTTGCCCTTCTTTTCTATCTTGGCAATGTGAATATCGCCCACTTCCTGCGTTTCGGAAACATGGGTGCCGCCGCAGGGCTGGCTGTCGATGCTGGAATTTTCGCCGATGCAGACGAGGCTGACCCGGCCAAGGCCCATTGGCGGGCGCACATTCTTGGATTTGACGATGCCCGGATTGGCCTGCAATTCCCGTCGGTGATCCATTGAAGGAAGACCGGATGGTTGGCTTTTACCAGCTCCATCAGCTTTGCCGTCACTTCGTCCTTGTCGATGGTTTCTGACATGTCGAAATCGACACGCGATTCATCCTCGCCGACGGCGGCTCCGGTGATCGGCCACTGGCAGACGACGGATAGCAGATGGCAGGCGGTGTGCATGCGCATCAGCTTGTAGCGACGCGGCCAGTCCACATGCAGGGTCAGTTTTTCGCCGATCTCGGGGGAAGACTGGCCTTCAAGCGGCACATGGACGATCACGCTCTTGTCGGCACCGTTTTTGGTGATGCCGAGTTCGATGCGCGAACCATCGGCCCGCTCGAGAAAACCGCTATCGCCCGGCTGGCCGCCGGAAGTGGCGTAAAAGCAGGTCTGGTCAAGCTCTATGCCGCCATCCTCATGCACCGCCGTGACGATCGCTTCTGCGGTGGAAAGATAAAAATCGTCACGGAACAGGGCATTCACAGGCATTTCGGCATGTCCTCAAACGGTTTCGTACGGAACCGCAATCTCGCTTTTCGTCGCCAGCCATTGCGGAATCGGAAGCCCCTTGGAGCGCAGGAAATCCGGATTGAAAAGCTTCGACTGATAACGATTGCCGTAGTCGCACAGTATCGTCACGATTGTATGCCCCGGACCGAGCTCGCGGGCAAGGCGGATTGCGCCGGCAATGTTGATGCCGGAGGAGCCGCCAAGGCAAAGGCCTTCCTTCGTCACCAGGTCGAACAGAACCGGCAGCGCTTCCGCATCCGAAATGCGATAGGAGAAGTCAGGCGTAAAACCTTCCAGATTGGCGGTGATGCGCCCCTGTCCGATGCCTTCGGTGATGGACGAGCCTTCGGATTTCAGCACGCCGTGCTTGTAAAATTCATAGAGAGCCGCACCCTCGGGATCGGCAAGGCCGATCTTGATGTCGGGGTTGAAATCGCGAAGGCCATCGGCCACGCCCGCAAGCGTCCCGCCGGAACCGACCGAGCATATGAAGCCATCGACCTTGCCATCCGTCTGGTCCCAGATCTCAGGGGCCGTCGTTTCGATATGGGCCTGACGGTTGGCGATATTGTCGAACTGGTTGGCCCAGATCGCGCCGTTCTCATCAGTCGCTGCAAGCTGTTTTGCCAACCGCCCGGAGACCTTCACGTAATTGTTCGGGTTGGAATAGGGAGCGGCCGGAACTTCGACCAGTTTGGCGCCGAGAAGCTTCAGCGCGTCCTTCTTTTCCTGGCTCTGCGTCTCGGGAATGACGATGACCGTCTTATAGCCCAGCGCATTGGCGACCAGCGAAAGACCGATGCCGGTATTGCCCGCAGTACCCTCCACGATGGTGCCGCCCGGCCGCAGCTGACCGCGCCGCTCGGCGTCGCGGATGATATAGAGTGCGGCGCGATCCTTCACCGACTGGCCGGGATTGAGGAACTCCGCCTTGCCGAGGATTTCACACCCCGTCGCTTCAGAGGCGGCTTTCAGACGGATGAGCGGCGTGTTGCCGATAGCACTGAGCGCAGAGGAGTGAATGGTCATGATTGAGCCTTCTTGTCTGAGCGGAAATTAGGTGCCGTTATGTCCCGTTACAACCGCCTCAAGGCAAGAAATTATCTTCCCGGCTTTGGCTTAGCCACGCAAAATTTTGCCGATACCCAATTTTATGCGTTCTTCTTGACGTCGGCATAGGCCGCAAGCGCTCTTTCCCGCGCTTTTCCATGGTCGACGATCGGCAGCGGATAGGTCTTGCCAAGTTCGATGCCCGCCTTCTTCAAGGCCTCTTTCGGCGCTTCGAACGGCTTGTGGATGTATTTTCGCTCAAGCTTTTCCAACTCCGGCACGAAATGGCGCACATAGTCGCCATCGGCGTCGAATTTTTCGCCCTGCAATATGGGGTTGAAGATGCGGAAAAACGGCGAGGCGTCCGCGCCCGAACCCGCCACCCATTGCCAGTTGGCGGCGTTGGAGGCCGGGTCCGCATCGACAAGCGTGTCGCGGAACCATTTCTCACCCTTCCGCCAGTCGATCAGCAGATGTTTAATGAGGAAGGAGGCCACGATCATACGCACCCGGTTGTGCATGGTGCCGTGTTTCCACAATTGCCGCATGCCGGCATCGACGATGGGGTAACCTGTCATGCCGCGCGTCCACGCCGTGAAGGATTTTTCATCGTCTCGCCAGCGGAAGGCGTCGAAACTGTCGTTCCAGTTCTTTTCGTCCAGTTCGGGAAAATGAAACAGCAGGTGGTAGCAGAATTCGCGCCAGACGATTTCCTTGCGAAAACGGCTGATATCGTTTGAGGCGATATGGCGGGAAAGCCCCTTCGTCGCGTGCCAGACGGTAGAAGGCGATATTTCGCCGGACGCCAGATGCGGCGAAAGCAAAGAGGTGGCGTCCTTTGCCGGAAAGTCGCGGCCTTCTTCATAACCCTTCAAAGCGCCATCGATGAAATCGTCAAGTTTTTCCCGCGCCCCGCTTTCGCCGGGAGACCATATGTCGCCGAAGTGTTTCGCCCAGTCCGGCTTGGTGGGTAACAGTTTCCAATCGCCGGGCTTTTCCGATTTCGGCCACGTCTCCGGCGCCTTCAGACCCTTCGGCGCATCCGCCGGCGCATGCGGCTCCTCGCCGCCCTCCAGCGCCCGCCAGAAGGGCGTATAGACCCGGTAGGGACCGCCGGATTTCGTCTGCAGCCTCGATGGCTCATGCAGCAGATGGCCGGAGAAGCTGTGAACGGTCAGGCCGTCATCCCGAAGCGTCTGTTTCAGCGCCTTGTCCGTCGCCATACCGGCGGGATCGTATCGGCGGTTCCAGAATACCGCCTCCGCGCCGGTTTCCGATATCAGATGGCGCAATGTCTCGCCGGCGTCGCCGCTGAGAAGCACGAGGCGACTGCCGATTTTCTCCAGTGCGGCGGTGAGGGACGTGAGGGAGTGATGAAGCCACCATTCCTGTGCGCCGCCCAGCGGGCCGCATGATTTTTCCCTGATATAGACGGGGATGACGGGGCCGCCATGCTCCACGGCGGCAAGCAGGGCGAGATTGTCCGAAAGGCGCAGGTCCTTGCGGAACCAGACGATGGCGGGGGAGGCTGTTGTCGGCATGAAAGGACCCGGTTCACTTCCGCTTGAACGAGTGTTGAAACGCTTTGTTCCGCAAATCGGCTAGAATGGAAAGATGGAGGCGCATGGTTTTTCGAGGGTTATTTTTTCGCCCTTGAAACCGCTGATAAAGGGAACCAACTGGAGGAGCCGGCGTTTGTCGCGGGTTAATAGAGCATGGAAGTGCAATCAATGTTGCTGAATGACGTTAAGTGGGAAAAGCCCGTTACCATCTCCCTTGAAAACGGTGCTCCCAGGATTTTCAATGGCGTTTACGAAGCCTTCGATTTTCTCCAGCACGAATGGCCTGAGCGTGGCGACAAGGTGCATGAACAGGCGCTGCGTCTGTGCCGCGCCTCGCTGATGGGCGACGTGGCGGGGGAAATTGCCCGCACGGCCTTCGTTGCCGCCAGCCGGCAGGCGCAGTGCCTTGTGGAAGAACCGGGCAAAATCGCGTCCTGAACGGATTTTCGGAACTGATGCGTATAAGGCCACCCGCCAAAAAAACGGGTGGCCTTGTTTGTTGAGGAGCAGGAAACGGGTTGTTTCGAATGCGGGATATGGCATCGTGCATGCGAAAAAGCGGATGAGCGACGGCAATGAGCAACCACTACGGCTATATTGTTTTTCCCACAGCCCTCGGCCATTGCGGCCTCGCATGGGCGGGGCGGGGCATTGTGCGCCTGCAATTGCCCGGTTCTGATGCCGGCGAGACCGAAAAACTTCTCCAGAAGCGCCTGCCATCCGCCTCAATCGCCGTTCCCGAAACACGCACGCGTGAGGTGATTGCGATGATCACCCGTTATTTCGGCGGCGAGGAGATCGATTTTACCGCCGTCGAACTCGATCTCGCCGGGCAGGAGCGTTTTTTTCTCGATGTTTACGCCGTTGCGCGGCAGATCGGCTGGGGCGATACGACGACCTATGGCGGCATCGTAAAGACCCTCGGTCTCGGCATGGAAAAGGCCCGCGATGTCGGTCAGGCCATGGCGAAAAATCCGGTGCCGCTGATCATTCCCTGCCACCGGGTTCTCGCCGCCGGCGGCAGGCTTGGCGGCTTCTCCGCACCGGGCGGAACCACCACCAAATTGCGTATGCTGGATCTTGAAAATGCCGGCCGCAGCCGCGTCGATGAGGCGCAGGGCAGCCTGTTTTGAAGCAATGACAGATCAGCGCACATGAATAGGCGTCTGATTTCTGCCCATTTCTCGTCAAATTGTCGCTAAATTGTCACAATACACGGGCGCCCTCTAACATAAGGGCGAGACGTTTGAGAGTATCCGCGTTAATTCTATCGGTTGCCTTGTCTTTTACAGTTGCTGCATCGGCCTCTGCCGGCATGCTGAACCAGGCAGAAAAATACACCGGGCTGCACGAGTCCAAGAACAACAAGAGCCTCAAGAACATTCTTGGCGCAAATCCCCGCAGCACCCCATGGTGCGGCCTTTTCCTGCATGCGGTCGCCAGCAAGGCCGGCCGGCAATCTCCCAAATCCTATGGATTTGCGAAGTCCTGGACATCCTTCGGTTATGCAGTGCCCGTCAGTCAGGCGAAGCCGGGCGATGTCGTCGTCATTCGCAACGGCCGTGGTTACCACGCCGGCATTTTGAAGAGCATGAGCGGCAAGACCGCCCAAATCCTCGGCGGCAACCAGTCCGGCCGGGTGCAGGTGTCGAACTTCAACCGCAAGGCCATCGTTTCGGTCCGCCGATAAATCTCCTGATATTTTTGACGGCATTTTTTTGATAAAGGCGGGCTTGGACCCGCCTTTTCCATTTTGGGCCTAGGACTGCTCTCTGGTGCCAGGTGCTGCGTCGCGCTGATCGTCGTCTTCCAGATCGGTTGCCACGATAAAGGCATCCTCATGCTGCCGCGCCGCCTGCCTGCTGGCCCGAAGGCTGATCGATTCATCCGGATAGATTTCACTGTCTTTGGACTTCAGCTCGCTGTCGGTTTCAAAATCCGCCACGTCTTTTTGTTGAATATCGAGAGGTTCGGGACTT
The DNA here is from genome assembly GCF_001526585.1 of Agrobacterium sp. LY4. Lineage (NCBI taxonomy): Bacteria > Pseudomonadati > Pseudomonadota > Alphaproteobacteria > Hyphomicrobiales > Rhizobiaceae > Agrobacterium > Agrobacterium sp. LY4. The sequence goes on along the minus strand of NZ_ASYA01000012.1, from coordinate 355,241 downwards.
CTGTGCCTGGTGCCGGTCATCGGAATTCTCCTGCTGTTGTCGGGGAGCAAACGATCGGCCGGCAGGGGCGGTTCCTTCACTCCTCGCGAAATCCGCATTTACGGCTGTCGAAGGCGGAACAAACTCTGGCTTTTTCGGGTTTTCCATGGGCAGAATAAAGCCGGTGCCACGAAAAGAGGGAGGCCGTTATGGACCACGATCGCGAAGCCAAAATCCGGGAAAGAGCCCGCGCAATATGGGAGAAGGAAGGAAGACCGGAGGGACACCACGAGCGGCACTGGATGGAAGCGGAGCAGGAAGTCTCCAGTAACGCAGGCAAGACGAAATCGGCCAGCAAAAGCGGCACAAAAAAATCCCCCGCCGCCAAAGCACCGGCCAAAAAACCGAAGTCACCAGCCGTAAAGTCGCTTCAGAAAGAGCAGAAAGCATCTCATCCCGAGAAGGATGACGATTTGACCGAGAGCCTTGAAGAAAGTTTCCCCGCAAGCGATCCACCGGCGCTCACCAATACAACACGGGCAACGAAACGCGCACCGAAGAAAGCCTGAAGTCTTCAGGCGCAAAAAGCGCGATACGTCAATCCGGCCGGGAAGAAAGCCGTCTTACGCTCTTCGTCACATGTTTTGAGAGAAATGGCTCCCCGGGCCGGATTCGAACCGGCGACCTGTCGATTAACAGTCGAATGCTCTACCGCTGAGCTACCAGGGAACGTCCACCGCTTGGCGCGGTGTGAGCGGGGTAATACAAATGCTTTTCCGATTTGCCAAGCGGTTTTTTCAAAAAAAACGCATTCCTCTTGTTTTATCCCTCCAGAGTCCCGATTTTCCGGGCTTATCGCCGGTGAAAAAATTATCCACAGGCCAGATGCAAAAGGGCAGGATGGAATGAAATTCGGTATCGACCACAGAACGCACCGCCTCCATGTCGGAAAATGGAGCTTTGCCATGCCGCGTTCGCGCGTCGGCAGGATTGCGACCGGCTCGGCGCTGGTGGTGGGCGGAACGCTGGGTTTCCTGCCCGTTCTCGGCTTCTGGATGATTCCGCTCGGTCTTGTCGTGCTTTCCCACGATCTGCCGGCGGTTCGCCGCCAGCGGCGACGGCTGGCGGTCTGGTGGGCATCGCGGCAGAACCGCCGCGACACCCGCAATGGCGGCCGGCAGTAGGTTTTATGCGCCGATGGAGCTGCTGATGCCCTGGCCGGCCCAGAAGGCCGCATAGGCGAGCGCCGCGAAATAAATCGCCGTCAGCCCCAGAAACAGGTAGCCGCCGAGCACGGTGACGCCATCCCTCTGAATCATCCCGGCTGAAAAAAGCAGGATCGCAACGCCTGGAAGGGTGTTGGAGAAGGGAATGAAGCCGAGCGGCATCATCAGCAATACGCCCGCCGTCATCAGCGCAAGCCCGTTTATGCGGTTGGCGATAATGCCGGTCGTCAGCGCGGGAATGCGCGGGCGAATGAAACCGTCGAGCTTGGAGACGATGGCGACGCCTTTTTGAAGGGCTGGAACGAGCTTTGCCGTCTCCATCTGCCGGTCGAGGATTTTTGCCGGCAGCCATGGCAGGCGGTTGAGGGTGATTGCCAGGCTGACAAGGATGATCGCCGCACCGAAGACCGTGCTGACGCCGGGAATGGAAACCGGGATGAGAAAGGGCAGGGAGGCGATTGCGCAGATAAGCAAAAGGCCCTGTTCGCCGATTGCTTCCATCAACTCGCGCAACGTGATCGTCTGACCCTGCAGCTTTCCTATCAGCTTCTCAAGCGTCGTGCTGAGCTTTTCAGACGTATCAGTGAATGCGAATTCGTTCGTCATGCGGCTTCCCGGAAGTTGTTTAACTCCGGGATTGATAACATCCATCCGGCCCGATGCCTATCGCCGATAGAAAAGGAGCCTCATCACATTTGGTCGTGCGGTTCGCCTGGATCAGTGCGAAACCCAGTTGCTGTAGGCGCCTGCAAGAAGAACCACCAGCAGAATGACAAGTATGACCGGATTGATCGATGTAACGAAGTTTACATAGTCCATGATAACTTCCTCCTCATTCCTCCACCTCTTATTCTACAGCAAAAAGGCGAGTTCATCTACCGCAGGGTGAAATTTCGCATTGCAACAACCGGCTTGCGGTGAGGGCTGGAAATGCTTGTCTTTATGATTTTTTGCGATGCAAAAATAAATTTTCCAACATTTGCCATTCTCTTGCGTTGTCTCTAATCCTCATTCGGGGCCGGTCTCTCCGGCTCGCCGGCAACCGCATGAATCACCGCCGATATGCCTTGGCTCCCGCTTGCCTTCACTCCGCAACACTCTTCCCCGGGGACACGACATGCTGAAAAACATCTATGCCTGGACGATGGCGCTCGCCGCGCGCAAAACCGCCGTGTGGTGGCTGGCAATCGTGGCTTTCGTGGAAAGCTCCATCTTCGTCGTGCCTGCCGATGTGCTTTTCCTGCCCATGGTGCTGGCCAGGCCGAAAAAGGCGATGTTTTATGCGCTCGTGGCAACTGTCGCCTCGGTTCTCGGCGGCATCGCCGGCTGGTTCCTCGGTCATTATGCCTTTGAAAGCATCGCGCGGCCCATTCTCGAATTCTACGGCAAGCTCGACAGCTTCGAGCATCTGAAGAACTCGGTCGACTACGAAACCATCGTTCTCCTGCTGGTGACATCGGGGCTTGCGCATCTGCCGCCGATCAAGGTCGTGACTATCCTTTCCGGCGCGGCCAATATCAGCCTTGGCCTATTCATTCTTTCGGCGGTCGCCACGCGCGGCGCGCGCTTTTTCATCCTTGCCGGATTGCTGCAGAAATACGGGGAATCGGTGCGCCATTTCATCGAAAAACGCCTTGGCGCCATCACCGCAGCGGCGGCCGCCGCGCTCATCGCGGTCTATGCGGTTTACGTTTTCGTGCGTTGATCGAGCGCAAATTTTCTACTCTTACAATACTGTCGCATAACTTTCAGCTTACTGTCAGAATCCGCCTGTATCGGTTCTCTCGTCGAATGAGGGAACCGTTTTATTATGAGAAGATTCTGGAAGTGCTCCTTTTGGGGCATGGGTATTGCTGTGCTTGCCGCAGGCGGTTACCTCTACGCCATTCAGCTCCTGGGCAATTTTCACGAGGTTGTCGCGGGGCAGCTCTATCGCTCCAACCAGCCGAGCAATGAGCAGCTCGTCCGCTATACCAAGGACCACGGTATCAGGACGGTCATCAATCTGCGCGGCGCGAACGAATCCAAGGCCTGGTATCGCGATGAGGTCGAAACCGCCCGCGAGCTCGGGCTGAATCATATCGATTTCGGCATGTCGGCAAGCCAGGAGCTTGACATGAACAGGGTCAACGAGCTGGTCGCCATCATGCGCGATGCGCCGAAGCCCATTCTCATTCATTGCAAGGCCGGTGCGGACAGGACAGGCCTCGCCACCGCGCTCTATCTCAGCCGCGTGGCAAAGCTTGATGAGGAACAGGCGGAAAGCCAGCTTTCCTTCCGCTTCGGCCATATCGGCATTCCCTATCTCTCCGAAACCTACGCCATGGACCGGACCTGGGAAAACGCGGAAAAGATGCCCGTCGTCGACGATTTCGCCATCGCCTCCAACGAGTTCTGAAGTTGGCTCGGGCACATTTCCCGCAGGGCAGCACTTTCATGATCTGAATGGGATCTTGCGTCCTGTCTCGATGACGGAGGTTATCGGGACGGGCGCAACCCACAGATCGTGGCCGGCGGAGGGCGCGGCGGCGCAGCATCTATTGCCGTCGCCCAGCGCAATATTTCACGGCATGCATTTTTGCCGAAAATGACAATTTTCATTTTTATATTAGCAACTTATGTGATCTTGCGATTTAAGTTGACTCATAGTGTCACCTTTTATACAGCGACATTGTTTCAACTTCTGGATCGCATCATGACCCGCAAAACATTTATCGGCGGCCTTGCCGTATCGTTCTTATCCGTTTTCTTTATCGCACCTTCCGCCACCGCCGCAGAGAAGACCATCACCGACGTCATCGGACGCGAAGTGAAGGTTGATCTTCCTGCAAAACGCGTCGTTCTCGGTTTCTATTTCGAGGACTACATGGCGGTCGGTGGCGAAAAGGCCTATGATTCCGTCGTCGGCATTTCCCGCGAAGCGTGGGAAGGCTGGGTTCCCGCCAACTGGAAAATGCATCTCGCCCACCGCGCTTCGCTTGCAGATATTGCCGATGTCGGCGAAGTCGAAGCCCAGACCTTCTCGGTCGAAAAAGTGCTGAGCCTCAATCCCGATCTGGTGATCCTGGCGGATTGGCAATACAAGGCGCTCGGTCTCGATGCCGACCGTCTGGAAGAAGAGGGCATTCCCGTCGTTGTCGTCGACTATAACGCCCAGACGGTCGAGCGCCATGTCGTCTCCACCCGGCTGTTCGGCGAACTCACCGGCCAGCAACAGCGCGGCAAGGAAATTGCCGAATTCTACGCCGGTTCGCTGAAGGATGTCGCCGAACGGGTGGCGAAATCCGGTCAGCCGAAACCAAAGGTCTATGTCGAATTCGGCAATAAGGGACCGGCCGAATATTCCTTCACCTATGGCAAGAACATGTGGGGCGCCATGTCCACCGCCGCTGGCGGCGACAATATCGCAGCACCCTTCGTCGAGTGGTGGGGACCGATCAATCCCGAGCAGGTTCTGGCTTCGAAGCCCGACGCCATCTTCATTTCCGGCCGTGAAAACAACAAGAACCCCGCGGCGCTGCCGATGGGGCAGGCGGTGAAGGCTGCGGATGCCCGCGAAAAGCTCAAGGCCTTCGAAACCCGTCAGGGCTGGAGCGAATTGCCGGCCATCAAGAAGGGGCAGCTGTTCGGTGTCTATCAGGGCGCGTCGCGCACGCTCTCCGATTTCGCCATGGTGCAATATATCGCCAAGCAGCTTTATCCCGAGCAGTTCAAGGATGTCGATCCGATCGCCAACTATCTCGGCTATTACAGGAAATACCTGCCGGTCACGCCTGAAGGCACCTTTGCCATCGCCGTCAAGGATTGATGGTTCTATTGCCGGCGGCGGAAAAGCACATTTGCTTGCCGCTGAAGGTTAAATTCTGCGGACGCCACTGCACGGCGTCCGCTTTTCAGCGTCTTTTTCAAACAGGTTTTCCATGACAATTGCCGCCCGCAATGCCGAAGCCATCGGTGCGCACCGGCTGCGTGAACGTCGTCGCTGGCGCGTCGTCTTGGTCTTTTTCGTGCTGATGGCGGTAAGCCTCGTTCTCGATATCGCCACCGGTCCCTCGCTGCTGTCGCCCGCCGAAGTGGTGAAGTCGCTGACGGGCCTTGGCGAACGGGCGGCGATGACCGATTCCATCGTGCGCGGCCTCCGCCTGCCCATGGCGCTGATGGCGCTCGCCGTCGGGGCGGCGCTCGGCGCCGGCGGCGCGCAGATGCAGACCTTGCTTAATAATCCCATGGCAAGCCCCTATACGCTCGGCATGGCGGCTGCGGCGGGCTTTGGCGCCGCGCTGGTGCTTGCGCTCGGCGGTCTCGGGCTGGATGCCATGATTGCCGTTCCGCTCGGCGCTTTCGTCTTTTCCATGCTCGCCGCGCTTTTCCTTTTCATGCTGGCCTCCATGCGGCAGATGACGGCCGAAACCATCATTCTCGGCGGCATCGCACTTCTTTTTCTGTTTCAGTCGCTGCTGTCGCTCATCCAGTTCCTGTCCTCGCCCGAACTGTCGCAGCAGATTCTTTTCTGGCTGTTCGGCAGCCTGACCAAGGCGACCTGGCCAACGCTCGGCCTGACAGCCACCGTCACCGCCTTCTGCTGCGCCCTGCTTATGGCGGATTGCTGGAAACTGACGGCGCTCAGAATGGGAGAAATGCGGGCAGCCAGCCTCGGCATCAATGTGCGCCGGCTGCGCATGAAGGTTCTCATCATCGTCGCCATCATGACCGCGACGGCCACGAGTTTTGTCGGGGTCATCGGTTTCATCGGGCTGGTCGCGCCGCATATCGCCCGCATGACGGTGGGCGAGGATCAGCGCTTCTTTTTGCCCATGTCGGTGCTGAGCGGCGCGCTGATGCTCTCGGCAGCCTCGATTCTCTCCAAATCGATCATTCCCGGCGCTCTGTTTCCGGTCGGCATCGTCACCGCCATTGTCGGCGTGCCGTTTCTCCTGTGGCTGATTTTCGCTCCGAAGAGGCGCGGCCGATGATGGTTCTGGATAAAATTTCCGTCCAACGGGGCGGGCAGGCTATTGTGAGAGACCTTTCAGCGCGGCTAGAGGCGGGGAAAATCCACGCCGTCATCGGCCCGAACGGAACGGGCAAGACGACGCTTCTCAGAGCGATCTTCGGCGACCTGCCGCTCGCCGCCGGCGCGATCAGCCTCGGCGATCGTCGCCTTCAGGCCGGGGAAAGGGCAGCGCGGCACAGAAGGGACTGGCGGGATCGTTTCGCCTATATGCCGCAGGATACGGCGGCCGATATAGCGCTCAGCGTGCTGGAGGTGGTCGCGCTCGGCCGCTTCGGCCGGCTTTCGCTGCACATCGACGACGAAACGCTCGATCTGGCCATGACACGCCTGCATCAGGCCGGAATAGCCCATCTGGCGGGCAGGGAGATCGCCTCGCTCAGCGGCGGGCAACGGCAGATGGCGCTTTTCGCGCAGGTTCTGATGCGAGAGCCGCAGGCAATGCTGCTCGATGAGCCGGTCAGCGCGCTGGACCTCAAGCATCAGGTGGCGCTTCTCGATCTGGTGCGGCAGGAAACCCGCGCCAATGGCCGGGTGACGCTTGTCGTGCTGCATGATCTCAACCTCGCCTGCCAATATGCCGACAACCTGCTGGTGATTTCGGATGGCGCGTTGAAGGCGACCGGCGCACCGGGCGATATCGTCACGCCGAAGCTCATTTCCGAAACCTATGGCGTTGCCGTGGAGGTGTTGCGCGACCGGCGCGGCAATCCCGTCATCCAGCCGGCGGGCGACCCACCGCTCGAACATTTCAAAACCCTTGAAGGAACAATTGCATGAAACGATTTTTGATGGCGTTTGCCACGGCTTTGGCCGTAATCCTGCCCGTCACGCCATCCCTTTCCGCCGAACACAATATCCTGATGCTCAATTACGGCAAGGATGGCGGCATGGTGTTCGAGCCTTCCTATGTGAAGGCGGAGCCGGGCGACACCATTACCTTCGTACCGCAAAATTCCAGCCACTATGTGCATTCCTATGCGGTTCCGGAAGGCGTTAGCCCCTGGAAAAGCAAGCTCGATGAGGCTTTCACCGTCACCGTCGAGAAGGAGGGCGTCTATCTCTATTATTGCCCGCCGCATCTGATGATGGCGATGATCGGCATCATTCAGGTCGGCAAGCCCGTCAATCTCGAAGCCGTCAGACAAAAGGCCGAGAAGCTGCGGCCCAAGCTCGTCATGAAGGGCGAAAGGCTGGAGGCGGCGCTGGGACAGGTGACGCTCGCACAATAACGCCCCGCCTTTCAGGTTGCGCCAATCCGCACCGCAAACCCGTTTCTTCAACCCCGAAACCAAGGATGAAACCATGGCAAACAAAGTGATCGAAACGACGTTGAACGATCTCCTCAATGGCGAGCTGCGCGCCCATCACGCCTATCTTCAGGCGGCCGCATGGGCGGCGGAACGCAATCTCGACGGTTGCTATAAATTCCTGCTCGGCCACGCGGCGGAAGAGCTGGAGCACATGCACCGCATCTTCGGCTTCCTGAACGATCTCGGCGCGCGCGTCACCTTTTCCGAACTGCCGGCGCCGCAGGTCACGGCAAACGACATCAAGGGGCTGTTCACCATCGTGACGGAGCACGAATCCCGTGTCACCGCCGCCATCAACGCGGCAGTCGATCTTGCCCACGTGGAAAAAGACCACGCTACCACCTCATTCCTGCAATGGTTTGTGGATGAACAGCATGAGGAAGACAGCCTTTGCCGCACCATACTCGGCAAGATCGAGCTGATCGGCGACGGCCCCAATGCCCTTTACCTGATCGACCGCGAAATCGGTCTGCTGGCGGACAAGGGCTGATTGCTGCGCCAGTTTTCTTGCGCTCCACAAGCTGCATCGAACACGGCTTGTGGAGTGGAGGCCGTCGGCTCAATCGCGTCCGATATCCGGCGTCCATCCGCGCGTATATCCCTTTCCCATAATGGCGACCGCCAGGGAAAGCTGTTCCTGCAGATGCTCGATTTCGCCAAGAAGAGCTTCGACAGCCGCCTTCGCATCGCCGTCATGACACTGGATGACATATCCGGCTATGTCGTCGGGCCGTATGGGGGTGATTTTTTCAGCGTCGGACATAGTGGATGACCTCTCTTTTGTTCACTAAATGTTCTAATTTTAGCAGAGAGTCAACAAGGCAATGGGCGTCGCCCTTTACAGTCCGGCACTGCGGAATTGAACGTTAATGGACCGACGGATCCTCGCCATCCAGAAAGCTGCGAATCCCGTCTTTCTCACACGTGGCCAGGAATTCTTCCCAGGCGTCTTTGTCGGTCGCGAAGGGTTCGTCCCAGGTGGTGACATCGTCGTGCTCGCTGATGACTTCGAGCGTCCAATCCTGCTGGGTGCCAGCGGGCCGGTAGATATCAACCAGAACCGTGATGCCGTCGTCTTCAAACTCGCCCGAGAATTCTGAGTGTTCTATTTTCGTTTTTTTGGCCATCGCGGCACACCTCATTCTCAGGCCTGGACAAACGTATAGCCCAATCCGGGCTTTTAAATTCGCGCATGGCGCGGGTTACCAGATAGCTGAAACAAATATAGCCAGCTCTGGGGGAACTGGCTATCTATCTGATTTTAATGGTCGGAGCGGCGGGATTCGAACCCACGACCCCTTGACCCCCAGTCAAGTGCGCTACCGGGCTGCGCTACGCTCCGAACCTGAAAGCCGTTTATATATAAGCCTGTTAGGGCGCAAGCGGAAAATGGTCTTTTCATAAAAAAAGGAGCAAAGGGTGTGGATGGCGCAGAAGGGGACTAAGCAGCCCGGATGGGCGGCCGTCAAACGCATGACACATCCTCTTTCCATCATTGCCGGAACAAGCCGCCCGCTTCGGCGTTCAATCGCAGCGGAATTGAAACTCAGGGAGACGAACTATGTCCGAACTCGTCGTTGTTGGTTTTGACGGAACGGAAGTGGCCGACAGGGTGCTTCTGAAGCTTGCAGGCCTGAAAAAGGAATATCTGGTCGATCTGGAAGATGCCGTGGTTGTCGTTCGCGATGAAGATGGCAAGGTGCATCTGAAACAGAGCGTCAATCTGACGGCGATCGGCGCAAGCTCCGGTTTCCTGTCCGGCGGTCTCTGGGGCGGCCTCGTCGGCCTGCTGTTCCTCAATCCGCTGGCGGGATTTGCCATCGGCGGCGCCATCGGTGCCGGCACGGGCGCTCTTGCGGGTTCGCTGACGGATTTCGGTATCGATGACGATTTCATCAAATCGCTCGGCGAGACCATTCCCAACGGTTCTTCGGCGCTGTTCGTGCTGATCCGCAAGGTACAGCCGGAAAAGGTGCTGGCGGAATTCGAAGGCCTGCGCGGGCGGGTTATCAAGACGTCGCTGTCGCCGGCGCAGGAAGCGCAATTGCAAAAGGCGCTTTCCGGCGGAGCCGAACCGGCTGCCGTCTGAGCAGACGATGAAAGCGAGGCTGCGGCAGGTTCCATGTCGCAGCCATCCGCTCGGGCATCGGGAAATTCGGCTTATACGGTCAAAGTGCCGTTTTTCGCCTGCGGCCAGGTGAGATAATAATAGCGGCTGCCGACGCTGCCGAAAAACGCGTTGTCTCCGGAAATAGTATCGACATAGGCGCCGGTCTCGCTTCTCGCATAGGCAGAGCCGTCGCGCTTGAGATGGTCTTTCAGAAAGTCGCTCCACCCCGTCATGGCGATATCCGTGGCCGGTCTGGAGGTGGTTTCTGTATCGGAGGCCACATCCCAGGCCTTGATTTGCGCACCCTCGGCGGGATCGGAGACGGTCAGCGTACCGGCCGTCAAAGCCTCCAGCATGGCCTTGGCCTGCGAAGCCTTGTCCGGATCCGCGGTCAGGTCTTCCAGCGTCTCCTTCAGCGCCTTCATGAAATCGGCCTTGGTAATATCGCCGGAAGAAAGCTGGGTATCCGTGTCGTCGGTCTGCGTATCCTCGTTCGAGGTCTGGGCATATTGCGCCAGAAGCTGCGTGAGCCGCGTGTTGGTGGAAGACGAGGAGGAGGTGTCCAGCCCGTAGGAATCGAGGAGAGATGTCCGCGTCGAGGAGGAGGATGTGGCGGCGGAATTGTCTTCCTGCTCCTTGATGGCCTTGAGGGCCAGTCTGGTGGCGGTGAGGCGTGTGGACAGGTCGATGGAGGAGACCATTGCGCTAGCTGTTTCCTTGATCGGGCGATACGCATCATTCGTATCGAACCGGCTCGGCGGGCATCGATCCCGCCTTTCGTCTCCTCTCATAAGAAGACCGGGCGAATCCCGGCCGTGTTCGGCTTGGGATGCACCCGGTCTTAATGGCCGGACTTTGCGCGACGCTTGCGGATCAGTTCTCCTGAACGGAGACGCCGTTCGGGCCGATATTCATCTCGATCCCCTTCGGTTTGCTTTCCTCGTGCCAGACATAGATGCCGAGGCCTGCGATGACCACGATGAGCGCGCCGATGATGAGATAGAGATTATTGGTCTGCGTCATTAAGATGTCTCCCCGTTTGACAATCAGAATCCGGGGCTAAACGCATGAAATGGCGTAAGGTTCCGTAAGGGCAAGTGTTTTAGGCGGCACGCGTGCGGCGGCGCAGGCTTTCGCGTTTTTCAAGCGCCATGCATCCCCACAATATGCCGAGCAGCAGGAAGAAGTGTCGCCAGTGGTCGGTATCGATGACGGCGCCGATCATCACATGTCCCACGAAAGTTACCCAGGAAATGATGAGGAACGGCTGCCAGGGCCGTGGCCGCAGCAGGTGCCTGAACCCGGAGGCAATGGTCCAGCAGATCAGAACCAGATAGATCACGAAACCGAACCAGCCATGCGTCGTCAGGCTCTTCAGCCAGATATTATGTTCGGCGGCGGGAAAGATATTGTCGAACACCATGGGGCCGATACCGAGCGGGTGTTCCATGGCGAGCAGGAAGCCGAGATAGTGGCGGGCAAAACGCCCGAGATGGCCGCCATCATAAGATTGCACCGCCGAAGCGCGGCTGGAGAACAGATCCGCCACCTGCTTGAACTGCAGCGCAATGATGACAGCCGCGACCATCAGCCCGGCGGCGACGAGAAACAGCACGAGGATCTTCAGGCGAAACGCGGCCGTCCGCTCCTTCAGCAGCATCACGAAGACGAGGAGGATGGTGGCGAACAGAAACAGGCCCCAGGCCGCGCGCGAGAACGACAGGAACACAGCAAGCGACAGGATGAGCAGCCCGGCGATCCGCCAGGGCGCATGCATCGCCTTGCCGGTGAGAAGACCGTAAATGAGGTAGAGCGAGGGCGTCACCAGAAAGGGACCGAAAACGTTCGGGTCCTGAAAGGCGCCCTTGGCGCGGTCGTAAAGGGTGAAGACCTCGAAACCCGGAATGGCGTGGAAATATCCGATGATGCCGAGCAGGGCGGTAATCAGCGCCGCCGCAAGCCAGGCCCGGAAAATCAAAAGCAGCCGCTGGTATTTGTCCTCTATGATCGCCGCATAAAAAACCGAGGTCAGCGCCAGAAAGGTCGAGACGGCGAGATAAAGCGGTCCCTCATCCAGATCGGCCATGGTGGTGAGCGAAAGATAACCGCCGACATTGAAGGCAAGCAGCAGGCACAGAAGCAGGATGACGGTGCGCGAAAGGCGAAGGCCGAGCAGGAACCACAGGGCCACCTGTCCCACCATCATCAGCTCATAGGGCGCCGGCTCGGAAATGACGAAACCGGAAAGGAACACGCCGAATGCGATGAAGAACGAGCCGACGAGCCGCATGGCGGCCAGCGGCGCGTCGAAATCCGGTGCGTGCTGGTAGCCGGTGTGGGTCAATAGGCGTTTTCCGATTTCAGCAGCCGTATCGGCGTGAGGAACAGGATTTTCAGATCGAGGAACAGCGACCAGTTCTCGATGTAATAGAGATCGTATTCGGTGCGGAACTTGATCTTGTCGCCATGGTCGATCTCGCCGCGCCAGCCGTTGATCTGCGCCCAGCCGGTAACACCGGGCTTGACCTTGTGGCGCGCGAAATAGTGCTCCACCACCTCGGTATATTTCAGGTTGCCCGTCTGGGCATGAACGGCATGCGGACGCGGCCCGACCAGCGAAAGGTCGCCATAAAGAACGTTGAAAAGCTGCGGCAGCTCGTCCATCGAGGATTTGCGCAGGAAGCGGCCGACGGGCGTGACGCGCGGGTCGTTCTTCGTCACGGCCTTTTTCGCGGTCGGATCGCTGAGTTCCGTATACATGGATCGGAACTTCCAGACGTTGATCGTCTCATTGTTGAAGCCGTGGCGCTTCTGCTTGAAAAGGACCGGGCCTTTCGAGGTTGTTTTCACGGCAATTCCCGCGCCCACCATCACCGGCCATAAAAGGGCGATGCCGATGAGGCTGAAGGTGATGTCGAACACCCGTTTCGCCACCGAATCCCAGTCGCGGATCGGCTTGTCGAACACATCGAGCATCGGCACCTTGCCGACATGGGAATAGGCGCGGGGGCGGAAACGCAATTTATTGGCATGTGCCGCGATGCGGATATCGACCGGCAGCACCCACAGCTTGCGCAGAAGCTGGAGAATGCGCGCCTCGGCGCTGAGCGGCAGGGCGATGATCAGCATGTCCAGCTTCGTCAGGCGGGCAAATTCCACCAGCTCCGCAAAGGTTCCGAGCTTGGGATAGCCGGCGACAACCTCGGGAGAACGGGCGCTTTTCCGGTCATCGAAGATACCGCAGATGCGGATATCGTTATCGGACTGCTGCTCCAGCGAGCGGATAAGGTCCTTGGCGGTATCGCCGCCGCCGACGATGACGGCACGGCGTTCCATGACGCCGTTGCGGCCCCAGTGGCGAATGGCGAAGCCGAGGATCAGCCGCCCGGCGAAGATTGCGACCGCACCCGTTGCATACCAGATGCCGAAGGCCTGCCAGGAATGCAGCGCATCGGGAAAGAAGAGGAGAAGGAAACAGGCAATTCCCACGAAGGAGAGGCACACTGCTCCCTGAATGCGCGCGAACATCTTCAGCGGCGTGCGCAGTGTCGGAAGCTGATAGCAGTCACCGGCCTGCAATAGGAACACGCAGAGCGCCGCCCCCAGCACGCCGCCGCCGAAAACCGACAGAAAGGTTTCGAGACCGCGATCGGCTGCGATGCCGTTGACGATGGCGGCGATGACGACGAGCATCGTGAATTCCAGAAGCCGCAATTGCCCGATCACCATGTTGGGCGAATGGTTGCCGGCGCGAAGCTGGTTGGCGATCTGCCGTGCAAGCGGATTGAGAACGACGGTTTCGGAGGCCGAAGCCCCGCCGGCTTCATGGTCGGAGAGTTTCTTGCGCAATGACGCCAGATCGAATTGCAGTCTGTCCTTGTCAGTCTTGGTCATTGCCTTGGTCCGCACCCTCCAGCGCATCGGCCTTAAAATCGCATTGGATTTTCGACCGGAACGATGCGCAACCTCAAAGTGGTAGAGCGCCCTTTGTGCATCCGAATGGACACGCGCGCTCTACGAGCAGAAAACTAGCCGAAACATGCTAAGAAACGTTTATGATGAGTTTCTACAGGACGGCCGGAATATACAATTAAAAATCGTGTTTTTGAAATGACTATTAGGTCGATAACAGGTCGCGATAGAGTTTCATCATCTCATCCGCCATGACCGGGGTTGAAAATTTCGCCTTGAAGCTGTCCGGGCGAGGCATGATCCGCTGCGCCCAGCCGGCATCCTCGGCATCCTTGACCATGATCCGCGCCAGCGCATCGGCGTCGCCAGCCGGTACGAGCGCCTCGCTGTCTTCTCCAAGGACTTCGGGAATGCCGCCGACATGCGAGGCAATGACCGTTTTTCCCGCCGCAAGCGCTTCGAGCACGATATAGGGCATGGCTTCGGCGCGTGACGGCACCACCACTGTCGTTGCCAGTTCGAAGGCCTGCCTGGCGGGCATGGCCGCATGCATGGAAATCCGTCGGGAAAGCCCTGCCTTGTCGATCATCACCGCATATTTGTGCCTGTCAGGTCCGTCGCCGACGATCACGCCGGTCATCGGCTGGCCGATGCTGCGTTCCATTTTTGCAAATGCCCTGATGAAGACATCCGGTCCCTTTAGGTCGCGCAACATGCCGATATAGAGAAAACGGGCCGCATCTTCGCGGGCGGGTACGGTTTCGAACTCGCTTTCCTGCACGCCGTTATAGATCATCGCGGTTCGAGTGCGCGGCCTGCCGACCTTGGCCTCGTAAGTCGCCTGCTCGAAATTGCAGACGAAACAGAGCGCATCGGTGAAATGCTCCTGAAACCGCTCCAGCCGCAGGAAAAGCTGCCCCTTGAGGCTGTTTCTGGCGTAATGCAGGCTGCCGCCATGCGGTGAATAGAGGCGGGCTACGCGATACCTGTTCGCCCGCAGGAGTGAGCCGATCAGCCGGGCAAGAGCGCCACCCTTGGCGCTGTGCCCGTGCAGAATGTCCGGCCGCAAACTTTTGATGTGTTTGTATGACTTATAGAGCGCCAGCAGATCGCCGGGGCTGATGGACCGCCGGATGGGCAGCCGGGTGAGGCCAAGCTCCAGCATCGGGGTGATCTGTGCGAAAAGCCGTTCCTCATGCGCGCCGCCGGTGGAGCTGTCGCAGACGATGCCGACCTTGTGGCCCTGTTTCACATGTTCTTCGATGAGGTCGCGCACATGGCGGAAGACACCGCCCACCGGGGAGCGGAAGCAGTGAATGATGCGCAGGGGAGGGCCGTCATCCGACACGTTCGCCACTCCGTTTTCAGAAGAAGCGTTCACGCACATAGACGGTATCGCCGGCCAGAATGGGCGCGGTGATCCCGATCCGGCCGGTCATCACCTCGGCATTGATCTTGCGGGTAATGTCGACATCGGCCTGATTGGCGCGCGAGGTGAAGCCGCCGGCAATGGCGATGGCGTTTTGCACGGTCATGCCCGGCACATAGGAATATTGGCCGGGGCGACCGACTTCGCCCATGATGAAGACCGGGCGATAGCGGTCGATCTCGATCGTCACGTCCGGATCGCGAAGATAACCCTGGCGCAGTTTGGCGGCGATGGCGGCTTCGAGCTGCGGCAGGGTCTTGCCGCGTGCCGGAACCTGGCCGACGAGCGGGAAGGCAACATAGCCGGCCTGATCGACCGTATAGGTATTGGTCAGCCCGGTCTGCTCGAACACGTTGATGCGCAGCCTGTCGCCGCTATCGACATGATAGGGCTGCAGGGCAGCCTCATTGAAGGACCTCGGCGCGGGTTGATATGCCGCGCAGCCGGAAAGGGCCGTCAGAACGGCGAGCGTCAGTGCGGTGACATGTCGTGATCCGGCGAGCGGCATCTCATCTGGCTCCGAGTCGAACTTTGATCATTCTTATCGTTCTGTTAGGGTTAATGTGCGGTAAACGAGCAGCGCGAGCGGTGATAATATCGGCTTTATTTCGTTGGATTCGCCGGGATTAACTGTTGTGTTACCGGCAAGACTTAAACTTCGCGAAAATTGACCATCTATATTTGAGCGCCCGAGGTTTGTCTCGGTTACGGAGCCCGCATGAACGGCGATCGCATTGACGACAGGGATGTGGATATCGATCTTGCGCAGCTTGTCGCGGCCATATGGCAGCGCAAGGGCCGGATCGCGGCAATCACGCTTCTGGCGGGAGGCGCCGCCTTCGTGATTTCAAGCATGATGTCGCCCGCCTACAAGGGTGAGGCGCGCGTGCTCATCGAATCCCGCGCGGCCTCCTTCGGCGCCTCGCAGCAGTCCAATGCGCCCGCCGAACCCGTGCTCGATGAATTGACCGTTTCCAGCCAGGTGCAGATCCTGCAATCGGTCGACCTCATCAAGCAGGTAGCCAAAGACATGAAGCTTTACGAGCTGGATGAGTTCGATCCGGAGGCCCATCCTTCGCTCATCTCGCAGCTCCTGGTCGCCGTCGGCGTCAAGAAGGACCCGCTTCAGGTGCTGCCCGAAGAGCGGGTGCTGAAGGCCTTCCGGGAAAAACTGCAGGTCTATCAGGTCGAAAGCTCGCGCGTCATCACGGTCGAATTTTCCTCGCAGGATCCGAAACTCGCCGCCGCCATCCCAAATGAGATGATGAAGGCCTATATTGCGCTACAAAGCGGCGCGAAGCTGGATACAAGCACGGAAGCGGCGCGCTGGCTGGAGCCGGAAATCGCCAATCTGCGCGAAAAGGTGCGCGAGGCCGACAGGAAGGTCGCGGATTACCGCGCCTCCTCCGATCTTCTCTCGGCGGGGCAGGGCGAAACGCTCGCCACCCGCCAGCTCGGCGATATCTCCACCGAACTTGGCCGTATCCGCGGAGAGCGCGCCAATGCGGAGGCGCGGGCGGAAGGCGTGCGCAGCGCGCTTGCAAGCGGCCGCCCGCTCGATACTTTTCCCGATGTCGTCGGTTCCCCGACGATCCAGAGGCTGAAGGAAAACGAAACGACGATCCGCAGCCAGATTTCCGATCTCTCGTCCTCGCTGCTGGAAGGCCATCCGCGCATCCGCGCGCTGCGCAACCAGCTCGACGGCATACAGCGGCAGATTCAGGAAGAGACCCGCAAGGTGCTGGCAAGTCTCGAAAACGAGGCCAATGTTTCGCGCCTGCGGGAACGGCAGCTGGTCCAGCAGCTGAACATGCTGAAATCGGAAAGCGTGCGTGCGGGCGAACAGCAGGTGGGCCTCAACGATCTGGAGCGGGAAGCCTCGGCGCAAAGGCAGCTTCTGGAAACCTATCTTGCCCGTTACCGCGAAGCGACATCGCGCGCCGGCTCGGTGGATTCCACGCCGGCCGATGCGCGCGTCATCTCGACGGCGGTGGAGCCGCGCGAACCCTATTTCCCGAAGACGGGCGCCATCACCATCGTCGTGACGCTGGCGGCGTTTCTGCTGTCCTGCATCGTCGTCATGCTGGTGGAACTTTTCACCGGTCGGGCTTTGAAGCCGATGGGCAGGAATCAGGTTCCGCCGCTCTCCGATCCGCCTTCTCCTTCGCGTGCTCCAGCCGATCCGGATAAGACCACGGACGTGCCGGAACAGTCTGTAGCCGCGCGCCATGAAACCATACAGCCCGCTGCTCGGGCCATGCCGGTCGCGGCATACCAGCCCGTTGCCGAAGAAGAAGAACGGCATCTACCGGCCGTCGCCGCTGCTGCTGCCATGCCTGCCTTGCCGGTGGAAGATGTCGCGGCTGCGAAAGAGGAGGCAATGGAGGAGGAAGTCGATACGGATGACGATTTCTCCATCGACGCGGTCGCAGGTTTCCTCGCCACCCGCCTTGCCAAACCGGTCGCCGCAATCGTGTCGCCGGCCGGTGATAGCGGTTCGACCACGTCCGTGATGCTGGCGCGCGCTTTGTCCGAAATGGGCCGTTCGGTCGTTCTCGTCGACATGACGGCGTCAGCCTGTCCGACGCGGTTGATGGCGCCGGAAGCCGGGCTTCCCGGTGTCATGGATCTTCTGGCGGGCGCGGCCGCCTTCGGTGAAACCATTCACGGCGACCGCCTGTCCGACGCCCATATCGTGCCGCGCGGCAATGCGCAGCCGCGCGAGGCCATGCGCGCGATAGACCGTCTGACGATGATCCTCGGCGCACTCTCCGACGCTTATGATACCGTCCTCGTCGAATGCGGCGCGGTGCAGATTTCTAGCCTCGGGAAAATGCTGCGCAACCTGCCGGCGGAAATCATCGTCTCGGTTCCCGGCAAGGATAGCGAATTGTTGGAAAAGACGCTCGGTGAACTGGTTGCTGAGGGCTATGAACAGGCATTGCCGATGACCGGCATGCGCAAGCCGGACCATCTGAGCGCGGCCTGAGGTGCGGCAAAACCCTGCTCAGTCGGTGGCAGTGTCCATCTTCGAGCGTCCGGCGCGAAAACGCTGAATGAGCGCATAAAGCGCCGGATTGGATTTGATCAGGCTCTTCGTCCGGGCGATGGCGACATAGGCCGAGGCCGCAACACGACCCTTCAGCGTCACCGGCAGGAATATATCGTGCTGCACGGTGAAAAGCGGGCACCAGCTGCGTTTGTAGAGCTGGTCGCCGACGCCGAAATCGAAGATTGCCGCCTTTTCGCGGCATGCCCTTTCGATCATCAACCAGAACAGCAATTCACCGGGGCTGAGTTCCGAAACGGATTCATCGATCGAACCGAACTGGCAGATGATGTGATCCTGCTTGCGCGAAAGGCCGGCTATCGCGGCGATGACGCCCTCGCTTTCGCCATGCAGGCGAATGGCATGCAATTCCAGCAGACTATCCGTGCCCGTCTCGGGAAAATTGGCCAGATCGTAGAAGAAATCCCGCACCGATTGATCCCGAAACACATCCGGAATGCCCTGCGAGGCGAAACGGGCGGCCTTCTGGCGGAAAAATGCCTGCAACAATTCGCATTTTTCCTGTGGCGACCGTGCGATCACATGGCTGTAACCGCCCATTTCCTCGGCCCTTCGGCTCTGGATGCGGAATTTCTTCCGTCGCCTCTTGGCATTGACCTGTCGAAGCGTGGCCTCGAAACTTTCGAACAGGGGAAGCTGGAAGGCCGGATTCTGGTTTTCGACGGAAGCAAGATGCGAGAGGGGATTGGTCCTGTCGCGCCACGTCAGCGGTATGTTCTGCAAAGCCAGAATATCGGCCCGGCCATGCAGCAGCTTCCGCGCTTCGCGGGCAATCGCCGCTGCGATTTCCTGTCCGGCCTGTTCGGCAAAGGAGGGGTCGAAAAGCCCCGTATTGATATTGTTGAAACGGCCGCCCGGAAAACGCGCTTTGCGGATGCCGCCTTCCAGTACGATTTCGAGCGGCAACAGAAAGATCGTCTTGCCGCCCTGCCGGCCGCGAAGCGTCAGGAGCGCGCTATCCTGCGTCTGCGCCCAGATGGAGCACCAGCCGAAACCCTGATGCAATGAATTGAGCGGGTCGTTTTCCAGCCGCTCCCAGTCGGCACGGATGGTGGAGGCGTCATCGACCAGATCGATCAACAGACGATCAGCACCCCGCCGCTCGTTTTGCACGGCGGTCGGCGCTTGCTCGTCGCTGATGAAGACCGGCCCCTCAGCCGCCATCCACTCTCTCCGGTTGTTTCGGTCGGACTATATCGCTGAGCGGCAAACAATCGGTTTATAAAATTGCGACCTCAGGGTGTCATGCAGTGGTCGGCGCTTAACCCTGCTTTTTGGGTCCGGCCATCCATTTGATGATCAGCATCGCCGGCAGAACCCACAGGATTCCGGTCAGCACGAAATACGCGAGATGCACCCACCAGGGCGATTGCGCCAGCGCCGCCGATGCGATGGCCGTCGCCACCACGGCGTAAACGACGACGAGGCAGATGATGACGATGGTGCCGATAAGCGATCTGAGGCGAGGGTGCATGAAGTCTTCCGTCATTGAGTATCTGTGCGGGACTATAGCGCCGCGACCGCATGCCGCAAACCCTGAGGCCTTGTTTTGTGGTGCGGGTTGGGGCTAATCAACATGACTGTATGAGGGAGACCTGAAAGATGCGTTCGAGCGGCATGACGATGGCAAATGGTTCTGCGGAAATGGTGGTGGAGGCTGCCCTGCAGAAACAGGAGAGGGACCGCCGCCTGCTGCGCATCTGGCTGCGCGTCGTGCTCTTCACGCTCTTCTGTCTGGTCCTCGTCGGCGGCGCCACGCGGCTTACCGAATCCGGCCTGTCGATTACCGAATGGAAGCCGATCCACGGCGCCATTCCGCCGCTTTCCGTCGCCGAATGGGAAGAGGAGTTCCAGCTCTACAAGCGCATTCCCCAATATCAGGAAATCAACAAGGGCATGTCGCTAGATGAGTTCAAGACGATTTTCTGGTGGGAATGGGCGCATCGCCTGCTTGCCCGCACCATCGGCGTCATCTTTGCTTTGCCGCTCGCCTTCTTCTGGCTCACCGGCCGCGTCGAAAAGCGCCTGCGCCTGCCGCTGGTCGGCCTTCTGGCGCTTGGCGGCTTTCAGGGCTTCATCGGCTGGTGGATGGTCTCTTCCGGCCTCGTCAACCGAACGGATGTCTCGCAATATCGCCTTGCCACACATCTGACCATCGCCTGCCTCATCTTTGCGGGCTGCATGTGGATTTTGCGCGGGCTGTCGCATCATTCCCCCGAGGCCGCCGACGAAAAGACGGGCAGGGGTTTTGCCGCGCTGCTGACGGTGCTCTGTCTCTTCCAGATCTATCTCGGCGCATTGGTGGCGGGGCTGAATGCCGGCCTTTCCTATAATACCTGGCCGCTGATGGATGGCTCGCTGGTGCCGGGCGATCTCTTCCTGCAACAGCCCTGGTGGATCAACCTCTTCGAGAACCCCAAGACGGTGCAATTCGTTCACCGCCTCGGCGCCTACACGCTGTTTGCCGCCACGCTGTGGCATATGGTGTCTATGGCGCGTGCCTTGCCTAATACACCGCATGCCCGCCGCGCGGTGCTGTTCTTCGTGCTCGTCTCCATTCAGGCGGCGCTCGGCATCACCACGCTTTTGATGCATGTGGATATTCACGTCGCGCTCGCTCATCAGGGCATGGCGCTGATCGTGCTCGGTTTCGCCGTCGCCCACTGGCGCGGTTTCATCGGCGAATATCCGGCGCCCGTTGCGGTCGAAGTTAGGGATTGAAGCGGTTTAGAACTGCCCGAGCACCGTTTTGATGGTGGCCGCGACGGCGAGTTCGTTGTCGCGTTCCTCCGCATTGCCGTCCTCTTCATGCCACGCGGCAGAAAGGCAGCCATAGGCGAACGCATATTGCAGCAATAGCCGTTCGTCCCGTTGCAGCGCCTTCGCAAAAATCGCCGCCATGGAGGCGATGCGCGCCTCGCTGCGGGTGAGGTCGAAACGGTCGAGCGGATTGGAGAACATGTTGGCGACATCGAGCGCCGCATCGCCGATCAGGCCGGCCGGGTCGATGATGATCCAGCCGCGTTCACTGTGCATGATGTTCTCGTGATGCAGATCGCCGTGCAGCGGCTTCACATCCCGCTGCCGGTCGATCTGTGCCTGCGCCAGCGTGGCCGCCTCGATATAGGGGCTGTCCACGCCGTCGGTACGGTCCTGTTCGGCCTTGTGGAACAGGCTCTCGAAATAGAGCGGCAGTGTCAGCAGGCTTGAAGGCGGCGGTTGCTGCGATGGCTGATGATATTTGAGCAGGACATCGGCGGCGATTTCCGTGGTGGCATTGTCGTTGCCGTCGCGAAACAGCACGTCGCGCAGGGTCTCCGTACCGGCATGTTCCATCAGCAGAATATCGTCGGAGCGGTCGAGCAGCTCCACGCAGCCGATGCCGGAGCGCCATGCGATGAAATCCGCGCCGCGAAGGCTGTCTTCCAGCACTTTCTTTTTCAGAACCTTGGCGACGGCAAGGGAACCGTCGCCGCGCGTAAGCTCGTAAACCACCCCGGCCGGCGTATCGGCAATAGGTTTCGCGGCCTCGATATTCCACGAGGCCGGAAAAGAGGGCGGGGCAATCGTCATGAGAAAAGTCTCATGCGGAGAGCATCAGCTCCATGTTTTGCACAGCAGCACCGGATGCACCCTTGCCGAGATTGTCGAGCAGCGCGACGAGGTTGATGTGTTCGCCGCCCGGCGTACCGAAGACGAAGAGCTTCATCGTGTCCTTGCCTGCCAGTTCCTCGGCGTCGATGCGCGCAAGCCCCTTGCTTTCGGCAAGCGGCACCACGTTGACGATGTCCTGTCCCGCATAGTGGGTGGTCAGCGCCGCATGGATCGTTTCGACGGTCGCGCCTTCCTTGAGGTCGGCGGCAAACAGCGGCACCTGCACGATCATGCCCTGCGGGAAACGACCGACGGAGGGCGAAAACAACGGTGCGCGGTCGAGCTGGCCATGAATGGTCATCTCCGGCACATGCTTGTGCTTGAGCGTCAGGCCATAAAGGAAATTATTGGCGCTGATCGCGTCATCGCGGCTCTGGTCTTCCATCTGCGCGATCATCTGCTTGCCGCCGCCGGTGTAGCCGGAAACCGCATTGACGCTGACCGGGTAACCGTCCGGCAGGAGGCCTGCGGCGCGCAGCGGGCGCAGAAGCGCGATCGCGCCGGTCGGGTAGCAGCCCGGATTGGCGACGAGACGGGCGGAACGAACCTTCTCGCCCTGTTCCTTATCCATTTCGGCAAAGCCATAGGCCCAGTCCTGATGGACGCGATAGGCGGTCGAGGTATCGATGATGCGGACATTGTTATTGCCGGCCACCATCGAGACCGCTTCCCGGGAAGCATCGTCCGGCAGGCAGAGGATCGAAATGTCGGCATTGTTGAGCATATCCTCGCGCATCGCCGCATTGCGGCGCTCGGCCTCGGGTATGGACAGCAGCTCAATATCGCGGCGACCGGCAAGGCGCGTGCGGATCTGCAGACCCGTGGTGCCGTGTTCGCCATCGATGAAGATCTTCGCTGTCATGTCCTTGTCCTGACTTTTCAAAGGGTTGCGAGGGTAATCGGAATCAGTTTTCTAAGTTGTGGCCGTGTTGTCAGCCGGCCTTGGCCAGCCGTTCGGCACGCAGGCCAAGCATATACATTGCAACGGTGGCTCCGGCAATGGCGGTAATGTCGGCATGGTCGTAAGCGGGCGCCACCTCCACCACGTCCGAGCCGCGAATATCGAGCTGGCCAAGCCCGCGCAGAACGGAGAGAATTTTGGCACTGGTCGGCCCGCCGGCCACCGGCGTGCCGGTTCCCGGCGCAAAGGCGGGATCAAGGCAATCGATATCGAAGGTCAGATAGGTGGGCATGCTGGCCGTGTGCTTGACGATCAGCGAGGCGATATCGCCCGCCCGCATCTCCTCCACCTCGTAACCGTGGAGGATGCGAATGCCGAAATCGTCAGGCGCATGGGTGCGGATGCCGATCTGGATGGACCGGTCAGGATCAATCAGGCCATCGCGCACGGCGCGGGCCACGAAGGAGCCGTGGTCGATGCGCTTGCCGTCATCGAACCAGGTGTCCTGATGCGCATCGAACTGCACCAGCGCCAGCGGCCCATGCTTGGCCACATGCGCTTTCAAAAGCGGCCAGGTAATGAAGTGATCGCCGCCGAGCGTCAGCAGGTAATCCGTCTTGGAGATGATCCGGCGCGCTTCCTTTTCGATCGTATCAGGCGTTTTCCAGTGATTGCCATAGTCGAGCAGACAGTCGCCATAGTCGATGGTCGGCATATGGGCGAAGAGATCGCGCGCGAAGGGATATTGCGGATCGTTGTCGAAGATGGCCGAGGCGCGGCGGATCGCCTGCGGCCCGAAACGGGCGCCCGGCCGGTTGGAGGTGGCCGCATCGAAGGGAATGCCCCAGATGGCCGTCGATACGCCCTTGAGGTTCTTGGTATATTTGCGCCGCATGAAGGAGAGGACGCCCGCATGGGTCGGGTCGGTGGCGGCCGATGTTAGCGTCGTTGCGGTGAAGGCATGGTCGATGGTTTTGTTGGGCATTATTTATCCGCCTTTTCTGCAAGATCGGCGAAGTTGCGAATTTTGATCGCGCGGCCGTCGAAGCGCGCGACGATTTCAAGTTCGCCGCCCATCGCCTCGATGAACCGGCGTAAGGTCCCAACATACATATCAGCGCGCTTTTCCAGTTTTGCGACGGAGCTTTGGCCGATATCCAGTGCCTGCGCTATTTCGTCCTGCGAGAGTTTCAGCGCCCTGCGAACATCCGCAAGGTTCATTTCTTCTTCCAGACGATCTGCTTCGGCTTTCGACTTAACACGCGCGTCGTCCGACATCCGGTTGCGCAACCGCGCAAAACTGTGCCTACCGCTCATTGTGTTTCTCCTTTTCAAGCTCGGCCAGATGCTCGTCATAAAGGTCGTCGGCAATCGGTATCATGCGGTCATAAAACCGTTTGTCTCCCGTCTTGTCGCCGCCAATCAAGAGGATCGCCATTCGACGGGGATCGAAGGCATAAAAAATCCGCAACGGCTTTCCGCTACTTTGGATTCGCAATTCGCGCATATGCGCGTGACGCGATCCATAAATGCCGCTCGAATAGGGGAACGGCAGTCGAGGGCCGCGTTCTTCCAGTTTCTGAACATGAGCGTCGATGCTGATGTGTTCGCTTTCTTCAAGCGTTTCCCACCATGTTCCGAATTCGTCCGTATACTCGACGACATAATTCATGAGACAATATTATTCCCTTGAGGGAATAATTCAAGATGTCGTCGGGGGACAAAATAAAAAAAGGCGGAGCCGAAGCCCCGCCTTTCGAAGTTCTGAACGAACCGTTCTGAGAAGCGATTAGCGCTTCGAGAACTGGAACGAACGGCGGGCCTTGGCCTTACCGTACTTCTTACGCTCGACAACGCGGCTGTCGCGGGTCAGGAAGCCACCCTTCTTCAGAACGGAGCGCAGGCCCGGTTCGAAGTAGGTGAGGGCCTTGGACAGACCGTGACGAACGGCGCCGGCCTGACCGGACAGACCACCACCGGCAACGGTGGCGATGATGTCGAACTGACCCGTGCGGGCAGCGGCGACGATCGGCTGCTGAAGGATCATCTGCAGAACCGGACGTGCGAAATACGTGGTGAAATCGCGGCCGTTGATGATGATCTTGCCAGAACCGGCCTTGACCCATACGCGGGCTACGGCGTTCTTGCGCTTGCCGGTCGCGTAGGAGCGGCCGAGGGTGTCAACCTTGCGGACATGCACGGGAGCCGAAGCTTCCGATGCCGGGGCGAGGTCTTTCAGAGAGGAAAGATCGGCCATTATCAGGCGCTCCTTACGTTCTTCTTGTTAAGCGCGGCCACGTCGAGAACGGTGGGCTGCTGTGCTTCGTGCGGATGGTTCGAGCCGGCGTAAACGCGCAGGTTCTTCATCTGGCGACGGCCGAGCGGGCCGCGCGGGATCATGCGCTCGATGGCCTTTTCAACGACGCGCTCCGGGAAGCGGCCTTCGATGATCTGGCGAGCCGTACGCTCCTTGATGCCACCCGGGTGACCGGTGTGCCAGTAGTACTTCTTGTCGGAGTACTTGTTGCCGGTGAAGGCAACCTTTTCCGCGTTGATAACGATGACGTTGTCGCCATCATCAACGTGGGGGGTGTAGGTAGCCTTGTGCTTGCCGCGCAGGCGGGTTGCAACGATGGTGGCGAGGCGACCAACAACGAGGCCTTCGGCGTCGATGATGACCCACTTCTTCTCCACCTCAGCAGGCTTCTGAACGAAAGTAGACATGGATTTCACTTTCTAACGTGGACCCAGCATCCTCTTTTAAATAAGAGCATACGGGCGTTTCTTGTTGCTTGGTTTGGTTGCCATCAAAGGCAACCGCAAATGACCCTATTCCGGCTGGAATCCGATCTGGCGCGCTTATACGGTGCGCGAGCGAAAGCGTCAATATGACGGATTCTAGAGGTCGTAAAAATAAGATAGCAAAAACAATGGCTTGATAATGGGGTATTATTTTACCTCATCGAACGGTCCCGTTTTACCCCAGTCGCATCACCAGAACGCCCGCTGCAATGATGCCTCCGGCAAGATAACGCCAGATGCTGGCGCGTTCTTTCAGGATCACCACGGAGATCACCAGCGCAAAGAGAATGGAGGTTTCCCGGAGCGCCGCGACGACGGCGACGGGCGCCTTGGTCATGGCGTAGAGCGCCAGCCCGTAAGAAAGAATGGAGCCGCCGCCGCCGATCAGGCCGCGCCACCATTTGCGCCGGACATGGTTCGCGACCGGGCCTACACCGCGCTGGTAGAAGGCGAAGCCGAAAAGCAGCACGGGCGGCAGAAGCGACATCCACAGCGTATAGGAGATGGCGTTGCCGGAAAGCCTTGCGCCGACACCGTCGACGAAGGTGTAGGATGCGATCACGAAGGCGTTGAGCAGGGCGACCATGATCGCCTTTCCGCCACCGCGCCGCGCCTCGAAAGCGAGCGTCAGGATGCCGCCGGAGATGACGGCGATGCCGGCAAGGGCCAGCGGGCTTAAAATCTCGCTGAGGAACAGGCTGCTCGTCGCCGCGACGATCAGGGGCGCCACGCCGCGCATGACGGGATAAACAAGGCCGATGTCGCCGATCGTATAGGCGGCGGCGACAAGCCGGAAATAGGCGAATTGCAGAACGGCCGAAGCGATCAGGAAAGGAATGGCGACCGGCGCGGGAAATGGCAGGAAAGGCAGAAACGGCAGCGAACAGGCCGCAGCGCCCGCCGCGATCAGCGAGGCGTCCAGCGATTTGTCGGATCCGGCCTTGACCAGCGCATTCCATCCGGCATGCAGTATCGCGCCCAGGAGCACCAGAAGAAGAATGTCAAATGTCACAATAGAGACTCGCTCGCGGGCTACTTTGGGCAACCTACAGCATCGGCTTGAAAACCGGAATCGATTTTCGGCGAGGCGATATGCCTCTCCCGATCATTCGAGCGAGCGTTTTGCGCCCGTGGAACCGCCCGCAAACGGCCTGTGATCGCAGCAGATACTGCAACGCGCGTAAAATTTATGCTTTGTGCATGTCATGGCGCCGGGGAATGATTTTGCGCAGGGGCGATATGGCGTTCTGCTCATGATTTCATCCGTCAGATGGACGCATGAGCGTCCGACGCACAGCTTATGGTTTCGCCTCACGACGAATTTTCGCTAAAAATACTACCAAATTTGTCAAATATTGGCGCCCAGTGCGCCATGGCGCTTCGGGCGCAAGGTGTATCAATCGGGCAAAGGCGTGCATGAAAAGAAATTTCATATCTTTCACGAATTGGCAACTGTAACGTTGCAGATTTGTGTATAGATTGATTTACAGAATAACTTTCTGAAAATTAGATGTCTCTAATTTTCCTGTGAACGGAATGAAAACAAACAGGAGACGAAGAGCGCATGAATTGCACGCTAATGTTGTTTGGGCCCCTATTTGCGGCAATTCGCGTCATTTTGAAAACTGGACAAAAATAGTCAGTACAACCGGCATTCCGGCGTTTGGTGAAATCATTTTGCGTGGGCGAAAACGTGCCACTGCGCGGCGGGGTTTCTGCCGTAGCTGCAATTTTTCAGCCGGGCAGGGGTTCAAGAGAGCGAAGAACCTTCCTAGGTGGAAGGGCGGACGCAACCGGTAGCGTCAGGAATGTGTCGGTGGAATTATGCAGGAGACGCTATGCTCGCGGCGCTTTCGAATGGCGCAGCTGCAGTGGTATTCTTCAAACCATGCGACGCTCCAGAAGGGATAAGTTGACATGCAGCATGATAGTTACGAGCCCGACTACCTCAGAAAAATTCTGACGGATGTCAAAACCATCGCCCTGCTCGGTGCTTCGCCCAACCCGGACAGGCCGAGCCACGGCGTGATGCGCTTCCTGCTGTCCAGGGGGTATCGTGTGTTTCCGGTCAATCCCGGCCAGGCAGGCAAGGAGATACTGGGGCAGAAGGTCTATGCCAAACTCGCCGATATTCCCGAGCCGGTGGACATGATCGATGTTTTCCGGGCGCCGGAATATTTGTCGGCAATCGTCGAGGAGGCGATATTGCTGCCGGAGCGGCCATCGGTAATCTGGGGCCAGCTTCCGTTCGCGATGACAATGCCGCCGCCAAGGCGGAAGCCTACGGTATGGAAGTCGTGATGGATCGTTGTCCTGCAATTGAGTATCCGCGTCTCAATATTGTGCGATAGTTGGTACGGATCGGACTTATCATTTGGCGGCAAGGCATTATGATCCCTCCGAAATTCCAATTGGAGGAAACATCATGCCGAGCAGCAATCCCGGGTTTTCGACGCTGGCCGTTCATGCGGGCGCGCAACCGAATCCGACCACCGGCGCGCGTGCCACACCCATTTATCAGACCACGGCCTATGCTTTCCGCGACGCCGATCACGCCGCCGCCCTGTTCGGATTAAAAGAGTTCGGCAATATCTACACCCGCATCATGAACCCCACTCAGGCGGTTCTGGAAGAGCGCGTGGCAGCACTGGAGGGCGGCACGGCCGCGCTTGCCGTCGCGTCCGGCCATGCCGCGCAATTGCTGGTCTTCCATACGCTGCTGCAATCCGGCGACAATTTCGTCGCCGCCCGCCAGCTCTATGGCGGCTCGATCAACCAGTTCGGCCATGCCTTCAAGGGCTTCGACTGGCAGGTCCGCTGGGCCGACGCCACCGATCCGGCCAGCTTCGAGGCGCAGATCGATGAGCGCACCCGTGCCGTCTTCATCGAAAGCCTTGCCAATCCGGGCGGTACTTTCGTGGATATCGCCGCAATCGCCGAGGTCGCCCACCGGCACGGTCTGCCGCTGATCGTCGACAATACCATGGCGAGCCCCTATCTGCTGCGGCCGCTGGAACATGGCGCGGATATCGTGCTGCATTCGCTGACGAAATTCCTCGGCGGCCACGGCAACTCCATGGGTGGCATCATCGTTGACGGCGGAACCTTCGACTGGTCCGCGACAGACAGATATCCGGCGTTGTCACAGCCCCGGCCGGAATATTCCGGCGTCGTGCTGCACCAGACCTTCGGCAATTTCGCCTTCGCCATCGCCTGCCGTGTGCTGGGCTTGCGTGACCTCGGCCCGGCGATCTCACCCTTCAATGCCTTCCTCATCCTGACCGGCATCGAGACGCTGCCGCTGCGCGTTCAGCGCCATTCCGACAATGCGCTCGCCGTCGCGAAATGGCTGAAGGCGCATCCCAAGGTTGGTTGGGTGCATTATGCGGGGCTGGAAGACAGCGACAACCACGCTATCCAGCAGCATTATTCGCCAAAGGGGGCGGGCTCCGTCTTCACCTTCGGCGTCAGGGGCGGTTATGCGGCCGGCAAGGCGCTGGTGGAAGGGCTGCAGCTCTTCTCCCATCTCGCCAATATCGGCGACACGCGCTCTCTCGTCATCCACCCGGCCTCCACCACCCATGCGCAGCTGACATCGGAACAGCAGACGGCCGCCGGCGCCGGGCCGGATGTGGTTCGCCTGTCGGTCGGCATCGAGGACGTCAAGGACATCATCGCCGATCTCGAGCAATCGCTCGCCAAGGTCTGATGTGGTGGCTCACGCGAGTTTGGTGCCCGCGTGACCCCCAATGATATTTAAGTGTGATTGAGCGGCCGCCGGAAAACCATGGAAACAGGGTGCTTTCGGCGGCAGCGGATTTGCGTGTTGCGGCGAGGTGCACTCGCTCGGCTGCATTCAGCTTATTTCTTCTGCAAAGTGCCAATGAAGTCCTTCGAAATGGCACATGATTTTTCCATGAAACCGATGATGAGCTGCAATTGCTCTTCATCATATTCCCCATAGAGCGCCTCCATCTTTTCCTGAAGGGGCGCATACATCTGAAACAATTCCCGCATTTTTTCGGGATGAGGCGCTGCCAGCACGCGCCGACGATCCGCAGGGTCGGGCAAGCGCTTTATGAAGCCGGCCTTCTCCAGCCGGTCGAGCAGCGCCGTCACCGCTCCGGTCGTCAGGCCGGTCGATCTTGCAAGTTCACCCGCACTCGCCTGGCCTTGCATCTGAAGGATGTCTAGGCACTCCAGATCGGTGGTGTTCATCCGAGCCTTTGCCGCGATGGACTGGCTGATGAGCAATGATTGCGCGCTGGCCTGGCGAAGTGCGTCGGTCAACCGGCGATCCAGGATATCTCTTGACATTTGAATATCTCAATAATTAAGAAATAATAGTCATCAAGATAATTGGCCGGATGTGATTTCGCCAGCGTTAAATATGCTGCTTACGCCTGTGAGCGTCGAAAAGTGGAAAATGTGTGCTGGCCATGCTCTCGCAGGCGTCACGGCGATTTCTGGAAGAGGTGAGAGATGTTCGAGCCGCTGGTTTTCTACGCGATTGTCGTCGCCGCTGTTCTTGGGAGCGTCGGGCTGGGCGGCGGCATCTATGAGACGCTTCTTGTCGATAGGGTGTGGCCTTCGCAGCCGATGCTGATCCAGCCTGAACGGGGCGGGATCAACCGAAAGCTTT
This sequence comes from Agrobacterium sp. LY4, assembly GCF_001526585.1. Lineage (NCBI taxonomy): Bacteria > Pseudomonadati > Pseudomonadota > Alphaproteobacteria > Hyphomicrobiales > Rhizobiaceae > Agrobacterium > Agrobacterium sp. LY4. The sequence goes on along the minus strand of NZ_ASYA01000012.1, from coordinate 325,192 downwards.
TCTGGGGTCCCGCTCACGGGCTGTTTGAGGTGGCCTTGCTCCCCGCTGTCTGGCTGACATGGGCTCATCCCGCAATTCGCGTCTGGATATGGTCCGCACTCGCCGCGCACCTTGTCGCGCGGATCTGGTCTTTTGCATATTTCATCCCAATGGCGCTTCGGTTTGAGACGGGATTGGCCGGGGACGCAACGGCCGCTTCCAATGCTGCGGCCAGATGGGTCCGATTGAGCCGCTGGCGACTTCCCATCGAGTTTCTTGCGGTGATCCTCCTGTTCATCGCGCTCGCGAAATCAGCAGGAAACTGAGCCCGTACGCTGCCGGTTTCCACCGGTCTGTGTAGAAAACTTCGGTGCCAGATTGAGCGGCGCGCTGCTTCCGTTCATCCGCGACCATCTTACTCAAAGCGCCGAATCCGCCTAGAACAGGCTCCTTCAGTCCCATCGCGAAAGATACGCCATATGAAAATGCTCCGTATTGTCACCCTTCTCCTTGCAATCGGGGTCGCGGGTGTGGCTGACATACCGGTCGTAGTTTCGGTTTCGCCGGCAAAGGCCGAGGCGGAATATTTCCCGACGCAGCAGGACTTTGTCGGAAAATGGAAGCTCACCGGTGCGACCAGCCGCCCGCCGCGCGATATGAAGACTGCGCCCACCTCCCGGCAGGAAGCGGATGCGACATTGTTCCAGGAGACGGTGACGACATTTTATTCCGCGTTTGATTATCTGGAGATCACGGCGGACGGTCGCTACAATTTCCATCAACCCGGCGATCCCTCAGGTTCATGCGTCTGGTGCGGCACATGGTCTTTTGACAAGAGTTCGCTATGGCTGAAGCTGGATACCGCGCCCCGGCTCGATATTTACGCGAAGGACGGCGATATACAGATGACGTACACGGCCGAACCCGACAAGAAGTCGAAATACACCTGGCTGGTTTTCGGCTGGACGAAGATGGAGTAGGCGCCTCGTTTCCTCGGCGGCAACGCCCAACCGGAACACCCGAGACTATTTGACGAAGCGCCCACAATTGAGCAAAGCTGTATGGCCAACCATATTTGACGGACAGGGGACGTCATGACGAATTTTCTGTCCTTCGATGATATCGCCGAGCTGGAATACGGTGCGCCAGCGCCGGAAAGACTGATTTCCGGCGATCCCAAATTCACCACATGGAATCTCGAGGAAGCTCCCGGCGGCATCTATGCCGGCATCTGGCAGTCCACGCCCGGCAAATGGCGGGTGGTCTATGACGAATGGGAATATTTCAACATTCTCGAAGGCCATTCCATCCTGACCGAAGACGGCGGTGCGCCGCGCGATCTGAGACCGGGCGACCGCGTTATCCTGCGTCCGGGCTTTACGGGCACGTGGGAGGTGGTGGAGACGACGCGAAAGGATTATGTCATCCGGCTCTGAAACCGGATGGTTCTTGCGAGTGCTCTACCGGCCAAATCTCACCAGCTGAGATCGAGCCGCTCCAGACCATGGAAATGATAGACATCCTTGACCCTGGGTGGCTCGGCGATCTTCAGGCCCGGCAGGCGTTTGAAAAGCAGGGGCAGGGCAAGATTGAGCTCCAGCCTTGCCAGCGGCGCGCCGATGCAGAAATGGATGCCGGCGCCGAAGGAGACGTTGGCGCCCTCGTTGCGGTCCGGCCGGAAGGTCAGCGGATCGGAAAATTTTGCCGGATCGAGATTGGCGGCGGCCAGAATGAGGCTGACCTTGTCGCCGCGCTTGAACGCGACGCCGTCGATTTCGACCGGCTCCAGAACCCAGCGCTGGAAAATATGCACCGGCGCGCAGATGCGCAGGGTTTCCTCCACCGTCCGTTCCGTGGTGGCATCGTCGTTAAACAGCGTCTCGGGGGAGATGCCGCTTTCCAGAATGATGCGCACGGAATTGCCGATCTGGTGCACGGTCGCCTCGTGCCCGGCATTCAGCAGCACGATCGTCGTGGAGATCAGTTCGTCGTCGGTGAGGTACTGGCCCTTGTGTTCCGTGTGGATCATGTGGCTCAGCAGATCGTCCTTCGGCTCCGCTCGCCGCTCGGCGATCACGCTGCGCACATAGTCTGAAAACTCACGCGCGGCCCTGTCGGCCAGCAGCTCGTCTTCCGGCGTGCGCTTGAACATATACATGCCGACATAGGCATGCGACCATTTCAGAAGCTGCGGCCCCATTTCCTCGGGAATGCCGATCATGCGGGCGATCATCGTCACCGGAATGATATCGGCATAGGAGGAGAGCAGTTCCGTTTCGCCCTTGCTTTCGAAGGCGTCGATCAGACGGTTGGCGAGTTCCTCGATTTCCGGCTTCATCTTGTCGACATGCCGCGACACGAAGGCGCGGTTGATGAGCGTGCGCAGCCGCGTGTGCTCCGGCGGCTCGAGCTCCAGAAGCGAATGCTGCTCGGCAGCATCGAAATGCTTCACATGTTCGAGCGGCTCCGCCAGGCCGATCTCTTCGCGGCTTGCCACATGCAGGATCTGCCGTCCGAAGCGGCGGTCGCGCAAAAGCGCGCTCACATGGTCGTATCCGGTGAAAAACCATTGCCGCTGTTCTTCCCAGTAGAAGGTGGGACATTCAGCGTGCAAGGCCGCATAAACCGGGTTCGGATCGTTGTAGAAAGCCGGGTCGCGGGCATCAAGGGAAACGCGGCGGGTGGCGGGATCGATTTTGAGAAACGGAAATGTCGCTGTCATGCCCATGGTCTATTCCGCGCGCGGCGCTTTGGGAAGGGAGGGAAATCCCTTCCGGATATCTCTATGTCTGTCACTGGGTGGTTACATCGTCATCGGCTGGCGATGGCGGATATCCGGTTCAGCGCCGCGACCTGGCGGTCGGCATTGTTATCCATCGGATTTTCGTCGCGGTCCGAGGCGGGCACGACGACATTGGCCGAATTGACGTGGATGACCGTCCGGTTGCGCCCGGCCTTCTTGGCGGCATAGAGCGCGCGGTCGGCTTCCGTCATCATCACGCTCAGGTCCGCATCCTTGATCATGGCTTCGGATATGCCGACGCTGGTGGTCACCTCGATGGCTTCACCACGCGAACTGATCTTCGAAAGGCGCAGATTGCTGCGGATGGCTTCCGAAAGCGTCGCCGTGCTGGAAGGGCTTTCCACTTCGGCAACCAGAGCGAATTCCTCGCCTCCCATTCTGACGAAAAGGCCGCGATCGCCAATCGCGCGCTGCGCGATATGACAGAAATGCACGAGCACCGCATCGCCGGACTGGTGGCCGTATCTGTCGTTGATCTTCTTGAAATGGTCGATGTCGAACAGCACCAGCGCCACGTAACGGCTGGAGGCCGGCGATCTTTTCTTGATACGCTCGAACTCCTCCAGCAGGCCGCGCCGGTTGAGAACGCCGGTCAGGTGATCGGTCATGGCGAGCCGGTGGAGACGAATCTCCGTATCTTCCATGATGATCTTGGCGCTGATCATGATGATGGCCGTGAAGCCGAGCATGCCGGAAATGGAGAGCGCCGACGTCATGGGAATGGCGTTGGGAACTGCGGCATTGGCGGGGATGACGATGGATGCGACGAGCGCTCCGGCAAAGGCCTGCAGAACCAGGATAGCGGCCAGCACCTTTCGGCTGCGCGTTGCACGCGCCCTGCTGGCCAGAAGGACACCGGCGAGCATAAAATAGCCCGTGGCGGCGCTGGCATGATAAAGCAGGATGCGGGCGACCATGTCTTCGCGCACGGATGGTACGAACATCCCGGCGATCCACAGCAGCGCCGGAATTGCAATCCAGCCGCCGAGTTTCCGCTGCTCCAGGCATAACAGGCCCGCGAGCCAGAAACCGAAGGCGGAAAGTGCGAGCGTATTGCCGACCTGTATGGACAGAAAACTGGAAATATCGCCGCGAAACGCCACCATGACAGTGCCGAAGCCCGTGGCGAGGAAGCCGGCCGCGAAATAGAGATTATGCCGGCGGGAAGGGCGGTGCAGCCACAGCGTTCCCAAAAGCACGGCAAGGGTGAACGTTTCCGCCGCCCACAGTAGCGTGCTCGTCTTTGCATCCAGCATTGCAAAATCCTATCTGCGCCATCATGCGGTAAAAGCGGGCTCTCTCGCACGAGGTGCGTTATGCCCGCTGGAATTGTTGAGCTGCCATTTCGCCCGGATGGGCCCATTCCCCAACGGGAACCGGAAATTCGCTGGCCAGTATCGGCAGCAAATACTAACGAGTTCTTGCCGGTGAGAAGTTATATCTGTGCATGGCGGGCGATTTTTGCCGTCGTTGCCTGCCATAGTAAAAAAATGGTGGCAGCGAGGGAAAGAGGCCCGGCTGGCGCCGCCCCGTCCGAAAGCCCTGTCAACCTCGGCCCGAAAGGCCTGCAAACGCTGTTGAGCCGTTAAGGATATGCGGCTTCGTGTCTTGAAGTACGGGGCAGGGACACTCTATGTAGGGAGTATGAAGGTTAGAAGTGATTCCGGAGCGGTTTTTCGCGAAGGGCAGAGTTTGACAAAGGACGGACATGAAAAATCCAGTTGATACCGCCATGGCTCTGGTGCCGATGGTCGTTGAGCAGACCAATCGCGGCGAACGCTCCTACGACATATTTTCCCGTCTTCTCAAGGAACGCATCATTTTCCTCACCGGCCCGGTGGAAGACCAGATGGCTTCGCTCGTCTGCGCGCAGCTGCTTTTCCTCGAGGCTGAAAACCCGAAGAAGGAAATCGCACTCTACATCAATTCGCCAGGTGGCGTCGTGACCGCCGGCATGGCGATCTACGATACGATGCAGTTCATTCGCCCTGCGGTCTCCACGCTCTGCGTCGGCCAGGCCGCATCCATGGGCTCGCTGCTTTTGGCTGCCGGTGAAAAGGGAATGCGTTTCGCAACCCCGAACGCCCGCATCATGGTGCACCAGCCTTCCGGCGGTTTCCAGGGACAGGCATCGGACATCGAGCGTCACGCCCGCGACATCATCAAGATGAAGCGCCGCCTCAATGAAGTCTACGTGAAGCACACCGGCCGTACGCTCGAAGAGGTTGAAAAAACCCTCGATCGCGACCACTTCATGGATGCAGACGAGGCGAAGGACTGGGGCGTGATCGACAAGATCCTGACCTCGCGCCAGGAAATCGAAGGCGCCGCCGCGAATTGAGGCGCGCCGCTTTTTGACGTTTGTTTGAACCCGCAAAAGTAATTTCGGGGCTTTCAACCGCAACAGAAAGCGATATTAGTATATATAAAGGCTATGTTGAATTTTTATGACGTGGCCTTTGGTTTGATGGGGAATTCGTTGCAGCCGGTTGTCAGCTCATGTATCTGATACCGGTTAGTACCCCGGGAAACGAGGCGGATACGGCGATGCACCCCAAGGGCTGCCGTATCGGCGGGCGGTAAGTTGACCGCGATCCGTTTGGCGGACCTGCGGCGTGCTGGAAGGAAAGAGATATGAGCAAAGTCAGCGGCAGCAACGGCGGCGACTCTAAGAATACACTCTATTGTTCATTCTGCGGCAAGAGCCAGCACGAAGTCCGGAAACTCATTGCCGGACCGACGGTATTCATCTGCGATGAATGCGTCGAATTGTGCATGGACATCATCCGCGAGGAGAACAAGACGTCGATGGTGAAGTCGCGCGAGGGTGTTCCCACCCCGCAGGATATCATCAAGATCCTCGACGAATACGTCATCGGCCAGAAGCAGGCGAAGAAGATCCTGTCTGTTGCCGTTCACAACCACTACAAGCGCCTCGCGCACGCCTCCAAGAATGGCGATGTCGAGCTTGCGAAGTCGAACATCATGCTCGTCGGCCCGACGGGCTGCGGCAAGACCTATCTTGCCCAGACGCTCGCCCGCATCATCGACGTTCCCTTTACCATGGCGGACGCAACGACGCTGACCGAAGCCGGTTATGTCGGCGAGGACGTGGAAAACATCATCCTGAAGCTGTTGCAGGCTGCGGATTACAATGTCGAGCGCGCCCAGCGCGGTATCGTCTATATCGACGAAGTCGACAAGATTTCCCGCAAGTCGGACAACCCGTCGATCACGCGCGACGTGTCGGGCGAGGGCGTTCAGCAGGCGCTTCTGAAGATCATGGAAGGCACGGTCGCTTCCGTTCCGCCGCAGGGCGGTCGCAAGCATCCGCAGCAGGAATTCCTGCAGGTGGATACGACCAACATCCTGTTCATCTGCGGCGGCGCGTTTGCCGGCCTCGACAAGATCATCTCGGCCCGTGGTGAAAAGACCTCGATCGGCTTCGGTGCGACCGTCAAGGCGGAAGACGATCGCCGTGTGGGCGAGGTGCTGCGCGAGCTGGAGCCCGAAGATCTGGTGAAGTTCGGTCTCATCCCGGAATTCATCGGCCGTCTGCCGGTTCTCGCCACGCTGGAAGACCTTGACGAGGATGCGCTGATCCAGATTCTGTCCGAGCCGAAGAACGCGCTGGTCAAGCAGTATCAGCGCCTGTTCGAGATGGAAGATGTGGAACTGACCTTCCACGAGGACGCGCTGCGCGAAATCGCCCGCAAGGCGATCACCCGCAAGACCGGCGCCCGCGGCCTGCGCTCGATCATGGAAAAGATCCTTCTGGATACCATGTTCGAACTGCCGACGCTGGAAGGCGTGCGCGAAGTGGTCATTTCCGACGAGGTCGTCAGTGGCCTTGCGCGTCCGCTCTACATCTATGCGGATCGTCAGGAAGAAAAGACCAACGTTTCGGCCTGATCGGCCGGTCCGGTGCTTTGATGAAGTCAGAAGGCCCGCCTCCGTGCGGGCCTTTTCTGTTGTCGCCCGTTGTGAAACTTGCGCCTAACTTGGCGAAGCCCGATTTTGCGTTTGGAGCGGATTGCGCTTTGCTGATAAAGTCTTACAACTGATTTGCAGCGCGATATGACGGAAATGTGAATTCCCGTCGGCGACCCGGTTCCCATGTCCTTCGGGATAACCGGAAATGTCGGGAGTACTAGCCGGCGCTGGGTTTTGTTGAATTTCACGGTCTTGCGGCTTAGCGGGACCGTCTGTTCCGGCGACTTGAAATCGGTGTTTCGAAACTCCACTTTCAGTCTCGAGAAATGAATGTGCCGGATGCCCCAAGCTGTCCGGCAAAGTGTCCCGAAAGGGACCATGGAAAGGAAATGATATGACGAACATCACGTCTGCGGCATCTGGCGGTACCTATCCGGTACTTCCCCTGCGCGACATTGTCGTTTTCCCGCATATGATCGTTCCCCTGTTCGTCGGGCGGGAAAAATCCATCCGTGCGCTCGAGGAAGTCATGGGTTCGGACAAGCAGATCATGCTTGTCACCCAGATCAACGCCAGCGATGACGATCCGGCCCCGGAGGCCATCCACAAGGTCGGCACGGTCGCCAATGTCCTGCAGCTTCTGAAGCTTCCCGACGGCACCGTGAAGGTGCTGGTGGAAGGCAAGGGCCGCGCCCAGATCGACAGCTACACCGGCCGTGAAGACTTCTATGAAGCCACTGCGACGCCGTTGCAGGAGCCTGCCGAAGATCCGGTCGAGATCGAGGCGCTGTCGCGTTCGGTCGTGTCTGAATTCGAGAGCTATGTGAAGCTCAACAAGAAGATTTCGCCCGAGGTTGTCGGCGCAGCCGGCCAGATCGACGATTATTCGAAGCTTGCCGATACGGTCGCTTCGCACCTGTCGATCAAGATCACCGAAAAGCAGGAAATGCTGGAAACCGTCAGCGTGAAGCAGCGGCTTGAAAAGGCGCTCGGCTTCATGGAAGGCGAAATTTCCGTGCTGCAGGTCGAAAAGCGTATCCGTTCGCGCGTCAAGCGCCAGATGGAGAAGACGCAGCGTGAATATTACCTGAACGAACAGATGAAGGCGATCCAGAAGGAACTCGGCGACGGCGAGGACGGCCGTGACGAGATGGCCGAGCTGGAAGAGCGCATCGCCAAGACCAAGCTTTCCAAGGAGGCCAAGGAAAAGGCTGAGGCGGAAATGAAGAAGCTTCGCCAGATGAGCCCGATGTCCGCGGAAGCGACCGTCGTGCGCAACTATCTGGACTGGCTGCTCGGTCTGCCCTGGGGCAAGAAGTCGAAGATCAAGGCCGACCTCAACGCCGCCGAGAAAATCCTCGATCAGGATCATTTCGGTCTCGACAAGGTCAAGGAACGCATCGTCGAGTATCTCGCCGTACAGGCGCGCGCCTCGAAGATCCGCGGCCCCATCCTGTGCCTCGTCGGCCCTCCCGGCGTCGGCAAGACCTCGCTCGCCAAGTCGATCGCCAAGGCGACCGGCCGCGAATATGTGCGCATGGCGCTTGGCGGCGTGCGTGACGAGGCGGAAATCCGCGGTCACCGCCGTACCTATATCGGCTCCATGCCGGGCAAGATCGTCCAGTCGATGAAGAAGGCCAAGAAGGCGAACCCGCTCTTCCTGCTCGACGAAATCGACAAGATGGGCATGGATTTCCGTGGCGATCCGTCGTCGGCTCTGCTCGAGGTGCTCGATCCGGAACAGAACTCCACCTTCATGGACCATTACCTTGAAGTGGAATACGACCTGTCCGACGTGATGTTCGTGACCACGGCCAATACGCTGAACATTCCCGGCCCGCTGATGGACCGTATGGAAGTGATCCGCATCGCCGGTTACACGGAAGACGAAAAGCGCGAAATCGCCAAGCGTCACCTGTTGCCGAAGGCGATCAAGGAACATGCCCTGCGTCCGGAAGAGTTCTCGGTTACCGATGACGCCCTGATGGTCGTCATCCAGCAGTACACTCGCGAGGCGGGCGTGCGCAGCTTCGAACGCGAGCTGATGAAGCTGGCGCGCAAGGCCGTCACCGAGATCATCAAGGGCAAGGTCAAGTCCGTGGAAGTCACCGCTGCCAACGTGCCGGATTATCTGGGCGTTCCGCGGTTCCGCCATGGCGAGGCCGAGCGCGAGGATCAGGTCGGCGTCGTCACGGGTCTTGCCTGGACGGAAGTTGGCGGTGAGCTGCTCACCATCGAAGGCGTGATGATGCCGGGCAAGGGCCGCATGACGGTTACCGGCAACCTCAAGGAAGTGATGAAGGAATCCATTTCGGCGGCGGCATCCTATGTCCGTTCGCGCGCCGTGGACTTCGGCATCGAGCCGCCGCGCTTCGACAAGAGCGACATCCACGTGCACGTTCCGGAAGGTGCGACCCCGAAGGACGGACCGTCCGCCGGCGTTGCCATGGCGACCGCCATCGTCTCCATCATGACCGGCATCCCGGTCTCGAAGGATGTGGCGATGACGGGCGAGATCACGCTTCGCGGTCGCGTGCTGCCGATCGGCGGCCTGAAGGAAAAGCTGCTCGCAGCCCTTCGCGGCGGCATCAAGAAGGTGCTGATCCCGGAAGAAAACGCCAAGGATCTGGCGGAAATTCCGGACAATGTGAAGAACGAGATGGAAATCATCCCGGTGTCGCGCATGGGCGAGGTCATCAAGCACGCCCTTATCCGCCAGCCGGAGCCCATCGAGTGGGACGGCAGCATCGAGACGCCGGTGATCGCAACCGTCGAAGGCGTCGACGACGGCAGCCAGACCATCGCGCATTGATAATGCATCGTCGCGAGGGGCGGGAATCGCCTTTCGCGACGGCTGCTGCATAGATTCAATGTGTTAGGTGTCTGAAGGCGCATGTGGCGTAAAGCTGCGCACAAGTGATGCGAATTTGGCACGAATATGTGGAAGGCCGGCAGAAATGTCGGCCTTTTTTGTGAAAAAAAACGCAGACCCCTTGTTTTTCAGGCGATTCCAGCGCTTTTGGGTTGCTGCGCGCGGATGCGAACGTATTCTGCGCCGGCTTAATTTGAGTCGTTTCAAACCATTGAAAGGGGTGGAAACATGAACAAGAACGAGCTCGTCTCTGCTGTTGCCGAAAAGGCTGGTCTCACGAAGGCAGATGCTGCTTCCGCTGTTGATGCTGTATTCGAAACTGTACAGGGCGAACTGAAGAACGGTGGCGACATTCGTCTGGCCGGCTTCGGCAGCTTCTCCGTCAGCCGTCGTGAAGCCTCCAAGGGCCGTAACCCTTCCACGGGTGCTGAAGTCGATATCCCGGCTCGCAACGTACCGAAGTTTTCCGCAGGCAAGGGCCTGAAGGACGCCGTCAACTCGTAAGGTTTCCGGAAAGCCGCAACGCCCGGCGGCGGGCGGGCGGCTTTTCAGGTTCACGAGGAAACATGTTTTGACGCCCTGACGCCGTCACATCGCCGCCAAAAGTGGGCGGTGTTTCGAGAAGCTCTTTTCGGACAGGCCGGGTTTTCCCGGTCAAGATGTGAATGAAAGCAGGGAAGCGCCTGTGTAGCTTCCATCCGGACACACGGCGTTTTTCTACGCGGAATGTGGGCATAAACACGAAAGCCCGGCCTTCTAGGCCGGGCTTTTTGATTCAGCGGTCAGGAAGTGTCATGCCACTGTCATGTCTGTAACGCAGAAGCCTTGGGGTATTTCTGGACCCAAGGGGGATTAAAATGGCGTTCCGATTTTCTCAAATGGCTTTGACCGCTGCACTGCTTACGTCCGCAGCCATCCCGGCCGCTGCCGAGCCGGTTTTCAACCGCATCGCATCTTTCCCGGTGGCAAAAAACCTTCCCGCGGACAAGGACGCCAAGTCCGTCACCTCGGCTGAAATCATCACCGCCAGCGAAGACGGCAAGACGCTGATCTATTCGGACAGCCCGCTTGGCGGCATCGGTTTCATCGACATCACCGACGCCAAGGCTCCCAAGGCCGGCGGCGCGCTGCTGCTCGAAGGCGAACCGACCTCCGTTGCTGTCGCAGGCGTCAAGGTTCTGGCCGGCGTCAACACGTCGGAAAATCGCGCCAAGCCGTCCGGCAAGCTGGTGACGGTCGATATTGCTACCAAGAAGATCGAAGCAAGCTGTGATCTCGGCGGCCAGCCCGATTCCGTCGCCGTTTCCCCGGACAAGACCTTCGCCGCCATCGCCATTGAAAACGAGCGCGATGAAGAGGTGAATGAAGGCGCCTTGCCGCAGATGCCAGCCGGTTATCTGGTGACTGTCGGCCTGAAGGACGGCGTCGCCGATTGCGCGACCCTGAAGAAGATCGAACTCACCGGCCTTGCCGAAATTTCCCCTGAGGATCCGGAGCCGGAATTCGTGTCGATCAACGCCAATGGCGAGATCGCTCTGACGCTTCAGGAAAACAATCATATCGTCATTCTCGACGGCAAGACCGGCACGGTGAAGACGCATTTCTCCGCCGGCAAGGTCGATCTTGAAGGCATCGATACGAAGACCGACGGCCAGTTGAAGTTCACTGACAAGCAGGAAGGCCGCAAGCGCGAGCCGGACGCCGTGAAGTGGCTGGACAATGACCGCATCGTCATCGCCAATGAGGGTGACTGGCAGGGCGGTTCGCGTGGCTTCACCATCTTCGACAAGACTGGCAAGCTCGTCTACGAATCCGGCTCCTCGCTCGAACACGCGGTTGCGGCCATCGGCCACTATCCGGAAAAGCGCTCCAAGGCCAAGGGCATCGAGCCTGAAGGTCTGGAAGCGGCGACATTCGGCGACCAGAAATATTTCTTCGTGCTGTCCGAGCGCGCCTCTGTCGTCGCTGTTTACAAGGATACCGGCAAGGAGCCGGAACTGACGCAGCTCCTGCCTTCGGGCGTTTCGCCGGAAGGCGCTGTCGCCATCCCGTCGCGCAACCTCCTTGCCACGGCCAATGAGGTCGATCTGATCGAAGACGGCGGCGTGCGCTCGCATGTCATGCTCTATGAACGCGGTGAAGGTGAAGCAGCCTATCCGCAGCTCGTTTCCGCGACCGTCGATGGTGCACCGATCGGCTGGGGCGCTCTTTCGGGTCTGGTCGGCGATGCCGAAAAGCCCGGCATTCTCTATGCCGTGTCCGACTCGGTCTATGGCAACCAGCCGTCGATCTTCACCATCGATGCGACGAAAAAGCCCGCTACCATCACCAGCGTCCTGCGCGTCAAGCGTGACGGCATCGCCGCCCAGAAGCTCGACATCGAAGGCATCACGCTGGACGGCAAGGGCGGTTTCTGGCTGGCTTCTGAAGGCGACAGCGCCAAGCTCGTGCCCCACGCGCTCTATAACGTCAACGCCAAGGGCGAGATCAAGGCCGAGATCGCATTGCCGAAGGAACTTCTCGCCGGCGACACCCGCTTCGGTTTCGAAGGCGTGACGATGATCGGCAAGGGCGACGACGCGACGCTGTGGATGGCCGTGCAGCGTGAGTGGGGCACGGACGAGAAGGGCTTCGTCAAGCTCGTTTCCTACAATCCGAAGTCCAAGGAGTGGGGCGCCGTGCGTTACCCGCTCGACAAGACCGAGGCAGGCTGGGTCGGCCTCTCCGAAATCGCCGCGCAGGGCGACTATGTCTATATCGTCGAGCGCGACAACCAGATCGGCGACAAGGCCAAGATCAAGAAGCTCTACCGCGTTGCGATCGCGGACCTGAAGCCGGGCAAGATCGGCGGCGAACTGCCGCTGGTGGCCAAGCAGGAAGCCCATGACTTCCTGCCCGACCTCAAGGCCCAGACCAACGGTTATGTCGTCGACAAGCTGGAAGGCTTCACCTTCGACAAGGCGGGAACGGCTTATGCCGTGACCGACAATGACGGCGTGGACGATTCTTCCGGCGAAACGCTGTTCTTCACCGTCAATATGAAGGCGATCAACTGATCGGGCCGATTTGGCGCCGCAAATGAGAAAAGCCGGGCTATGCCCGGCTTTTTTGTACGGCGAGGGGCTCCTTGGCCGGGTTTCCCGATCTTGCACGATGCCTGACGATGCAAGCCGTTAAAATCGGCATTGCGCTTCGATTTCGGATTGTGGAGGATTTCGTCCGGAGGCCATCCGGGAAAATGCTGCGGATCGATCGTAACGGATCACCGCCCCAGGGAATTCTTGCTTTTGGGAGTATCTTGTTTTTCCGAGTCCTGCTGGACCCAGCGGAAAAAAATATAAACAGGCAGCGCAATAAGCGCGAGTGTTACAAACGCGTCGATCGACATGGTTTCATCCATCAGTTCAACCGTTCATCATGAAACGGTGCGCAAACAATGCCTGAAATCTCTTTAGAAAGTCTGAATCTTCCTTATTTTCCGGTATGTTGCGGGCTGATACAGGGGGTGGTCAAGCTGTCGGAATATGGAACAGCAGTGCCGATTTGGCATGGTGTAACTGGAGAAAAGCGATTCCAGCGGCTGGGAATCATGACGACGCTTCACCGACCGCAGTAAGGGCAGGGGCGATAATTCCGAATACTCGAGGGCTTGTCGCATAGCGAAAACAAACACGAAGGATCTCGGTTTGACGGGTGATATTTAAATCTTCTGGGAAAATGGTGGGCGATGAGAGACTCGAACTCCCGACATCCTCGGTGTAAACGAGGCGCTCTACCAACTGAGCTAATCGCCCTTCGCGTGTCTCGGATCATGTCCGCCGCGTCGGTGGCCGTGATGTATTCGGATCGGAAAAAAACCGCAAGGGCTTTTGTGAAGTTTTTTTGTTTTTTTTGCCGAGAGAATTTTCCGGCGCCGGGAGCCGGGGGCAAAAAGCCGGGAACTGCGGGCTTTTTGCCTGAGACAAGACCCGAGGACGCCTTGATGGCCATGTGGAAATCCCGTTACGGAAGCCTGCGGCTGTGGACAAGTTTTTTGTTTTCGTTGGGAAAAGCCCGGAAATCTGGGCGTTTGCCGCAATCGCGTTCCAAGGCCTTCCGGTTTTTCCCGATCAAAATGAAGAAGCTTATTCTTTTGTCGTGAAACCTGCTTGACACCCCCGCACGAACGCCGTAGTTAGCCGCTCATCGAACAGCCGAGGCTGGTTCGAGCGGCGGGACTGGTTCCTGTCGTCAGGAGATGCGGGTGTAGCTCAGTCGGTTAGAGTGCCGGCCTGTCACGCCGGAGGTCGCGGGTTCGAGCCCCGTCACTCGCGCCATCCTGTACCTCGGAAAACGCAGATGAATGTCTGTGGTGCGCGGGTGTAGCTCAGTCGGTTAGAGTGCCGGCCTGTCACGCCGGAGGTCGCGGGTTCGAGCCCCGTCACTCGCGCCATTTCTTTCTCCTGAAATGTCTCCTCAAAAACAGATCGACGCGCGATTTGCGCGCTCGTCTATTGACGATTCCGGCACCTGATTCCGGGCTTTTTAAACGCGATTTTTCCTGCATTTTTTAGTCAAGTTTCGATTCCCGAATATCGTCACTTCACCGCCATCCGGACGTAAAATTCGTGTGACTTTTTTGCGGTTGCGTCGTTCAATCGATTATTATTGTATTTGAGGAGCTTAGGTCGGAATTGTGGCCCAAATTTGCGTCAATTCCGGCAATATTGTTGCCAATCAATGCGGCAGGTGTCTTGAAATGGTGCCTAAACTCTTGCAGAGAGAGCGCGGCTGCGCTAACGACTTTGGCGTTGCAACATATTTGTGCGCTCTTTGAGACTTCGGGTCACAAAGGCAGGTCCGGCACCCGGCCGGGCAGGGAAGAGACCATGACTGAACTCCTCAGTTCCTACATTCCGATCGCAATCTTCATCGGTATCGCTCTCGTCATCGGCCTGGCGCTTCTCATTGCGCCTTTCGCTGTCGCCTACAAGGCGCCGGACCCGGAAAAGCTCTCCGCTTTCGAGTGCGGTTTCAACGCCTTCGACGACGCCCGTATGAAGTTCGATATCCGCTTTTATCTGGTATCGATTCTGTTCATTATCTTCGATCTGGAAGTCGCCTTCCTGTTCCCATGGGCGGTGTCTTTCGGCGAGATGGGCTGGTTCGGTTTCTGGTCGATGATGGTGTTCCTCATCGTTCTCACCATCGGCTTTATCTATGAGTGGAAGAAGGGAGCGCTGGAATGGGCATGAGCCAGAACGACACCACGCTCGTTGCGCCGCAGCCGAAGGGGATCATCGATCCCTCGACTGGCAAACCGGTTGGCAGCAACGACGCCTACTTCACGGAAATCAATGACGAGCTGGCCGACAAGGGCTTTCTCGTCACCTCGACCGACGAACTGATCACCTGGGCCCGAACCGGCTCCCTGATGTGGATGCAGTTCGGTCTCGCCTGCTGCGCCGTCGAAGGCCTGATGCAGGCGTCCGGTCCGCGTTATGACATGGAGCGCTTCGGTGTCGCCCCGCGCGCCTCACCACGCCAGTCGGACGTGATGATCGTCGCCGGCACGCTGACCAACAAGATGGCGCCTGCTCTGCGCAAGGTCTATGACCAGATGCCTGAGCCGCGTTACGTCATCTCCATGGGCTCCTGCGCCAATGGCGGCGGCTATTACCATTATTCCTACGCCGTGGTGCGCGGCTGCGACCGCGTCGTGCCGGTGGATATCTACGTTCCGGGCTGTCCCCCCACGGCGGAGGCGCTGCTTTACGGCGTGCTTCTGCTGCAGAAGAAGATTCGTCGTACCGGTACGATCGAGCGCTAAGGGCAAAGGACGGATTAAGAATGAGCGAAGCTCTCAACGATCTTGCTGCTTACGTTAAGGAAGCGCGCGGTTCCCTCGTGGTGTCGGCCGATATCGCCTATGGCGAGCTGACGCTGAACACGACGCCTGAAAGCGTGATCGCGCTTTTGACCTTCCTGCGTGACGACGTGCAGTGCGGTTTCGTCAACATCATCGATATTTGCGGTGTCGACTGGCCGCAGCGCGAGAAGCGTTTCGATGTCGTCTATCACCTGCTGTCGCCGCGCCAGAACCTGCGCGTGCGCGTCAAGCTACAGGTGGCAGAAGACGAGGGCGTGCCGTCTTCGACCTCCGTTTACATGGGCGCGGAATGGTTCGAGCGCGAAGCCTGGGACATGTATGGCATTCCGTTCGAAGGCCATAAGGATCTCCGTCGTATCCTCACGGATTACGGTTTCGAAGGCCATCCGCTGCGCAAGGATTTTCCGGTTACCGGCTTTGTGGAAGTGCGTTACGATGACGTGCTGAAACGGGTTCTTTATGAACCGGTCGAACTGAAACAGGAATTCCGCAACTTCGATTTCCTCTCCCCGTGGGAAGGAACCGAATATGTTCTCCCGGGCGACGAAAAGGCCAAGCAATGAGCCAAGCCCCCGCGACAGAGCATGCGCAATGTCTTTGCGGCGCCGTCGGCCTCAATGCCGTCATCGGTGCCCGCGAATTCGGCGTTTGCCATTGCTCCATGTGCCGCCGCTGGTCCGGCGGTGCGTTTCTGGCTGTCGAATGCGCTGATATCTCCGTCGAAAACGAAGATAACCTCGGCGTCTATTCCTCGTCGGAATGGGGTGAGCGCTGCTTCTGCAAGAACTGCGGCAGCACGCTGATGTGGCGCTCGAAGGACGGCAAGCATTTCGCCGTTTCGCTGCAGGCTTTCGATAACCCTTCCAGCTTCAGGTTCGCGTCGCAGATTTTCACGGATGAGAAGCCCTCGAGCTACTCTTTCGCTGAAACCACGCAGAACATGACCGGCCCCGAATTCATCGCCATGATCACCTCGGCGGAGCACTAGAATGACTGAGCATAACGTCCGCAATTTCACGATCAACTTCGGTCCGGAACATCCGTCCGCGCACGGCGTGCTGCGTCTGGTTCTGGAACTGGACGGCGAAATCGTCGAGCGCGTCGATCCGCATATCGGTCTTCTGCATCGCGGCACCGAAAAGCTGATCGAGACCAAGACCTATCTGCAGGCTGTTCCCTATTTCGACCGTCTCGACTACGTCGCGCCGATGAACCAGGAACACGCTTTCGCGCTCGCCGTCGAAAAGCTGCTCGGTCTCGAAATCCCGATGCGCGGCCAGTTGATCCGCGTTCTCTATTCGGAAATCGGCCGTATCCTGTCGCATATCATGAACGTCACGACGCAGGCCATGGACGTCGGCGCGATGACGCCGCCGGTCTGGGGCTTCGAAGAGCGCGAAAAGCTGATGGTGTTCTATGAGCGCGCCTGTGGCGCCCGCATGCACTCGGCTTACGTTCGTCCGGGCGGCGTGCATCAGGACCTGCCGCCGGAGCTGGTCGATGATATCGGCAAGTGGTGCGACCCGTTCCTCACCGTTCTCGACAATATCGAGGGCCTGCTGACCGACAACCGCATCTACAAGCAGCGTAACGTCGATATCGGCGTCGTCTCGCTTGAAGACGCCTTCGCCTGGGGTTTCACGGGCGTGATGGTACGCGGCTCGGGCGCTGCCTGGGATTTGCGCCGCGCGCAGCCCTATGAGTGCTATTCCGATCTCGAATTCGACATTCCCGTCGGCAAGAACGGCGATTGCTACGATCGTTACCTGATCCGTATGCAGGAAATGCGCGAATCCGTGAAGATCATGAAGCAGTGCGTCGATCTTCTCTCCGGCAAGCACCGCATCGGCCCGGTCTCCTCGCTGGACGGCAAGGTGGTTCCGCCGAAGCGCGGCGAGATGAAGCGTTCGATGGAAGCGCTGATTCACCACTTCAAGCTTTATACCGAAGGTTACCACGTTCCGGCCGGCGAAGTTTACGCCGCCGTCGAAGCGCCGAAGGGCGAGTTCGGCGTTTACGTGGTCGCAGACGGTTCGAACAAGCCCTATCGCTGCAAGATTCGCGCGCCGGGCTACGCACACCTGCAGGCCATGGATTTCCTGTGCAAGGGCCATCAGCTTGCTGACGTTACAGCCGTGCTCGGCTCCCTCGACATCGTGTTCGGGGAGGTCGACCGCTGATGCGTCTGCCGCTGGCCATACCGGCTTTTCTCGCTGCGATGTCTGCCCCCGCTCTCGCCCAGACGGCGACGGACGAGGGCGGCATATCGCTGTCGAGCGGCGGCTCTTCGACCATCAAGCAGCTTCTGTCGTCGGGATACGAGATCAAGGCCTCGGTTCCCAATGGCAGCAAGTTCATCGTGTTCATGCAGAAAGACAAGGCGGCTTACGCCTGCGAATTCGTCACGGTGGCGAGATCGCGTTGTGAGACGTTAAACTGAAAAGGCGTGAGGAAGTATGTCCGTTCGTCGACTAGCCGAAGATCAGTTCCAGCCCGTGGCGTTTGCCTTCAATGCGGAAAATACCGCATGGGCTGAAAAGACGATCAAGAAATATCCCGAGGGACGCCAGCAATCGGCGGTCATCCCGCTGCTCATGCGTGCGCAGGAGCAGGACGGCTGGGTTACCCGCGCCGCCATCGAGAAAATCGCCGACATGCTGGATATGGCCTATATCCGCGTCATGGAAGTGGCGACCTTCTATACCCAGTTCCAGCTGAAGCCGGTCGGCACGCGCGCCCACGTTCAGGTTTGCGGCACCACGCCCTGCATGCTGCGTGGCTCGGAAGCGCTGATGGACGTGTGCCGCAAGAAGATCCACCACGATCCGCTGCACACCAATGAGAGCGGCACGCTCTCCTGGGAAGAGGTGGAATGTCAGGGCGCCTGCGTCAACGCGCCGATGGTCATCATCTTCAAGGATGCCTATGAGGACCTGACGCCCGAGCGTCTGGAAGAGATCATCGATACGTTTGAGGCAGGCAAGGGCGACACCGTCAAGACCGGCCCGCAGATCGACCGTCACCAGTCGGTCCCGGTCGGCGGCCTGACGACGCTGACGGAAGAGATCAAGCCGGATCGCTCCAATCTCGACAAGCCGGCCGAAGTGGTTGCGGACGCCGCACCGGTTCCGCCGTCCAACGCCGCCAAGCCGAAGACGGACGCGCCGGAAACCGATCCGAAGCTGAAGACGCCGGCGACCGCGCCGAAGGCTGCCGAAGCCAATGTAAAGACCGCCGAAAAGGAAGCTTCGGGATCTGCGAAGCCGTCGCTCGATTCCAAGGATCGTCCGGCAGGCATCGAAAAGCCCGCAACGCCCGATGACCTGAAGCTCATTTCCGGCGTCGGTCCGAAGATCGAAGGCACGCTGCACGAGCTCGGCATCTTTACCTATGCGCAGATCGCCGGCTGGAGACAAGCCGAATGCGACTGGGTTGACGGTTATCTGAATTTCAAGGGCCGCATCGAACGCGACGAGTGGATCAAGCAGGCCGAGGCGCTCGCCAAGGGTGGCGAAGCCGAGTATATCAAGGTCTTCGGCAAGAAGCCGCGGTAAGAGGTGAAGCATGTTAAAAGATCAGGAGCGCATCTTTACCAATCTCTACGGCCTCAAGGACAAGTCCCTGAAGGGCGTGAGAGCGCGCGGCCATTGGGACGGCACCAAGCAGATCATCGAAAAGGGCCGTGACTGGATCATCAACGAGATGAAGGCTTCCGGCCTTCGCGGTCGCGGTGGCGCTGGCTTCCCGACGGGTCTCAAATGGTCCTTCATGCCGAAGGAAAATGACGGCCGCCCGCATTACCTCGTCGTCAATGCCGACGAATCCGAGCCCGGCACCTGCAAGGACCGCGAAATCCTGCGCAACGATCCGCATACGCTGATCGAAGGCTGCGTGATCGCCGGTTTCGCCATGGGCGCGCATACGGCCTATATCTACGTTCGCGGCGAATATATGCGCGAGCGTGAGGCGCTGCAGGCGGCCATCGACGAATGCTACGATGCCGGCCTACTCGGCAAGAACAACAAGAACGGCTGGGACTTCGATATCTACGTCCATCACGGCGCGGGTGCGTATATCTGCGGCGAAGAGACCGCTCTGCTCGAAAGCCTCGAAGGTAAGAAGGGCCAGCCGCGTCTGAAGCCGCCGTTCCCGGCCAATATGGGTCTTTACGGCTGCCCGACGACCGTCAACAACGTCGAATCCATCGCCGTTGCGCCGACCATCCTGCGTCGCGGTGCGGCCTGGTTCTCGTCCATCGGCCGTCCGAACAATGTCGGCACCAAGCTGTTCATGGTCTCCGGCCATGTCGAGCGTCCGTGCACCTTCGAAGACGCGCTGGGCCTGTCCTTCCGCGAGCTGATCGAACATCATTGCGGCGGCATTCGCGGCGGCTGGGACAATCTGCTCGGCGTCATCCCCGGCGGCGCATCCTGCCCCATCGTTCGCGGTGAGGACATGAAGGACGCCATCATGGATTTCGACGGCATGCGCGAAGTGAAATCCTCCTTCGGCACCGGCGGCATGATCGTCATGGACAAGTCCACCGACGTCATCAAGGCGATCGCTCGCATCGCGGCCTTCTTCAAGCATGAAAGCTGCGGCCAGTGCACGCCGTGCCGCGAAGGCACCGGCTGGATGTGGCGCGTGCTGGAGCGCATGGTCAAGGGCAACGCCCAGAAGCGCGAAATCGACATGCTGTTCGAAGTGACGAAGCAGATCGAAGGCCACACCATCTGTGCGCTCGGCGACGCCGCCGCATGGCCGGTACAGGCGCTGATCCGCAATTTCCGTCCGGAAATCGAAAAGCGCATCGACCAATATACCTACAGGGCCATGGATGATGGCGCTGTTCTGGAAGCCGCTGAATAAGCATTGAGGCTTCAGGCGGAGCCGGAGTTTTCCGGCCTCGCGACACCATGAAGCATCTGGCAGACGATATGAGTGCCGGACGCGATTAAGGATTTGTTGCGGACCGTGTGAGACATGGGACGAACAGGCAACAGGACGTAAGTAGAACCATGGCAAAGCTCAAGGTTGACGGTAAAGAGATCGAGGTTCCGGATCATTTCACGCTGTTGCAGGCGTGCGAGGAGGCTGGTGCCGAAGTTCCGCGCTTTTGTTTTCATGAGCGCTTGTCGGTCGCGGGTAACTGCCGCATGTGTCTCATCGAGGTGAAGGGCGGACCGCCCAAGCCTGCCGCTTCCTGCGCCATGGGCGTTCGCGACGTTCGCGGCGGCCCGAACGGCGAATTGCCGGAAATCTTCACCAACACGCCGATGGTCAAGAAGGCTCGCGAAGGCGTGATGGAATTCCTGCTCATCAACCACCCGCTCGATTGCCCGATCTGCGACCAGGGCGGCGAATGCGACCTGCAGGACCAGGCCATGGCCTTCGGTATCGCCGGTTCGCGTTACGCGGAAAACAAGCGCGCGGTTGAAGACAAATATATCGGCCCGCTCGTCAAGACGGTGATGAACCGCTGCATCCACTGCACGCGCTGCGTCCGTTTCACCACGGAAGTGGCCGGCATTGCCGAACTCGGCCTCATCGGCCGCGGCGAAGATGCAGAAATCACCACCTATCTCGAACAGGCCATGACCTCGGAGCTGCAGGGCAACGTTGTTGACCTCTGCCCGGTCGGTGCGCTCACCTCCAAGCCCTTCGCCTTCACCGCCCGTCCGTGGGAACTGAACAAGACCGAAACCATCGATGTGATGGACGCGCTCGGTTCGGCGATCCGCGTCGACACCCGTGGCCGCGAAGTCATGCGTGTCATGCCGCGCGTCAACGAGGCGATCAACGAAGAGTGGATTTCCGACAAGAGCCGCTTCATCTGGGACGGCCTGAAGACACAGCGTCTCGACCGTCCTTACGTCCGCAAGGATGGCCGTCTGCAGCCCGCAAGCTGGGGTGAAGCCTTCGGCGCTATCAAGCAGGCGGTTGCCGCGACCAACGGCCAAAAGATCGGCGCGATTGCCGGCGATCTGGCCTCCGTCGAGGAAATGTTCGCGCTGAAGTCGCTTCTCGCTTCGCTCGGCTCGGCCAATGTCGATTGCCGTCAGGATGGCGCTGCACTCGATCCGTCGCTCGGCCGTGCAAGCTACCTGTTCAACTCCACCATCGAAGGCATCGAACAGGCCGACGCCCTGCTGATCGTTGGTTCCAATCCGCGTTACGAAGCGGCCGTGCTCAATGCCCGCATCCGCAAGCGCTGGCGTCGTGGCGGTTTCCCGATCGGCGTGATCGGTGAAGCCGGCGAACTGCGCTACAATTACGAATATCTCGGTTCCGGCGCTGAAACGCTGTCCGATCTGGCCAATGGCTCGCACAGCTTCGTCGACAAGCTGAAATCCGCCAAGAACCCGCTGATCATCATCGGCCAGGGTGCTCTGGCGCGCGCCGATGGTGCAGCCGTACTGGCTGCCGCCGCCAAGCTTGCTACCTCGGTAGGTGCTGTCACCGAAGAGTGGAACGGCTTCTCGGTTCTACACACCGCAGCTGCCCGCGTTGGCGGTCTCGATATCGGCTTCGTGCCGGGCGAGGGCGGTGTTGCCGCCGCTGAAATGGTCGCCTCCATGGACGTTCTCTTCCTGCTCGGCGCCGATGAACTCGACCTGTCGAACAAGGGCGCCAAGTTCACCGTCTATATCGGTAGCCATGGCGATCAGGGCGCGATGAACGCCGACGTCATCCTTCCGGGCGCGGCCTATACCGAAAAATCCGGTATCTGGGTCAACACCGAAGGCCGCGTGCAGGTGGGCAACCGCGCCGGTTTCGCACCGGGCGAAGCCCGCGAAGACTGGGCGATCCTGCGTGCGCTGTCCGATGTTCTCGGCAAGAAGCTGCCGTTCGATTCGCTGTCGGCGCTCCGCGGCCAGCTCTTCGTCGCGCATCCGCATCTGGCGGAAACCGACGAGATCATCGCCGGCAACGGCAAAGATATCGAAGCGCTGGCCGGCAAGACCGGCTCGCTCAACAAGTCGGCGTTTGCCTCGCCGGTTAAAGACTTTTATTTGACGAACCCGATTGCGCGCGCATCCGCCGTCATGGCCGAGTGCTCCGCATTGGCCCGCAACAATTTCCAGGCTGCGGCAGAGTAAGGGTAGGGGATTTATGGAACAGTTTTTCTGGAGCTACGTCTGGCCCGCGCTGATCATGGTCGGCCAGTCCCTGCTGCTTCTCGTTTGCCTTCTGGTGGCCATCGCCTTCCTGCTGCTCGCTGACCGCAAGGTCTGGGCGGCCGTGCAGCTGCGCCGTGGTCCGAACGTCGTTGGTCCCTTCGGTCTCTTCCAGTCCTTCGCCGACCTGTTGAAGTTCATCTTGAAGGAACCGGTCATTCCGGCCGGCGCCAACAAGGCCGTCTTCCTTCTGGCGCCGCTGGTTGCGGTGACGCTGGCGCTCGCCACCTACGCCGTCATTCCCTTCAACGAAGGCTGGGTCGTCGCCAATATCAATGTCGGCATTCTCTATATCTTCGCGATTTCCTCGCTTGAAGTGTACGGCATCATCATGGGCGGCTGGGCCTCGAACTCGAAGTACCCGTTCCTCGGCGCGCTGCGTTCTGCCGCGCAGATGGTGTCCTACGAAGTGTCGATCGGCCTCGTCATCGTGACCGTTCTGCTTTGCGTCGGTTCGCTGAACCTGACGGACATCGTTCTGGCCCAGAAGACCGGCCTCGGCACCATGCTCGGCCTGCCGGCCTCGTTCCTCGACTGGCACTGGCTGTCGCTGTTCCCGATGTTCATCGTGTTCTTCATTTCGGGCCTTGCCGAAACCAACCGCCCGCCCTTCGACCTTCCGGAAGCGGAATCGGAACTGGTTGCCGGTCACATGGTCGAATATGGATCCACGCCTTACATGATGTTCATGCTCGGCGAATATGCTGCGATTGTCCTGATCTGCTGCCTGACGACGATCCTGTTCATGGGCGGCTGGCTGCCGATCGTGGATGTGTGGTTCCTGAACTGGGTTCCGGGCATTGTCTGGTTCGCGCTGAAGGGCTGCATGGTCTTCTTCATGATCGCTCTGACCAAGGCTTTCGTTCCGCGTTACCGTTATGACCAGCTCATGCGTCTCGGCTGGAAAGTGTTCCTGCCGCTGTCGCTCGCCATGGTCGTTATTGTTGCATTTGTATTGAAGCTGACGGGGTGGGCCGGTTGAAGTCCGTACTCCTCGCTCAGAAATCTGGAGACTGAGATGGCAAGCCTCTCCCAAGCCGTCAATTCACTGTTCCTCAAGGAGTTCGTGGGCGCAATCCTGCTCACGATGCGCCACTTCTTCAAACAGAAGGCAACGGTGAACTATCCTTTCGAAAAGGGCCCGGTCTCTCCGCGTTTCCGCGGTGAGCATGCGCTGCGCCGTTATCCGAACGGTGAAGAGCGCTGCATCGCCTGCAAGCTGTGTGAAGCGATCTGTCCCGCTCAGGCGATCACCATCGAAGCCGGCCCGCGCCGCAATGACGGCACCCGCCGCACGGTGCGTTACGATATCGACATGGTGAAGTGCATCTATTGCGGTTTCTGCCAGGAAGCCTGCCCGGTGGATGCCATCGTCGAAGGCCCGAACTTCGAATTCGCGACGGAAACCCGCGAGGAGCTTTATTTCGACAAGCAGAAGCTTCTCGACAATGGCGACCGCTGGGAGCGTGAAATCGCACGCAACCTCGCACTGGATGCGCCTTACCGTTAAGGCGCAACCGCCTTTCCGGGGGAGACCCCGGAGAGCGATGAAAAGTAAAATGCCTGCGCGGTTTTCGCCGGCGGGGACGAAACGGGTGAGGGGCCTTCGAGCCATCTTTGCCCGATGAGGACAAGAAGGCACCAACATGGGTCTGCACGCTGTATTCTTTTATATATTCGCTTTCGTCGCCGTGGCGTCTGCGTTCATGGTCATCGCATCGAAGAACCCTGTTCATTCGGTGCTGTTTCTGATTTTGACCTTCTTCAACGCAGCCGCGCTGTTCCTGCTGACGGGCGCCGAGTTCCTCGGCATGATCCTGCTGGTGGTCTATGTCGGCGCCGTGGCGGTGCTCTTCCTCTTCGTCGTCATGATGCTGGATGTGGATTTCGCCGAGCTTCGCTCGGGCGTGCTGCAGTATGCCCCGGTCGGCGCGCTGATCGGTGTCATTCTTGCGGCGGAACTGATCGTCGTGGTCGGTGGCAGCATGCTGAACCCGATTGCGGCCAAGTCCATCACCATGCCGATCCCGCCTGTCACCGAACGCACCAATACGGCCGCACTCGGCGACGTGCTCTATACCAATTACGTCTACTTCTTCCAGCTCGCCGGCCTCGTGCTGCTGGTGGCCATGATCGGCGCCATCGTGCTGACGCTGCGTCATCGCACCGACATCAAGCGGCAGGATATCTCCACCCAGGTCGGCCGCGACCCGAAGACCGCCGTTACCACGGTCAAGGTCAAGCCGGGCCAGGGCATCTGAGGCGCGAACGGATCCAAGGAAACAGAACATGGAAATCGGTCTTTCCCACTACCTGACGGTCAGCGCGATCCTCTTCACGATCGGCGTCTTCGGCATCTTCCTCAACCGGAAGAACGTCATCGTCATCCTCATGTCGATCGAACTCATCCTCCTGGCGGTCAACATCAACATGGTGGCCTTCTCGGCCTTCCTGAACGATATCGTCGGTCAGGTCTTCGCTTTGTTCATTCTGACCGTCGCAGCCGCCGAAGCGGCCATCGGTCTTGCAATACTCGTTGTCTTCTACCGCAACCGCGGATCGATCGCCGTCGAAGACGTCAATATGATGAAGGGCTGATAAGGCTATGATCTACAAGGCTATCGTCTTTCTTCCACTGATCGGCTTCCTGATCGCCGGCCTGTTCGGCCGCTCCATCGGCGCCAAGGCTTCGGAATATGTCACCACCGGTCTGATGATCGTGGTCGCCATCCTGTCGTGGATCGTGTTCTTCACCGTCGCGCTTGCCCATGGCGAGCCGGGCGAGGTGATCAAGGTTACGGTCTTGCGCTGGATCCAGTCCGGCGGCATCGATGTCGAATGGGCCTTCCGCATCGATACGCTGACGGCTGTCATGTTCGTCGTGGTCAACACGGTCTCGACGCTGGTGCACCTCTATTCGATCGGATATATGCACCACGATCCGCATCGTCCGCGTTTCTTCGCCTATCTGTCGCTCTTCACCTTCGCCATGCTGATGCTGGTGACCTCCGACAACCTGCTGCAGATGTTCTTCGGCTGGGAAGGCGTGGGTCTGGCGTCCTATCTGCTGATCGGTTTCTGGTTCAAGAAGCCGTCCGCATCGGCTGCCGCCATGAAGGCCTTCATCGTCAACCGCGTCGGTGACTTCGGCTTCATTCTCGGCATTGGCGGCGTGTTCGTGCTGTTCGGCTCGATCAATTTCGAAACGATCTTCGCTGCTGCCGCGACCTATCTGCCGGCTGAAGGCGCTGCCTCCTCGGAAACCGTCATCAACCTGTTCGGCATGCAGCTGGACAAGGCCAATGCGATGACGGGCGTGTGCCTGCTGCTCTTCATGGGCGCCATGGGTAAATCGGCGCAGTTCCTGCTGCACACCTGGCTGCCGGACGCGATGGAAGGCCCGACCCCGGTGTCTGCCCTCATTCACGCCGCAACCATGGTCACCGCCGGCGTCTTCCTCGTCGCCCGCATGTCGCCGCTGTTCGAACTGTCGCATGATGCGCTGACCGTCGTGACGCTGATCGGCGCGATCACCGCCTTCTTCGCGGCAACCGTCGGCCTCGTGCAGAACGACATCAAGCGCGTCATCGCCTATTCGACCTGCTCGCAGCTAGGTTACATGTTCGTGGCGCTCGGCGTCGGCGCTTATGGTGCTGCCGTGTTCCACCTCTTCACGCACGCCTTCTTCAAGGCTCTTCTGTTCTTGTGCGCCGGCTCGGTCATCCATGCAGTCGATGGTGAGCAGGACATGCGTTACATGGGCGGCCTGCGCAAGCATATCCCCATCACCTTCTGGACCATGACCGTCGGCACGCTGGCGCTGACCGGCGTCGGTATTCCGGGCACGATGATCGGTTTTGCCGGCTTCTTCTCGAAGGACGTCATCATCGAATCCGCTTATGCTTCGCATTCGGTTCTCTCCGGCGTCGCCTTCACGCTGCTGGTCATCGCGGCCCTGTTCACCAGCTTCTACTCCTGGCGTCTGGCCTTCATGACCTTCTTCGGCAAGCCGCGCGCTTCGGCCGACGTGATGCACCATGTGCATGAATCGCCGATGGTCATGCTGATCCCGCTCTTCATCCTCACCGTCGGTGCGATCTTCGCCGGTGTGGCCTTCGAAGGTTATTTCTTCGGTCATGAATATGCCGAATTCTGGAAGGGCGCTTTGTTCACACTTCCGGAAAACGAGATCCTCGAAGAGTTCCACCACGTTCCGCTGTGGGTGAAGTGGAGCCCGTTCTTCGCCATGGCGCTCGGTTTCGTGACCGCCTGGTACATGTATATCAAGTCGCCGGAGACGCCGAAGCGTCTGGCCGAGACCCATCGCGGCCTCTACCAGTTCCTCTTGAACAAGTGGTACTTCGACGAACTCTACGACTTCCTCTTCGTTCGTTCCGCCAAGGCGCTCGGTCGCTTCCTGTGGAAGAAGGGCGACGTCGCCGTCATCGACCACTATGGACCGAACGGCATTGCAGCGCGTGTGGTTGACGTGACCAACCGCATGGTCCGCCTGCAATCCGGTTACCTCTATCATTATGCCTTTGCGATGCTGATCGGCATCGCGGCGCTTGTCACCTGGATGATGCTCGGGAGTGCCCTCTGATGACCGATTGGCCCATTCTTTCAACGGTCACCTTTCTGCCGCTCGTCGGCGTGGTGCTCCTGCTTCTGACGAATGAGAACGGCCCCTACGGTCGCCGCAACATTCTCAATGTCTCGCTGCTGACGACCGTTTTCACCTTCCTGGTGTCGCTCTTCGTCTGGATCGGTTTCGATAATTCGAACCCCGGTTTCCAGATGGTGGAAAAACACGCCTGGTTCGGCAACATCGCCGCCTATCATCTGGGCGTCGACGGCATCTCCATGCTGTTCGTCATCCTCACCACTTTCCTCATGCCCTTCTGCGTGCTGGCAAGCTGGGATTCGATCGAGAAGCGCGTCAAGGAATACATGATCGCCTTCCTGCTCTTGGAAGTCGTCATGGTCGGCGTCTTCGTGGCGCTGGATACGGTTCTTTTCTACGTCTTCTTCGAAGCGACGCTGATCCCGATGTTCATCATCATCGGTGTCTGGGGCGGCAAGGATCGCGTCTACGCATCTTACAAGTTCTTCCTCTACACGCTGCTCGGCTCGGTTCTGACCATGCTCGCCATCATGGCCATGTACTGGCAGGCCGGCACGACCGACATGACGGAACTTCTGAAATACGGCTTCCCGGCTGGTATGCAGACCTGGCTGTGGCTTGCCTGTTTCGCGGCCTTCTCGGTCAAGATGCCGATGTGGCCGGTGCACACCTGGCTGCCGGATGCCCACGTGCAGGCGCCGACCGCAGGTTCCGTCATCCTTGCCGGCGTCATGCTGAAGCTCGGCGGTTACGGTTTCATCCGCTTCTCGCTGTCGATGTTCCCGCTGGCCTCTGACTATTTCGCCCCCTTCGTCTTCACGCTGTCGGTTCTTGCCATCATCTACACCTCGCTGGTCGCGATGATGCAGGACGATATCAAGAAGCTGATCGCCTATTCCTCCGTCGCCCACATGGGTTACGTGACCATGGGCATCTTCGCCGCCAACGTTCAGGGCGTGCAGGGCGCGATCTTCCAGATGCTGTCGCACGGCATCGTCTCGGGCGCGCTCTTCCTCTGCGTCGGCGTTGTCTATGACCGTCTCCACACCCGCGAGATCGCGGCCTATGGCGGCCTCGTGAACAACATGCCGAAATATGCCGTCGCCTTCATGATCTTCACCATGGCCAATGTCGGTCTGCCCGGCACCTCCGGCTTTGTCGGTGAATTTCTGACGCTGATCGGCGTATTCCGGGCCAACACGCTGGTCGCGCTGTTTGCGGCAACCGGCGTCATCCTCTCGGCCGCTTATGCGCTGTGGCTTTACCGCCGCGTGATCTTCGGTGCGCTGGAGAAGGAAAGCCTGAAGTCGATGCTCGATCTGTCGACCCGCGAAAAGGTCATCCTTTATCCGCTGGTTGTGCTGACGATCTTCTTCGGCGTCTATCCGGCGCCGGTGTTCGATGCGACAGCCGCATCGGTCGATCTTCTGGTAAACAACTATACGGCTGCATTGCAGGCGGCGCAAAATGTTGCGCTCTCTATGAATTGACGACAGGACCCGTTGGACATGACCGCTGAAATCCTTTTTGCCAGTCTGCACATTGCGACGCCCGAGCTGATCCTTGCGGTCGGCGCGCTGGCGCTGCTCATGATTGGCGTCTTCTCGGGCGACAAGTCGACAACGACGGTCACCGGCCTTGCCGTTGCCCTCCTGCTCGTCGTCGGTCTCTGGATCATCTTTGCCCCCGCTTCGGGCGTGGCTTTCGGCGGTGTCTACATCGCCGATGCCTTCGGCAACTTCATGAAGGTACTGGCGCTGATCGGCTCCATCACCGCCATGATTCTCGCCGTCGGTCAGGGACGTTTCGAACCCATCGGCCGTTTCGAATATCCGGTGCTGCTGGTTCTTGCGACCCTCGGCATCCTGCTGATGATCTCGGCCAACAACCTGATCTCGCTCTACATGGCGCTGGAACTGCAGTCGCTGGCGCTCTATGTCGTCTGCGCGATCAACCGTGAAAGCCTGCGCTCTACGGAAGCGGGCCTGAAGTATTTCGTGCTCGGCGCGCTGTCTTCCGGCATGCTGCTTTATGGCATGTCGCTGGTTTACGGCTTCACCGGCAATACCGGCTTCACCGAAATCGCGCAGGTTCTGGCCTCGGAAACCCGTTCCCTCGGTCTGGTCTTCGGCCTGGTCTTCGTTCTCGCCGGTCTCGCCTTCAAGATTTCGGCCGTGCCGTTCCACATGTGGACGCCGGACGTTTATGAAGGTGCGCCGACCCCGGTAACGGCGTTCCTGTCGGCTGCGCCGAAGATTGGCGCCATGGCGATCCTCGTTCGCATCGTCATCGAGGCGTTCCAGCCGGTCTTCGCCGACTGGCAGCAGATCGTCGTGTTCATCTCCATCGCCTCCATGCTGCTCGGCTCCTTTGCCGCAATCGGCCAGAAGAACATCAAGCGCCTGATGGCTTATTCCTCCATCGGTCACATGGGTTATGCGCTGGTCGGTCTCGCTGCGGGCACTGAAGCCGGTGTGGCTGGCGTCATCCTCTACATGACCGTTTATATGGTCATGACGCTCGGCACCTTCGCCTGCATTCTCTCCATGCGCCGCAAGGAAATCGGCAATGTCGAGACTGTCGAGGATCTGGCCGGTCTTTCGTCCTCCAACCCCTTCATGGCGGTTGTGCTGACGATCCTGATGTTCTCGCTTGCCGGTATCCCGCCGCTCGCCGGCTTCTTCGGCAAGTATTATGTCTTCCTCGCAGCCATCGAGGCGAAGCTCTATCCGCTCGCCATCATCGGTGTGATCGGCTCTGTTGTCGGCGCCTATTATTATATCCGCGTCGTCAAGGTCATGTGGTTCGATGAGGCCAAGGACAAATTCGAGCGTCCCGCCGGCGAACTCAAAGTCGTTTACGCGCTTTCCGGCCTCTTCGTTGTCGCCTTCATCGTCTTCGGCGGTGCACTCGGCAACGCGGTGACAGTTGCGGCGAAGACCTTCTTTTGAGCAGCACGCACAAGCATACGGGCCGGATGTCCATCGATGACTTCCGGCACGAGGCGATGGCGGAAACGCCATCGACCAATCTGGAATGTTTCGCCCAGGCAAGGGCGGGCGATGGCGGCAATCTGTGGATCACCGCCATCCGCCAGACTGGCGACGCGGCCGTCGCGGCCGTCCATGGGTCTCCGAACCCGGCAATCTCTACGCCTCGCTTCTTCTGATCGATCCCGCTCCGATGGATCGCATAGGGTCTCTGCCGCTTGCCTTCGCGCTGGCTGTTTATCGCGCCATCCGCGCGGTGCTGCCGACGGGTGGTGAGCCGCTCGAAATCAAATGGCCGAACGACGTTCTGATCGGTCGCCGCAAGACCTGCGGCATTCTGATGGAGGCGGAGCTGCTGCCGGATGGCCGACGCGCCATCGTCATCGGCATCGGCATCAATATCGCCCATAAGCCGGAAAATCCGCTTTACCCCGTCACCATGCTCTCCGAACATGGGGCGTCCTGCTCGCCCGACGAATTGTTCGCCCATCTTTTCCGCGAGACGGCGGAGGTGCTGGGGGATTGGGACGAGGGCAGGGGCGTTGCCGGCATCATGGCTGGCTGGCGTGCCGCCGCCTGCGGTATCGGCGAACATATCACCGTCAACTTTCCGGACCGTTCGATTGGCGGGCGTTTCGTCGGGATTGATGATAATGGTTATCTGCTGCTGGATGAGGATGAGGGCGCAAGGCGCTCGATTGCCGCCGGCGACGTGTTTTTCGGATGAGGTGAACGGCGCGACCCGAAGGCCCGCGCCGAACCGCTTTCGACGGGTTGGAGCTTTCCTGCGGCTCATGAAAAGCAGGGTGACAAACCGGTTCCGCATCGGCCCGGTCGATCAGATGGTTCAACAGGTCCGATGCTTAAGAGCGCGGTGGGCGCGGCCAATTGCCGTCGCCTGCGTGCTTTCGTGAATGGATAAGAAAAACAATGGCTAAACAGGACGAACTGGTCTTTGTGCCGCTTGGCGGCGTGGGTGAAATCGGCATGAATCTGGCGCTTTACGGCTACGGGCCGGAAAGCAAGCGCCAATGGATCATGGTGGATTGCGGCGTGACCTTCGCCGGCCCGGATCTGCCGGGCGTCGATCTGGTGCTGCCTGACATCAGCTATATCGCCGAGCAGAAAAAGAACCTCAAGGGCATCATCATCACTCACGCCCATGAGGATCATTACGGCGCGCTGAACGATCTCTGGCCCGGCCTCAACGTGCCGGTCTATGCCTCGCCTTTCACCGCCGGCATGCTGGAAGCCAAGCGCGCCTATGAAGGCACGCGCGCCGAAATTCCGGTGACGATCTTCAAGGCGGGCGACCGCATCAATGTCGGTCCGTTTGAAATCGAGGCTGTCGGCGTCAACCACTCCATTCCGGAGCCGATGTCGCTGGTCATTCGCACGCCGCTCGGCAATGTCATCCACACCGGTGACTGGAAAATCGACGAAGCCCCGTCGCTCGGTCCGTTGACGGATGAAGCCCGTTTCCGCGCCATCGGCGAAGAGGGCGTGCTTGCGCTGATGTGCGACAGCACCAATTCGGTGCGCGATGGTGTGTCGCCCTCGGAACATGAGGTTTCCGAAGGTCTGCGGCAGATCATCGAAAATGCCGAAGGCCGCGTGGCCGTCACCACCTTCTCCTCCAATGTCGGTCGCATCCGCTCGATTGCGCAGGCCGCGGAAGCAGCCGGCCGCGAGGTGTTGCTGCTCGGCTCGTCATTGAAGCGCGTCGTCAACGTCTCGCAGGATCTCGGCATCATGGAAGGCATCAAGCCGTTCCTCGCCGAAGATGAATATGGTTATATTCCGCGCGACCGGGTGGTGTTGATCCTGACCGGTTCGCAGGGCGAGCCGCGCGCCGCACTCGCCAAGCTTTCGCGTGACGAGATGCGCAATGTGGCGCTGGCTTCCGGCGATACGGTGGTGTTCTCATCGCGCGCCATCCCCGGCAATGAGAAGGCGATCATCGACATCAAGAACGGTCTCATCGAGCAGGGCGTCCATATCGTCACGGACAATGAGGCGCTGGTGCATGTCTCCGGCCATCCGCGCCGCAACGAACTTCTGAAGATGTATGAATGGACGAAGCCGCAGATCGTCGTGCCCGTCCATGGCGAGGCGGCGCATCTGGTGGCGCAGAAGGAACTGGCCGAACAGGCCGGCATCTCGCAGGTGCCGAAGGTGCGCAACGGCAATGTCCTGCGCCTTGCGCCGGGTCCGGCGGAAGTCATCGACGACGTGCCGCATGGCCGCGTCTTCAAGGATGGCAATCTCGTCGGTGACATGGACGAGATGGGCATCAGCAATCGCCGCAAGCTGTCCTTCGCCGGCCATGTTGCCGTCAATGTCGTGCTGGATAGCCGTTACGATTTCCTCGGCGATCCCGATGTCGTGCCCTTCGGTCTGCCGGAATTCGATGACGAGGACGAGGCGATGGAAGACACGCTTTATGACGCTGTTCTCGGCGCCGTCGAAAGCATTCCGCGCGCCCGCCGCAAGGATCTGGATTTGCTGCGTGAAGCGGTGCGCCGCGCCGTGCGCGCCGCCGCCAACCAGAGCTGGGGCAAGAAGCCGATCGTGACGGTTTTTGTAACCAAGGTCTGAGCCGGGAGCTTACCGGCAATCGGCCGGGGCGTCTGTCTCTTTCCCGATGATTCCGGGGCCGTGCTGCAAAGCGCGGCCCTTCTGTTTTTCTTTTAGGGTTTCTTGCGGAGAAGTGATTCCGATCTGCGGATGAATGCGTTACAAGAAGCCCATTGTGCAGGAGGATCACATGCCGCTTCTTTCGGCCTTCGCCGTTTATTTCATCGTCTGGTGGACGGTGCTTTTCATCGTGCTGCCGATTGGCCTGCGCACTCAGGATGAGGAGGGCGATGTGGCGCTGGGCACGGTTGCCAGTGCGCCATCAAGGTTCAAGGGCGGGCGGATCGTTTTGTGGACGACCGTGATCTCGGCCCTGATCTGTGGGCTGTGGTACGGCGGAACCTGGTGGTTCGGCGTCAGCCTCGATGACCTGCCGAGAATTATTCCCGTTTTCGATTGAAAAGCTGCGCAGGTGATCGCCGTTCGCGCGCATCTGCTCACTCAGACTGGCGGTGAGCCCATGGTCGCGGCAGTTTCCGGCGGATATGACCGGGATTCTGTCATATGGATGTCATATCTCTCGTGCACACAGCAAGAACGTGCTCAGTGCCTGATTCACCGCCATAATTTTACCGGAATATAGCGGCGGGACGGGGCTATTTGTGTAGAAGCAAAAAAAAACAAGGCTTTTCAGCCTTGTTTTCCAGGTTTCGCGTGATCTGTAACCGTTGCCGGGGCTGCGAACGAGCGCGCCTAAGATCTGATCCTCCCAAGACTGACCGCGAAAATGACAAGAATTTAAACTTCCTGCCTCTTTTGTAAGCTAAAGCTAGCTCAAACCCCCATGCTTGTCATCTCATTTTTTGCATATTTGTTACAGTCGGCAAAAAATTCTCCGTGGTGCAATTTGTCGCACCGGATCAAGAATAATATTCCGATCAAAGCGTTTTGACGCGAATTAGCTATCGCGAAAATACCGCAAAATCGCCTTTAACGCTCTTTTCATGGCGGGTTTTCATCTCGGCCGGAAACGGCTATATCCGGCGCCAATATCCCTCTATTCGGGGCGATTCCCGCGCCTTTGCGCGCTGTCGTCCGCATCAATGGAAGCCGTCATGCGTCTCAGCCGTTATTTCATGCCCATCCTGAAGGAAAACCCCAAGGAAGCGGAGATCGTCTCCCACCGCCTCATGCTGCGCGCCGGCATGATCCGGCAGCAATCGGCTGGCATCTATTCCTGGCTGCCGCTCGGCAAGCGCGTGCTGGACAAGGTCAACAGGATCATCCGGCAGGAGCAGGATCGCTCCGGCGCCATCGAGCTTCTGATGCCGACGCTGCAATCGGCCGAGCTCTGGCAGGAAAGCGGCCGTTACGATGACTACGGCAAGGAAATGCTGCGCATCAAGGACCGTCAGGACCGCCAGATGCTCTACGGACCCACCAATGAGGAGATGATTACCGACATCTTCCGTTCCTATGTGAAGTCCTACAAGAACCTGCCGCTGAACCTCTACCATATCCAGCTCAAGTTCCGCGACGAGGTGCGTCCGCGTTTCGGCACCATGCGTTCGCGTGAGTTCCTCATGAAGGATGCCTATTCCTTCGACCTGACCAAGGAAGACGCGATCCATTCCTATAACAAGATGTTCGTGGCTTACCTGCGCACCTTCGAGCGCCTTGGCCTGCGCGCCATTCCGATGCGTGCCGATACCGGCCCGATTGGCGGCAATCACAGCCATGAATTCATCATTCTGGCCGATACCGGCGAATCCGAAGTCTTCTGCC
Organism: Agrobacterium sp. LY4; assembly: GCF_001526585.1. Lineage (NCBI taxonomy): Bacteria > Pseudomonadati > Pseudomonadota > Alphaproteobacteria > Hyphomicrobiales > Rhizobiaceae > Agrobacterium > Agrobacterium sp. LY4. The sequence continues at coordinate 290,582 of NZ_ASYA01000012.1, read as the reverse complement.
ACAAGAGCTTCCTCGACCGCGCCATTCCCGCCGAAAACACCGACTTCGACGATGTTGCAGCCCTGCAGGGCGTATTCGACGAGTGGACGGCCGACTATGCCGCCACGTCCGAAATGCATGACGAAGCCGCCTATAACGCCATTCCCGATGGCGAGCGCCTTTCCGCGCGCGGCATTGAAGTCGGTCACATCTTCTATTTCGGCACCAAATATTCCGAGCCGATGGGCGCGAAAGTGCAGGGTAAGGATGGCAAGGAACACCCTGTCCACATGGGTTCCTATGGTATCGGGCCGACACGCCTTGTTCCCGCCATCATTGAAGCATCGCATGATGAGAACGGAATCATCTGGCCGGCCTCGGTCGCTCCCTTCGATGTCGTGATCATCAACATGAAGGCTGGCGATGCTGCCTGTGATGCGGCTTGCGAAAAGCTGTATTACTCGCTCTCCAACGCCGGCAAGGATGTTCTTTACGACGACACGGACGACCGTGCGGGCCAGAAATTCGCCACCGCCGACCTGATCGGCGTGCCGCTGCAGATCATCGTCGGCCCGCGTTCGGTCGCGAATGGCGAAGTCGAAGTGAAGGATCGCAAGACCGGCGAGCGGGAGACCGTGACGATCGAGGCGGCGATGAACAGGGTGCTCGGCTAAGAGCGAGCGGGAAACGGAGCGGCTTCACCCGAAGTCCGCTCCGGTTTCGTAACGCAGATGCCGCAGAAATATGGGCCGGTTTTCGGAAAAGACCGGCCTTGTAGTTTGAGATCAGGGAGACGACATGGCACAAGCCGAGGCTGACAAGGGTGCGGCTGTTTCCGCCGGGGCAAAAACCGCCCGGCCGTTTTCCGCTTTTGAACGCATGGTGGCCTGGCGTTATCTGCGGTCGCGGCGCAAGGAAGCGTTCATTTCCGTCATCGCCGGTTTTTCCTTCGTCGGCATCATGCTGGGCGTGGCGACGCTCATCATCGTCATGGCGGTGATGAACGGGTTCCGCACCGAGCTCATTTCGCGCATTCTCGGCATCAACGGTCATATGATCGTGCAGCCGATCGACCAGCCCTTCAATGATTATGATGAGCTAGCGAAGAAGTTTGCCGCCGTTCCCGGCGTCACCATGGCCCTGCCGCTGGTGGAGGGCCAGACGCTCGCCTCCGGCCGTGGCGGCGCGGGCTCCGGCGCTCTGGTGCGCGGCGTTCGCCAGGAGGATATCGACAAGGTCAAGGAAGTCGCCACCAACATCAAGACCGGCGATCTGGTCGGCTTCATGGCTGGAGATGGCGTTCTCGTCGGCTCAAGGCTCGCCGCCCAGCTCGGCGTAACGGCCGGTGACGACATTACCCTCATTTCCCCGGAAGGCGACGTGACGCCGATGGGTGTCAATCCGCGCGTCAAATCCTACAAGATATCCGGCGTCTTCGAGATCGGCATGTCGGAATATGACGCCTCGATGATCTATATGCCGCTGTCCGAAGCCCAGCTTTATTTCAATGCCGAAGGCCTCGTGCAATCCATCGAGCTTTATGTCAGCCGCCCCGACGATGTCGACGGAATCCGCCCGCTGGTGGAACAGGCCGCCGAACGGCAGATTTATATCACCGACTGGAGACAGCGGAACCAGACCTTCTTCTCCGCCCTGCAGGTGGAAAGAAACGTGATGTTCATGATCCTCACCCTCATCGTTCTGGTGGCGGCGCTGAACATCATTTCCGGCCTCATCATGCTGGTGAAGGACAAGGGCAGCGATATCGCCATTCTGCGCACCATGGGCGCAAGCTCCGGCTCCGTGATGCGCATCTTCTTCATGACCGGGGCGGCCATTGGCATGGTCGGCACCTTTGCCGGCGTGGCGCTCGGCGTCATCGTCTGCCTCAATGTGGAATCCATCCGGCAGTTCTTCTCCTGGATATCCGGCACGGTGCTGTTTGACCCGCAGCTTTATTTCCTGAGCCAGCTTCCGGCCGAAATGGATATCAGCGAGACCATTTCCGTTGTCATCATGGCGCTGACGCTCTCTTTCCTGGCAACGATCTTTCCAGCATGGCGGGCTTCCAAGCTCGATCCGGTGCAGGCCCTGCGTTACGAATAAGGACCGCTTCGCAATATGGCAAAAAAAACAGTGCTGCGGCTTACTGGCGTCGAGAGAACCTATGGTCAGGGCGAGACGTCGCTTTCCATTCTGCGCAAGGCTGATTTCGAATTGAAGAGCGGCGAGATGGTGGCGCTGGTCGCCCCTTCGGGAACCGGCAAATCCACGCTGCTGCATCTGGCGGGACTTCTCGAACATCCAGATGCCGGCGAGGTCTATATTAACGGCGCCCCCTGCAATGACCTGCCGGATGAAACGCGAACCGCGATCCGCCGCAGCGATATCGGTTTTGTCTACCAGTTCCATCATCTCCTGCCGGAATTCTCGGCCGTGGAAAATGTGATGATGCCGCAGCTCATCGCCGGTCTGACACAGGCCGAAGCCCACAAGCGCGCCAGCGCGCTGCTCGACTATATGCGCGTGGGGCATCGCGGTGAGCACCGCCCGGCAGAACTCTCCGGCGGTGAACAACAGCGTGTCGCCATCGCCCGCGCCGTCGCCAACGCACCGCTTTTGCTGCTCGCCGATGAGCCGACCGGTAATCTCGATCCGGAAACAGCGCATTATGTGTTCGACGCGCTGGAGGCGCTGGTACGCCAATCCGGCCTTGCGGCGCTGATCGCCACCCACAATCATGAACTCGCCGCCCGCATGGACCGGCGTGTGACGCTGGCCGACGGCAAGATCGTCGATTTCTGAGCTTGATGCGCGAGGCACGACCATCGTGCGTCAATTTTTCCATAGCACTCGAAACGATCATTCCCGCCAATTGGGGTGAATGACGGTTCCGGGATGGATTGCGCCAAGCTGGCGAGTCGGTCCGTCCGATGCTCTACAGAGAACGCCTGTTCTCCAAATTTGAATTTTTTCCGAACCCGGGGGTGTTTTTACCTCCGGGTTTTTTCGTTTTGGAGTCAGTGGCTTGCTGTTCTCCATGCGGGAACCGAAGGCGATTCTGCGGCATTAGCAAGGGGAATATCAGCAAAACCCTGTTGACAATCGAACAAAATGAGAACAAAGTTGGAACATAACGAGTAAGGAGAGACCAATGACTGATTTCATCCGTGACGTTGCCGCTTTTGCCTCCATCGCTGTCTTCGTAGCCAGCTTTTCGGTGATCCTCACCGCCCTGTGAAGGGCACGCCGGCGCAGAAACCTGTATGGACGCCGTAAAGCGGTGGACTTTGAGCGCCGGAAATCGGAAAATCGCCCCCTCGATTCAGAATGACAGGATGATGATATGGGCGATGCGGTTGTGCGTGGAGAGACCTCTGGCGAAACGCTGAAAACTCCCGGTTTCGTCCATTTGCGGGTTCATTCCGCCTATTCCCTGCTTGAGGGGGCCTTGCCCCTCAAGAAAATCATGTCCAAGGCCGTCGCGGACGGCCAGCCGGCCATTGCCATTACCGATACCAACAACCTCTTTGTCGCGCTGGAATTTTCCGAAAAGGCGCGCGACGAAGGTTTGCAGCCCATCATCGGCTGCCAGCTGTCGATCGACATGCAGGATGCGGCGGAGGACCGCCGCAACCACAACAGCCACCTTCAGAAACTTCCCGCCATAGTGCTCCTTGCCGCCAATGCCGAAGGTTACGAGCGGCTGGTGGATATCGTCAGCCGTGCCTATCTGGAAGGCGAGGGCAGCGGCCATTCCGTGCATATTACCCGTGCATGGCTGGAGGAAGCCTCCAATGCCGGCCTGATCGCGCTGACGGGCGCGTCCGGCGGTCCGGTGGATATGGCCTTGAAGGAAGGTCACGCTGCCCAAGCGAAGGAACGGCTGCTGACGCTGAAGTCACTCTTCGGTGACCGGCTTTATATCGAATTGCAGCGCCAGTCCGGTTATGACCGCTCCCATGAGCGGCGCATGATTGGCCTTGCTTATGACCATGATATTCCGCTGGTTGCCACCAACGAAGCGTTTTTCCCTTCCAAGGCCGACTATGAGGCGCATGATGCGCTGATGGCGGTGGCGCATAACGCTATCGTCTCCGATGACAGCCGGTTCCGGCTCACGCCCGACCATTACCTCAAAAGTCGACAGGAGATGGCGGCGCTGTTTGCCGATCTTCCCGAGGCGCTGGAAAACACCGTCGAGATCGCGCTGCGCTGCTCCTATGTACTGAAGAAGCGCGGGCCGATCCTGCCGCGTTTCACCGGCGCCAGCGACGACCCGGAGGCGGCGGAACACGCCGAAGCCGAAGAGCTTCGCCGCCAGGCGGTGGAGGGGCTGGATCAGCGGCTGGCGGCGCTCGGCATGGCGGCCGGCTATACCGAGCAGGACTATCGCGACAGGCTGGATTTCGAACTCGGCGTCATCTCGCGCATGAAGTTCCCCGGTTACTTCCTGATCGTTGCCGACTTCATCAAATGGGCCAAGCAGCACGATATTCCTGTCGGGCCGGGCCGCGGTTCGGGTGCGGGCTCGCTTGTCGCTTATGCGCTGACGATTACCGACGTCGATCCTCTGCGCTTCTCGCTGCTGTTCGAACGCTTCCTCAATCCCGAACGCGTTTCGATGCCCGACTTCGATATCGACTTCTGTCAGGACCGTCGCGAAGAGGTGATCCGTTACGTGCAGGCCAAATATGGCCGCGAGCAGGTGGCGCAGATCATCACCTTCGGTTCGCTGCAGGCACGCGCGGCCTTGCGCGACGTCGGCCGCGTGCTGGAAATGCCCTATGGGCAGGTGGACAAGATCTGCAAGCTGGTGCCCAACAACCCGGCCAACCCGACACCCCTGTCGAAAGCGATCGAGGAAGAGCCGCGCCTGCAGGAAGAGGCGGACAAGGAGCCGGTCGTCGCCCGCCTTTTGGATATCGCCCAGAAGATCGAAGGGCTTTACCGCCACGCCTCCACCCATGCCGCCGGTATCGTCATCGGTGACCGCCCGCTGTCGAAGCTGGTGCCGATGTATCGCGATCCGCGCTCGGATATGCCGGTCACCCAGTTCAACATGAAATGGGTGGAAAGCGCCGGCCTCGTCAAATTCGACTTCCTCGGCCTGAAGACGCTGACGGTGCTGAAGGTCGCCGTCGATTTCGTTGCCAAGCGCGGCATCAAGGTCGATCTCGCGGCGATTCCGCTGGATGACGCCAAAACCTACGAGATGCTCTCGCGCGGCGAAACCATCGGCGTGTTCCAGGTGGAAAGTGCCGGCATGCGCAAGGCGCTGATCGGTATGCGGCCGGACTGCATCGAGGACATCATCGCACTGGTGGCGCTTTATCGGCCCGGCCCGATGGAAAACATTCCGGTGTACAACGCCCGCAAACATGGCGAGGAGGAGCTGGAGTCCATCCACCCCACCATCGACCATCTGCTCAAGGAAACGCAGGGCGTTATCGTCTATCAGGAACAGGTGATGCAGATCGCCCAGGTCCTCTCCGGTTATTCGCTCGGCGAAGCCGATCTTCTGCGCCGCGCCATGGGCAAGAAGATCAAGGAGGAGATGGACAAGCAGCGCGAGCGTTTCGTCGACGGCGCCATCGAGAACGGCGTCTCGAAGCCGCAGGCCAACACCATCTTCGACCTTCTCGCGAAATTCGCCAATTACGGCTTCAACAAGAGCCACGCCGCCGCCTACGCCATCGTGTCCTACCAGACCGCCTATATGAAGGCGCATTATCCGGTGGAGTTCCTGGCGGCTTCGATGACGCTCGATATGGCGAACACGGAAAAGCTCAACGATTTCCGCCAGGATGCCGGCCGTCTTGGCATCGAGGTCGTCGCACCTTCGGTGCAGACGTCGTTCCGGCAATTCGAGACGGGCGAGAACCGCATCTATTATTCGCTCGCCGCCATCAAGGGCGTGGGCGAGGGGGCGGTGGAGCACATCGTCCAGGTACGCGACGGCAAGCCGTTCACGAGCCTTGAGGATTTCTGCCTGCGCATCGATCCCAAGCAGATCAACCGGCGTGTACTGGAAAGCCTGATCAATGCCGGCGCCTTCGATTGTTTCGGCCGCGACCGCGCCGAGCTGATCGGCGGGCTGGACCGCATTATCGGTTATGCGCAGATGGCGCAGAACAACCGCACCATTGGACAATCGGACATGTTTGGCTCCGGTGGTGGAAGCGGCCCGGAAAAGCTCATCCTTCCCGCCTTCCAGCCCTGGCTCGCCTCCGAAAAGCTGCTGCGTGAATATCAGGTGCTCGGTTTTTACCTCACCGCCCATCCGCTCGATACCTACCGCCCCGTGCTGGAAAAGCTGCGGGTGCAGAATTTCGCCGATTTTTCCGCCGCGGTGAAACAGGGTGCGACTGCCGGGCGTCTGGCCGGCACGGTGACCGGCAAGCAGGAGCGCAAGACCCGCACCGGCAACAAGATGGGCATCGTCACCTTCTCGGATGCATCGGGCCAATATGAGGCGGTGCTGTTTTCCGAAGGGCTCGGCCAGTTCCGCGATCTGCTCGAGGTCGGCAAATCGCTGGTCATCACCGTGCAGGCGGAAGAGCGTCCGGAAGGCATCGGTCTGCGTATCCAGACGGCGCAGTCGCTGGAAGAGAAATCCGTGCAGATGCAGAAGGCGTTGCGTGTTTATGTGCGCGATTCCGGCCCGCTGAAAACGGTGGCCCGCCACCTCAATACGAAAGGCGATGGCTCGGTCTATTTCATCGTCATCAAGGATGAGGGCAGCCGCGAGATCGAGGTGGAGCTGACGGAGAAATACCGCATCTCACCGGAGATCGCCGCTGCGCTGCGCTCCGCGCCCGGTGTCGTCGATGTGGAACTGGTGTGAGGCTTGAGGCCTCACACGTCGCTCATACCGGCCCTTCTTTGGTCACGGTAATGAAGTCCGTTCCAATGCCTGTCTCCAGCTGGTGACTGATATCGGAAACGGTGATCGAGCTGCCGCTTGAAAGCTCCTGCTCGATCCGGCTGCGTATTTCCGTGGGAATTTCGAGGCGGCCGAGCACGGCGCTCAATTGATCGAAACCGCCCGGGGCTTCGGTAACAGAGATGCCGAGCCGCTTGCGGGCCGCCGCCGGCAGATGGTTTTCCAGCGTCACGCCGTTCCATTCGGCGGTTCCGGCGGCGCGATCCACGGACACGGCTTCGAAGAAATGGGTTCCGAGCGCCACTTCCGGGTCCTTGATGTCGATGGCTGCTTCGAACAGCGGCTTGAAATCCTGCCGCACCATGATCTGGCCGGTCGGCGGGTGGTCTTCATCGGCGGAGGCATAAAGCGCCGTCACGAAAGCATCGGTTAGAAGCGGGCCGGTGGTTTTCAGCCCCTTCCAGCGCTTGAAACCATTGATGGCGCTGATCGTCATCTCCCCGGCATAACCATCGGCTGAACCGGCATCGAAACCGAGGCGGGTCAGCACGGTCTGAATATCCATCACCTTTTCCCGCTCGCCGCGCCGGGTGATGAGAATGCGCAGGGGCGAGGGCTCCCTGGTCTTCGCCGCCGGCTTGAGGGCTTGGGTCTTTTCATTGACGGCAACCTCGACCGTCCCCAAAGCCGCATCGAAAGTCGCCGGGCGCAATTCCACATCCGACAGAAGCAGCTTGCCGTCATCGGCATCATCGCGCGGCTGAAACAACGCCGGATGCTGCACAAAGCGCAGCGAGACCGGCCGGTCGGTGATGATGACATGTACGCCGGTCCGGGTGTCTCCGAAGAGCGACTTGGCGAATTTGGACGGCAGGCGCACGCAGCCGTGCGAGGCCGGATAGTTCGGCACCTTGCCTTCGTGCAGCGCGATGCCGGACCATGTCAGCCGCTGCATGAAGGGCATGGGCGCGGCCGAGTAGATATTCGACTCGTGGTATTTGCGCTTTTCCAGAATCGAGAAGATGCCGCTCGGTGTCTCATGCCCGGCCTTGCCGGTGGAGACCTTCGAGGTGGCGACGATTTCGCCGTTCTCATAAAGCGAAAGCGACTGGTCGCTTTTCGATACCAGTATCTGCATGGACCTGCTGTCAGCGGCAAGCGCCGGAAAGGCAAGAATGCTGGCCGACAGCATGCCAGCCATAAGACGGAGGCGGAGGGACATGACGCAATACACCACATGTACAAAACTTGCCTCACTCAATCATGCGAAGTTTAATGAAGTTTAAGGACCGATCATCCGCAACATCACTAATTTGTGTAAAATCTAAAATATATCCGGCGCGAGGCGGCGAGGGCAGGATTGCGCGACCTGTCGCACAATCGCGCAACTGTTATTTGCGCGTTCCGAACGTATAGCCGGTCTCGACGCTGCCCTTGCCGAACTTGTCGCGCAGCTTGTCCATCGCCGCTTCCGCCGCAGCCCGGCGCCCCGCCTGTTTGTCGACGAGATCGGGCGGATCGGCGAGGCCCGCGTCGCGCAGATCGCTGACGCCGATACCGATGAGGCGGAACCTGGTGCCGTCCGTTTCCTTTTCCAGCAGCGAAAGGCCGGTGCGAAAAATCCGGTCGGCAAGCTGCGTGGGGTCGTCCAGTTTGCGGTTGCGGGTGCGGAGCTTGAAGTCTGCCGTCTTCATCTTCAGCACCACCGTCTGGCCGGCAATGCCGCTCTTCTTCAGCCGCCAGGCAACCTTTTCGGAAAGCGAGCGCAGGATCGGTACCAGATCCTCATGGCGGGAAATATCGTTGAAGAAGGTGGTTTCGGAAGAGACGCTTTTGACGGGGTCGTTATTGTGCACATGCCTCTCGTCAATGCCGCGCGAAAGCCGGAAGAGGCGTTGTCCCATCACGCCATAGCGGCGCATCAGCTCGCTTTCCTCCATCTCCTGCAGCTGCGCGATCATGCGGATACCGTCCGCCTCCAGCGTCGCCGCGAAGGCCTTGCCCACGCCCCAGATGGTGGTGACCGGCCGCGTCGCCAGAAAGGACAGCGCCTCCGTTTCGCCGATCACTGAAAAGCCGCGCGGCTTTTGCAGGTCGGACGCGACCTTGGCGAGAAATTTGCAGTAGGAAAGGCCGGCTGAAACGGTCACGCCCACTTCCTTTTCCACGCGCCGGGCGAATTTCGCCAGCACACGGGCCGGTGGATCGTGATGCAGCTTCTCGGTGCCGGAAAGATCGAGAAACGCCTCGTCTATGGAAAGCGGCTGCACCAGCGGCGTCAATTCCTGCATCATCGCCCGGATTTCGCGTCCGACACGGCTGTATTTTTCCATATCCGGCTTGATGACGATGGCGTCAGGACAGGCTTCCAGTGCCTTGAACATGGGCATGGCGGAACGCACGCCGTGAATGCGGGCGATATAACAGGCGGTGGAAACCACCCCACGTTTGCCGCCGCCAACGATCACAGGCTTGTCGGCCAGTTCCGGGTTGTCCCGTTTTTCAACGGAGGCATAAAAGGCGTCGCAGTCGATATGGGCAATGCTCAGATCGTAGAGTTCGGCATGATAAACAAGGCGCGGGCTGCCACAGGCGCGGCAACGCCTCAGCCCTTCTGGCTGGCCGGCCAGACAGTCGCGGCAAAAACCGGGATCATAGGGGTGCGACGTGGACATGAGCCGAAAACAAAACAAGAACGTCACTGACCATACTCCGGCCGTGACAACGGCTCAAGGGGCGTTCGCGACAAAGCCCGGATTTGAAAACCCCGGCGCATCGGAAAACTTGCATACCATAGAGAAATATTTGATCTCACCCATATTTGTAGTTACAATTGTAGATGATTTTTTACGCATGTTCGAATGGGATGAAGAGAAAAGCAGGTCTAACATCCGAAAGCATGGCGTCGGATTTCAGACGGCGATTCGAATCTTCGAGGATGCGGTTCTTTCATGGGTCGATGAGCGCGGGGCCTATGGAGAGACGCGCTATCACAGCATAGGGCAGATCGAAGGAATAGTATTTCTGGCGGTCATCCATACCGATCGTGCCGGTAAAACCCGCATCATCTCCGCCCGGCCGGCAAACCGCCGCGAAAGGAAACGTTATGACGAAGAAATACGAAAAAGAACTGAGTCTTGAAGAACTGGCAGCCTTGCCTGACGAGAAGATAGACTACAGCGATATTCCCGAACTGGATGAGCGCTTCTGGGCGAACGCAAAACTCGTGGAGCCGGAAGGGACGCAGCAGATCACGCTGAGGGTCAAGAAGTCCGTCGTCGAGGCTTATAAGTCCACCGGCAAGGGATACCAGACGCGCATGAATGCGGTGCTGGAATCCTATGCCCGCACATTGCTGAAACGCTGACCGCCTCCGGCTGGCGACCCGTCAATACACGCCTGAATCCAGCCCCGGCCCGGAAAAGTGGTGCCAGGCGGCCGCCACTGTTTCGGGGGAAGTATCGGTCGCGGCGCAAAACGCCATGAGGTCCGGTTCATGGCTCATCAGAAAATCGGTGAGGCCCGCAAGAAAGCCGGGATCGTTGACGGCCTGGCGCAGCATATTGGCCTGCAACCCGCTCAGCGCCAGAAAACGCGCCAGCATTTCCGGTTCGTTTGCCAGCCAGCCAAGTATGGCGGCTGCCGTTTCTTGCGGATCCTGGCCGGCATTGTCTTTGTTTTTCGTATCGCGCAGCATTTCTTCCCCGAAGTTACCTATTTTGAAACCAAATCCCTCTAGCCTTGCGCAACAAATGGACGATGGAATCGGTTCTCTGGCAACTTATATGTCTGGATGAAGGTTTCAAAGCGAAACGGGGACTGCTCACCATGCCCAAGCAGGTCATGATAGTCGAAGACAACGAGCTGAACATGAAGCTCTTTCGCGACCTGATCGAGGCGTCCGGTTATACGACCATCCAGACGCGCAACGGCATGGAAGCGCTCGATCTCGCCCGCAAGCATCGCCCGGACCTCATCCTCATGGATATCCAGCTTCCGGAAGTCTCGGGGCTGGAGGTGACGAAGTGGCTGAAGGAAGATGACGAGTTGCATGTCATCCCGGTCATCGCGGTCACGGCTTTTGCCATGAAGGGCGACGAGGAACGGATTCGCCAGGGCGGATGCGAGGCCTATGTGTCGAAGCCGATTTCCGTTCCGAAGTTCATCGAAGTCATCAAGACTTATCTGGGCGATGCGTGAGGCGACTGGGGAACGGTTATGACGGCGAGAGTTCTGGTTGTTGACGATATTCCGGCCAATGTGAAGCTTCTCGAAGCCCGTCTTCTGGCGGAATATTTCGATGTCGTCACCGCCGAGGATGGTTTCAAGGCGCTGGCGATCTGCGACGAAGAGCAGGTCGATATCATCCTGCTCGATATCATGATGCCGGGCATGGATGGCTTCGAGGTCTGCGAAAGGCTGAAGGCCAATCCGAATACCGCACATATTCCGGTGGTGATGGTCACGGCACTCGATCAGCCGTCGGACCGCGTGCGCGGCCTCAAGGCCGGCGCCGACGATTTTCTCACCAAGCCGGTCAATGACCTTCAACTCATCGCCCGTGTCAAAAGCCTCGTGCGCCTCAAGGCCGTCAGCGACGAATTGCGGCTGCGCGCCGAAACCGCACGGCAGATCGGCATCGAGGAGATGCTGCGCAGCGATGGCCTGATGCAGACGCCCGGCCGCGTGCTGGTTGCGGATGGCCGCGCCAGCTCGCAGGAACGTATCGTGCGGGCGCTGAAGCCGGTTGCCGAGGTCGATGCCGTCACGGAGCCGCAGGCGGCCTTGCTCAAGGCCGCGGGCAATCCGTTCGAGCTCGTCATCGTCAATTCCAATTTCGAGAATTACGATCCGCTACGGCTGTGCTCGCAGCTTCGCTCGCTGGAACGCACCCGTTTCCTGCCGCTGCTTCTGGTGGCGGAGCAGGGGGCGGACGACATGGTGGCGCGGGCGCTCGATCTCGGCGTGAATGATTACATTCTCCGCCCGATCGATCCGAACGAACTCGTCGCGCGCTCGCTGACGCAGATCAGGCGCAAGCGCTACAACGAGCATCTGCGGCTCAATCTCCAGCACACGATGGAACTCGCCATTGTCGACGGGCTGACCGGCCTCAACAATCGCCGTTACCTCGACAACCACCTGAAGATACTCTTCGACCGTGCTGCCGTTCGCGGCCGTCCGATCTCCATCTGCATGACGGATATAGACCGCTTCAAGCTGGTCAACGACACCTATGGTCACGATGTCGGCGATGAGGTGCTGCGGGAATTTGCAGCGCGCATCCGCAGCACGGTGCGCGGCGCAGATCTCGCCTGCCGTTATGGCGGGGAGGAGTTCGTCGTCGTCATGCCCGATACGCCGATGGAGCTTGCGGCAAGCGTCGCCGAGCGCTTGCGGGCGATCGTGGAGGACAAGCCTTTTTATGTTCGTTCCATCGACCGGGAATTGAGCATTACCGCCTCCCTCGGCATCGCCACCAGCAGCGGGGCCTTCGGCGCTCCGGACGAAATCCTGAAGCAGGCCGACAAGGCGCTTTACGAGGCGAAACACGCCGGTCGCAACCGCGTCGTTGCTGCCGCTGCCTGAGCATCAGCGGCGGATTGACTAAAAATATTGCGCAATCTCTCCGTCATATCCCGGCGAAATAGTTATTCGGGAATACGGGGCGGGCGTCGCGAGACTGCAAGCCATTGACCTTGGATGTATTTTATCGCTTTGCAATGAAAAGATGCAGATTAGCGATATAAATAGAGTTCAAGTTGAAAAATACGTTGAATTCAATCTCTCCGGCAACTATAGTGTGCCAGCTTTGTATACTTAACCATGTTTCCCAGGTGATGTATCTCTGGCTTAAGAATTTGTTGATTTTTATTTTACTTCTGCGCACACTCCCTATTGAGAGTAACAGTTCTTCCGGCGGTTTATCCGTCTTGTGATGATGAATGATAGCGGCTTTAGCCGTCGCGATTTCGCTCGTCAGGGGCTGGTATTGCGTAGTTTGAATGCCCCATGATGCTCAGGTCCGCCGCATCTCCTGAATCGTGGGGTCGGTCGGCTGACGATGTCCGAATCGGTTCCTCGTGCCGTAATCGCATCGTTGGCCGACCGCCTTCTTCCCGAAAATTGCCTGTTCGTGGTGTGCGTGTCGCAGCGTAGCGGCTTGTGCGGTCGTCTTCGTTCACGTCATGTGCGAGGTCGTGATACGGGGCAGGGGCGGATGCGTAGCCCTTGGGATACTTCTTTTGAGCATCTGAATGATTGCGGCGGCGGGCGGGGCGTCAGACCATATGGTCGGACTTGCCCATGGCTGCTCGCGCGCTTCGCCAGTAACGGCGGCAATTTCCGGGGGCAGCGGGGACGCGGGGCCTTATTGGCCGCCTGGAAAGCCTCTGGGCGCAACAAGGCTGGTGGCAGCCTTTTCCCATCGGCACAAACAAAAAACGCGCCCGTTGGGCGCGCTTTTGTCGGAGACCCGATCAAGAAATTACTTGATCTTGGTTTCCTTGAATTCAACGTGCTTGCGTACAACCGGGTCGTACTTCGTCTTCGTCATCTTGTCCGTGAACGTACGGCTGTTCTTGGTGGTGACGTAGAAGGTACCGGTGTCGGCTGTCGACAGCAGCTTGATCTTGATTGTTGTAGCTTTCGCCATGGTCGTCCTGCCTTTAAACAAAAGAGAAGCCGCAGGCGCTTCTCACCTCGGCTAAATCTGGCGCGAAACTACGTATCGCGCCTGAAAAGTCAAGCCTGTTTTGCCCGGAAAACAAAACGGACGATATAAAGCACCACGTAAAGCCCGAAAAATACCGCCAGTGACCAGGCAAAGCCATCGGTTCCGGCAAGGTCCATGGAAATGCCCACGGCCTGCGGCCCCGCAATCGTGCCCATGGCGTAGCAGAAGATGAAGGCGGCATTGGCGGCGACCAGATCGGCGCCTTTCAGGCGCGATCCGAGATGGGTGAGGCCGACAGTATACATGCCCGAGACCAGCCCGCCCCAGAACAGCAGCAGGGCCGCCACCAGAAGCCAGCTTTCCACCAGGAAAGGAAGCGCCAGCGTGCCGCAGACGCCGGCAAAGGCCATCAGCCCCAGCATCGTCCTCCGGTCCTTCATCCGGTCCGAAAGCAGGCCGATCGGTATCTGGAAGACCATATTGCCGATGCCCATCACGGTAAGGAGAAGCGCTGCCTGCGATTCGTTGAAGCCTTCCCGCGTCGCATAGATCGGAAACAGCGAAAGGCCGCCGGCCTGCACCGAACCGAAGACGAAGGCCGCCGCGGACGCCATGGGCACCAGCCAGACATAACGGACGAAATGGTGGTTAGGCCGTTCGTCCAGCTCCGGGCTTTCGCCGCGCGCCATGAAGATCGGGATCGCGGCGAGCAGGATGATCGCCGCGCCGACCAGAAACGGCAATATGCCTTCGCTGCCGACCACGGAAAACAGCAGCGGACCGACCGCGAAGCCAACCGCAAGGCCGGTGGCGTAGATGCCGAGAACCATGCCGCGCTTCCTGGGCGGCGCGGTCATGTTGATCCAGTATTCGGAGAGAATGAAAAGCGTGGTGGTGGCGCCGTGGAAAACGATTCGCAGCGGAAACCACATCCAGAAGGCTTCGGCGAAATAAAAACCGAGCGCGCTCAGCGCCGAAACGACGACTGCGAACAGCATGGTTCGCGCCACGCCGAAATCATGGGCGATCTTGGTGGTCACGGGGGCCGCCATCATCGCCGCGACGCCGGCCATGGCCGAATTCACCCCGATCATGGTGGAAGAGATGCCGCGCTTCTCAAGGATGATCGACAGGAGCGGAAGGCCAAGGCCGATGGCGACACCGACCGCACTGATGGCGGAAATGGCGGCGATCAGTGAGGGCCAGTGAATGGCGTCCGCTTCTTCGCATTTCATTTGTGACATGACGGCCTTTATACAAAGTCTCGAATGAACCGGCCGTGGCGCGTGACATAGAGCCGCGCGGGGCTTTCAAAGGGCAATGAGGGATCACCTATCATGAGTTTTGTGACATCTTCGAGAACCGTGCGCGTGATTTTCGGCATGTTCAGACCGGAAAGGTCTGTCATGTCAAGCCATTGCACATTGTGCAACTCATCGGAATCACGGGTTAGCCGGGTATCCAGCCGCAATTCGTCGGCATAACAGCAGAAGAATCGCGTGTCGTAGCGCCGCACATTGCCGGGTGGGGTGATGGCGCGGGCCACATATCGGAAACGGGAAAGATCGGGACCCCTGGTGCTCAAGCCGAGATCCACGCCGGTTTCCTCGAAAAGCTCGCGCGCGGCGGCAAGCGCCAGAGCTCTCGCGCCGGCAGCGCTGAGCCGCCGCGCTGCGGAGGCGGTGAGGCTGTGGAGGACGGCGGGATGCAGATCGCCCGAAAAGGGCAATGCATGGTCGCGCGGATCGCGTTTGCCGCCGGGAAACACATAGGCGCCGGGCATGAAGACATGGGCGCTGCTGCGCTGGCCCATCAGCACCCTGAGCTGCGAGCCGGAGCGGTCGAACAGAATGATGGAGGCGGCGTCGCGCGGCCGCATGGGCGCGCTCGCCGTCTCGGCGCGCCGGGGGAGCTGAGGCATGTGCAAGGTCCCGCCCGCCGTCAGTGAGACGAGCCGTCGATCTGCGCTTTTTGCTGTTTTCGGTCGAAGCCGTGCATCTTCAGCGCCCATTGCAGGCCGATCACGCCGCCCTTGATGGGTTGCAGCGTCAAAAGCGCGGCGAGAACGGTGATCGGCACCCAGATGGCGAAATGCACCCACATGGGAACGGAAAACACCATATCGGTCATCATGAAACCGCCGACAGCGATATGGCCGATGATGACGATGGAAATATAGGGCGGCAGGTCATCGGACCGGTGGTGGTGCATTTCTTCGCCGCAGGCGGCGCAGGCGTCCACCGGCTTCAGAAAGGCCCGGAACAGGCGTCCGCTGCCGCACGCAGGACAGCGATTGGCCATTCCCCGCATGATCGAGCGGCCAAGCGGCCGTTCCGCGCTATCGTCTCCGAAGGTGACTGTTTCCGAGCCCTGATGTGCACTCATCCTTAAGTCCTTCTCCCGTTTTTCAACCGCCTGAAGCGGTCTTGTTATCGTCGCCTTCTGGGCGGTCGCGTTCCGGGCTTTGCGGCAGGACGCGATGTCCGCCGGCCTGCCTTGTGGAACGACCGCGAGCCGACCGGCATCTTGCGCCCCGGGCTCAGCATATCGAAACGAAGCGCGCCTGCCAAAGGCACCGCTTCCGCAAGCCGCACCTGAACCGTGTCGCCAAGCTGGTATCCAAGGCCCGTCTTCTCTCCTGTCAGGGCCTGATGGGCCTCATCGTAAAGGAAATAGTCTGTTCCGAGTGTAGATATAGGAACAAAGCCGTCCGCGCCAAATTGCGGAAGCGCGACAAAAAGTCCCGCCTTGGTGACACCGGAAACGCGGCCCTCGAATTCTTCGCCCACCCGTTCAGACAGATGATGCGCGATCAGCCGGTTGATGGTGTCGCGTTCGGCAGCCATGGCGCGGCGCTCGAAGGTCGAGATTTCGGCGGCGATATCGTCCAGCGTCGCCTCTTCCTGCGGCGTGATGCCGCCTTCGCCAAGGCCAAGCGACCCCACCAGCGCGCGATGCACGATGAGGTCGGCATAACGGCGGATCGGCGAGGTGAAGTGCGCGTACTTCATCAGGTTGAGGCCGAAATGGCCGATATTTTCCGGGCTGTAGATCGCCTGGCTCTGGCTGCGCAGCACCATCTCGTTGACCATGATCTGGTGTGGCGTATCGAGCGCGCGGGCCAGAATGCCGTTGAAGGAATTGGCGCGCATGGCCGCACCCTTGGCCATGGAAATGCCGATGGTTCCGAGGAATTCGCGCAGCACTTCCTGCTTGGAAAGCGTGGGCGCATCATGGACGCGATAGACCAGCGGCTGCTTCTTCTTTTCCAGCGTCTCGGCGGC
Organism: Agrobacterium sp. LY4; assembly: GCF_001526585.1. Lineage (NCBI taxonomy): Bacteria > Pseudomonadati > Pseudomonadota > Alphaproteobacteria > Hyphomicrobiales > Rhizobiaceae > Agrobacterium > Agrobacterium sp. LY4. The sequence continues at coordinate 273,757 of NZ_ASYA01000012.1, read as the reverse complement.
AGCGACATTCGCCTGGATCATCATTTCCTCGATCAGCTTATGCGCATCGAGGCGTTCGGGAATGACGACCTTGTCCACCGTGCCGTCGGGCCTGAGCATGATCTTGCGCTCCGGCATGTCGAGTTCCAGCGGCTGGCGGCGGTCGCGGCCGCGCTTCATCACCGCATAGGCGTGCCATAGCGGCTTCAGGATCGGTTCCAGCAGCGGGCCGGTCTTGTCATCCGGCCGTCCGTCGATGGCCGCCTGAGCCTGCTGGTAGGAGAGCTTGGCAGCGCTCTTCATCATGATGCGGTGGAAGGTGTGGCCGGCCTTGCGGCCTTCCTTCGAAAAGATCATCCGCACGGCAAGGGCAGGGCGGTCGACGCCTTCCTTCAGCGAGCAGAGATCGTTGGAAATGCGCTCCGGCAGCATCGGCACGACGCGGTCGGGGAAATAGACGGAGTTGCCGCGTTTCAGCGCTTCGCGATCGAGCGGCGAACCGGAACGCACATACCAGGAGACATCGGCAATGGCGACGGTGACGATGACACCGTCGGGATTGTCGGGCGATGTGTCGGGCTCGGCATAGACCGCATCGTCATGGTCCTTGGCGTCGGCCGGATCGATGGTAATGAGCGGCAGGTCGCGCCAGTCCTCGCGGTGCGACATGCTGGCCGCCTTGGCGGCATCCGCCTCGGCAAGAACGTTCGAGGGGAAGATATGCGGAATGCCGTGCGAATGGATCGCGATCATCGAGATCGCCTTTTCCGAGGCAACGGAGCCGATGACCGACAGGACCTTGGCGCGCGTCAGCCCGTAACGGCCGCTGTTGCGCGAGGTTTCCACCTCGATCAGGTCGCCGTCTTTGGCATCGCCGACGCCATCGGGGTCGATGACCATTTCTTCGCCGCGCCGGTCGATCGGCATCAGCCGTCCGCCGCCACCCGCCGTCTCCTTGAACACGCCGAGCAGCGCGTTCTGGCGGCGGTCGATCAGCTTCACGACGCGGGCCGTATAGGCCGGGCCGGAACTTTCCTTGGAGGGGAAGATTTTCGCCAGAATGCGGTCGCCAAGACCCGCCGCCGGCGCCTTCTTGCCGCGATCCTGCGATGACTGACGGATGAGCACGGCCGGTGCCGCGCCCTGATCCTCCGGCCATTCCGCCGGCCGGCCGATCAATTCGCCGTCCTTGTCGCGGGTGGTGATATCGAGAACCGTGACCGGCGGCAGGCCGCCCGGCCGCGTCAGCGACTTGCGGCTCTTCTGCACCATGCCGTCGGCTTCAAGCTCTTTCAGCAGCGCTTTGAGAATGACGCGGTTCTCGCCTTTCAGCCCGAAAGCCTTGGCGATTTCCCGCTTGGAGGCCTGTTGCGGATGGTCGGCGATGAATTTCAGCAGCACCTCGCGGGGAGGCACCTCGCCATGGATGATGCCTTCACCTTCACTGACCCGCTTGCCGCGCCCGGTGCGTCCGAAACCGTCGCTGGCGGAACCCTGTCTCTGACGCGGCGCTTTGCTCACTCTGCTGCCTTCTTGGGTTTGGCCGCTGCCTTCGGCTTGGCGGCCGTCTTGCTCTTCGTTGCCGCCTTGGCCTTGGTCGCCTTCGGCTTAGCTGCGGCGTCACCATCGGCCTTCTTGGCAGTCGTCTTCCTGCCCTTGGCAGGCTTGCCGCCGGTGCCGGTCTTGGCGATGCGCTCGGCGATCAGCACCAGCGCCTCGTCCAGCGTCACCGAAGCCGGGTCCTGACCCTTCGGAATGGTGGCGTTGACCTTGCCCCAGTTGACGTAAGCGCCATAACGCCCGTCGCGAACGGTGATCGAGCCGCCATCGGGGTGGTCGCCCAGCTCCTTCAGCGCCGCCGGCGTGCCGCTGCGGCCGCGACCCGGTCCCTTGCTCTGCTTTTCGGCAATCACGGTCACGGCGCGGTTGAGGCCGATAGAGAACACGTCCTCGATGCTTTCAAGGTTCGCATAGGAACCGTCATGCAAAAGGAACGGCCCGTAACGGCCGAGGCCGGCCGATATCATCTTGCCGGTTTCCGGATGCTTGCCGATATCGCGCGGCAGGTTGATGAGCGCCAGCGCCTTTTCGTGGTCGATATCCTCAGGCTTCCAGCCCTTGGGCAGCGAGGAGCGCTTGGCCTCCTTGCCGTCACCGCGCTGGATATAGGGCCCGAAACGGCCGGAGCGCAGCGTCAGCTCCTCGCCGGTCATCGGATCGGCACCCAGCGCCTTCGGCTCGTTCGAAGCCGCAGCTTCGGCTTCCGAACCGTCCGAGGTCAGCTGGCGGGTGTAGTTGCATTCCGGATAGTTGGAGCAACCGACGAAAGCGCCATATTTGCCGAGCTTCAGCGAAAGATTGCCGGTGCCGCAAACCTGACAGATGCGCGGATCGGAACCATCCTCGCGCTTGGGGAAGACCAGCGGCGCCAGAACCTCGTTCAGCGCATCCAGAACGTTGGTGACACGCAGTTCCTTGGTGTCTTCGATCTGGGCGAAGAAATCCTTCCAGAAATCGCGCAGAACCTGCTTCCAGTCCAGTTCGCCGGCGGAAATCCGGTCGAGCTTTTCTTCAAGCGCGGCGGTGAAGTCGTATTCGACGTACTTGGTGAAGAAGCTTTCGAGGAAAGCCGTCACCAGCCGGCCGCGCGAATGCGGGATCAGCTTGCGCTTGTCGACGACGATATATTCACGGTCGCTCAGCGTCTTCAGCGTCGCCGCATAGGTGGAAGGACGGCCGATGCCGAGTTCTTCCATCTTCTTGATCAGCGAGGCTTCCGAATAACGCGGCGGCGGTTCGGTGAAGTGCTGGCTGGCGTTGATCTTCTGCTTGGCGAGGTTCTCGCGCTCGTTGATCGGCGGCAGACGGCCTTCGTCGTCACCGTCATCGCTCTGTTCGCCATCTTCCTTCTGGTCGGTATAGGCGGCGATGAAACCGTCGAAGCGGATCACCGAACCGACGGCGCGCAGCCCTGCCTTTTCGCCGCCATTGCTGGCAAGGATTTCCACCGTGGTCCGCTCGATTTCCGCCGAGGCCATCTGGCTCGCTATGCCGCGCTTCCAGATCAGGTCATAAAGACGCAGCTGATCTGGATCGAGGTAACGCTTCACCTGATCCGGCGTGCGGTTGAAATCGGTCGGGCGGATCGCTTCGTGCGCTTCCTGGGCGTTCTTGGCCTTGGTCGAATAGAAACGCGCCTTTTCCGGCACATAACGGCCACCGAACTGCTCGCCAATGGCGCGGCGGGCGGCATCGATCGCTTCAGGGGCCATCTGTACGCCGTCGGTACGCATATAGGTGATCAGACCGACGGTCTCGCCGCCGATATCGATGCCTTCGTAAAGCTTCTGCGCCACCTGCATGGTGCGCGAGGCGGAAAAGCCCATGCGCGAGGAGGCCGCCTGCTGCAGCGTCGAAGTGGTGAAGGGCGGGCCGGGATTGCGCTTGACCGGTTTCGCCTCGACGCTTTCGACCACATAGCTCGCGCCTTCGAGCAGCGCCTTCAACCGGTTCGCATCGTCTCCGGTCTTGATCGAGCGGCTTTGCAGGCGCTTGCCATCGGCCGAAACCAGCTTGGCTTCGAACTCGTCACCGCGCGGTGTCTTCAAAAGTGCGCTGATGTTCCAGTATTCTTCGGAAACGAAACGCTCGATCTCGGATTCGCGGTCGCAGACGAGGCGCAGCGCAACCGACTGAACGCGGCCGGCGGAACGCGCGCCGGGCAGCTTACGCCACAGCACGGGCGACAGGTTGAAGCCGACGAGATAATCCAGCGCGCGGCGGGCGAGATAGGCGTCGACCAGCGGCACGTCGATGTCGCGCGGGTTCGCCATGGCGTCCAGCACGGCCTTTTTGGTGATGGCGTTGAAGACCACGCGTTTTACCGGCTTGTCGCCGAGGACGCGCTTCTTCTTCAAAAGATCGAGAACGTGCCAGGAGATGGCCTCGCCTTCGCGATCCGGGTCGGTTGCGAGAATGAGGCCGTCGGAGGATTTTACCGCATCGGCAATATCCTTCATGCGCTTGGCGGATGCGCTGTCGACCTCCCAGGACATTTCGAAATCCTGGTCGGGCAGCACCGATCCGTCCTTGGCAGGAAGGTCTCTGACGTGGCCAAAGGATGCAAGAACCTTGTAGCCCGAGCCAAGATACTTGTTGATCGTCTTGGCTTTGGCAGGAGATTCTACGACGACGACATTCATATTGTTTTTCTCTGGAACTGGTCCGTTAACGTGGCCGGGTCACGGCGCAATGCCGCAATTCGCCTTCTTTATATTTCGACATGGACAGGTAATGCGCGCGGGTCAAGAGGCAAGGCCGATTTTATCGCTTCAAGGTGATTACAACCTATGGATAATCTATTGTTGTATTGCAATCTTTGGTAAATTGGTTATGATGGGCAACATCATTTGAATCGACTTATTGCTCTTCGTTTCAGGCAAATTTTGCAGGATAGATATATGGTCCCCAACGCAACAAACAATAATGCCGATAATGAAGGGACCAGAGAGAACTTGGCTTACATTCGCCAGATGCTCGCGGAACTGCGGCAGGTCGCAAGTCGTGAGGGGGCCGACATGCTGTGTTATCTGATCGAGATGGCCTATGTCGAAGTCGGCGATATCCAGAGCGGGCGGCGCAAGCTGTCAATCCGCGATGAAGAGCGACACACGCCCCCCGGCATGCCGGTTTAGACGTCCGGCAATATCAAGCTCCAGCAGCACCAGATGAACGGTTGCAGCGGAAAAACCTGTGTGACGGATGATATCGTCCGTTTCCACGGGCGAGGGACCGAGAGCGGCGGCGATGATGCTGCGCTCGTCGTCCCCTGGTGGTGACATCTCGGTGTCGGATCTCGGTTCCTCGATCTTGCGTTCATAGGGCAATTGCGGCTCCATCAGCGGCCGCAGCGCTTCCAGAATATCGGCCGCGCCCGTGGTCAGCATCGCGCCTTCCTTGATCAGCCGGTTGGTGCCCTCGCAGCGTGCATCGAGCGGGGAGCCGGGCACGGCAAAAACCAGCCGCCCTGCTTCTCCGGCAAGCCTTGCCGTTATCAGCGAACCGGAGCGCTCCGCCGCCTCGACGATGACGACACCGAGGGAGACACCGGCGATCAATCGGTTGCGGCGAGGAAAATCGCGGGCGCGCGGTTCCCATCCAAAGGGCATTTCGCTAATCGTCGCGCCGCCCTGATCGTATATCTCCTGCAAGAGCCCGAAATTTTCCTGCGGATAAGGCCGGTCGAGGCCGCCGGCCAGCATGGCAACCGTGCCGGTTGCAAGGCTTGACCTGTGTGCGGCCGCATCGATGCCGCGCGCCAACCCCGAGGCGATGGTATAGCCGGCGCGGCCGCAATCGCGCGCCAGCATGGCGGCGAATTTCGCGCCGTTGATGGAGGCGTTGCGGGAGCCGACGATGCCGATGCTTGGTCTTGTCGCGGTCGCTGCCGATCCTTTCATGGCGATCAAAGGCGGCGCGCCATCCAGCTGCCGCAGGGCAGGCGGGTAATCCGGCTCACCGATGCCGACGAAACGCGCGCCGAATTTTTCGGCCGTTTCGATCTCGCCTTCCGCTTCCGCCTGCGTGGCGATGCGTGGGCTGCGCGACGAGCCGCCGCGCCTTGAAAGCTCGGGCAGGGCATCGAGCGCCTTTTCGGCGCTGCCGAAATGATTGATGAGTTCGCGGAAGGTGACGGGGCCGATATTGTCGCTGCGGATGAGCCTCAGCCACGCGACCCGCTGCCGCGCGGAAAGCTCTAAGCCCTGCCGTGTCGTTTCCTCATGCGGCATGGCATATCCTTAAATGGGTCTCAGCCCTTTTGCCCGATCCTGCTTTCAGTGCCCGCCAGCAGGCGCGCGATATTCTCGCGGTGCTTCCACCATGAAATCGCACTCAGCAGCGTCACCAGCAGCGCCGTCTTTTCAGGTCCGAGTACCCAGAGGGCCACAGGAATGACCAGCATGGCCAAAAGCGCCGAGAGCGAGGAATAACGGGTGATGAAGGCGGTTGCGAGCCAGATGAGCGCAAAGGCCAGCATCATCAGCGGTGCGGCCCCCAAGAGTACGCCGATATAGGTCGCCACACCCTTGCCGCCCTTGAAGCCGAGCCACACCGGAAACAGGTGACCCAGAAAGGCGAAGAAACCGGCGACCAGCGACGCTTCGTAACCCCAGAGCGCATTGGCAACCAGTACCGCCGCCGTGCCCTTCAGCGCGTCCAGCAGCAGGGTTGCGGCGGCGAGCTTCTTGTTGCCGGTGCGCAGCACGTTGGTCGCGCCAATATTGCCGGAGCCGATCTTGCGCACGTCGCCCAGCCCCGCCATGCGGGTAAGAATGAGGCCGAAAGGAATGGAACCGAACAGATAGCCGATCAGCGCCGAAAGCGCGAGAAGGGCAGGCGCCGTCTGCCAGTCAGTCAAAGCACTCATTCAAACGTCCCCTCTGTCGCGCTGGCCGCGTGATCTCCGTTGGTGATCTTATGCCAAGGAATGAACGGCTTTGCCAGCCACATAAGTGGCAACCGCGCGGCCGCTGAAACGGGCATCCTCGAACGGGGTGTTCTTGGATTTCGAGACCAGCTGCTCCTTTGCCACGAGCCACGGCTCGTCGATGTCGATCAGCGTGATATCGGCCTTCGCGCCCACCTTCAGCGTTCCCGCATCCAGTCCGAAAATCTTCGCCGGGCGGGTGGAGAGCGCATCGATCAGCCGCATCAATGGAACTTCGCCGCTATGGTGCAGGCGCAGCGCCGCCGCCAGCAGGGTTTCGAGCCCGACCGCGCCGCTCGCCGCATCCGAAAACGGCAGCCGTTTGGTGTCGACATCCTGCGGGTCGTGCGAGGAGACGATGATATCGATGGTGCCGTCCTTCAGCGCCTCCACCATCGCCTTGCGGTCGTCTTCGGCGCGCAGCGGCGGGGAGAGCTTGAAGAAGGTGCGGTATTCGCCGATATCGTTCTCGTTGAGCGTGAGGTGGTTGATCGAGATGCCGCAGGTGGCTTTGACGCCCCGCTGCCGCGCAACTCGGATCGCTTCTGCCGATTCGGGCACGGAAATCTTGGCGGCGTGGTAGATCGCCTGCGTCAGCCCGGCAATGCGCAGGTCGCGTTCCAGCGGAATGATCTCGGCTTCCTTCGGAACGCCCGACAGCCCGAGCCAGCTCGCGAAAAGCCCCTCGTTCATGTCACCGCCGCCGATATATTTGTCGCGCGTCTCGAGCGCGATGACAGCGCCCAGTTCGCGCGCATAGGTCATGGCGCGGCGCAGCACCAGCGTATCGGAAAGCGCCTTGCGGCCATTGGTGAAGGCCACCGCGCCGGCTTCCTTCAACATGCCGAATTCGGTCATTTCCTCGCCGTTCAGACCCTTGGTGAGTGCTGCTGCGGGATGCACATTGACGAGCGCCTTGTCGCGCGCCGTCTTTTTCACATATTCGACCAGCGCGATGTCATCGATGACGGGATCGGTATCGGGCATGACGATGATGCTGGTGACACCGCCGGCTGCTGCCGCGCGCGAGGCGGATTCGATGGTTTCGCGGTGTTCGGCACCCGGCTCACCCACGAAAACACGGGCGTCCACCAGACCGGGAACAGCCAGCAGACCCTTGCAGTCGCGAACGGTCGCCCCTTCGGGAGCGCCCTGATTATGCGCGTCCTTGCCCGCCGCGAGAATGGTGCCGTCGGCACCGATAACGATGCTGCCGGTCTCGTCGAGATCACGGGACGGATCGACGATGCGGAGATTGTTGAGAACGGTAACGGTACTCATACGCGCTCACCCTGATTTTGCGAGACAAGCAGGGTTTCCATGACCGCCATGCGCACGGCAACCCCCATTTCGACCTGACTTTCGATCACGCTCTGCGGACCGTCGGCCACGTCGGAGGCGATTTCCACGCCGCGGTTCATCGGGCCGGGATGCATGACCAGCGCATCTTCCTTCGCCGCCTTCAGCTTTTCGGCATCGAGGCCGTAATAATGGAAATATTCGCGCACCGAAGGCACGAAGGAGCCGGACATGCGCTCGCGCTGCAGGCGCAGCATCATCACCACATCGGCGTTCTTCAGCCCTTCCTTCATGTCGTGGAAAACCTCCACGCTCATGTCGCGGATACCGGAGGGCAGCAGCGTGGCGGGGGCGACGACGCGAACGCGCGCACCCATCTGGTTGAGCAGGATGATATTGGAGCGGGCGACGCGTGAATGAAGCACGTCGCCGCAGATTGCCACCGTGATGCCGGACAGTTCGCCCTTGGCGCGGCGGATGGTCAGTGCGTCGAGCAGCGCCTGCGTCGGGTGCTCATGCTGGCCGTCGCCAGCATTGACGACGGAGCAGGCGACCTTTTGCGCGAGAAGAGCTGCCGCACCGGCGGAGGAGTGGCGCACGACCAGCACATCCGGGCGCATGGCGTTCAGCGTCATTGCCGTATCGATCAGCGTTTCGCCCTTCTTCACCGAGGAATTGCCGACCGACATGTTCATCACGTCTGCGCCGAGACGCTTTCCGGCAAGCTCGAAGGAGGATTGCGTGCGCGTCGAGGCTTCGAAAAACAGGTTGATCTGCGTCAGGCCCCGAAGCGTCGAGGTCTTTTTCTCGCGCTGACGGCTGATTTTCACCGCCTCGTCGGCCTTGTCGAGAAGCAGGGTGATATCCTGGTGGGAAAGCCCCTTGATGCCGAGGAGATGGCGATGGGGGAAGAAGACCATGCGGTTTGCCTCCTGACGGGCGCCGCATTTTCCCGTGAAAATGCCCGGAACGCCCGAATGCTGATCCGCGCGCTCCCATTCGCTGTGAACACGCCTCAGGAGTGCGGCGGAATTCGGTCCTGCGCTCTATAGAGACTGCACGGTCGCGGGGCAAGCACCCGCAACTCCTGAAATGAAAACATGGCGATGTTTCCCCAACCCTCGAGAACAAACGGCCTGACCATGGAAGGCGCAGGCATTAAACGATGCCATGCTCCTTCAAAAGCGCCTGCTCGTCTCCTGACGCCCAGCCGAAAACTTTCGGCGCTCCGTCCAGCCTCTGGACGAAGTAATGAACATCGAAATCGATTGCGACATCCGGTTGTCGCTTGCGATCAAAGGTCGCCGTCCAGGCAACATGGGCAAGGCAATGATGGTCGTCGATGGGCGAGATACGGATGGCGCGTATCCGCATCTCCTTCGTTCCGATCGTCCGGTAGCGCTCGTAACCCTTCATCATGACCTGCTTCAAGTGGTCATCGTTCTTTCCGGTCATCACCCCGGCGGGGGAGGCGGCGATGAAGTCGGAGGCGTAGAGAGAGGCGACCTCCTCCATATCCATGTCACCCTTGAGGGACTTGTTGAAAAATCGCTCATATCGCTCGAAGAGCTTTCTTACGCTGGCCTCCATGGTCTCCTCCCTGTGCAGCCGTTCAGCAAAGTCGCCAACCGAAAAAGCCTGCCGCAGGTTCCACGTCAGGCCGCAGATTATGGAGAATGCGTTTATCCGCATGCCTGCCGGTTGCTGCCGCAACTTCTGCGCGGCTTTTTGGGGACTGTCGTTGATCTTGCCGGAAACGTGTTTGGTATTCTCCGGGCCGGATACCTAAATCAGGATCACTCCCGAAAAATGCTGAAAGCGGCGGTTTAATCGTCTCAATCGCTTCCTGCGGGTGGAATTATGCAATATCACCCCACTATGCAACGCCAGTACAAAACAGCTAGAAGCAGCGGATGACCCAGAATTCCCGGACAGAAGAAACGCTCGCCGAACTGAACCAGCCAAGCCTCTGGTCCGGTATCAACGCCTATCGTTCCGATCCGCTGATCGTCGATCTCACCTCCGGCCTGTCGCGCAATCTGAGAGACGAGTTCGACCAGCTCGGCCGTTACGTCACGTCGCATGAGGCGCAGGAACTGGCGCGCATGGCCAATCAGGGCGTGCCGCAACTGCATACCCACGGCCCGCGCGGCGAACGTCTGGATCAGGTGGAGTTCCACCCCGCCTGGCACGCGCTGATGCGCCGTTCCATGTCGTCAGGCCTGCATTCCAGCGTCTGGGAAAATTCTCCCGATACGCGCGGCAATGAGCACAAGGCCCGCGCCACGAAATTCTACCTGACCTCGCAGCTGGAGGCCGGGCATCTTTGCCCGCTGACCATGACCAGCGCCTCCGTCGCCGCCATCATGGCTTCGCCGCGCGTGCAGAAGGAATGGGCGCCGAAGATTCTTTCGCGCAAATATGATTCCTCGCAGAAACCGGCCCTGCAGAAAACCGCCGTCACAATCGGCATGGGCATGACGGAAAAGCAGGGCGGCACGGATGTGCGCGCCAACCGCACCACGGCCGAGCGGGTGGGCGAGGGCATCTATCGCCTGTCCGGCCACAAATGGTTCCTCTCCGCGCCGATGAGCGACGGTTTCGTCATGCTCGCCCAGATGGGCGACGGCATGGGCTGCTTCCTCGTGCCGCGTTATCTGGAGGATGGCTCAAAGAACGGCCTGCACTTCCAGCGCCTGAAGGACAAGCTCGGTAATCGCTCCAACGCATCCGCCGAAGTCGAATTCACCGATGCCTTCGGTTATCTGCTGGGCGATCCCGGCAGCGGCATCCGTACGATCCTCGACATGGTAACGCTGACGCGGCTCGATTGCGCGCTTGCCTCCGCCGGCATGATGCGCGCCTCGCTTGCCGAAGCCGTGCACTATGCCCGCGGCCGTTCTGTTTTCGGCAAGATGCTGGTCACCCAGCCGATCATGACGCGCGTTCTCGCCGACATGGCGCTGGATGTGGCGGCGGCCACTGCGCTCTCCTTCCGGCTGGCGACGGCATTCGACGCCGCCCGCAACAATCCGGCCGAAGCCGCCTATGCGCGGGTGATGACGCCCATCGTGAAATACTGGTGCTGCAAAATTGCGCCGGCGCTTATCTATGAGGCCATGGAGTGCCTTGGCGGCAACGGTTACGTGGAAGAGCGGCCGATTGCCCGCCACTATCGCGAAGCGCCCGTCAACGCCATCTGGGAAGGCTCCGGCAACGTCATGGCGCTGGATGTGCTGCGGGTTCTCCAGCGCGGCAAGGATCTGTTCGATCTCGTTTTCCAGACGCTGGAGCGTGATCTCGGGGCAGCCGGCAAAAAGACCACCGACGTGCTGCGCGCCGCAATCGCCCTTGCCGAACGTGACGAGGGAGCGGCCCGTCTGCTGGTGGAGCAGTTCGCGCTTGCGGCCGCTGCCGCCGAGCTTTGCCGTCTCGGCGCCGGCAAGATTGCCGATGCCTTCCTCGAGACCCGTCTCGCGGGCGGCTGGCGGCATACTTACGGCATGCTCGATTCCCGCTTCGATCCGAATTATATAATCGATCTTCTTTATCCGCCTGCATCTTGACCGATGCATGCGGATGAAGGTTTTGCAGTCCCGGCGGGAGGGGTCTCGGATTTGAAAAACAGCAATGGCGTAAAGCGTGTTCTGATCTGTCGTGACACTTTCGCGCATCGATGCGCGGCAAGGGAAGGCGGCTGCCAATGCTGACCTTCCGTTCCGCCCGCGCCGAGGATGAAGACGCGCTCTACGCCATAAGCCTTGCCACCGGCGATGCCGGGCAGGACGCCACCGCCCTTTACAACGATGGCCGCATGGTCGGGCATATCTATTCCGTGCCCTATCTGCATCTCTGGCCCGATGCCGTTTTCGTGGCGGAGGATGAGGAAGGTGTGTGCGGGTATATCGTCGGCGCTCTCGTACAGCGGTGCACGAAGAGCGGCTGGAGCGGGAATGGTGGCCGCATCTGCGCAGCCTTTACCCCGATCCCGGCGGCGACCAGCAGACATGGGACGCCGACCAGCGCCGCGCCCAGTTCATCCACCATCCGCGCCGCACACCCGCCTGGCTCACCGATCCGTTTCCGGCCCATATCCACATGAACCTCTTGCCGCGCACGCAGGGCAAGGGCGGCGGCACCCGGCTTCTGTCGCGCTGGCTCGATATGGCGAGACAGAACAACGTCTACGGCATCCACCTCGGCGCCAGCGAACGCAACCATGCGGGCATGCGCTTCTGGGAAACCCGCGGGTTCAAACGCCTCGAAAGCCACGAAACGCCGGGCAGCGTGTGGTTCGGCATGGCGCTGGAGTAATATTGGCAGATTATGCCAATCGGTGGTATTGGTGGACGTCGCTAATGTCTGGTGGAGGCTCCGATGCCAACGCGTAACGTCGTTCTGACACAGCATCACGAAGAGATCATAGACGAACTCGTTAAATCTGGCCGCTATCAAAATGCCAGCGAAGTGCTGCGCGAGGGCTTACGATTGATCGAAAGACGCGAGCGCCTTGAGGTGACCAGATTGGAAGCCTTGAGGGTGGCGGCGCAACAGGGCTTCGCCGACCTGGATCAAGGCCGTTTTACGGATGTGGCGGATGATGATCTCGACGACTTCATTTCCGCTCTCGGACGCGACGCTGAAGCGCGCCTTGCCAAATCTGATAAGGCATGACGAAGTATCGTCTGTCCGAAGCCGCGCAATCGGACATTATTGAAATTCTTGGATGGACCCACGCGACATTTGGGGTCGCAGCGAGAAAACGCTACGAAAAATTGCTTGTCACGGCGCTGCGTGATGTTGCGCGGGATCCGTTTCGCTCCGGAACAAGTCTCCGCCCGGAAGTGGCAGACGATGTGCGCAGCTACCATCTCCGTTACAGCCGGGAGCGGGCGAGAAGTGAAACCGGCCTGGTTAAATATCCGAGGCATCTGCTGCTTTATCGCGTGTTGAATCCCGATTTGGTGGGCATCGGTCGCATTCTTCATGATTCCATGGAGATCGAGCGGCATCTCCCGGTTGACTATGGAGATGTCAGCGCCTGAAAATGCGTGGATGCTTTTCCGGCGCGTGCCGGAAACGGCATGGCGTACCCTTCATCCACAAAAACCTTCCGTCCATCCGCCCCGCCGCGTTGTTCTTCCCTTCATGCTTTGTTAACCCGTTGAGGAAGGCCTTTCAAAACACGGGTAGGGAATCATGCTGGCGACCGCAGAGGCGATTTCAGCCGACAGACCGGAAAAGCGCATCAAGGATCGCGCTCAGACCGAGAAGGCGATTTTTAATGCGGCGCGGTCGCTGCTTGCCGAAGAGGGGTTTCAGGGCTTTGGCATCAATGCCGTTGCCCGCCGCGCCGGCTGCGACAAGCAGCTCATCTACCGTTATTTCGGCGGCCTCGATGGCCTGATCGAGGCGATCGGCGAGGACCTCGGTTCCTGGGTGAAGGATCGAATTCCGGAAGATACCGGCGGCATGTTCCTTTTGACCTATGGCGACCTCATGGAAAAGCTGGCGCTTTATTTCATGGATGCGCTGCGCAGCGATCCTCTCGTCTGCAAGATCATCGCGTGGGAAGTGTCTGACGGTTCGCCGCAGGTGCGGCAACTGGCCGAAGCCCGCGCCAAATCGCTGGGCAAGTGGCTGGAGCGGATGCGCGGTTCGCTGGCGGCGCCGAAGGGGGTGGATACAGCGGCGGTCAATGCCGTACTGTTCGCCGCCATTCAGCACCTCGTCATTTCCGCTGCCACCAGCGGTCAGTTCGCTGGCGTACCGCTCAAATCGGACCGGGACTGGGACAAGATCGCCACTGCCGTCAAGAGGCTGGTGCGCGGCGTTTACGGCTGAACCGGTTTCCGCAGGCGGAAGACGGTCGCGCTCGGGCCTGTGCATTAAAGAAAAATCAGTCATGTTTTCGCCGGGCCGGCAACCGCCCGGCGCACCCGGCCGTTCACGCGATCACGTTCTTTTCCACATGCCGGCCGCCCGTCGTTAACCATAATGACAGCTTTCGTTTGCCTCGCCATGGCTGCCGGTCCAGTGTGGATTAACGAAATGTTAACCATGCGCAATGACTGCGCATAAGGGAGCCGCAAGTGAGCCGCTGGACAGCTTTAGGCGTCATGATGACGTTTTTTGTGATGCTGCCGTTGGATATCGACGCGCCGGCGCTGAACCTCTGCCTTATGGCCGTGGTGCGCTGGGCGGTGCTTGCCGGCGTTCCCGATACGATGTTTGTGCGGGGGCAGGCGGCATGAAGTGGTTTCTGATCCTCTGGGCCGGCCCCGTCGCGCTGCTGGGCAGCTGGTACTGGCTTTCCTATTACGACATGAGCTTCGGTTTCTACATGCTCACACGCCAGACCCATGATCTGGTGTTCCAGATTTACGGCAATATTCTCGGCCTGCCGCCGGAAAGCCTGCCGCCGCTGGTGGCGCGCGCCATCGCCGTCGACAGCCTGATCGTTTTTGCGATTCTCGCCTTCCGCAAGAGAAAGCAGATTGCCGCGTGGTGGCAGGGCCGTCAGTCGGCCGCGCGGGTGAGTGCGGAAAGCCTGTCCAGCGCGCCCTGAAGAATAAAGCTTGCGGCTGCCGAATCGATGCGTTCGGCCCGCTTTGCGCGTGAGACGTCCATTTCCAGCAATGCGCGCTCGGCCGCGACCGTCGAAAGCCGCTCATCCCAGAAAATGAAGGGCAGGGCGGTTTTTTCGCCCATTGTCCGCACGAAGGCGCGCGTCGCCTGCACGCGGGGACCGGCCGAACCATCCATGTTCATCGGCAGGCCGATGATGAAGGCGAAAACTTTTTCCTTTTCGGCAAAGGCCAGCAGCACTTCCGCATCCTGCGTGAATTTCACCCGTTTGATGACGGGGCGCGGCGTTGCGAAACGCCGCGACAGGTCCGACATGGCAAGCCCGATCGTCTTCGTGCCAAGGTCGAGGCCGGCAATCGCCTGTCCCGGTTGAAGCGCCTGCGCCAGTTCCTCAATGGTGAGTGTTGCCATGTCGCGTGTTGCCTTTATCGTTTGCGGACGAATTCGGTGCGCAGCACCAGACCCTTCACCGCATCATGCTTGCAATCGATCTCTTCCGGATTATCGGTCAGGCGGATCGACTTGATGACGGTGCCCTGCTTGATGACCGTGCTGGTGCCCTTGACCTTCAAATCCTTGATCAGGGTGACGGAATCGCCATCCGCCAGCACATTGCCCGCCGCATCGCGCACTTCATTCGCGCGCGCTGCTTCTGCAGCCAGTTCGGAGGCCGGTCGCCATTCACCGGTCGCCTCGTCATACACGTACTCGTCATCATTTGCGGCCATGGTCGCCTCTCTTAAATATTGGTAGTGCGGTTGTTCAGGCCGTCCTATGTCATAATATACCGGCAATACAAAGGAGAACTTCCCATGAAAATCACCTGGCTCGGCCATTCCGCCTTCCGCCTTGAAAACGGTAGCGCGAAGATCCTCATCGATCCGTTCTTCACCGGCAACCCCGGTTTTGCCGGACAGGATGGGAAGTCGGCAGCCGAAGGCGTCACCCATATTCTCCTGACCCACGGCCATGGCGACCATGTCGGCGATACCGTGCAGCTTGCCCGCGAGACGGGCGCGACCGTGCTCGCGAATGCCGATCTTGCCGCCTGGCTTTCCGCCAAGGGCGTCGCGAAGGTCGATATGGGCAATACCGGCGGCACGGTGCATTTCGACGGTTTTTCCGTCACCTTCACCAATGCGCTGCATTCCTCCGCCCAGATCACCGAAGACGGCGTTTCCCATTCGCTCGGCAATGCCAACGGTCTGATGCTGCATTTCGAAGACGGCCCGGCCGTCTATCACATGGGCGATACCGACATCTTTTCCGACATGAAACTCATCAATGAACTGCATCAGCCGGATATCGGCCTTGTGCCGATCGGTGACCGCTTCACCATGGGCGGAGCCGTCGCAGCGCTCGCCTGCCAGCGCTTCTTCAATTTCGGCAATGTCATTCCCTGCCACTACGGTTCCTTCCCGATCATCGACCAGACGCCGGAGAAGTTCGTGGCCGGCATGGAAGGGGCGCAAGCGCGCGTCCACACGCCAAAGGCCGGCGATACGCTGTCCTTCTGAGCCTCCGTTCCGGCATGTCGCGGCAGCAAAACCGCCCCGCAGTTTGACGCGACATGTTTTCTACCGTTGCGAAGGACGGGCATGGTGATTATAGCGGGTAGGAAAATTCTGACCGGAGTAGAACCATGTCCGTCGATCTCGCCACCGTAAAGCGCGTTGCGCGCCTTGCCCGTATCGCAGTCAGCGAAGAAGAAGCACAGAATATGCTCGGCCAGTTGAACGGCATACTCGGTTTCGTGGAGCAGCTTTCGGAAGTGAATGTCGACGGCGTTGAGCCGATGACCTCGGTGACCCCGGTGGACATGAAAAAACGCGCCGACGTGGTGACCGACGGCAACAAGGCGGAAGACATTGTCGCCAATGCGCCTGCGACCGACCGGGACTTCTTCATGGTCCCGAAAGTGGTCGAATAAGCCGACCGCCTTTGCCGCCCGATTTTTCCAAGATTTCGAAAGCCGTTGCCGACCATGACCGACCTGACGAGCCTGACCATTGCCGAAGCCCGCGAAAAGCTGAAGGCCAAAGAATTTTCCGCCCTCGAGCTGACCGACGCCTATCTCTCCGCCATCGATGCGGCCAACGGCGCGCTGAACGCCTATGTCGCCCTGACGCCTGAAAAGGCGCGCGACATGGCGAAAGCCTCCGACGAACGCATCGCCGCCGGCAAGGCTGGCGAGCTGGAAGGCGTTCCGCTTGGTGTGAAGGACCTGTTCGCCACCCGTGACGTGCACACGCAGGCATGTTCGCATGTTCTCGACGGCTTCAAGCCCAAATATGAATCCACCGTCACCCAGAACCTCTGGGATCAGGGCGCCGTCATGCTCGGCAAGCTCAACATGGACGAATTCGCCATGGGCTCGTCCAATGAAAGCTCCTGGTATGGCCCGGCCATCAACCCGTGGCGCGCCAATGGCTCCGACCAGAAGCTGGTGCCCGGCGGTTCTTCCGGCGGTTCGGCCGCAGCCGTGGCCGCGCATCTCTGCGCCGGCGCCACCGCAACCGATACCGGCGGCTCCATCCGCCAGCCGGCAGCCTTCACCGGCACCGTCGGCATCAAGCCCACCTATGGCCGCTGCTCGCGCTTCGGCATCGTCGCTTATGCCTCTTCGCTCGACCAGGCAGGCCCGATTGCCCGTGACGTGCGTGATGCCGCGATCCTGCTGAAGACCATGGCAAGCGTCGACGCCAAGGATACGACCTCCGTCGACCTGCCGGTGCCGGATTACGAAAAGGCCATCGGCCAGTCGCTCAAGGGCCTGAAAATCGGTATTCCGAAGGAATATCGCGTCGACGGCATGCCGGAAGAAATCGAAAAGCTCTGGGCCAAGGGTGTCGAGTGGCTGCGCGATGCCGGTGCCGAGGTCGTCGATATCTCGCTGCCGCACACCAAATACGCGCTGCCTGCTTACTACATCGTCGCGCCGGCGGAAGCCTCGTCCAACCTTGCCCGTTATGACGGCGTCCGCTACGGCCTGCGCGTCGACGGCAAGGACATTGCCGACATGTATGAGAAGAGCCGCGCCGCCGGTTTCGGCAAGGAAGTGCAGCGCCGCATCATGGTCGGCACCTATGTGCTGTCGGCCGGTTATTACGACGCCTATTACCTGAAGGCGCAGAAGGTCCGCACGCTGATCAAGCGCGACTTCGAAAACGTCTTCCACGAGGGCGTGGACGCCATTCTGGCGCCGATCACCCCGTCTTCCGCCTTCGCAGTCGGTGACGAGGAACTCGCCTCCGATCCGGTCAAGATGTACCTGCAGGACGTTTTCACCATCACCGTCAACATGGCCGGCCTTCCGGGCCTCTCGGTTCCGGCCGGCCTCGACGGCAAGGGCCTGCCGCTCGGCCTTCAGCTCATCGGCAAGCCTTTCGAGGAAGAAACGCTGTTCAAGACGGCGCATGCCATCGAGCAGGCAGCCGGCAAGTTCACCCCCGCCAAATGGTGGTGAAAAGCCTAAAGCTACGAGACATGAACGAAGCCGACCGCGATGCGGTCGGCTTCGTCGGTTTTGCGGCATGGCGTTCCGGTGACGCCTTCGACGACAGCTATCTCAATCCTGATGTCATCGAGCGGGTGAGGGGCGAATTCGAGAGTTTCGCCAAGTCTCCGACCGGTGATATTGTCGTCGCTGAAATGGACGGCGTTGTTGCCGGCTGGGGAGCGTGCGATACGGCACCGCATCACATTTCCGATCTCTGGGTGGACCCGAACTGGCAGGGCAAGGGGATCGGCAAAGCCCTGATCCTTCATTTTCTCGACAGGATGCGCGCGCAAGGCCTGCCGCTTGCCACCATCGACACCCATGCCAGAAACCGCGCAGCCATCGGTCTTTACGAGCGTTGCGGATTTGAGATCGTCTGGCGCGGCATGGAATGGTCCGACATCATGAAAGTCGAACTCGAGAAGGTGAAGCTAGAGCGCAGGCTCTCGCCATAACCCGCTCTTACGGCCGCAGCGGCTTCTCGGCGAAATGCCGGGCGACAGCACTGCCGCCGCCCGGTTGATTTATCGATTGTCCAGCTCACCCCGCACGAGTTCCAGCCCGCGCGTCGTGATGCGGTAGGGTTTGCCGCCCGAGGAGGCGATCGCTCTCTTCCGTTTCAGTTTGCGGAAGGTGAGGAGATCGAGGCCGCTGAAAATCCAGCCGTCACGCGTGTAGAGCGCGAGTTTTTCGATTTTGTGGGCGTCGTCTCGAACGAGTTCAATTCTGCCGCCCTGGGCGAGCAGGTGAAGAATGCGCTGTTCGGCGCGGGAAATGTCCATTTTTTGGAAGTCCGGTCGGCGTCATATAGACGCGTGAAAGCAAATCCGGGTGCCGTTAAGGCATCCGGCTCGGTTTCAGCATGGCCCGGCGCGCAATAAACTTGCGGGCAGGGCCTTTACCGGGACTCCGATTGAGCGAACATAAAAACTCCGTTCTTGCTTCTTTTGGGTAGCGGGCAAAGCCGAGGCGGTCAAGTCCCGCCAGGCGCGAGAAAACCACGCTGGTCGAATCGCGCCGGCAATGGTTTAATTTCAACGGCCATGGAGGGCGCGGCTTGATCGTCATTCGCAATGCGCATGAGCAGGAAGCGGAGGTTCTGGCGGCCATCGGCCTCAGGGCATGGCGACAGGCAACCGCGGCTCTCGGCATCACCCCGACCCTTTACGACAATGCAGCCAGCGCCTTTTCCAATTTTACCCGTTCCTCTTGGCTGGCGATCAGGGTGGCGGAGTTGGGCGGCTCGGTTGCCGGATGGGCGGCGCGGGAGCATTTCGACGAGACGATTTCCGATTTCTGGATCGATCCTGATTTTCACCGCAGAGGTGTCGGCAGCCACCTGTTGGGCGATGTCGAAAGGCTGATTGAGGACAGGGGGTTCGAGACCATCCGGCTTGAAACCCATGCCCAGAATGAGCCGGCCGTCGCCTTTTTCCGCCACCATGGCTATAGCGTCCGCTGGCTCTCCGTCTCCTATGCGCCGAAACTCGACCGCGAAGTGCAGTCGGTAGGCCTACAGAAGCAATTGGCCGAGGTCGAGAGCGGTCTTTATGGGCCGGCTTTCTGAGACAGAGTTTGCAAAGCCTCCACCAGCTGCATCGGCCAATCCGGCATGATGGCGAGCGATGCGACAAGGCCTATCTGCAATATCACGATCGATATCAGGATGCTGCGGAACGGTTCCTTGCGCGTTTTATGCCGAAGCAGCCGTTGTGCCGAGATCGCGCCCAGGCTGCCGCCAATGAGCGCAAGCGATAACAGCATGCTTTCCCGAATGCGCCATGCACCATTTCTCGCCGCTTCCTTGTCCCACCAATAGACAAGAAAGACGAAAAGATTGAAGGCGATATAGGTTATGAAACAGAGAGCGACCGTCACCATGACGTGAATTGAAACCGGGAAGCGTAAAAAACGCGTATCCTGTTTCGGCGAAAATCCCGGGCCTGGCGTGAGAGGGTGCAAGATGTCTTGCGCCCGCGCTCCATTTGTTCTACCCACCAAGGCCAAAGAACCCGTATATCGTGAGCTTCAGATGACCCTTGTAGACGTGCGCACCCCCGACCCGAAACGCTTCATTCCCGGCGCCACCGGCGATTGGGAAATCGTGATCGGCATGGAGGTGCATGCGCAGGTTCTCTCCAATTCCAAGCTGTTTTCCGGTGCATCGACCACCTTCGGCAATGCGCCGAATTCCAACGTGTCGCTGGTGGATGCCGCCATGCCCGGCATGCTGCCCGTCATCAACGAGGAATGCGTGAAGCAGGCGGTGCGCACCGGTCTTGGCCTGAAGGCGAAGATCAACCATCGCTCGATCTTCGACCGCAAGAACTACTTCTATCCGGACCTGCCGCAGGGCTACCAGATTTCGCAGTTCAAGGACCCGATCGTCGGTGAGGGCACTATCACCATTTCGCTCGGCCCGGACCGTCAGGGCAATTTCGAAGATATCGAGATCGGCATCGAGCGTCTGCATCTGGAACAGGACGCCGGCAAGTCCATGCACGACCAGCACCCGACCATGTCCTTCGTGGATTTGAACCGTTCGGGCGTGGCGCTGATGGAAATCGTTTCCAAGCCGGACATGCGCTCGTCGGACGAGGCCAAGGCCTATCTCACCAAGCTGCGTTCCATCGTACGTTATCTCGGCACCTGCGACGGCAACATGGATGAAGGCTCGATGCGCGCCGACGTCAACGTCTCCGTGCGCCGTCCGGGCGAAGGTTTCGGCACGCGCTGCGAAATCAAGAACGTAAACTCCATCCGCTTCGTCGGCCAGGCCATCGAATACGAGGCGCGCCGCCAGGTCGCCATTCTGGAAGATGGCGGCGTCATCGACCAGGAAACCCGTCTGTTCGATCCCGGCAAGGGCGAGACGCGGTCCATGCGCTCCAAGGAGGATGCGCATGATTACCGTTATTTCCCCGATCCGGACCTCTTGCCGCTTGAATTCGACGATGCTTTCGTCGAGGCGCTGAAGGTCGACCTGCCGGAACTGCCTGACGACAAGAAGGCCCGTTTCGTGGCCGATCTTGGCCTGTCGGTCTATGACGCCTCGATCCTCGTTTCGGAAAAGGCGATTGCCGATTATTACGAGGCCGTCGCCGCCGGTCGCGATGCGAAGGCCGCCGCCAACTGGGTCATCAACGATCTGCTCGGCGCGCTCAACAAGTTCAGCAAGGATATCGAGACGACGCCGGTTTCGCCAGAACAGCTCGGTGGCATCATAGATCTCATCAAGGCCGAGACCATCTCCGGCAAGATCGCCAAGGACCTGTTTGAGATCGTCTGGAACGAGGGCGGCAACCCCGCGGAAATCGTGGAAGCCCGCGGCATGAAGCAGGTGACCGATACCGGCGCCATCGAAAAGGCCGTCGACGAGATCATCGCCGCCAACCCGGATCAAGTCGAGAAGGTGAAGGCAAAGCCGACGCTTGCCGGCTGGTTCGTCGGTCAGGTCATGAAAGCGACGGGCGGCAAGGCCAACCCGCAGGCGGTGCAGGCGCTGGTGAAGGCCAAGCTCGGTATCGAGGAAGAGTAAGCGGACGCTGCCTCGTGCTCATAGGTATCGAGGCAGAAAGCTCTCATCCGTCATCCTCGGGCTTGTCCCGAGGATCTAACGACCCACAAGGTCCAACGTGCTCAGATCCTCGGGACAGGCCCGAGGATGACGTCGGGTACGAGGGACTGACATCACTTCTGCCGGGATCAACGCCCGGCATTTCTGTTTCAAGACGGAGCCAAATCATGTTCTTCATCCGCACGGCAAGCCTGCGTGACATCGAGCCGGTGCGCACCCTGCTCGCCACGACGTGGCACGCGACCTATGATGCGATCTATGGCGTGGACAAGGTGAACCAGCTGATCCTTGCATGGCATTCGCCGCAGGCCATGAAGGACCGCATCGAGAAAAAGGGCGGCGAGTTTCTGGTGGCTGACGACGGCAAGCGGATCGGCGGCATGGCCTATGGCTCCATGTCCACCAAGATGGCGAAGACAGCCCTGCTGCACCAGCTCTATGTCGCGCCCGACCTCCAGCGGCAGGGCATCGGCCGCGATCTCTTCGCCGAACTGGAAACCTGCTTTCCGGATGCGGAAATCATGCGGCTGGAAGTCGAACCTAAAAATACTGTCGCAATCGCCTTTTATGAAGGCGTCGGATTTGTCGAGGTGGACCGAATCGAGCGCATGGCGGGCATCGAGGGGTTACCCGGCATCGTTATGGAAAAGAGCCTGACCCGATGAATGAGACATTACAGAAGCTGATCATCCGCACGGCGCGCGAAGACGATCTCCCAGCACTCGCCGCCATTTTTGCCGCCGACGAGATCGGCGGCCACGGGGATACGGCAGAAGAATCGGCGCAGCCGGACTATCTCGCCGCTTTCCGTGCCATCGAAGCGTCGCCGAGCGAAACGCTCTATGTGGCGGAACTGGATGGCGATGTGGTCGGCACCTTCCAGATGGCGATCCTGACCAAGCTTGTCGGGCGAGGGGCGAAGTCCATGCTGATCGAGGCGGTGCAGACGCGCGCCGACATGCGCGGTCGCGGCATCGGCGCTGTGATGATCAATCATTGCCTGGAAGAAGCCCGCCGTCAGGGCCTGAACGCTGCGCAACTGACGTCCAACATGGCCCGGCTGGATGCGCATCGCTTTTATGAGCGGCTGGGTTTCGAGAAGCGGCATTTAGGCTTCAGGATGAAGCTGAAATAGCGCGGATATATCTCGAAATGCTGGACAATTGCCGTGAGGGGCGGCATAAGCATGTCTTGTGCCGTGCACGGAAAATCGCTGCGGCGCATTCAAGCCCGAGGAACGTAGAATGAAGACTCTCCTGACGCAAATCTTCACCTGGTGGAACGGCCAGACGATCGGAACGCGGTTTCATACCTGGCGTTTCGGCAAGAAGGTAGGACAGGACGAGTTGGGCAACACCTATTACGAAGGCGGCACCACCTCCTGGGGCATGCCGCGCCGCTGGGTGATCTACAATGGTTATGCCGAAGCGTCGGCCATTCCGCCCGGCTGGCATGGCTGGATGCATTACCGCACCGACGTGCCGCCGAGCCAGGAAAGCTACGTTGCGCGCGACTGGCAGAAGCCGCACCAGCCGAACCTCACCGGTTCCTCCAAGGCCTATCGCCCGCAGGGATCGCTGGCCGTGGCTGGCGAACGCCCGCGCGTGACCGGCGACTACGACGCCTGGACACCCGGCAACTAAGCATCTTGCGATGCGCGGTGTTGTGCAAAACGCCGCGCTTGCATCCGGCCTCACCGGTTTTTGCCACATTCCGCCCTTAGGCGTTGATCCGGTCGGCGGTTCGACACAGGCAAATATTTGGAGACATATCGTATGAGGAAATTCACGCGGGATCGTTCTTTGCGTGCGCTGACAGTCTCGCTGTTTGCAGCGGTCTCTGCTGTCATCCTCATTTCGCCCGTCTCCGCCGCCCGTCTCGAAAACCGCGTGGCGGTGTTTTCCGGCATCGACAAGATCACCGGCCGCATCACTTCCTTCGATGTTTATATCGATGAGACCGTGCAGTTCGGCGCGCTTCAAGTGACGCCGAAAGTCTGTTATTCCCGCGACCAGACGGAAACCCAGAAGATCGACGCTTTTGTCGAGGTCGATGAGATCACGCTCGACCGCAAGATCAAGCGGATTTTCACGGGCTGGATGTTCGCCGACAGCCCCGGCCTCAACGCCGTGGAACACCCGATCTACGACGTGTGGCTGACGGGCTGCAAGCAGGACTCGGAAGTTCCCGCTCCCTCTACGGCAAGCAAGTAATTAACCCACGACCGCGCCTATTTCTGGCGTCTGAGCTTCTCGGCCAAATCGGCCAGGGCTTTGCTTTTGCTTTCCAGTTGTTCGATCATTTCCTCCCGCGTCAGTTCGGGCTCGATCACGATCGGAACGGTGAACTTTTTGGGCTGATCGCCGGCGGGAGGTGAGGGGAACCTGATTTCAGAAAATGCCCTCTTCACGGCCGTTCTTGTCTGATAGGTGCTATCCCTTATGTTTTTGACCTGAACAGCCTGCATCTTTCCCGCCGGGTCAACGCGGAAAGTAACAAGGAGCACCTGCTTCTTGTTCGTCCGCACGACCTTGAATTCCGGGCGGCCGGTTACGCCCGTCAAGGCTCGGGAAATTTCGCTTCGCCAGGCGGCCTGCGGGTTCGGGCGCTGTTCGGCAGCGGTGACATTCGCCGCCGGCGTCAACATCAATAACAAGGCCGCAATCCAGCGCATGACAATCCCCCGGTGAACCATATATCATGATCGGATAGGTCATGTTTTTGAGGGTTGCAAGCAAAATCTCAGGTTGTTTTCAGTGTGGATTTTCTTGCGCCGACAATTTTTCGAAGGGCACATCCGGCCTGTCGACAGCCGCTTCAAGTATCGTGGCATATTCCGACTTTGGGATATCGATCGCCCCGAATGTCTTCAGATGTTCGGTCGTAAATTGCGTGTCGAGCAGCGTAAATCCCTGCTGCCGCAAACGCTCGACCAGATGCACGAGGCAAATCTTCGATGCATTGGTGCGGCGGGAAAACATGCTCTCGCCGAAGAAGGCGGCGCCCAGCGAGACACCGTAGAGCCCGCCGACGAGCTCCTCGCCCTCCCAAGCCTCGACGCTATGGGCGTGGCCGATCTGGTGCAACTCGGTATAGAGTCTGCGGATGGTGGCGTTGATCCAGGTGCTCGGCCTGTCCGGCGCTTCCGCCGCACATCCGGCCATCACCGCTTCGAAAGCGGTGTTGAAGCGTATGTCGAACGGCTTCCTGCGCATCGCCTTGGCGAGGCTTTTGGAAACGTGAAAACCATTGAGCGGGATGATTCCCCGAATTTCCGGCTCGACCCAGAAAAGCTCGGGATCGTCAGCCGAATCGGCCATCGGGAACAGGCCGGCGGAATAGGCGCGCAGCAGGATATCGACCGTTATGCCGTTATTTCTGCTGCGCCGCCCAACCATATCGTCTTAGTGAGACGCGTCACCGGCCAGATATTTTTCCAGCCAGTGAATGTCGTAATCGCCGTTCAGGATGTCCTCGTTCTGGAGGAGGTCCTGGAAAAGCGGCAGCGTGGTCTTGATGCCGTCGACGACGAACTCATCCAGCGCCCGACGCAGGCGGCGAATGCACTCGTCACGGTCGCGACCGTGGACGATCAGCTTGCCGATCATGCTGTCGTAATAGGGCGGGATCTTGTAGCCCTGATAGGCGCCTGAATCGACGCGCACGCCAAGGCCGCCCGGCGTATGGAAATAGGTCAGCGTGCCCGGGGAGGGAACGAAGGTGCGCGGATCTTCGGCATTGATACGGCATTCGATGGCATGGCCATGGAATTCGATATCGTCCTGCGTGACCGACAGGCCCTGACCAGAAGCGACCCTGATCTGTTCCTGCACGAGATCCATGCCGGTGATGGCTTCCGTCACCGGATGCTCCACCTGCAGACGGGTGTTCATTTCGATGAAATAGAACTCGCCGTTTTCATAAAGGAACTCGATGGTGCCCGCGCCGCGATATTTCAGCTTGCGCATGGCGCTCGCGCAGATCTCGCCGATCTTCATGCGCTGTTCGACGGTCAGAGCCGGCGAATTGGCTTCTTCCAGCACCTTCTGGTGACGGCGTTGGAGCGAGCAATCGCGTTCGCCGAGGTGAACGGCATTGCCTTCGCCATCGCCGAAAACCTGCACTTCGATATGGCGCGGTTTGCCGAGGTACTTTTCCATGTAGACGGCATCGTTGCCGAAGGCTGCTGCCGCTTCGGAGCGGGCCGTCGCAACGGCCTCTTCCAGATCGGCTTCCGTCTTCGCCACCTTCATGCCGCGACCGCCGCCGCCCGCCGTCGCCTTGATGAGGACCGGGAAGCCGATCGTGCGAGCGATTTCAAGCGCGTTTTCAGGCTTCACTTCGCCATCGGAACCGGGAACCACGGGAATGCCGAGTTCCTGCGCCGTCTGCTTGGCGGTGATCTTGTCGCCCATAATGCGGATATGTTCGGCGGTCGGCCCGATGAAAGTGATGCCGTGCGCGTCGAGAATGTCAGCGAACTTGGCATTTTCCGACAGGAAGCCGTAGCCGGGGTGAACGGCGTCCGCACCGGTGATTTCGCAGGCCGCAACGATCTGGTGGATGTTGAGGTAGCTGTCACGCGAGGGCGGCGGGCCGATGCACACGCTTTCGTCGGCAAGGCGCACATGCATGGCGTCCGCGTCGGCCGTGGAATGCACGGCTACGGTGGGAATGCCAAGCTCCTTGGCGGCGCGCAGGACGCGTAGCGCGATCTCGCCGCGGTTGGCTATGAGGATCTTCGAAACCATGCTGAACCGCCTTTATTCGATGACCACGAGGGCTTCGCCATACTCCACGGGCTGAGCGTCGTTGACGACGATTTCCACGACCTTGCCGGACTTGGGAGCCGGGATCTGGTTCATGGTCTTCATGGCTTCGACGATGAGGATGGTCTGGCCTTCCTTGACGGTTGCACCCACTTCGATGAAGGGATGTGCGCCCGGGGCAGGCGACAGATAGACCGTACCGACCATCGGCGACGACACGGTGTTGGCCGGGTTGCGGGCAGGCGCTGCGGAGGCCGCAGGGGCGGCCGGCGCGGCTGCGGCCGGTGCAGCAACGGGGGCTGCTGCCGGTGCGGGCGCATAAGCAGCAGGCGCTGCGGCATAGACCGTGGCGGCGGGAGCGGCGCGGGAAACGCGGATGCGCAGGTCGTCCTGCTCCACTTCGATTTCCGAAAGGTCGGTATCGTTGAGGATATTCGCGAGTTCGCGGATCAGTTCCTTGTCGATACCCTGTTTCTTTTCAGACATGACAAACCCTATTCTTTGTTTCTTTTTATGCCGTGATGTTTTTCAGCGCATGAAGCGCCATGATGTATCCATATGGTCCGAAACCGCAGACCATGCCCTTTGCCGCGGGTGATACCATCGACTTGTGACGGAACTCTTCGCGGGCGTGGATGTTGGAAATGTGCACTTCCACGACGGGCGTGGAAATCGCGCGAATGGCGTCATGCAACGCGATGGATGTGTGGCTGTAGGCGCCGGGATTGATGACGACGCCTATAGCCCGCTCGCCCGCCTCCTGCAACCAGTCCACCAGCACGCCTTCGTGGTTGGACTGGCGGAATTCCACTGCGAAACCGAGATCGGCACCGGCTTGAAGGCAATCATTCTCGATGTCCTTCAGCGTCTTGCCACCATAGATACCCGGTTCCCTTTTTCCCAGCATGTTGAGATTGGGGCCGTTGATGACGATGATGATGTTGCTCATTCACGTTTCCATAAGAAAATCAGCGACACCTATAGACTGCGCAGCCGTCAAGGAAAAGCCCCCGCAAGCCCTAAACCGGCCGCTTGGCAGGCATCTCACAGGGAATGCAGTGGCTTTTTTAGCAATCAGGAGCAGGTGGCTTTTCCACAGCTGCGCATATTGGCGATTTTTTCCTTCAGCGGGTCGGCGCCGACCGCACCGAAAACCGCCTCGTCGCCGACGATATAGGATGGCGTTCCGGTGATGCCGAGGCTGGTTGCCAGCTTGTAAGTCTCCTGCACCTGCTCGTCATTGGGGTTCTCCGCCATCGATTTGCGGATGTCGGCTTCCTTGAGGCCGAGCGAGGTCGCGACTTCCATGGCGCTGTCCTCATTCGCCCGTCCGCGGCCGCCGAGGAGCGTGCGCTGGAATTCGGGATACTTGGCCGGCGCAAGCAGCTTCACGGCATTGGAGACACGGTGGGCCGCGACGGATTCGGGTCCGAGGATCGGGAACTCCTTAAGGACGACGCGCACCTTCTTGTCGCTCTTCAGGATATTGTCCATGTCGCCCATGGCGCGTTTGCAATAACCGCAATTGTAGTCGAAGAACTCGACCAGCGTGACGTCGCCATCCGGATTGCCGAGCGCCAGATCGAATTTCGATTCGAAAATGGCCTTCTTGTTGTCGGCGACGGCTTCCGCCGCCTTGGCGTTGCGCGCCGCATATTGCTTGCGCTCAAGCGCATCCTGAACCTCAAGCATGATTTCCGGGTTCTCGATCAGATATTGCTTGATGAACTCGCCCATTTCCTTCTTCTGCTGCTCGTCGAGCGCATGGGCGGGCAGGGAGGCGAATACCGTCGAAAGGGCCGTCACGCTGGCGAGAAGGGTGGAACGGAGAAAATGCGCCATATCGGTCCTCATTCTGTGCGGCCGGAGCCTCTTCAAATCTTATGAAGGCAATTACCTTACTTTAAGCCAAATGCCATACGGCAAAAATACTTGTCCGCATTATGATCGCATGATTGTGAAGATTGTGATTCTGCGGCAAGTCTCTGAAATACGGTTCAGGAAAGAGCATGCCCTTGATTACGATGTCGAAGCGGAGCGCAGTCGAACCCTTTCACGCCATGGATATTCTGGCGGAAGCGAATCGGCGCAGGCAGGCGGGCCGCCCCGTCATTTCCATGGCGGTCGGCCAGCCCTCCCATCCCGCGCCGAAAGCCTCGCTTGCGGCGGCTGAGGCGGCGCTGAAGCATGGGCGGATCGGTTATACCGATGCGCTCGGCCTGCGCGAGCTGCGGGAGGCGATCGCCGGCCATTACCGGCTGCGCCACCAGGTCGCCATCGATCCGGCCCGCATCGCCGTGACCACGGGCTCATCTGCCGCCTTCAATCTCGCTTTCCTCAGCCTTTTCGATGCGGGCGACCATGTTGCCATCGCAAGACCCGGCTATCCGGCCTATCGCAATATTCTGAAGGCGCTCGGCCTCAATGTCGTGGAAGTGCCGGTCACCGCCGAAACCGGTTATACGCTGACGCCGGCAAGTCTGGAGCGGGCGGAGACAAAGGCCGGCTGCAAGCTGAAGGGCGTGCTTCTGGCAAGCCCGGCCAATCCAACCGGCACGGTTACCGGCCGCGAGGCGCTGAAGCGGCTTGCGAGCTATTGCGAAAGCCGCGACATGGCTTTCATTTCCGACGAGATCTATCACGGCCTTACCTTTGTCGGCGAAGAGACGAGCGCGCTCGAAATCACCGACAATGCCGTGATCATCAACTCCTTCTCCAAATATTATTGCATGACCGGCTGGCGCATCGGCTGGATGGTCCTACCCGAAAATCTGGTCAGGCCGGTCGAGTGCCTGGCGCAGAGCCTTTATATTTCCTCGCCCGAACTGTCACAGCTGGCGGCGACGGCGGCCTTTTCGGCAGCGGAGGAACTGGATGTCTACCGGGAAAGCTATCGCACCAACCGCGATTTCCTGATGGCGCGCCTGCCGGAAATCGGCCTGCCGCTGGCATCCCCGATGGATGGCGCTTTTTACGCCTATGTCGATACCAGCCGTTTTTCCAATGACAGCATGGATTTTGCCAAGCGCATGCTGGCGGAAATCGATGTGGCGGCGACGCCTGGCATGGATTTCGACCCCGAGGAAGGCCACAGGGCGCTGCGCATTTCCTATGCGGGTTCCGTGTCGGATATCGCCGAGGCCGTTGGACGTATTGCCGGCTGGCTGAAGTAAGTTGGGATCATCCGATTAGGGAGATCAGGCGGGCGTGCAGCCGAAGGTGTTGTTGAACGCCTTTTCGCCCTTTGCAGTGAAGGTCAGCACACGGCCGTTTCCGCGCCGCAGCCAGTCGCGCTGCTGCATCGCCTCAAGCAAAGATGCGCCAAGCCCGCCGCCGAGGTGATGGCGACGTTCGCTCCAGTCCAGGCAATGCAGGCAGATCGGGCGTCGGGCTTTTTCGAGCGGCGAAAGGTCGATGCCGAAGCTTGAGAAGAAATCACGGCCGCTCTCCGTGAGGGCAGGATCGTCGCCTGATGTCACGAGCCCTTTTGCGGTGATGGCGGCAAGCAGCGCCACGCCGCTCTCCCCGGCCAGATGATCGTAGCAGATGCGCGCTTCCCGCAGCGCCTTGTCCTTCGGTCCCGTGCGGACGCGGACTGCGCCCGTGCGCTGGGCAAGACCCATCAACGCTTCCAGAACATGCGCCACATCCTCGTCGGAAAGACGGAAATAGCGGTGACGCCCCTGTTTTTCCGCTTTCAGGAGTTGCGCCTCGGAGAGCTTCGACAGATGCCCGCTGGCGGTCTGCAGGGTCACGCCTGCGGCTTCGGCAAGCTCGCTTGCGGTCAGCGCGCGTCCGTCCATCAGCGCCGTCAGGATGTTGGCGCGGGCAGGGTCGCCGATCAGCGCGGCGACATTGGCAATCAGAGGTCCGTCTTTCATGCTTCGATGGTAGCCGAAGCATTGATGCAAAGCAATGGCGTAAAAGAGAAAGGCAAAACACGAGGAGACAAACGATGCTGACCTGTTTCATCCGCTACGAGATCGATCCTTTCAAGGTCGACTCCTTCGAACGATATGCCCGCACATGGGGTGAGGCGATACCGCGCTGCGGGGCCGATCTGATCGGTTATTATGCGCCGAAGGAGGGATCGAGCACCATTGCCTACGGTGTCTACAACATCGAAAATCTCGCCGCCTACGAAGCCTACAGGGCACGGCTCGCCGCCGATCCTGCGGGGCGGGAAAATTACGAATTCGCCCGCCGCGAACAGTTCATCCGCCGCGAGGACCGGCTTTTCCTGCGTCTCGCTTCCACTCCGCATGCCGGAGGTGGGCAATGATTGCCGTTATCTTCGAGGTCTGGCCGGCGGAAGGCGAGAAGCAGCATTATCTCGACATCGCGGCAGGCCTGCGGGCGGAACTGGAAACCATCGACGGCTTCCTATCCGTCGAGCGGTTTCAAAGCATCGGCAATCCGGACAAGATGCTGTCTCTGTCCTTTTTCCGGGATGAGGAGGCGGTGAGGGCGTGGCGCAACACCATGCCGCATCGCGCCGCGCAGTCGCTGGGCCGGTCCGGTGTTTTTTCCGATTATCGGCTGCGTATCGCGCAGGTGATCCGCGACTATGGCCTGGAGGACAGGGAGGAAGCGCCAGCCGACAGCCGGAAAGCCCATCCGGCAGAGGGAAATGGCTTGGGCTGACATTTCCAGCATCAGTTTTTCTGCATGCCGCTGCAAGGCTTTCTGGTTCGAACTCGTCTTTGAAACCCGTTATAGATGGGCCAATGTGGTGCGGGGCACCCTTAGGATTGGACAAGGAGAAAAGCGATGTCGGCAGAAAAAGTAGCGATTGTAACGGCAGGCGGCAGCGGCATGGGGGCCGCCGTGGCGAAACGTCTGGCCGCGGATGGCTACAAGCTCGCAATCCTGTCTTCTTCCGGCAAGGGAGAGGCGCTGGCGCAGGAGCTGGGCGGCATCGGCGTCACCGGCTCCAACCAGTCGAATGACGATCTCCAGCGGCTCACGGATCTGACACTCGAAAAATTCGGCCGCATTGACGTGCTGGTCAACAGCGCCGGCCATGGCCCGCGCGCCTCCATTCTCGATATCACCGACGAGCAATGGCACACCGGCCTCGATGTCTATCTGATGAACGTCATCCGCCCGACACGAATCGTTGCCCCCGTCATGGTGAAACAGAAGGCGGGCGCCATCGTCAACATCTCGACCGCCTGGGCTTTCGAACCGAGCAGCATGTTCCCGACATCCGCCGTGTTCCGTGCTGGCCTTGCCTCCTACACCAAGATTTTCGCCGATACCTATGCGGCCGACAATGTGCGCATGAACAATGTTCTGCCCGGCTGGATCGACAGCCTGCCGACGACGGAGGAACGCCGCGAGAGCGTGCCGATGCAGCGTTACGGCAAGAGCGAGGAAATCGCCGCCACCGTGGCATTCCTTGCCTCTGCGGGGGCCGGGTATATTACCGGTCAGAATATCCGCGTTGATGGTGGGCTGACGCGGTCTGTTTGACGGGTTGGCCTTTCCCACTCTTCATCCCTGTGACAAGCACAGGAATGAGGAAATGTCAGCGGCTCAAAAAACACCCGCTCTTTGCATCGACAAAAGAAAACGCCCGCAACATCGTTGCGGGCGTCTTTTATTCAGGATGTGGCTTCTCTCAGAAGAAGCCCTTGCGCTGCCACCAGCCGCCCTTGCGGGGCTTCGGCTCGTCGCCATCGGCGGGCGTGGAGGAACCGGAAGAGGTGACCACCGGCTCCGAGCTCGAGACATTGCTGCCCCGGTTCGCGCGGACCTTTTCTTCCGTGGCCGGGGTTTCCGCTTCCGAAGCCAGATCGGCCGAAGCCTCACCCGCTTCTTCAATCGCGACGTCCACGACGGTTTCCTCGACGATCACCGGCTCCACCGTTTCAACGGCCTCGGCCTTCGGCGCTTCCTCGGTTTCAGTCTTGGCCTTTGCCTTGCGGGTGCGGCGCGGCTTTTTCGGCACGTCCTCTTCCGCGACCTCGGCAACCGCACCTTCCACCACCTCGGCGGCGGTCGGCTCTTCGGTTACGGGTGCTTCGGCGGAAGCCTCTTCGCTTTCACCCTCGGCTTCCGAGCCGGCGGCATCGAGAGCCTCGTCTTCCGCACGGTTGCGACGTCCGCCGCGCTTGCCGCGACGGCGGCGCTTGCGCTTGCCATCCTCTTCGGATGTTACCGCTTCCGCTGCACCGTTTTCGGTTTCTGCATCGGCTTCATCGGTTTCGACGCCATCGTCGTCACCTTCGACATCATCGCCTTCCGCATCGCCGGACTGGGCGTCGAGCGCGCCGTTCTGCTCGCCCTGACCGCCCTTGCCGCGACGGCGGCGGCGGCGCTTGCGCTTGCGCTTGCCTTCTTCGCCATTGTCGCCCTGCTGCTGCTGTCGTGGCTCGGAGGTCTGCGCCTTGACGATTTCTTCCTCGTCTTCGTCCTCTTCCACCTCGGCGACGAAATCGTCTTCCTCTTCCACGAAGTTCGGCAGCATCTGGATGAGGCTTTCGATCTTCACCGGATTTTCGACGGCTTCACCGCGATCGATGGCGAAATGCTGCGCACCGACGCCGGAATCGGCGGCGATGATGATCGACACGCCGAAGCGGCCTTCATAATCGACGATCGTGCCGCGCTTGTGGTTGAGCAGGTAGAGCGCCGTTTCCGGCGTGCTGCGCACCGTGATGTTATGCGTGGTGTTACGCAGCAGATATTCCTCGATGCCGCGCAGCACATGCAGCGCGATGGAGGATTCCGAGCGAACATGGCCCGTGCCGCCGCAATGCTGGCAGACTTGCGTGGTCGATTCCAGCACCGAAGCGCGGATGCGCTGGCGCGACATTTCCAGGAGGCCGAAATGCGAGATACGGCCGACCTGAATGCGGGCGCGGTCGTTCTTCAGGCAATCCTTGAGCTTCTTCTCGACAGCGCGGTTGTTGCGCTTTTCTTCCATGTCGATGAAGTCGATGACGACAAGGCCGGCAAGGTCGCGCAGGCGCAATTGCCGCGCAACTTCTTCCGCTGCCTCGAGGTTCGTCGTCAGCGCGGTTTCCTCGATGGAGTGCTCGCGGGTCGAACGGCCCGAGTTGACGTCGATGGAAACCAGCGCTTCCGTCTGGTTGATGATGAGATAACCGCCCGACTTCAGCGTCACCTGCGGCTGCAGCATCCGGTCGAGCTGGGCTTCGATACCGGAGCGCGAGAAGATCGGGTGAATATCGCGGTAAGGCTGAACCACCTTGGCGTGGCTCGGCATCAGCATCTTCATGAAGTCTTTCGCTTCACGGTAGCCGTCTTCGCCCGAAACGATGATCTCGCCGATATCCTTGTTGTAGAGATCGCGGATCGAACGCTTGATCAGCGAGCCTTCCTCGTAAACGAGGCAGGGGGCCGTGGAATTCAGCGTCAGCGTGCGGACATTTTCCCACAGGCGCATCAGATATTCGAAGTCGCGCTTGATTTCGACGCGGGTGCGGTTGGCGCCGGCGGTGCGCAGGATGACGCCCATGCCCTGCGGCACTTCCAGATCGCGCGCGATTTCCTTCAGACGCTTGCGGTCGGCCGGTTGGGTAATCTTGCGGGAAATACCGCCGCCACGCGCCGTATTCGGCATCAGAACGGAATAACGGCCGGCGAGAGACAGGTAAGTGGTCAGCGCCGCGCCCTTGTTGCCGCGCTCTTCCTTGGCCACCTGCACCAGAAGGATCTGGCGGCGCTTGATGACTTCCTGAATGCGATACTGCTTGCGCGGCTTGCGGGCGACGCGGTCCGGAACCTCTTCCATGGCGTCTTCAGCGCCGACGGATTCGATCACTTCCTTTTCGTGGTGATCGTCATCGTCGTCGTCATCATCGTCATTGCCGCGGCGAAGACCCTCGACTTCCTCGGAAATCGTGTCGGTATCGACCATGGCGGCCATTTCGCCGCCGACGCTGCCGTCGTCTTCGGAAGACGCTTCGGCGGCCTCGGCTGCTGCGGCTTCTTCTTCCGCCGTCTTCTTCTTGGCGCGGGGGCGACGGGTGCGCTTCTTCGGCTTTTCTTCCTCGGCGGGCGCTTCTTCGGCTACGGCCTCGACGGCCGCTTCCCCTGAAACCTCTTCCGCGACGGTCGCGGTTTCTTCCGTAATAACGGTTTCAATGGTTTCGCTGGCGGAAACAATGCCGACATCCGGCTGATCCACCTGCGAAAGGTCGATCATGGGCGCGCCGGGCTCGGGTGCATCAGCGGATTCGAAATCGTCGCTGCGGCGATGATCCTCGGCTTCCGCTTTCAGGAGGGCCTGACGGTCGGCAAGCGGAATCTGGTAATAGTCCGGATGGATTTCCGCAAAAGCGAGAAAGCCGTGGCGGTTTCCACCGTAATCGACGAAGGCCGCCTGAAGCGAGGGTTCAACCCGCGTGACCTTGGCAAGGTAGATATTGCCGCGGATCTGTTTCTTGTGCTCCGATTCGAAATCGAATTCTTCGATCCGGTTCCCACGGACAACGACTACGCGTGTCTCCTCTTCGTGGGAGGCGTCGATAAGCATTTTGTCTGCCATGTAAGCTGTGCTCCTCGGCGCAGCCTTGTTTTATACGAGAACAGGCCCGCCACACGGACGAGCCTTTCATATGAGTGCAAGGATGTGCCGGAAATGAAGTCTCCTGCCGGGCGTCTGTAAACTGGCAGCATCCGGACCGACGGCGAGGCGCTTGGCCTGCTCCTGGTATCCGGTTCATGTGAAAACTGCTGCGACATCATTGGCCAGGCGGAACGACAATAATATATAGACCCCTTGGGATCCGATGAATTTGCTCTCCTCAGAGCGGCGGTGGCAGCGCCACCGGGTAGGTCTCCGGCCACGGCCGGAATTGATCGAGTTTCAGGATAAATGTAACGACGGCAGATGATTGCCCGATTTGCAGCGCCAGCGTCTTTTTCGATTGGCAGCCGGCGGGCATCTATCCCGTCAACACTTTTAACCCTCATCCGTGTTGTATGTTTTCTCTGTCATAATAGCAATAGGCTGGCTAAATATGCCATATTATTGGTGGAATTTCCGGGTTAACAATTGGTTCACCAAGGCCTGCGATTGTGGGGCGCAAACGCGCAAACTATCGTACGGCGTGGTCGAAACGGCACTGTTGCCGGCGTTTTTCCTCGCCGTTTATCGAAAATGACTGAAATACGGAATTTCTTGAAGACCATGAATTTCACGCGCAACGCAGCGATATTCGGTGGGAGAGGGCGGCTTGGCGCGCGAATCGCGCGGCTTGCGGCGGCTCTGGCATTTTCCGTCGTCGCCTCTGTTTCCGCCGCGCCGGCAGCCCATGCCGTGGAACCGCTCGTCGTCCATCAGGCGCGGATCATCGGCGATGAGGCGCGCACGCGCATCGTTCTCGACTTCGCCGAAGAGCCGGAATTCGACGTGCACTATCTCGATTCGCCCGCCCGCATCGTTGTGGACTTTCCGGCGGTGAATTTCAGCTTTCCCGCATCCGACCTGAAGCCGACCGGTCTTTTTTCGGATATCCGTTTCGGCAGCATGGGGCAAAACAGCGCCCGCATCGTGCTGACGGCGAAAAAGCCGGTTCAGGTGGCGGTTGCCGAAACCAAAAAGACCGATAATGGCCAATCTTTCCATTTCGTGCTCGATACGGAAATCACCACCAAGGGCAAGTTCGCGGAACTGGTGAAGGATCAGCAGTGGCAGGCGCCGGCCCCGGTGACGACTGCCGCGATCACGCCGGATGACAAGACGTCGCGGCCAGCGGAATTCGTCATCGCGGTCGATGCCGGCCACGGTGGCATCGATGCCGGCGCCACCGGCGGCACCACCGGCACCGAGGAAAAGGTTATCACGCTGACTTTCGCCAAGGAACTTGCCGAGCGGCTGAACCGCGAACCCGGCATCAAGGCTTTCCTGACGCGCGATTCCGATACCTTTCTCGCCTTGTCGGAACGGGTGACCATCGCCCGCCAGAATAATGCCAACCTCTTTATCTCTCTTCATGCGGATACGTTGAAGCAAAAGGGCATCCGGGGCGCGACCGTCTATACTTTGTCGGACCGGGCATCGGACCGGCAGGCGCAGGAACTGGCGGAGCGCGAAAACAAGTCCGATCAGATCGCGGGTGTCGCTGCCTCCAGCGAGCCGCCGGAAGTGGCCGATATTCTTCTCGATTTCACCCGTCGTGAAACGCAGGCCTTTTCGGTAACGCTGGCTGAAAACATCGTCTCCTCCTTTGAGGGGCAGGTTGGGCTCATCAACAATCCGCACCGTTACGCCGGTTTCATGGTGCTGCGCGCCCATGATGTGCCGTCGGTGCTGCTGGAGCTCGGTTTCCTCTCCAATCCGGAAGACGAAAAGCTGCTTCTCGATGGGGAATGGCGCAAGAAGGTGGCCGATACGCTGGCAACCGCCGTTGGGCGATACCGCGCCAAGGCCATGGCAAATGGCGGCTAAGAGGGTAGCCGGCGGAGCGGCAATGCTGTTGCCGAGCTGCCATTGACCGCCGAAAAGCTGTTCAATTCTTGGGTCTTGCGGACGATTACGAAGACGAAGCCCTATTTTACTCACATTCGCCGCGTTACTCGGAAAGCGGATTCGGTGGCGATCCGCAAAGCGCCCGCAGCGCGATTGCGGGCCTGCCGCCCGGTAACATATCAGCGAATGCTGCCGTATCCGGCTTGTCATCGAAGGTATGGTGTGCAAAACGGCACGCGATATGCAAGGATGCGCCCGTAAATCGTCGGGCGTTGATGGTTACGATTCGAATTATCGGTAGCTTGGTATGATCAGACTGATTGGATATTTTTTCGGCTTGGCCAGCGTGCTCTTCCTGTGCGCCGCTGCCGCCGGTGCGATTTATTTGCACGGCGTGACGAAGGACCTGCCGGATTACGCAGTTTTGAGCACCTATGAGCCGCCGGTGACGACCCGCGTGCATGCCGGCAACGGCGCGCTGATGGCGGAATACGCCCATGAAAAGCGCCTGTTCCTGCCGATCCAGGCCATACCCGACCGTGTGAAGGCTGCCTTCCTTTCGGCGGAAGACAAGAATTTCTACAACCATCCGGGTGTGGATGTCTTCGGCCTCGGACGCGCCATTCTCGTCAATATCCAGAATCTCGGCTCCGGCCGCCGTCCGGTCGGCGCGTCCACCATCACCCAGCAGGTGGCGAAGAACTTTCTGCTCACCAACGACCAGACTATCGACCGCAAGCTCAAGGAAGCCATTCTGTCCTTCCGCATCGAGCAGACCTATTCCAAGGACAAGATTCTCGAACTTTATCTCAACGAGATTTTCTTCGGTCTGAACTCCTACGGCATTGCCGGCGCGGCGCTCACCTATTTCAACAAATCGGTGACGGAACTGACGATTGCGGAAACCGCCTATCTCGCATCGCTGCCGAAGGGTCCGGCCAATTACCATCCGATCCGCCGCGAAAAGGCGGCTCTTGAGCGTCGTGACTGGGTGATCGACCGCATGGCCGAAAACGGCTACATCACGGTCGCCGACGCCACGGACGCCAAAAAGCAGCCGCTTGGCGTCAATCTGCGTCGCGGCGGCGCGCATATCTTCGCGTCCGATTATTTCGCCGAAGAAGTTCGCCGCCAGATCGTCGAGAAATACGGCGAGGAAGCGCTTCTCGAAGGCGGGCTCTCGGTCCGCACCTCTTTCGATCCGCAGATCCAGATGGAGGCACGCAAGGCGCTTCAGGACGGTCTGGTGCAATATGATGAGCGTCGCGGTTTCCGCGGACCCGTCGAAAAGATCGAGACTGCGGGTGACTGGACGGCGGCGCTCGCCAAGGTAAAGGGCCTGCGCGACGTTCCGGAATGGAAAGTCGCTGTGGTGCTTGCCGTCGCTGCCGATGGCGTCGATATCGGCGTACAGCCGGACACGGAAACGGAAGATGGCGACAAGCGCACGCGCGGCCATATCTCCGCTGAAAACATGCGCTGGGCTTTCCGCGATGCGACCGGCAAGAAGGCGACCGCCAAGTCGCCGGTTGGCGTCCTCTCGGCCGGTGACGTCGTTTATGCGCAGCCGCTTGCCAATTCAGGTAACGAATATCGCTTGCGCCAGCCGCCGAAAGTGCAGGGCGGTATGGTGGTGATGGACCCGCATACCGGCCGTGTTCTGGCCATGGTCGGCGGTTTCTCCTATGCGCAGTCGGAATTCAACCGCTCGACGCAGGCGATGCGCCAGCCGGGCTCCTCCTTCAAGCCGTTCATCTACGCTGCGGCGCTCGATAACGGCTATACGCCGGCGTCGGTCATTCTCGATGCGCCGATTGAGGTGGTTTCTGGCAATCAGGTCTGGAAGCCGCAGAATTACGGCGGCGGTTCCGCCGGCCCGTCGACCCTGCGTCTCGGTATCGAGAAATCCCGTAACCTCATGACGGTGCGTCTGGCGCAGGACATGGGCATGAATCTGGTTGCGGAATATGCCGAACGCTTCGGCATCTACGACAAGATGCCGCCGCTTCTGTCCATGTCGCTCGGTTCGGGTGAAACGACCGTGATGCGTATGGTCTCGGCCTATTCGGTCATCGCCAATGGCGGCAAGCAGATCAAGCCGACACTGATCGACCGCATTCAGGACCGCTACGGCAAGACGATCTTCCGGCATGAGGAGCGCGCCTGCGAAGGCTGCAACGCGACAAGCTGGCAGAACCAGGATGAGCCTGTCATCGTCGACAATCGCGAACAGGTTCTCGACCCGATGACCGCCTATCAGACGACCTCGATGCTGGAAGGCGTCGTGCAGCGCGGCACGGCGGCGGGCAAGATCAAGGTCGATCTGCCGGTTGCCGGCAAGACGGGCACGACCAACGATGAAAAGGACGCCTGGTTCGTCGGTTATACACCGGACATGGTCGCCGGCCTCTATATCGGCTTCGATTCGCCCGCACCGCTTGGTCGCGGCGGCACGGGTGGCTCGCTGTCCGCGCCTATATTCGGCGAGTTCATCTCCGATGCGGCCAAGCACATGGAGCCGAGCAAGTTCATCGTACCGAGCGGCATGAACTTCGTCGCCGTCAACCGCAAGACCGGCATGGCGGCGGTCGAGGGCGAGCCCGACACCATCATGGAAGCCTTCAAGCCCGGCACGGGTCCTGCTTCCACCTTCTCCGTCATCGGCGATGACGGATATATGTCGCAGGAAGACATTCTGAAGACCTCGCCGCAGGCGCAGCAGGCCATCACCGGCGGTGGCGGCGGTCTTTATTGATATCACTCCTGACGTTTGGCGGGGGCGCGGGTCTTTACATCCGCGCCCCCCGCATTTATTTGAGCAACGAGTTTCAATGAAGGTGAAGAACCAGCGAAATGCGCAATGAAATCGTGAACGTAGTCGACGAAATCAAGCAGGCCATAAGCCTGCTGAGGAGGCATCTTTGACTGGGACCAGGCGATAAGACGACTGGACTGGTTGAATAACAAGGCAGAGGACCCGACCCTCTGGAACGATGCATCTGAAGCCCAGAAGCTGATGCGCGAACGCCAGCAGCTGGATGACAGCATCAACGGCGTCAAGGCGCTCGAGCAGCAGCTCAAGGACAATATCGAGCTGATCGAACTCGGCGAGATGGAAGGCGATGACGAGATCGTCAAGGACGCCGAAGACGCATTGAAAGCGTTGAAGAGCGAGGCGAACCGCCGTCAGGTGGAAGCCATGCTGTCAGGCGAAGCCGATACCAACGATACCTATCTCGAAGTGCATTCCGGCGCCGGCGGCACCGAAAGCCAGGACTGGGCGAACATGCTTCTGCGCATGTATACCCGCTGGGCCGACCGCGAAGGTTTCAAGGTCGAGGTGCTCGAAGTTCACGACGGCGAAGAAGCCGGCATCAAGTCCGCGACGATCCTCGTCAAGGGCCACAATGCCTTCGGCTGGCTGAAGACGGAATCGGGCGTGCATCGCCTCGTTCGTATTTCGCCCTATGACAGCAATGCGCGTCGCCACACATCGTTCTCTTCCGTCTGGGTTTACCCGGTGGTCGACGATTCGATCCAGATCGACATCAACGAGAGCGATTGCCGCATCGATACCTATCGTTCGTCCGGCGCAGGCGGCCAGCACGTCAACACCACCGACTCGGCCGTGCGTATCACGCATATTCCGACCGGTATTGCCGTTGCCTGCCAGCAGGAGCGTTCCCAGCACAAGAACCGCGCCAAGGCGTGGGACATGCTGCGCGCCCGCCTCTACGAGGTGGAGCTGCAGAAGCGGGAAGAGGCGGCAAACGCCCAGGCCGCATCCAAGACCGATATCGGCTGGGGCCACCAGATCCGTTCCTACGTTCTGCAGCCTTACCAGCTGGTCAAGGATCTGCGCACCGGCGTGGAAAGCACCGCACCCGGCAACGTGCTGGACGGCGATCTGAACGAGTTCATGGAAGCGGCCCTCGCGCATCGCATCAGCGGCGGCGCGGATGTGGAAGTCGCGGATATCGACTGACGCGCCAAGTGCGTCGATTGAAAAGATTACCCCTCGCAAACCCATTGCGAGGGGTTTTTCGTTGGAGGACAAGCATGAAACAGGCGCTCTATATCGTCGACGTCCAGCCAAGCTTCAATCCGCCGGCTGCGCTGGTGGCGGAAATATCCGCTCTCGCCCTGACGATGCACAGCATTGCCACCGTCGAGCGCCATGATGAAAGCGTGACACCCTTTGAGCGGCAACTCGGCTGGAAACCTGGGAGGGACGACGAGTCGCTTGTTGCGGCAGATCGCATATTCATCAAACACGGCTATGCGCCACCCCGGGAGGTCATCGACCATCTTCTGTCGCTGAAACTCGACAGGGTGCTGGTCTGCGGCATTCAGGCCGATACCTGCGTGCTGGCCGCCGGTTTTGCCCTCTTCGATGCGGGGCTGCATCCCACGCTGTTGCCGTGGCTGACGGTGGGCTCCAGTCTCGACCGCAGTGGTGAACTCGGGGCGAGATTGTGGAAACATCATTTCGGTGCGGTTCTTGCCGGGGCGGAGGCACTGCAAGCGTAAACTTGCCCGGCCCGCGCATCGGGCCGATCAGTTGGACGCTTTCTCGATCTTCATCTCGCCCAGCTCGTCGATCAGGATCGTCCAGCTTTCCGCTTCCTTGGCTATCGGGTCCGTCTTCAGGTAGACGGTCACGAACAGGCCGGGCGAGGCAGGTGCGCCATTCGAGCTTTCGGGGCGAATATCCGTGACATAGGACTTCATCTGGTTGAATTCTTCCAGCTCGATATTTTCCAGGAGATTCGGCCCGTCGGCGGTAAAGACGATGCGTTGCAGGTAGATTTTCGCCGTGCCGTCGCCCTGGCGGATGGCGATAACCTTGTAATAGCCGCGCGTGGGCGAGGCAGGCGGTGGCCGCAACTGCCCGTCGGGACCTTTCACCGGCTCAAGATTGCGATCTTCCCACATGCCGCTGCTGACGACGAAGATCGCCGAAACCGGCAGCGCGTCAATCGCTTCCGTCTGCGCCCGCGCGGGAAGCGCGGCGGCGGCGAAAAGAAAGGCAGCGAGGATAGGTCTTGTCAGTTGCATGGCCATTGTCGATTGTGGGCGTCAATTGTTGAACTGTTCGGCGAGAACCCGGTCCGACCATGAACGATCCGGATCCGAGAGAATTCTGGCCGTCCTGTCCTGCGATTGTGCGATCCGAACGTGACGAACGGATTTCACCTCGGTGTGGTCGGCCACCGCATTCACAGGGCGCTTGTCGCGTTCGAGAACATGAATATCAACCGTTACCTTATTCGGCAAAAGCGCGCCGCGCCAGCGCCGCGGGCGGAAAGCGCTGACCGGGGTGAGCGCAAGCAGCGGCGATTCCAGCGGCAGGATGGGTCCATGGGCGGAGAAATTGTAGGCTGTCGACCCTGCCGGGGTCGCCACCATCATGCCGTCGCAGATCAATTCTTCCAACCGTACCTTGCCGTCCACCTCCACACGAAGCTTGGCGGCCTGATGCGACTGGCGAAACAGGCTGACCTCGTTCATGGCGAGTGCCGTAAACTCGTCGCCGTCGGAATCCGTCGTCGTCATGCGCAGGGGATGGAAATCATTGCCGCTCGCCACCGCGATGCGCTCCAGCAGGCCGTCCACCCGGTAGTCATTCATCAGGAAGCCGACGGACCCCCGGTTCATGCCATAGACCCGCTTGCCGGAATTCATCGTTTCGTTGAGAATCTGCAGCATGAAGCCATCGCCGCCGAGCGCGACGATCACTTCCGCCTCTTCGAACGGCGTATCGCCGTAAATGCCTTTCAGCTCTTTCAGCGCCGTCTGCGCCTCCTCGGTTGCGGAGGCGACGAAGGACAGTGAATAGGTAGAATGCGACATCCGCTTCCCTCGACAACGCGCAGACCGGAAACCGTCCACGCAAGGCGCTGTAACCCGTTGAAGCGGCTCGAAATCTTTAAACCTCGACAGGAAGGTCGATAACAAGCCGCCAGACGCACCCTTGGTACATGAAGACGGCGGCTGGCGACAAGGCCTTTCGAAGACGCAGGCGTTCCCTGACGGCGGACCGCACCGCTCCGGTCCACAGCTTCTTGATTTGCGCCCGCCGACAAGGGTTGCGATGCGGGACGGCCTGATGCAGTTTGCCAAGGCAGTCGGAATGACGAGTGGCAGGAGACGGATGTGGCGCTGAACTACGATATCTACGATGTCTTTACCGAGACGAAAATGGCGGGAAACCCGCTGGCGGTCATGTATGACGCCGACGATCTTCCCCAGGCCACGATGCAAGCGATCGCGCGGGAAATGAACCTCTCCGAGACGGTTTTCGTCAACCGGTCCAGCAATCCGGCCCATGCGGCTTCGCTGCGCATCTTCACGCCATCGGGTGAATTGCCCTTCGCCGGCCATCCGACAGTCGGCGCGGCGGTCGCCATCGCCGAGCGAAATCGCGGCGAGGGCGATGACGATATCGATATGGTCTGCGTGCTGGAAGAGCAGGTGGGTCCGGTGCGTTGCGCGGTGAAGATGCGTGCCGGCGCGGTCAGCTTCGCGGAATTCGACCTGCCGCGCAAATCGTCTCGCGTGGAACTACCGCTCGATCACACCGCGCTTGCCGATGCGTTGGGCGTCAGCGAGGCGCATCTCGGCTTTGAAAACCATGTACCGTCGATCTGGACGGCCGGGGTACCGTTCCTCATCGTACCGCTGCACAATATCGCCGCCATCAGGGACATGGATTTCGATGCCAATCTGTGGCTACGCACCGCGCCGCTGGTCGAAGGACGCCTGGCGGCGGCCTATATCTACTGTCGCGGCGGCGTCAATCACGCGGCGAAGTTCCACGCCCGCATGTTCTCTCCGGATATGGGCATTTCGGAAGACCCCGCCACCGGTTCCGCCGCCGCCGCCCTTTCCGGCGCCATCCACCATTTCGACGGCCTGACCGACGGCCATTATCCGCTGCTCATCGAGCAGGGCGTGGAGATGGAACGACCGTCCCATATCCATTTGCGTATGGACATCAAGGACGGCGAAATCGCCCGCGCCCGCATCGG
The DNA here is from genome assembly GCF_001526585.1 of Agrobacterium sp. LY4. NCBI lineage: Bacteria > Pseudomonadati > Pseudomonadota > Alphaproteobacteria > Hyphomicrobiales > Rhizobiaceae > Agrobacterium > Agrobacterium sp. LY4. The sequence goes on along the minus strand of NZ_ASYA01000012.1, from coordinate 230,084 downwards.
CGGCCACGCGGTGCGCGTTGCCTCGGGCACGTTCGAGATTTGATTTCAGCGTCACCCGCTCAGTTCGATGTCGTCGAAGAGCGATAAAACAGCGAGCAGAGCCAAAAGAAAAACCCCGGTCTTGACCGGGGTTTTGTCATTTCAGCGTCAATCGGCTCAGTTGAACCGGCCCGCCGCATGGGCAAGCATCGTATAGACCTTGCCGGTATCGGAGGTGAGGTAGGATTGTGTCACGGTCCGGTCGCGATCGGTGCGGGCCACGTCGGCAAGCAGCTTCTCGAAATCGGTGATGTAGCGGTCCACGGCGGTGCGGAATTCCGCTTCCCGCTCATATTTACGCTTGATTTCGTCAAAGGTCGTCTGACCCTTCAGCGTATAGAGGCGACGGGTGAAGACGTCGCGCTCGCCGCGCTGGTAACGCCGCCACAGCTCCACGGAGGCGTCGTGATCGATGGCGCGGGCGATGTCGACCGAGAGCGAGTTCAGCGATTCCACCATGTGGCGCGGATTGCGGGTGTCGGCGGCACGGGTCGGCTGCTGTTCCGCGCCGGCGCGAGGTGCGGACGCCGCTGGCGTTTCCTGCGATGCGCCGCGCAGCAAATCGCTGATCCAGCCGCCGCCTTCTTCGCGGCGTCCGGCCGGAGCACCCGGCTGGGCCGGGGCAGGCGCCTGACGGTTCTCGACCTGACGGTTCTCAAGCGGCAGGGTGCCGCGCAATGCGGCCGGTGCGGGAGCAGGCTGCGGCTGGGCCGGGCGCTGCTGCTGAACCGGGCCGGGGCTGCCGGTTGCGGACGCGTCTCGACACGGCGCTCGGCCGCCGGCTGGGTTGCGGCGATGGCGCGGGCAACCGGTTCGGAGACTTCCATCTGGTGGGTCGAACGACCAACGAGCTGGGAAATATCCTGCAGGGCCTTGATCTGTTCGGAAACGGCGCGACGCATGGCGGCAGCGCTTTCCTTGGCCTCTTCCGGCAGGTCGAAGGCGCCACGTTTCAGTTCCGCACGGGTCGCATCCAGTTCGCGACGGATATCGTGGCTGGAGCGGCGGATTTCGTCCGTCGCGCCGGCGAAGCGGCTGACGGCTTCTTCCACGGCCTGACGCAGCGTCTCCTTGAGGCTGGCTGCGGCGGCGTTCGATTTTTCCGAGGCGCTGCCGAGAAGATTGTCGACTTCCGAAAGCGAGGATTCGACACCGCCACGCAGGCGGTTGACCAGCTCGTCGGAATATTTCTGCGCGTCGGAGAGCGTGCTTTCAATCGAGCGGCTGGCATCCTGACCGGCGGAGAGCAGAGCGCCCCGCATGGTCTGTGCCGCCGAGCGGGCGCGCTGTTCGGTCTCATCGAGCGAACGGCCGATATCGGAGAAGGAGGCCTGCAGATTGTCGCGCAGATTGCCGGCAACGTTCTGCGAACGCTCCTCGGCCTCGTTGAGCGTGGTTTCCACCACGCCGATGACGTTGCGCATGGCGCTTTCGATTTCCTCGGAACGCTTGACGAGGCCGACGGACAGGCTGCGCAGCGCGTCCTGGCGCTCCTCCAGCGTGCCGACGAGGCTCGACTGTGCGGCATTGAGGAGCTCGGAAGCCTGGCTCAGCACCTTCGAATGTTCCTCGAAACGGCCGACGATGCCGGCAACCTGCGCCAGCGTCTGGCCGGAAATATTCGACAGGCGGTCGATCTTTCCTTCGAGCAGACGGCTGGAGCTGGACACCATGTCGGCGGCCTGCGAGGCGGATTCGGAGAAGCGGGTCGCCGAGGCGTTCAATGCCTCGTCTGCCGCGCCGAAGCCCTGTGCGGCGCGCTCGACAGCGGAGTTGAAGTTGGTTGCCGACTGTTCGACGATTTCCGCCATGCTGTTATGGGTCTGCGACAGCATATCCGTGCTCTGGCGGGTGGCGGCCACCAGCTTGTTGGCCGCATCGCTGCCGGCGCGGGCATATTTGTCGATGCCCTGTTCGACGGCGTCCGCCATGGCCGTATGCGTTTCCGACAGCATGTCGGTGCTCTGGCGGGTGGCTGCGACGAGCTTGCTTGCCGCATCCGTTCCGGCAGCGGCATAATCGCTGATCGCCTGTTCCACCATCCCGACCATGCCGCTGTTACTCTGCGACAGAAGGTCTGCACTCTGCTGGGCTGCGGAAACGATCTTTTCGGCGGCTTCGCGGCCGATGGTGGCATATTCGTCGACGACAGGCTTGGCTTTCTCCTCGATCAGGCGCGAAAGCTCGGCGGAGCGGCTGGCCAGCATCGAGTTGAGTTCGCGGGTGCGGTTGTCCAGCGCCGAGCGGATGGATTCACCGCGGGCGTCGAGGGCGGATTCGACACCCGTGAGCGTCTCGGAAATGACGCCGACCTGAGAGCGGACGACGGCTTCAGCCTCGGCAACCTTGTTGACGATGATGTTGCCTGCCTCGGAGAAGGTCTGGGCGACGGCGGCGGCCTGACCGGAAAGGCGCGTCTGCGCATCCGAAATGCGGTTGACGATCTCGCCGGAGCGTTCCTCGATGGCCTTGGTGAAGGCCTCGTTCTGCGCCTGCACCTGTTCGGCGAATTCGGAACCGGACTTGGCGAGAAGGGAGGTGGAGCGCACGGCTTCTTCGCCGATGCTCTGGGTGGCGGAGGTGACCGCGCCGCGCAGGCTGACGGCGAGATCGCTCGCCTTGCCTTCAATGGTGCGGTTGACGTTTTCAAGGCCGATGGTCAACGCCCGGTCCATGGTGCCGAGGCGTTCATCGATGCGGGCAGTGCCGGTTTCGAAGGTCTCTGCCAGACGGCTGGTCCGGTTTTCGAACGTGTCCGCGACACGCGTGGTCTGTTCGTCCAGAATGCCGGTGATACGCTCGGCCGCCTCGTCGCTGGCGCGGGCGAACACAGCCGTCTTGTCTTCCAGCGCTTCGGCAAAGCGGCGGCCGGCATCCTCGATCGAGGTGTTTACATTGGCCAGATCGCCGCCGACGCGTGCCTGCAGCGTATCGAGCGAGGTCTCGATACGGGCGCCGGTCTCGTCGAGACGGGTGGTGACATTGCCGATGGAGGTCTCGATTTTCAAGGACAGGGCATCCGTCGCGCCGCCGATTTCGCGGGCGGCTTCGCCGATCTTGACGGCGATGTCGCCGGCGCTGTTGCGCAGGCGCTCTTCCAGCGTCTGCGCGCTGCCGTCGATCGCCTTCTGCAGCGTTTCCTGCTGGGTTTCGAGAGACAGTTCGAGCATGCTGGCGCTGGAGGCGACCGTGGTGCCGATCATCATCGCCTGTTCGGAGAGCATGTCGCCCATCTGGGTCGTGGCGGAGCTGAGCGTCGCGGCAAGATCCGCCTGGCGCTGATCGAGCGCGGTGCGAATATCCTCATGCGATTGCGACAGATTGCTTTCGAGGCGGGACACACCTTCTTCCACCGTCTGGGCAAAACGGGTGCTGCCGTCTTCGACAACGCTTTCGATGCGGTTGGCCGCACCCGAGACGCTCTGCTCGATCAGGCCGCTATTGCGCTCCAGCGATCCGGCAATGCGTTCAGCCTGCGAACCGAGCATGGTTTCGAGCCGCTCATGGCCGCTGGCAAGCGCGTTTTCGAGCGTGAATGCGGTGGCTTCGAGGCGCTGGCCGACACCGGCTGCGGCAAGCGAAAGCGACGATGCTCTGGCATCCATAGCCTCGGCAATACGGTCCTCGACGCCGGAAATCGCCATGTCGAGCGCCATGGTGCGGCTGTCGAGCGCGTCTGCGATGCGCTCCTCCGCACCGGAGACGATGCCCGACAGGGCCGCAGTACGGCTGTCGAGCGCGCCGGCAATGCGGTCTTCGACACCGGAAACGGCATTGTGCAGGGCTATGGTGCGACCGTCGAGAATATCGGCGATCTTTTCCTCGACACCGGAGAAGCTCATGTCGAGCGCCATGGTGCGGCTGTCGAGCACGTCGGTGATCCGCTCTTCCGCGCCGGAAACGACGGTCTTCAGCGACTCGGTTCGGCTGTCGAGCGCCCCGGCGATGCGGGTCTCGGCGCCGGCCACCAGTTCGCCAAGGGCTGCGGTGCGGGTGTCGAGCGCTTCGGTGATTTTTTCTTCCGCGCCGGAGAATGCCATGTCGAGCGCCATGGTACGGCTGTCGAGCGCATCGGCGATGCGTTCTTCAGCACCGGAGACAACGGCGTTGAGGGCTGCGGTGCGGCCGTCCAGCGTTTCCGCGATACGGGTTTCAGCACCGGCGACCACGTCTCCGAAGGTGGCCGTGCGGCTGTCGAGCGCGCCGGCAATCTTTTCCTCAGCACTTGCGACAATGCCGGTGAGGGCAGAGGTGCGGTTGTCGAGCGTCTCGGAAAGTCTTTCCTCGACATTGGCAAAGGTCATGTCGAGCGACAGCGTGCGGCTGTCCATCGTGTCGGCGATGCGTTCCTCGACGCCGGAAATGGCGCTGGAAAGCGCGGCAGTGCGACCATCCAGGGTTTCGGCGATACGGCTCTCCGCGCCGGAGACGACGTCATGCAGGGCAGCCGTGCGGCTTTCCAGCGTGTCGGAAATGCGGTCTTCGATGCCGGAAACCGCGCCGGTGATGGCCGCCGCCCGGGTTTCGAGCGTTTCGGCAAGACGGCGCTCGACATCGGCGACGACGTTGTTGATCGCGGCGGCACGTTCGTCGAGCATGGCGGCGAGACGTTCGGCCGTGCCGGAGACGGAGCCGGTAATCGCCATCGAACGGCTGGCGAGCGCTTCGTCGAAACGGTTCTGGCTGGCCGAAAGCGCGCCGAACAGGGCATTGCTGCGTTCCGCCAGCACGGCGTCGATCTTCTCGTGCGAACTGGTGAAGGCATCGGTGATTTCGGCGGTACGCTGGCCAATTGCGTCGCTGAAGGCCTGCGTCCGGCTTTCAAGGGCGCTTTCCAGCATTTCCTGACCCGTTCCGAGCGCGGTTGCGAGCGCCAGCGATTGATCGGTCATGGTGGTGCCGATGCGCTCCAGACCGGCGCTCAGCATGGTGTCGAGCGCTTCGGAGCCGCCGGCAACGGTCTCGTTGATGCGGGCGAGGCTTTCCATCAGCTTGCTGTCGAGGCTGCCGGCGCGCTGGTCGAAGGCGCTGGCGAACTGCGCGACATGCTCGTCGAAGGCAGAGTTGACCTGGCCGACCGTCGCCTGCATCCGCTCTTCGTAGAGGCCGGAGCGAAGATCGAGATCCATGATCGCATCGTCCGCCGTGCTCTGCAGGCTCTGGCGGAAGGAGAGACCCTTTTCTTCAAGCGTCGTGGACAGCTTGTCGAGAACGGTATCCAGCGAACCGCCGATGATCTGCTGGCCGCGGTCGATATTGCGGTTGAGTTCGAGCGTGCGCGTGGACAGCGTTTCGTTGAGCTGGCGGGTGCGCTCTTCAAGCGCGCTATTGAGGCTTTCCGCACCGCTATCCAGCGTCGATGCATGGATCGCGAAACGCTCGAGCAGGACTTCACCGCGCTCATCCAGCGTCGAGGTGAGGTTGTGCAGGCGCATGTCGAATTCGTTGGACAGCGTCGCGCCGGAGGAACTCAGCGCCTGAAGCAGGTTTTCCGTCTTGGCGGCGATCAGGCTGCCCATCGCTTCGGTCGAGGCGCGCGATTTTTCCAAAAGCGCGGCCGAGCGGGTGTCGATCATCGAGGCGAAAGCCTCGCCGGTCGTGGCGATCCGCATCGAGAGCTCTTCACCGACGATGGAAAGCTCTTCCTTGATCTGTTCCTGGGCGCCGACGATGGAGGAGCGGATGCGCTCGGCGTGATTGACGATGGCGTCACGCTCGGCGGTCAGTTCCTGCACGAGGCTGCGCACGCGCAATTCGTTGTCGGCATAGCTGCGCTCAAGCGCGTTGACCTCGGAATGCACGAGGGTTTCGAGTTCCGTCGCGCGGGCGATTGTCCGCTCGATACCGTCATTCATGGCCGAGACTTCACGGCGAACCGCCTGGCCGACGGACATGATGCGGTCGGACGCGACCGTTTCCGGCTCGGCAAGGCGAAGGGCGACTTCGGCCATGGAGCGGGCGGCGTTGCGCAGATCGCGGGCGCGCGCCATCATGATCGCAAAGGCGAAGAACAGCATGATGGGAACGAGGATGCCGACGACGATAGCCATCAGGCCGGGGATCGCGGTGAGATCGGCCAGCGAGGCGATGTTCCACAGCGCGTTGCCATAAAGAAGATGTGCGATGCCAAGACCGCCGAGCGCCCAGATGACCGACATGATCGTGGCGTTGCGCAGCGCGCCGCCGATGGAGCCGCCTTCCAGCGATTTCAGGATCATGGCCGGGCTGCGCTTGGAGCCGTCATTGGCCGCTTCGAGATTGGGCGATCTGGGCGTCTGTTCTGCGGGCGCGCGGGCGGCCTCGGGAGCAGGGGTCTGTCTGCTTGCTTCCTTCAATCTGGCCTCCGGCTGCTTCGGCGCTGCAGTTTTCCGCGTCTCCGGCTTTTCTTCGAAAGCGCCAAGCTGCAGGGCGTCTTCCAACGCCTGAAATGCAGTCTCGTCGACAGAGTCGCTGATCTTGTTATTCGCCATGCGGTTACGCCTCGTTACACATACGCCCGGCTTCATGCCGTTGACCACTTGCGTTCCGCAAGCGGACTGCCGCCATCATGCCAGCGGAACATTATCCCTTGAAGAGAGAACAATTCCGCCATTTACCAAATCCCGAATTGCTGGTGGTCCAGCTTTCGGGCGAAATTACATCACTGTGCCGCAATAACAAAGCTTGAGCTTAAGCCTCGTGGGAACGGCAGTACCGTAGTGACACATTTAGGTGTTCGAAACAATTAATGCGGATTTGCGGCGGTGGCGAAGTGTCGGCTTTTTAACAGTTTTTAAACCTGAGTTTCACGCTGAACGCCTTGTTTCGCATAAGTTTAACATAAATTAACCATAGCAGAAGATTTTCGCCCGCGTCACGCCGTAATTTAAGCCGATAGCAGCGACCCGGATGCGTGAATACGACACAGATGTGACACGAAACAGGAAACGGTGAGACAGGAATTTCAGCCATGGCAGCGGTCAGTATTGCTTTCGAAGCTCCCGACAATTGCGGCGGTGCGCCCGCCGCCGGTAAAAAACCGATCGATTTCGATCATCTCGCCCGGCAGACGATGGGCGACAAGGATCTGGAGATCGAAGTGCTGCAACTCTTCAGCCGCAACGCCCGCGCCGCCCTGCATGAAATGGCAGGCGCCGACGACAAGGCCGTCATGGCGACGGCCCATCGTTTGAAGGGGTCTGCGCAGGCCGTCGGCGCCTCGGCCGTTTCTGCAGCCGCAGCCGTGGTGGAGGATAAGGGCAATGACAGCGCGGCGATAGCAAAACTCGCGGCAACCATCGTCGAAGCCGAAAATTTCATCCTCAAGCTCTGCCGCTGAGGCGTAACGCATCAAATTTGTCATTTTGCAAGGCCGGTTGCGTCTGCGCGCCCTTGAAGCGGGTTGCCAAGGCGGACCGGCCTTTCTATGTGTTTAGAACAGTTCTTAGATCACATTTTGGATTTCCGGCATGACAAAACTGACCATCGTTGCCTTTGACGGCACGCCCCATGAACTCGACGTGAGCAATGGCTCTACCGTCATGGAGAATGCGGTGCGCAACTCCATTCCCGGCATCGATGCGGAATGCGGCGGCGCCTGTGCCTGTGCGACCTGTCATGTCTATGTCGACGACGCCTGGGCGGAGCGTGTCGGCGGACCGGAACCGATGGAAGAGGACATGCTGGACTTCGCCTTCGACGTGCGCCCCACCTCGCGCCTTTCCTGTCAGATCAAGATGAACGACGAGCTCGATGGTCTCGTCGTTCATGTTCCCGAACGTCAGGGCTGAAATCTTTCGTCATTGCTAAACGCAGAAAAAGCCCCGCTCACCTGGTAGCGGGGAGCGGGGCGAGGCGGGTACGCAGCATGCAGGCGAGGGAGGAAACACCTGCGAGCCCTCAAGCGCGCACCGGGAGAACCGGAGACGGTTGCAACCGTCGGACCGCCGTAGGCCGCAACCATTTCAAACCGTGTGAACAAGCTACAATGAGTCTTGCCGGCCGCACCATGACGAGAATTCACGGGTGATATCGGACATGACGTTACGGCATGTCCCGTGTTGTTCGTTTTGATTTGGGGGAGGTACGTCCAGCGACCGTCAGCGGCGGTTCTGGCCCTGCTCTAGCCGGTTCTTCAAAAGCCGTGTCATGCGGGCATCGAAATTTTTCGATTCCACCACATCGAAGCGCAACTGATCGCGGTCGTGTTCGTCCATCACCGTCTGGGTGATCTTGCCGACCATTTCCTGCAGCGTCTCGCAGCTTTTCTGCGGGCGAAGCGACGTCAGCTGTCTTTCAAGCGAGCGGGCATGGGTGCGGGCGATTTCCGCGTGGCGCTCCTCGTGGCGCTTGATATCGGCAAGTAGCGTATCCCAGATGAAGGCCAGTTCCGCCGTGGTGCGGCGGCGGTTTTTCCATTGCGGCAGGAGGATGCGGGTATTCAGCACCACTTTGGCCGTTCCGACGCTGCAAAGGCCGTTTTTCTCGACATAAGTGAGTTCGCCGCCGAATTTGATTTCGGTGGCGCCGGGATGGCGCGCGCCGGTATTGCGTGTCAGCGGGCCGTGCCTGGAAAGCTGCTGGTCGAGGTCGGCGGCGGTCTTGCCGCTGATCGAAAAATAGGAATAGGTCTTGCGGACGATGGTTTCGGAAAAAGCCGATCCGGGTAGGGAAAGTGCCACTGCCGCCGCTAAAGCGGCGCAAAGAGCACGTGATGATTTGGTCATGACCCGGCCTTCCGGTTGAACTTGAAAAAGGTTTGCTGCATAGGCGGAGCGGAACTTATAAGAATTGGCATAACACTCCGTTATTCCCGAAAGGCGTGTGTTACGTGATAACAGCCGGCAGCAACGCGTGGCAAGCGGCCCATGGCCGCTCCCTGAAACTTGATGGGCGTGGCCGTATTATGGCCATCGTCAATGCAACGCCCGATTCCTTTTCCGATGGCGGCCGTTATCTCGCCGTCGATGCGGCTTTTTCCCATGCGCTGACCTGTGTGGAGGAGGGCGCTGACATCATCGATATCGGCGGCGAATCCACCCGGCCGGGAGCGGCCGCAGTAACGGAAGCCGAGGAACAGGACCGGGTCCTTCCCGTCATCGAAAAATTGCGCCGCGAGACGGATGTGCTGATTTCCGTCGATACCTATCGCGCCTCGACAGCGCGGCTGGCGGTCGGGGCGGGCGCACATATCGTCAATGACGTCTTCGGCCTGCAGAAAGACGCGGAGATGGCGGGCGTGGTCGCCGCCACCCGCGCCGGCGTGTGCATCATGCATACCGGCCGCGACCGGCAGAAGCTTGCCGATGTCATCGCCGACCAGCTCGAATTTCTCAATCGCTCGCTGGAGATCGCCGAGGATGCGGGTATTGCCCGTGACGCCGTCGTGCTCGATCCCGGTTTCGGTTTCGCCAAGGACGAGAGCGAAAATGTCGCGCTGATGGCGCGTTTCGGCGAACTTGCCGCTTTCGGCCTGCCGGTTCTGGCCGGTACGTCGCGCAAGCGTTTCATCGGGTCGCTGACGGGCCGGGATGAGGCCCGTGAACGCGATATCGGAACGGCTGCGACCACCGCGATCCTGAGGCTTGCCGGCGCTTCGATTTTTCGTGTGCACAATGTCGCCGCAACCCGCGATGCGCTGGCAATCGCCGATGCGGTTCTTGCCAAAGCGTCGGCAAAGGCCGATGCGTAGATCAACGAGTGCCGGTAAGCCGTGTCCCGAAGGTGGCGGGCTTTTTGGCGAAACAGTCCTGCCATGGAGGCGATGCGATGAGCCGCTATACCATTATCCTGAAAAACTGTTCTTTTTTCGCCCGTCATGGTCTTCTCGAGCAGGAGGAGGTGCTGGGCCAGCGCTTTTTCGTCGATGCCGAGATGGAAGTCGAGGCGGGTGATGCGCTGGAAACCGACGATATCGAAAACACCGTCGATTATGGCGTGGCTTTCGCCGTCATCGAAAAAATCGTCGTCGGCCAGCGCCGTTATCTCATCGAGGCGCTGGCGAACGACATCGCCAAGGCGCTGCGCGCCCGTTATCCGCAGATCGTCTGGCTCAGGATCACGGTACGCAAACCCTCGGCACCGGTTCCCGGCATTCTCGATTATGCACAGGTGAGCGTTGAACACCGCGCCTGAAAAGATGACCGTCGCCGCCTTGGGGCTCGGCGGCAATATCGGCGATCCTGCCGCCGCCATGGCAAGGGCGCTGCGCGAACTCGATGCGCGTCACGATTGCCGCCTGCTGGCCGTGTCCGGCCTTTACCGCACGCCGCCTTGGGGCAAGACCGATCAGGCGGATTTCTTCAATTGCTGCGCCTTGGTCGAAACCTCGCTTTCAGCGCCTGCGCTGCTGCAGCTATGCCTCGACATCGAAAAGGGCATGAAGCGGGTGCGCACGGAGCGCTGGGGTCCGCGCACCATCGATATCGATGTGCTCACCTATGGGAATGAGTCTCTCGTTACGGAAAGCATCGAGGTGCCGCATCCGCGCATGACGGAGCGCGCTTTCGTGCTGATGCCGCTTGCCGATATCGCGCCCGACCTTGAGGTAAAGGGCAAGCCCGTGCGGCAATGGCTTCAGCAGGCGGACAAGACCGGCATTATCAGCGCAAATGAAAAACGGGAGTGGTGGACACTCCCGCTTGGCGATGGCTGAGAAGAGTATGGCTTTTACGGCTTGATCGAACCGACGGCGAGCTGGTCGATATCGCGCGCCAGCGTCACGCCGATGACCGGGATCATCTGGTCGGCGACCTTGACCGAAATGGTGATGTTCATCGAATTGTCGTCCGAGACGCGGGCGACCATCGCACCGTTGAGCTTGGCGCGGTTAATGCCGACGACGACCTTGTCGCCGCTGACCTGTCCGGAGGTGATGTCCAGTCCCTTGCCTTCGGCACCGTCGAGGAATTTGCCCTCGTAAGAGTTGCCCTTCTGGCTGATGACGGCGGACATGGGCTGGCTGAAGACGCCGACGCGGCAGGTGCCGCCGAGCTTGATGCCGGTCTGCTTGTCGTCGAGCGGCTCGCCCGTCAGATCGCAGGTGAATTTCGTGCCCTTGTATTTACCGGCGACGATTTCGCCCGGGCCTTTCCAGACACCGGCCACGGAGCGGAAGAACACGTCGTCGCGATCGCGCGATGCCGCATGGACGTCAGACATGCCGAAACCGCCGCTGACGGACAATATGGCGGCAAGCCCGCCCACAAGCGAAAAGAAGCGCGAATACATGATACTTTCCCCGGCGAAGATGCCTGTTCGATAGGCTGCAATCTACCGGCGGAATGGTTAATGCTTGGTTTATTTTGCTCTCATTTGCGGCTTCGTTCGTAACCTTTTGAACCGCCCAAGCCGGAGCAATCAGGCTTTTTCACCGGTTTTTCCACCGCTTAAATCGGGTGTGAGGTCGGACATGAAATCGCCGATCCCCGGCCGCTTCACCGCCCTGAACGGCAGCGGACGGCACAGATCCATCGCGGCAATGCCGATTCGCGCCGTCATCAGGCCGTTGATGACACCTTCGCCGAGTCGCGCCGAGAGTTTCGAGGCAAGACCATGGCCAAGAACCTGCTGGGCGAGCCCGTCGCCAACGGCGATCGAGCCCGTGACGGCAAGATGGGCGACGACATCGCGCAGGAGCTTCAGCATGCCGAGCGTGCCGGGGCGGCCGCCATAAAGCTCCGCCATGGCGCGCACCAGCCGCGTCACTTCAAACAGCACATAAGCGAGATCGACCACCGCGCGCGGGCTGACGGCGGTGACGACGGAGACGCGCTTGGACGAATTGAGAATGAGGGCGCGGGCCTGCCTGTCGAGCGGCACGAGCAACTCACGTTCGGCAAGCTCGATCAGATGCGGGCCGTCGATCACATCGTTTTCGGTTTCCTTCAGCGCCGCACGCCCCTTGGCCGTTTCGGCCCGATGGGAGAGAACGGCATTCAGGCGGGTGACGATGGCGCGTGCGGGTTTGGGGCTCTTGTCGAGGCTCGCTGTTTCAGCGTCCGCCTTGAGAGACTGCACGGCATTGAGCCGCATGATGCCGAAGACTTCCCGGCCGACGAGAACGAGAACGGCGAAAAGCGCTACAATAAGAGCGGTAGTGGCCGTGTAACCCAGCCAGTCGGAACGGGAGAACAGGTTGCGGATGAGCTGATCCGCCCAGAGCCCGAAGGCAAGCGAGAACAAGACGCCAAGCGCGCCGAGCGCAAGCTTGCCGAAGGAGAAGCGGCTTTTCTTCGGAGACGCCACCGGCAGCGCCGCGGCATCGATCTCCTCAGGCGCCAGAAACGGATCGTCCTCGTCGGGCGTCAGCGAAATCTCGGCGTCGAAGCTGCGCGGCGCGCGTTTCTGTGCGGCGGACGGTCGTGCCGTCTCTTCGGTTTCAAGCGTGAAAGCGGCCGGGCGGCGCGCCTGCGGATCGTTTTGTGTGGGAAGCTTCATGCGAGCTTGTCTCCGAACAGGAACTGCATGGCGCGGTCGAGCCTGATATGGGGAACGGAAAGCCTGATGCCGCCGCTGCCCGGCTCATCTATGTTCGGCGGACGGAAGCGCACGACATTGACGTCCGGCAGCGACGCCTTGTCGCCATCCCTGTCGATGCTGCGGAAAAGCGGCTCGGGATCTTCAGGCAGATCGCCGGGAAAGATCGCCGTCTTGCGATTGCCGTCGAAGGTCTCGCCATTGATGGTTTCACCGGCCATGGGCGTGCCGACGATAACGGGCAGCTCGTGGCCATCCTGTCGCACGCTTGCCTCTCTGGTGGCGCGCACGGAAGCGAGCGCCATGACCTCGATGCCGGCGCCATTCATGCCGATGGTGGTGATGGCGCGGTCCACCAGACGGCGGGTCAGCCGCTCCAGCCGGTCGTGGCTTTCGTGATGCAGGTGATCGGCCTTGGTGGCGGCGATCAGCACCTTGTCGATACGCCGGCCGATCAGCGACGACAGCAGGCTGTTGGTGCCGGGGCGGAAACAGGCGAGAACGTCGCCCAGCGCCCGCTCCAAATCCTGCACGGCTTCAGGGCCGCGATTGACCGCCTGCAACGTGTCGATCAGAACGATCTGCCGGTCGAGGCGGGCGAAATGCTCGCGGAAGAAGGGTTTGACCACAATCGACTTGTAGGCGTCATAGCGCCGTTCCATCATGGCGCGCAGCGAGCCTTTCGGCGCTTTCTCATCCGTCAGGCCGGGAAGGGGCGCGAAGGTCAGCGCGGGCGATCCTTCCAGATCGCCGGGCATCAGGAAACGGCCGGGCGGCAGGGTCGAGAGTGATCTTTCGTCGGATTTACAGGCCTTCAGATAGGCTGCGAAACTTTCGGCCAGACGTCGGGCCGTCATCTCATCGGCCGGTGCGTTGATGTCGAGAGAAGAGGCGATCGCCAGCCATTCCTGCGCAAGTTCGGCGCGGATGCCGCTTCCGGCGAGCGCGACGGTCGCGTCGCTGAACTGTTTATAGTCCTGCGACAGAAGCGGCAGGTCGAGCAGCCATTCGCCGGGATAATCGACAATATCGATGGAAAGCTTGCCGGCCGAAAACCATCGGCCCCAGCCGCTGGCGCTCTGATAATCCAGCGTTATCCTGAGTTCCGAGATCGCCCTTGTCGAATCCGGCCACAGCCGGTCGCGCACCAGCGCCTGAATATGATCCTCATATTGAAAACGGGGAATGGCGTCATCCGGCTGTGGCTCCAGCCGCACATTCGAGACGCGTCCGGACCGCATCGCCTCGAACAGCGGCAGCCGGCCGCCATTCAGAAGATTGTGGACGAGGGAAGAGATGAAAACCGTCTTGCCCGCCCGTGAAAGGCCGGTGACGCCAAGCCGCAATGTCGGGTGGGTGAGGTTGCTCGCACGGTCGGCCAGATTATCGAATGCGATAAGCGCGCTGTCTGTCAGGGACGTAAGATAAGGCGGCAATGGCAGTTTCCTGGCTGTGTTTAACGGTCACGGCTGCAATATAGGAAGGTATGGCTGCCCAAAAAAGAAGCGCTCCAGCGGATTTTCAGCAGGGCGGCTTTGCAAAATTCTTACGAAGCGCTGTAGCGATTATTTGCCCGGCGCGAGAAAATCGACCAGCCGCCAGCTGTTTTTACCGTTTGCGGCGTTCTCGTCGTGGTCGAGAACCGCAAGCCCCGATGTCGGAAAGCCCGCGGGCAGGGCGGCATGCAGCAAATCTTCGCCGATCATCGCTTCCAGCGTCGCCTCCATGGTGGGGTTGTGGCCCACCAGCATCACCGATTGCGCCTGCGCCTGCGCGGCGATGAGGGAAAGGTAGGTTTCGCTGCGCGCATTATACATCTCATCGACGTAGAAGATGTCTATGCCTTCGTTGAAGGCACGCTGCCAGGCCTGCGTGGTCTGCCGGCAGCGCGCGGCCGTGGATGACAGAAGCAGATCGGGGCGGTAATGCCGGTCGGCGGCAAGGTCGGCGATGACCTCCGCCTCGGCAAAACCGGATTCGTTCAATCCCCGGTCGAAATCCCGTTCTCCCGGCGCCGCCCAGGCGGCCTTGGCGTGGCGCAGAAGATAAACTCGGCTCGGGGAAGATGCTGTCAAGGGCGGGGACCGGCGTTCGAATGTCAGGGCACGGGTTGAATGCTACAGGATAGGGTTGCAGGACCGCAAGTCCTCTTTCCTGTTGGTAAGTCGCGTTGAAGTGATTGAAGAAGAGTTCGCTTCAATACGAATAAAGGATAAAAATTAGTCATTTAGATGATTTTTGTGTCAGTTTTAAAAATGCCTGAAAACTGATCTGCAGACTTGAATCGGCCACTATCATTGGAGTATACACCGCCGCATTGAGATGTTCTTCGAGGAGAATCGCGTTGAGTGAGAAGATCGATCTTAGCAAATATGTGCTCTCGGAAGACGATGAGTTCATGAATGCCAGCCAGCGGGCTTACTTCCGCGCGAAGCTGGTCGCCTGGAAAAATGACATCCTGAGAGAAGCGCGCGAGACCCTCGGACATCTCGCCGAAGAAAGCGCCAACCACCCCGATCTCGCCGATCGGGCTTCTTCCGAAACGGACCGGGCGATCGAACTTCGCGCCCGCGACCGTCAGCGCAAGCTGATTTCAAAGATCGATGCAGCTCTTCAGCGGATCGAAGACGGTACTTACGGTTACTGTGAGGAAACGGGCGAGCCTATCGGCCTCAAGCGTCTGGACGCCCGCCCGATTGCAACGCTCTCCATCGAGGCGCAGGAGCGTCACGAGCGTCGCGAAAAAGTCTATCGCGACGAGTAAGGCGCTGCGGCCAGCAGGTCGGCAAATCGCATGACAAATAATGAGGGCACGGAAATCGCTTCCGTGCCCTTTTTCTATTTCGAATTTTTGGTCGGAAGACCCGCGCGCGTCAGCGGTCGCGGGTCACGGAAAGCTCTCCGAAGATACGCGCCATTTCCTTCTGCATGTCTCCATCCGGTGAAGCGCCGGTGACAGGCGGGGAAGCTGGCTGCGGCTTGATCTGCTTTTCGGCGACAGGGGCGATGGACGGCTCATTATCCGCCTCCTTGCTCTTGGCGATTTCCGCCTCGAGGAAGCTTTCGAAATCGCTGGCGAGCTCATCGGAAAATTTCGGCTCGGCGTCGTTCGAAGCCACAGCCGGATTTTCAGGCTTGGGCGGGAAAGGTGCGGGCGGCGTTGTCTGTCCCGGCTTCAGGTCGGGAAGGACGCGCTCCCGTGCAGCATCGAGAAAATCGGCGGCGATGGATTGATCGATCACCGGTTCGCGCGCGGCAAAGACCGGCGGGGCGAACTCCGCAGTCCGTTCTTCCGCCTTTGCCTCGACGGGCGCCTGTGCAGGGATCGGCGGTGCGACCGGTGTCGGAGCCGGCACGACGGGCTCGGCACGCCTGGGTTCCGTTCGGGCCGCAGCCATGTCGAGCGATGCAGCCGCCATCGGCAAGACGGCAGCGACCGGAGCCGTTGCAACCGGTATCGGCGGCGGCGTGGGGCGCGCTGTCTCCCGCTCGGGTGCCGCCTGTCTTGCCGGCGGCGCGGTTTCGCGCGCCGTTAAAGGCGTGGGTACGGGTTGCGGCGGCGTCGATGGGCGTGGCGGAACCTGAGCGGTGGCCGCCGCAACGGGTGCTGGACGCGGGGAGGGCACAGGTGACGGCGGCTCCGGCCGCTGTGCTTGCTTCACGGGTTCTTCAGGCGCTGAAACGGGAGCCGCAGCCGCAACGGGCTGCTGTTGCGGCAGGGCGGGGCGACGTTCCTGCTGGATCGCCGGCTCGGCTCTCTTCTGCTCGCTTTCCTGGCGCGGCAGCGCCTTCAATTCCGGCTCCTGCACGTCCCTGACAATGGGGATCGCGCCTATACCGCTTTCGATGACGATATCCGTCGGACCGCCGATCATGACGAGATGCTCGACATTGTCGCGGCGCACCAGCACCAGACGGCGGCGTGCGTCCACGGCCGTCGCATCGAGAACCTGCAGGCGCGGCTGCCGGTTGCGCCCGCCCCGGATGAAAGGGGCAGAACCGCTGCGCCTGCGCAGAAGCCACAGCGCAATCGCCAGAACAAGCAGGGCCACACCCACACCGACGACCGCGACGATGAGACGGTTTCCATAAGCGCCGATAAAATCTTCCATCATGGAGATCATCCCTTCAGATTTTTTGGCTTTTTCGTTTCTTGGGCAATTAATATTGCCGTGGTTCTTATAAAGTGAACGTCAAGCAGGAAAAGACGATTTTTTTGGGCGCGATACAAGGTTTATTCATTTCGCCCCACAGGATTGCCGCCTCAACCGTAACGACGCCACCAAAGCGCCATATCTCGTCCTTCAATGCTGAAAGACAGTGAAAGTTGCAATTCTTTTGCCGAAGGAGCGTTCTGGAATGTCCCAGTCATTGCGCATTAACGGCTCCCTCGCACGGCATTTGATGCGTGTTGTTTTGCTATTGCCACCGTTTTCGCATTTCCGCATTCAATCGCGTGGGCCGAAGACAAGGTGCCGGATAACGCCGCGACCATGGCGGAATTCGTGCGCGACAATCCTTCCTGCGTCGACTTCACGGACGGATGCTCGGTTTGCATCGTCGCTGACGGCAAGATCGTCTGTTCCGCGCCGCGCATTCAATGTCAGGTGAAGGAGCTGACCTGTACCAGGCCGTAGTCTTTTAAGGCTTTTATACACCTTTCAGGCCGTTTTCGCTGTGCGTTTTTAAGCCTTTGTGTCCTGGCGGAGCTTTTTGCCGGTCAAGCGAGTTGCTACAAGAAATTTTACTGCCCGATTCCGTCAGGGAAATGGGGCTGACCGAATGACGACCTGCACGACTGCGAGGCCAAGATGACACGGGTGCGCGAGACAAGCGACAACGACCTTCCGCTGGTGGACAGGCGCGCCCGTTCCGGCACGGTCTTGCGCATTCTGCTTCTGGCGCTGGTTCTGATCGCCGCCGCTGCCGCCTTCGTCTATTTCAAGGATTCTCTGGAAAACGAAATCGTGCTCGGCATTCTCGGCGTGCTGGCCATGATGGGTATCTTCTTTCTGGTCTCGTCGATCATCGGCTTCATCGAGGTCATGCCGCAGTCGCAATCCGACGGGCTTGCCCGCCGATTCCTGTCGGCTCATCCCGAAGGCACGCTGATCACCGATGCCAAGGGGCATATGGTCTATGCCAACGCCACCTATTGCCGGATGAGCGGCACGACCAAGGCGAGCGATATCCAGAGTCTCGAAACGCTCCTGTCGCGCAGCCGGGAATCGACCGAAGCGCTTTACCGGCTCATCAACGTGCTGCGCGAAGGCCGCGACGGCTACGAAGAGTTCCGCTTGCTCAAACCGCTGGGTGAGGATTCCAATGCGGGCCCGCACTGGTACAGGCTGAAGGGCCGGGTGCTGAAGGATGCGGGCGGCGAGGGGCTGCATGTCTTCCAGATCGCCGATATCACGCCGGAGCGCGAGGATCAGGAGCGCTTCTTCCGCGAATTGCAGAATGCCATCGATTACCTCGATCATGCCCCGGCCGGTTTCTTTTCCGCCGGGCGCAAGGGCGAGATCGTTTATCTGAACGCCACTTTGTCCGAATGGCTCGGCATCGATCTGGCGCAGTTCTCACCCGGTTCTATGACCGTTTCCGATATCGTCGCCGGCGAGGGCATGGCGCTGATCGAATCGGTACACCCGCAGGGCACGGCGAAGCGCACTGAAATCCTCGATCTCGACATGCGCCGGGTGAACGGCCAGAGCATGCCGGCCCGCCTCGTGCATCAGGTCACCTCGAAAGATGGCGCGCCCGGCGAGAGCCGCACCATCGTCCTGATGCGCCCAAAGGGGCAGGAGGATACGGAATCCTCCTCCGCCATGCGTTTCACCCGCTTTTTCAACAACACGCCGATGGCGATTGCCTCGCTCGATGGCGAAGGCCGCATCCTGCGGATCAACGCGCCCTTCCTGAAGTTGTTTTCCGGCGTTGTCGGACGCGACGATATCGATCGCGGCGTCGCGCTTGAGACTGTCATCCATGACAATGAGAAGCCGCGGCTCGAGCAGGCGCTGGCCGAAGCCAAGGACCGTCAGGGCGATATAGCGCCCTTCGATTCCCGCCACCCGAGCGACGAGGGCCGGCATTTCCGTTTCTACGTCAACGCCGTCATCGATCAGGACGATGAAGCTCCGGAAGAGGTGGCTATCGTCTATGCCATAGAGGTGACCGAGCAGAAGGCGCTCGAGACCCAGATGGCGCAGACGCAGAAGATGAATGCCGTTGGCACGCTCGCCGGCGGTATCGCCCACGATTTCAACAATGTGTTGACCGCCATCCTGCTGTCGTCGGACCATCTTCTGCTACAGGCGCGGCCTGCCGATCCGAGCTTCGCCGATCTCATGGAGATCAAGCGCAACGCCAACCGCGCGGCCGTGCTGGTGCGCCAGCTTCTGGCGTTCTCGCGCAAGCAGACCATGCGTCCGGCCATCCTCAACCTGACGGATGTGATCGGCGATCTGCGCATGCTGGTGGACAGGCTGATTTCCGGCACCAATGTCAAGCTGGAGGTCGATTACGGCCGCGATCTGTGGCCGGTGAAGACGGATCTGTCGCAATTCGAGCAGGTGCTCATCAATCTCTGCGTCAATGCACGCGACGCCATGCCCGACGGCGGCAAGATCACCATCAAGACGCGCAACGTCGACGCGAAGGAAATCGCAGCGCTTGGCCGTCCGGAATTCCCGGCCGAGGACATGGTGATGGTGGAAGTTGCCGATAACGGCACGGGTATTCCGCCCGAGATCATGGACAAGATTTTCGAACCCTTCTTCACCACCAAGGAAGTTGGTAAGGGCACCGGCCTTGGCCTGTCGATGGTCTATGGCATCGTCAAGCAGTCGGGCGGTTATATCTATCCCGAATCGGAAGTGGGCAAGGGAACCGCTTTCCGCATCTATCTGCCGCGCCATGTGGTGGAGGCCGCTCAGAGCAACGGGCAGCCCGGCGAGGCGGCGCTTGCTCCGGTCATCGCAGCCGAGCCGGTGAAGGAAGAGCCGCTGGACCTGACCGGCAAATCCGCCGTCGTGCTTCTGGTGGAGGACGAGGAAGCGGTGCGGCGCGGCGGCAAGCGCATGCTGGAAACCCGCGGCTACACCGTGCACGAGGCCGGCTCCGGCACCGAAGCCCTGGAGGTGATGGAGGAACTGGAAGGCAAGGTCGACATCGTCGTTTCCGACGTCGTGATGCCGGAAATGGACGGTCCGTCGCTGCTGAGAGAACTGCGCAAATCCTATCCGGACCTGAAATTCATCTTCGTGTCCGGTTATGCCGAGGATGCCTTCGCAAAGAACCTGCCGGCGGACGCCAAGTTCGGTTTCCTGCCGAAACCCTTCTCGCTCAAACAGCTCGCCATCGCCGTTCGCGAAATGCTTGACGACAAGGAATAAGGCCGGCGGCGGCGAACCGGATTCGGCTGCGCCGCGACCTGTCGCATCCATTTGCATCCGGCCTGAAAAATGCGCCACTACTGCGGGTCCGTGTCTTCCTGCGCCCCGGTTGCCCCCATATCCGCACTTTTCCCGAGGTTTGCCTCTTGGCAAACGCAATAGTGATTGCACCGTTTCGCAAGGGGCTTAAAATCGCGTCTTAACGACCTAGATATGAAGAGGCGAAGTTCTCCCTCCTGGCAAAGAACTGTCGGTTTGAGAACGGTTTGGAGAATGATGAAAGATGATCGCTAGGCCGATCTACATGCAGGGCGAGGGCGAAGGGGAAGACGGCGGCGGCACCAACCGCGGAACGTCTGTTATCACCCGCGTCAAGCCAAAAACAAAAAGACCGAATTTGTACCGTGTTCTTTTACTGAATGACGACTACACTCCCATGGAATTCGTCATCCACATTCTGGAGCGTTTTTTCCAGAAGGATCGCGAAGCGGCAACCCGCATCATGCTGCACGTGCACCAGCACGGCGTGGGCGAATGCGGGGTGTTTACATATGAGGTCGCAGAGACGAAAGTAAGCCAGGTCATGGATTTCGCCCGACAGCACCAGCATCCGCTGCAATGCGTCATGGAAAAGAAATGAGGATCGCAACGTGCCAACTTTTTCCCCAAGTCTCGAGAAGGCGCTGCACCAGGCACTGACCTTTGCAAATGAGCGTCACCACGAATATGCGACGCTGGAACATCTCCTTCTGGCGCTGATCGACGACGCGGATGCCGCAGCCGTGATGGGCGCCTGCAATGTCGATCTCGATGCGCTGCGCAAGACTGTCAGCGATTACGTCGACAATGAACTGACGAACCTCGTCACGGGTTACGACGAGGATTCCAAACCCACATCCGGCTTCCAGCGGGTCATCCAGCGGGCCGTCATCCATGTTCAATCGTCCGGCCGCGAGGAAGTGACCGGCGCGAACGTGCTTGTGGCCATTTTCGCCGAGCGCGAAAGCCACGCCGCCTATTTCCTGCAGGAACAGGAGATGACCCGTTACGACGCGGTCAACTACATCTCCCACGGCATCGGTAAGCGCCCCGGCACGTCGCAGACGCGCACGCCGCGCGGTGCCGATGAACCGGAAAGCGAAAACAAGGCGAGCCGCAGCAATCCCGAGGAAGACGGATCGTCCGCCAAGAAGCAGCAGGATGCGCTGAAGGCCTATTGCATCAACCTCAATGAAAAGGCGAAAAACGGCAAGATCGATCCGCTGATCGGCCGTCACGACGAGGTCAACCGTACGATCCAGATCCTCTGCCGCCGCTCCAAGAACAACCCGCTTTATGTGGGGGATCCGGGCGTGGGCAAGACGGCGATTGCCGAAGGTCTCGCCAAGCGTATCGTCGAAGGCAAGGTGCCGGAAGCGCTCGCCAACGACACCATCTTCTCGCTCGACATGGGCACGCTGCTGGCCGGAACCCGCTATCGCGGCGATTTCGAAGAGCGGCTGAAGCAGGTCGTCAAGGAGCTTGAGGAATATCCGGGCGCGGTTCTGTTCATCGATGAAATCCACACCGTCATCGGTGCGGGCGCGACCTCCGGCGGCGCGATGGATGCATCGAACCTCTTGAAGCCTGCTTTGTCTTCGGGTGCGATCCGTTGCATCGGCTCGACCACCTATAAGGAATATCGGCAATTCTTCGAAAAGGATCGCGCGCTCGTGCGCCGTTTCCAGAAGATCGACGTCAATGAGCCGTCCATCGATGACGCCATCGCGATCATGAAGGGGCTGAAGCCTTATTTCGAGGATTATCATCACCTGAGATATTCCAACGAGGCGATCAAGGCTGCCGTCGAACTGTCGGCCCGCTACATTTCCGACCGCAAGCTGCCGGATAAGGCGATCGACGTGATCGACGAGACCGGTGCGGCGCAGATGCTGCTGCCGGCCTCCAAGCGCCGTAAGCTGATCACCGAGCGGGAAATCGAGGCCACCATCGCGACGATGGCCCGTATTCCCCCGAAGACGGTCTCCAAGGACGACGAGATGGTTCTCGCCAACCTTGAAAAGGAACTGCGTTCCGTCGTCTACGGTCAGGATATCGCCATCGAAGCGCTGGCCACGGCCATCAAGCTGGCACGTGCGGGCCTGCGTGAACCGAACAAGCCGATTGGCTCCTATGTCTTCTCCGGCCCGACGGGCGTCGGCAAGACGGAAGTGGCCAAGCAGCTTGCCGCCTCGCTCGGCGTCGAGATGCTGCGCTTCGACATGTCGGAATATATGGAACGTCATACCGTGTCGCGCCTGCTCGGCGCACCTCCCGGTTATGTCGGCTTCGATCAGGGCGGTCTGCTGACCGACGGCGTCGACCAGCACCCGCATTCCGTGGTGCTGCTGGACGAAATCGAAAAGGCGCATCCGGACATCTACAACATTCTGTTGCAGGTGATGGACCATGGCTCGCTGACCGACCATAACGGCAAGAAGATCGACTTCCGCAACGTCATCCTCATCATGACGACCAATGCGGGCGCATCCGAAATGGCGAAATCCGCCATCGGTTTCGGTTCTTCCCGGCGCACGGGCGAGGATGAAGAGGCAATCAACCGTCTGTTCACCCCGGAATTCCGCAACCGTCTGGATGCGATCATTCCGTTCTCGCCGCTGCCGACTGCCGTCATCCACAAGGTGGTGCAGAAGTTCGTCATGCAGCTGGAAACCCAGCTGTCTGAGCGCAACGTCACCTTCGATCTGCATGAAGATGCGATCTCCTGGCTGGCGGAGAAGGGTTACGACGAGAAGATGGGCGCCCGCCCGCTGTCGCGCGTGATCCAGGAAAACATCAAGAAGCCGCTCGCCAATGAAATCCTCTTCGGCAAGCTCAAGAAGGGCGGCGTCGTCAGCGTCACCGTCGGCAAGAAGGATGACGGCTCCGAAGGTCTCATACTCGAGGTCCTGCCGGAGACGGCACCCGTGAAGCCGCAGCCGGAGGCCGAACTGAAGGCGGCCAAATCGCCCGGCAAGGCAAAGGCCAAGACGAAACCTGCTTCCAAGGCGGCGAAGGCCAATGAAGAGGCGGATGTCCTTGTTGCCGAGGCCGACAAGTCGGACGAGGACAGCAAGCCGCGGCGCAAGACCAATGCGGTGCCGAAAGTGCCGAAGAAGAAATGATCAAGGTCTTCGACCGATAAACCGATGCCGGGCGAAAGCCCGGCATTTTCATGTATGAAGCGCGTCGCGTTTTCCCTGATACCTCCGGCGCGTTTTGTTTTTTGTTTTATGCATGACGTTACCCCGAATCTGCGGCACAGTTTCGGGTGACATGCACAAGTGGGTCAGCAATGCAGACTGCCGACAGCGATACCATCCCCCTGAGCGGCTGGTTTTTCCGGGGAATGCGGGGCATATTTTCGCTGCCCTCGCTCATTCTGATGACATCTTTCGTCGGTTTCAGCGCTTTCGCGCTGGAATCGGGTGTCGCGCGCGGTGAAGCCGTGTTCATGACGCTGATGATCTGGGCCCTGCCGGCCAAGATGATCCTGATTGGCTCCATGGTCGGCGGAGCTAATCTTGCCGCCTGCTTTCTGGCGGTGACGCTGTCTTCGGTACGGATGATGCCGATGGTCGCCTCCATCGTTCCGGAAATGCGCGGCGCGAAGACCCCGACATGGATTTTGCTGTTTCTCTCGCATTTTGTTGCGATCACCGCCTGGGTCTTTGCCACGCAGAATCTTTCCAGGGTGCCGCGTGAAGCCCGCGCCGCTTGGTTTGCTGGTTTTGGCATGACGCTTACCGTGGTCAATGCCATCATCGTCGGCCTGTGTTACGGCGTTGTCGCCGCCTTTCCGCCGCTTGTCGCCGGCGTGCTGTTTTTTCTCACACCGGTCTATTTTGTGGCATCGATCTGGGCTTCGGCCCGTCATTCCGTCGTCAAGGTCGCCTTCGTCATCGGCGTCATCGCCGGGCCCGCTTTCGCGGTCATCGCACCGGAATTCGATATTCTCTATGCCGGGATAGGCGGAGGCACGGCGGCCTATCTGATCGACCGCCTCGTGTTCCGCCGTCGGATAAAACCCGTTTCACCGGAGAGCGAACCATGATGACCGAACATTGGTGGGCGCCCTATCTCTTCATCGCGATTGCCGGCTGGCTGGCGACCGATCTCTGGCGCTGGCTCGGCGTTCTCGCCGGTAACCGCCTGAAGGAGGATTCCGAAGCGCTGCACTGGGTAAGGGCAGTCGCCACCGCACTCGTCATGGCCGTCACCGCCAAGCTGATCGTCTTTCCAACCGGAACGCTGGAAGCCTCACCCCTCTGGCTGCGCATCGGCGCTGCCGCGCTCGGTTTCATCGCTTTTCTGATGGCAGGCCAGCGCGTCATCGTCGGCGTGGCGGTGCCGATCCTGCTTCTGGCGGGTGGTTTGTTCGCGCTCGGTTTCTGAGATTGGTTTATGTCAGAGACCGCTCTCTCGGGCTTCCGCAACAAGCCAATCCGCAAGAAGTCTAGCCGGTGCGGTCATCTCTTCGGCTTCCATCAGCCAGTAATATTTCTCCGTATCCGCCGCCCGGTCGAAGAGCACGGTCAGTCGACCTTCGGCAATCTCGTCGTGAAGCAGCGCCGTCGGGCAGAGGCCGATGCCTTGACCGGCTTTGAGAGCGGTCACGAGCAGATTGAAATCCGCGAAAACCGGACCGGCGCTATCGGGCAGGGATATTCCCCCGGCTGCGAACCAGTTCTGCCAGGCCGCCTCGGTGTCGTCATGCAGCAATTCCGCTCGTAACAGGCTGCCAACATTGTCGAAAGGACCGAATTTAGCGACATAGCCCGGCGCGCATGTCGGCCGCGTCTCCGCGCTGAAAAGCGCGACTGCATTTTCCCCGGAGGCGATGCCATGTCCTATGGTGAGATCGGCCGGTATTGCGTGATGCGCGCCGGAATAGCTGATGGATACCTGTATATCGGGGTAAAGCGCCCGAAAGCGAGGCAGGCGGGGCGTCAGAAAATGCGCCACGACAGAGGGCAGGCTGGCAAGGCGGACGGTCATGCGGTCATGGCCCTGACGGATCCGGGCGGTGCCAGAAGCGATCTGCCGTAGGGCGATCGAAATCGTCGTGCCGAATTCCTTTCCGGCCGGAGTAAGCCTCACACCCCTCGCATGCCGCTCGAACAGCGCCATACCGAGCCAGGCCTCGAGGTTGCGCACATGCTGGCTGACGGCGGTTGCCGTCATGCCGAGTTCCTGCGCAGCCAGAGAAAAACTCGTTCTTCTGGCTGCGGCTTCGAATGCGCGGAGGGTGGTGAGCGGCGGCAATTTCATGGTGTCTCAAGGGTAAGTAAGACTTGGGCTGAGCGCAAGAAAAACCCGTCTTGTCAGGCGAGCAAGCATGGCGCAATTTCGCCTCGAGATTTTGATTGCCCGAGGATTTCATCACCCCCATGCCCGCCGCCGAACCTGTCGACGCCGCCGCACGTCGCGCCGTCCGTCCTGTTGTCGTTTATCCGAACGGGACGCTTGAAATGCCAGACCTCGCGCGTCTGGAAGAAGCCAAACAAGGCATGGAAAAGATCGATGAGGTCATCGTGCCGCCGCGTGACGGCCGCACCTTTCATGTGCCGAAGGGGCATTTCTTTCGCATCGTAAGCGTTGAAGGTCCGCAGGTCGGAGACCTGAACCTCTGGAACGCCCATGATCTGACCGAGCGGTTTTTCAGCGGCAAGACTCGCGCCCTGCACGCCACCCATGTTTCGGTCGGCAACCGGCTGTGGAGCAACCTGCCGTCCCTGCGGCCGATGGCGACGATCACGCATGATACGCTGTCATGGTATGGCTTCGACGAAGACGGCGGCGGTGTGCATGACGTGATCGGCACACGCTGCGATCCCTACACCAACAAGCTCCTGAGTGGCGGCGACTACCACCATTGCTGCCATTCCAATCTGACCAATGCGCTGGCCTCCGCCAAGAGCCTGTCATTCCGGCAGGCGGAGCCGCATGTGCATGACGTCCTCAACGTCTTCATGTGCACGGGTTTCACCCGCGACACACACCAATATTTCATGAAGGCGAGCCCGGTGCGGCCGGGTGATTATCTGGAGCTTTTTGCCGAGATCGATCTTATCGGCGCGCTTTCCGCCTGCCCGGGCGGTGACTGCAGCGCCACGCATTCGAGCGATACGGCGGCCTGTTATCCGCTGAAGGTGGAAATATTCCGGCCGGATATGGCGGTGCTTGAAGGCTGGCCATGGCCGGAACGGAATGCGTATCGGCCTTTGGAGTGACAAAACACCATTGTCCCCCTGCCGGACTGGATCCGTCATCCAGCCACGACGCGTCTGCGCCGTAAGAAGACTCTCTCGCGATCAAGGACTTGATCGCACTGGACCCCGGACCAAGTCCGGGGTGACGGCGTGGAGATGTGCTACGGCTTTGCAGGATACGCGCCTGCTAGGCAACCATCACGAAGCAAGCGCCGCCTTTATCTTCTCCGCATGGGCCTTCAACACCTCGCCATCGGCCATCACGCCGGAATGCGGCTTCAGCGGCTCACCTTCCTTGCGCGGAATGACGTGGAAATGCAGATGGAAAACGGTCTGCCCAGCCGCCGGTTCGTTGAACTGGGCGATGAAGACGCCATCCGCATCGAAGGCTTCCTTGGCCGCCACGGCGAGTTTCTGCACCACGGGAATGGTCCTCGCCAGCACTTCCGGGTCGGCATCGAGCAGGTTGCGGGAGCCGGTCTTGGGAACCACGAGCAGATGGCCGGGGGCCTGCGGCATCACATCCATGAAGGCCAGCGTGTGCTCGTCCTCATAAAGCTTGTGGCTCGGAATTTCGCCGCGCAGGATTTTTGCGAAGATATTGTTGTCGTCATAAGCGCTGGCCGTCATCGGTGATCTCCTCATCGCGGACTATGCGTCCGGTTCCTGTTCCTGTCTCTCGCCCTTGCGGAAGGGCGTGTGTTCATCAAGATAATCGCCGATATGCTCGACTTCCTCGCGCTCGCGCTGAAGATAATCGGCAATGGCGCGGCGCAGGCCCGGATGGACGATGAAATGCGCCGAATGGGTGGTGACGGGCATGTAGCCACGCGCCAGCTTGTGTTCGCCCTGCGCACCCGCTTCCACCCGTTTCAATCCCCTGGAGAGGGCGAAATCGATTGCCTGATGATAACAGACCTCGAAATGCAGGAAGGGATGATCCTCGATGCAGCCCCAGTGGCGGCCATAAAGCGCATCCGAGCCGATGAAATTGATCGCACCGGCAATATAGCGCCCCTCACGTTTCGCCATCACCAGCAGCACGTCATCGGCCATACGCTCGCCGATCAGCGAATAAAATTCCCGCGTCAGATAGGGCCGGCCCCATTTGCGGCTGCCGGTATCCATGTAGAAAGCGAAGAACTGGTCCCAGATATCCTCGGTCAGGTCGCTTCCGGTCAGCCAGTCGATCTCGATGCCGTTTTCCAGCGCCGCACGGCGTTCCTTTTTCAGCCCCTTGCGCTTGCGCGAGGAAAGGGCGTCAAGAAAATCACCGTGGTCGCGATAACCGTCATTGATGAAATGAAACTGCTGGTCGGTCCTGTGCAGGAAATCGCGCGGCAGAAGAGCGGAAAGATCGCTCTCTTCCAGAAATGTGACATGTGCCGAGGAGACGCCGATCTTATCAGTCACCTGCGCGAGACCGGAGGCCAGGAGCGCTTTGAAACGTGTCTCGTCCTCGTTTTCGCAGACGAGCAACCGTGGTCCGGTTGCCGGCGTGAAAGGGATCGAGCATTGCAGTTTCGGATAATAATGTCCGCCGGCCCGTTCGAAAGCATCCGCCCAGCCATGGTCGAAAACATATTCGCCCTTGCTGTGGTTCTTCAGATAGGCCGGCACTGCGCCGACGAGAGCACCGGAGGCGTTTTCGAGAAGCAGATGGTGCCCAAGCCAGCCGGTTTTGGCTGTCGCCGACCCCGATTCTTCCATGGATGATAAAAATTCATGGGAAATAAAGGGGTTGTAGATTTTTCCTGACGTATTGCGCGAGGTTCCGGAAAGCCGTTTCCAGCTTTCCGGATCGATATCCCTGAAGGATTGCGCAATGCTGATGGAATAGTCTTCTGTCATACCGTGGCGGACGGGTTCTCTCTCGGGTCGAAACCTTCGAATGTCATCTGGTCCGCATATTTATAGGTAGTCTCGCGCGCATTTTCATCCCTGACCGTCCAGGTAATCACCGGAAGGCCAAGTTTTCTTTGCGCCTCAATGAAGCTGTTGGGCAGATGAGCCCAATGATAGGAGATAAAATCGAGCCCGAGCTGCATCGCTTCGTCATGTTTGAAGAAGTCTTCCGGCTTGTCGCCTTCGGCCGTCAGACCCAGCGGCCACGGCGAGCCGGCCGCCTTCAGATCCTTCAGCAGATGGTGGTCGAAGCTCATCAGCGCCACATGGCCCTTATAGCCCTCGAGGTCTTCCAGCACCGCCTCGGCAAAACCGTCGTCGACGCCTTCGCCGGCGCGGCCTTTCAGTTCGATGACCAGCGGCACCTTGCCGGCGCAGAGCGTGAGAAGCTGTTTGAGGGTAGGGACCCGGTCCCCGGTCTGGCCGACGGCAAGAAGTGACAGTTCGGCCGATGTGCGTTCGCGCACATCGCCCTTGATGCCGGTCAGGCGGGCCATGTCGTCGTCGTGAAAAATCACCGGCACACTGTCGGCCGCCAGCTGCACGTCGCATTCGATGGCGAAACCGGCCTCGATGGCGCGGGAAAAGGCGGAAAGCGTGTTTTCCCAGACCGCCTTATTGAGATCATGATAACCGCGATGGGCGACGGGCTGAGCCGTCAGCCAGGAGAGTTTCAGCGTCATACGTCGATTTCCACGATGGCGTCGATTTCGACGGCGGCATTGAAGGGCAGGCAGGCCATGCCGACGGCGGCGCGGGCATGTTTGCCGGGCTCACCGAGAACATTGGCAATGAGATTGGAAGCACCGTTGATGACGAGGTGCTGTTCCACGAACTCCGGAACCGACGCGACAAAGCCATTCAGCTTGATGACACGGCGGATTTTCGAGAGATCGCCATTCAAAGCAGCCTTGACCTGTGCGAGAATGTTGACGGCGCAAAGTTCGGCCGCGCGCTGGGCGCCTGGCACGTCGACATCGCGGCCAACGAGGCCCGTCACCGCAATCTTGCCCGATTCCATCGGCAGTTGACCCGATACATAAAGCAGATTGCCGCTGATGGTGAATGGAACGTAGTTTGCGGCTGGTGCTGCGGCTACGGGGAGCGTGAAGCCAAGTTCCTTGAGGCGGCCTTCGATGACGTCCGACATTTTCGTCTCCGGTTTTGTTGTAAATCCTTCAAGAATCCGGCATTCAGAAGATGTTGATCCAAAAGCCGGGCGGTTGCTTGTACAATATGAGCGGCGAGTCCAACAGGAGATATTGCATGTTTGTCAGGACGCTTGGTTTCGTTGCCGCAACAGGGCTTATGACCGGCCTGTCAAACGCTGCCAATGCCTTGCCGGTCACGGTTCCCGATCTCGTCGCCCACCGCGCCGTCTACGATCTCGAACTCAAGGATGCGTCCGATCGATCCGGCATCGAGGGCATGACGGGTCGCATGGTCTATGAGTTCACCGGGTCGGCCTGTCAGGGCTACAAGACGGATTTCCGTTTCGTAACGCAGATCAACACCGGCGACGCAGTTCGCATGACCGACCAGCAGACCACGACCTTCGAGGATCTGACGGCCAAGAAATTCACCTTCGAAACCAAGTCCTACACCGACGACAAGCTGGACAAGGAAGTGCAGGGCGCTGCGACCGACGGCACCGATGGCGTGAAGGTCGATCTGACCCGCCCGGATGCCCGCCAGGTCAGTCTCGTCGCCAGCGAATTTCCAACGGAACACATGTTCCAGGTCATCGAACATGCCAAACAGGGAAAGCGCATCTTCGAATCCCGCATTTTCGACGGTTCGGACGATGGCGATGAAAGCCTGATCACCTCCACCCTGGTCGGCAAGTCGCAGATGCCGAAGGATGGCGATGCCGACGCCGGCAAGGCGGGCGAATTCGCCAAGGCGGCATTCTGGCCGGTAACCATCGCCTATTACAACGACAAGACCGGCACGGACGCGTTGCCGATCTACCGCATGTCGTTCAAGCTTTACGAAAACGGAATCACCCGCGATCTGACGATGGATTACGGCGATTTCGTTCTGACGGGAAAGCTTGCGAAGCTCGATATTCTCAAGCCCGAAACCTGCGAAAACAAGCCTGTCCGCTGAAACGCGGCTGTTTCTGCGGTTTTTTCGCATAAATGCTTGCATTTTCATGCGGGCGACTGTATGCGGCTCACCATTCCACACGCGAAGCTTGGGATGTTCCGGGAGAAATCCGGTCCGTTCCGCCCGGTGGTGTCGATTAAAATCGGTGCTGTTCGCTTCGCGGGGGTTAAACCGGAAAAGGAGTAACAAGGCATGGCATTGCCCGATTTTTCTATGCGCCAGCTTCTGGAAGCTGGTGTTCACTTCGGCCACCAGACGCACCGCTGGAACCCGAAGATGAAGCCGTACATCTTCGGCGACCGTAACAACATCCACATCATCGACCTGGCTCAGACCGTTCCGATGCTGTCGCGCGCCCTTCAGGTCGTGTCCGACACCGTCGCTCGCGGCGGCCGCGTTCTGTTCGTCGGCACCAAGCGCCAGGCGTCCGAAATCATCGCCGACAGCGCAAAGCGTTCGGCCCAGTACTACGTCAACTCCCGCTGGCTCGGCGGCATGATGACCAACTGGAAGACCATCTCCAACTCGATCCAGCGCCTGCGCAAGGTCGACGAGATCCTGAACTCGGAAGCTTCCGGCTACTCCAAGAAGGAACGCCTGAACCTCGAGCGCGAACGCGAAAAGCTTGAAAAGGCTCTCGGCGGTATCCGCGATATGGGCGGCGTTCCGGACCTGATGTTCATCATCGACACCAACAAGGAAAAGATCGCGATCGAAGAAGCCAAGCGTCTTGGCATTCCGGTCGTTGCGATCATCGACAGCAACTGCGATCCGGACCACATCGACTTCCCGATCCCGGGTAACGACGATGCTTCGCGCGCCATCTCGCTTTACTGCGACCTGATCGCCCGCGCTGCCATCGACGGTATTGCCCGTCAGCAGGGCGCTTCCGGCCGCGACATCGGCGCTTCGGAAGAAGCTCCGATCGAGCCCGCTCTCGAAGACGAGGCTGGCGCCTGATATAGGCCCTGTCTGGCGGCGATCTCGGTCGCCGTCTCCTCGACCAGGATATGACAAGGCCGTCAAAGACCTTCAATGGGTTGACGGCCTTGTTCGTTTCAAGCGCTCCGCCACGTTTTTTATGAAATCGCTGGCGTCCGATGCGGTTGAAACGGAAGGCAGTCTTCATAACGCTGTCATACTTCAGCGGCACCCATCATCTCGATGCATGGAGACGCCGCAGCACTTGGGAATGCGCATGCCCCTTTCCTGAAATCCTCTCCGGTTTCAAAGGGTGTGCGGCCGGGTACAGTCATCACCCAGAACTTCGGCACGGCAAATTCCGCCGGCTGACCGATCGAACCGATAAGAGGCAAACAATGACCGAAATCACAGCCGCAATGGTGAAGGAACTGCGCGAAAAGTCTGGCGCAGGCATGATGGACTGCAAGAAGGCTCTTGCTGAGACCAATGGCGACATGGAAGCGGCGATCGACTGGCTGCGCGCCAAGGGCATCGCAAAGGCCGACAAGAAGTCCGGCCGTACGGCTGCCGAAGGTCTGGTCGGCGTTGCCACCATGGGTCACAAGGCTGTCGTCGTTGAGCTGAACTCCGAAACCGACTTCGTTGCCCGTAACGATGCGTTCCAGGACCTCATCCGCGGTATCGCCCAGGTTGCCCTCACCACCAACGGCACCGTTGACGCTGTTTCCGCTGCCACCTATCCGGCAACCGGCAAGTCCGTTGCCGACAGCATCAAGGACGCGATTGCCACCATCGGTGAGAACATGACGCTCCGCCGCTCGGCAGCGCTCGAAGTTCCGCACGGCGTTGTTGCGACCTACATCCACAACGCTGCCGGCGACGGCATCGGCAAGCTCGGTGTTCTCGTTGCCCTGAAGTCGGAAGGCGACAAGGCCGTTCTGAACTCCATCGGCCGTCAGGTTGCCATGCACATCGCTGCGACCAACCCGCTCGCCATCCGCGCTGAAGAAGTCGACGCCGCCGTTGCCGAGCGCGAGCGCAACGTCTTCATCGAACAGGCCCGCGAATCCGGCAAGCCGGAAGCCATCATCGAAAAGATGGTCGATGGCCGTATGCGCAAGTTCTTCGAAGAAGTCGCCCTTCTGTCGCAGGCTTTCGTCATCAACCCGGACCTGACCGTCGGCGCTGCCGTCAAGGAAGCCGAAAAGGAAGCCGGCGCTTCCATCGAAGTGACGGGCATGGTTCGCCTGCTGCTCGGCGATGGCGTCGAGAAGGAAGAAAGCGATTTCGCAGCCGAAGTCGCAGCCGTCGCCAAGGGCTGATTATATTTACCCAATCTTGGGAAAACGGGAGGGCATCGCGTGACAACGCGGTGCCCTTCGTGTATCCGCGTTTCGGTTACATTTCCGAGGAGTCATGATGTCTTCCAAGCCGATCTACAAACGCGTTCTTCTCAAGGCTTCCGGCGAAGCCCTCATGGGCGATCAGGGTTTCGGTATCGATGTGGCGGTGGCTGACCGCATCGCTTCCGATATCGCCGAGGCGAGGGCGATGGGCGTCGAAGTCGGCGTTGTCGTCGGCGGCGGCAATATTTTCCGTGGCGTTGCCGTGGCCTCCAAGGGCGGCGACCGCGTTACCGGCGACCATATGGGCATGCTGGCGACCGTCATCAACGCGCTTGCGCTCGCAACCTCGCTGCGCAAGCTCAGCATCGATACCGTCGTTCTTTCCGCAATCGCCATGCCTGAAATCTGTGAGAGCTTCTCGCAGCGTGCGGCGCTCCATCATCTCGCGCAAGGGCGTGTGGTGATTTTCGCCGGCGGTACGGGCAACCCATTCTTCACCACTGATTCTGCCGCGGCCTTGCGCGCTGCGGAAATGGGCGCCGAAGCCATCTTCAAGGGCACGCAGGTGGATGGCATCTATTCCGCCGACCCGAAGAAGGATCCGACGGCGACCCGTTTCGACGAGCTGACCCATAGCGAGGTGCTCGGCAAGGGCCTTGCGGTCATGGATATCGCAGCTGTCGCACTTGCCCGCGAAAACCATATTCCGATCATTGTTTTCTCGATCCACGAGAAGGGCGGTTTTGCGCAGATATTGACCGGCGGCGGCCGCAAGACCATCGTGCACGACAAATAATCAAAACGATGCCGCCTCAAGGGGCGATTACGGCCGGCTTGGCCGACAAGATGGAGTATCAAGATGAGTGGTGTTGACCTCAACGATATCAAGCGCCGTATGGACGGCGCCATCAATGCATTCAAGAGCGATATCGCATCGCTTCGCACCGGCCGCGCTTCGGCCAATATTCTCGATCCGGTCACCATCGAGGCTTATGGCTCGCGCGTACCGCTGAACCAGGTTGCGAATATCACCGTTCCGGAGCCGCGCATGCTCGGCGTCAACATCTGGGACAAGTCGATGGTCAACGCCGTCGACCGTGCGACCGCGAATCCAATCTCGGCCTCAACCCCATCGTCGACGGCCAGAACCTGCGCATTCCTCTGCCTGAACTCAACGAGGAGCGCCGCAAATCGCTCGTCAAAGTCGCCCACGATTATGCCGAAAAGTCCAAGGTGGCGATTCGCCATGTGCGTCGTGATGGCATGGATGGTCTGAAAAAAGCCGAAAAGGACGGTGACATCGGTCAGGACGAAAGCCGTGGACAGTCGGAAAAGGTTCAGAAAATGACCGATGACACGATTTCGGAAATTGACCGCTTGCTTGCCGAGAAGGAAAAGGAAATCATGCAGGTCTGATATCGTTCGCGATAGACCTGTATTTTATTCGTTTTAATTCCGCGCTGCCCTGTTACTGGATCGATATGCCGACGACGACACGTTCCTCCATACCCGAGCACGTCGCCATCATCATGGATGGCAATGGACGCTGGGCAAAGCAGCGCGGTCTTCCGCGCGTGATGGGGCATCGCCGCGGTGTGGAGGCCGTGCGCGAGACCGTGCGCGCGGCCGGCGATTGCGGAATACGCTATCTCACGCTCTTTGCCTTCTCGTCGGAAAACTGGCGCAGACCCGAATCCGAGGTGAGCGATCTGATGGGGCTTTTGAAAGCCTTCATCCGGCGTGATCTTGCGGAACTGCACCGCGAAAATGTCCGCGTGCGGATCATCGGCGACCGGCAGGGGCTGAAGCACGACATCCGTTCTCTCCTCGAAGAGGCGGAACAGATGACGGCGGACAATACCAAGCTGACGCTGGTGATCGCCTTCAACTACGGAAGCCGCGACGAGATTGCGCGTGCGACAGCGGCGATTGCGCGCGATGTCGCCGAAGGCCGGCTTAATGCCGAATCCATCACGCCGGAGATGATTTCGGCCAGACTCGACACGTCGGGGATGCCCGATCCGGATCTCATCATCCGCACCAGCGGCGAAGAGCGCCTGTCGAACTTCCTGCTCTGGCAGGCCGCTTATTCCGAGTTCCTGTTCGTTCCCGAATATTGGCCGGACTTCGACCGCCAGCGATTCTTCTTCGCAATCGAGCAATATGCAACGCGTGACCGCCGCTTCGGTGCACTCACCGAGCAGGTTGCCGTGGCAGGCGCCTGATGAGCCGTGAACTCAGACTGCGGATCGTGTCCGCAATCGTCATGGCGGCGGTCATTCTGGCCGCGACCTGGTATGGCGGCATTCTGTTCCGCATCGTCGCGGGCCTCCTGGCGATCCTCATCTATTATGAATGGTCGACGATTACCCGGCTGTCGGAGACCAATTCGACGGGCAATGCCTGGGGCTGGTTCGCGGTCGCCGTCATCGCCGGCAATACGATATTCGGAGAATCCTCGCTCGATCTGCCGCTCTTATCCGGCTTCACGCTGACGGCGGCGCTGTTTCCAATTTTGCGCGGCAGGAACTGGTGGCTGGTGGGCGGCATTTTTTATGCGGGCCTGAGCGGCATATCGCTGGCAGCCATCCGTGGCGACGAGCTGACCGGCTTCGTGTCCATCCTGTTTATCTTCGCCGTCGTCTGGTCGACGGATATTCTCGCCTATTTCGTCGGACGCGCCATTGGCGGGCCGAAGCTTGCGCCTTCGATCTCGCCCGGCAAGACCTGGTCCGGCGCCATCGGCGGGGCGGTAGCGGCCGTGATCGGCGGCGGCGCGGTGTCCATGGCCTATCACGGCAGGATCAGCGTGCTGGTGCTGGGGCTCGCCCTTATCCTCTCGGTGTTCAGCCAGATCGGCGATCTCTTCGAATCCTTCGTGAAACGGCGTTTCCAGGTCAAGGATTCCAGTCATCTCATTCCGGGCCATGGCGGCTTCATGGACCGTGTCGACGGTCTTGTTTTCGCCTGCTTTACGGTATTCCTCATTGCTTTCGTGCATGCGGCGGCAACCGGCGACGTGCCCGGATCGGGCGGCGGTCTGTTGCCGGGTTTCTGAGCGGCGCGAAAGGTCACGACACAAAGGGCAGATTGTCATGAACACAGTAATGGCGGCGACCGGCTTTCTGACCGGCTATATCGTGCCCTTCATCCTGGTGCTGTCGCTGCTCGTTTTTGTCCATGAAATGGGCCATTATCTGGTCGGTCGCTGGTGCGGCATCCGCTCCACCGCATTTTCCATCGGCTTCGGCCCGGAGTTGATCGGCTTCACCGACAAGCGCGGCACGCGATGGAAGATTTCCGCGATCCCGCTCGGCGGTTACGTCAAGTTCTTCGGCGATGAGGATGCAGCGAGCAAGCCGGATAGTTCCGGCCTGTCGCATATGTCGCTGGAGGAGAGGGCGCAGACGCTTTCCGGCGCTAAGCTGTGGAAAAGGGCGGCCACGGTTGCCGCAGGCCCGATCGCCAATTTCATTCTCGCGATTCTCATCTTCGCGGTGCTCTTCGGTATCTATGGCCGGATGATCGCCGATCCGGTCGTGGCGGAAGTCCGTGAAAACAGCGCGGCTGCCGCCGCGGGCGTGCAGCCCGGCGACCGGCTGGTGGCGATCGATGGCGAAAAAGTGATGACCTTCGAGGATGTCCGCCGTTACGTCGGCATCCGGCCGGGCACGCCGATCACGGTGACGGTCGAAAGGGCGGGCGAGGAGCTGAAGCTGCCGATGGTCCCGACCCGCACCGAAACCACAGACCAGTTCGGCAACAAGCTGGAAATGGGCATTATCGGCATCGTCACCGACCAGACCAGCGGCAATTTCCGCCATATCGAATATTCGACGTCCGAGGCGCTGGTCGAAGGCGTGCGGGAAACGGGCCACGTCATCACCGGTACATTCAACTATATCGGCAATCTCGTGACAGGGCGCATGAACGCCGATCAGCTTGGCGGTCCGGTGCGTGTGGCGCAGGCCTCCGGCCAGATGGCGACGCTCGGCATTTCCGCCGTTATCCAGCTTGCCGCCGTTCTTTCCGTCTCCATCGGTCTTTTGAACCTGATGCCTGTGCCGGTTCTGGACGGCGGGCATCTGGTGTTCTACGCCATCGAGGCCATTCGCGGCAGGCCGCTCGGCGCGGGCGCGCAGGAAGTCGCGTTCCGTATCGGGATGATGATGATTTTGGGTCTTATGGTTTTTGCAACATGGAATGATATCAGCAGCTTGATCGGCTGAGGATTGTGTTTTAACGGTTTTGTTAGTTATTTGTTTACCTTGTTTTTATGCCGAAGTGGCGAATGAGCCACTCTGGAGCACGAAGTAAACAGAATTTAACGTTCGCGCTTGCTTGTAGGGGAAAAGCAGGTAAAACGACGCACATGGCCGGAGTCGGGTTCCGCCCGCTGAGGGACAACGTAAAAAGGTAAGAATTGAAATGAAGGCTGGTTCAAGATTTTTGAACGCTGTGTCGGCGGTTGCTCTGTCTGCCGGTGTTGCTTCGGTTGCGGGCCTTGGCGTGCTTGCCTCTGCTGGCGCTGCAAATGCGGCCGTCATCAGCAGGATCGATGTTCGCGGGGCCGACCGGTCCGGTGCGGACTCCGTGCGTTCCAACATCACCATTGCGCCGGGTAAGAACTTTTCCAATTCGGACATCGATGAATCGGTGAAGCGTCTTTACGCCACCGGTTATTTCTCGAATGTCTCCATGCGCGTTTCCGGCAGCACGCTGGTCGTGACCGTCAATGAGAACCAGCTCGTCAACCAGGTGGTCTTCAACGGTAATCGCAAGATCAAGGACGACAAGCTCGCCGGCGTTGTGCAGACCCAGTCCCTCGGCCCGTTCAATCAGGCCATCGTGACGGCGGATATTGCCCGCATCAAGGAAGCCTATGCCGCCATCGGCCGTAGCGACGTTGAAGTCACCACGCAGACCGTTTCCGTCGGTCAGGGCCGTGTGAACATTGCTTTCGTCATCAATGAAGGCGAGCGCACGAAGATCGGCCGTATCGATTTCGTCGGCAACAATGCCTATAGCGATGGTCGTCTGGCCGCCGTCATCAATACCAAGAAGTCCAACATGCTGTCGTTCCTGACGCGTAAGGACGTCTATAACGAGGACAAGCTGCGCGCCGACGAAGAGGCGCTGCGCCAGTTCTACTACAACCGCGGTTACGCCGACTTCCGTGTCGTGTCCTCCGAGGCTGTGCTGGACGAGTCCAAGAACGAATACACCATCTCCATCACGGTCGATGAAGGTCAGCGTTACAACTTCGGCAATGTCGCGGTCGAATCGACCGTTCCGGGCGTCGACGGTTCGGAGCTTCAGGGCCTCGTGGAAACCCACCAGGGCGGAAGCTACAGCGCCAAGGAAGTTCAGCAGAGCATGGAAGCGATTTCCAAGCGCGTGGCCGGCGAAGGTTATCCCTTTGCCCGCGTAACGCCGCGCGGCGACCGCGACATGGCTGGCAACACCATCGGTGTGACCTACATCGTCGACCAGGGCGAGCGCGCCTATGTCGAGCGTATTGAAATCCGCGGCAACACCCGCACGCGTGACT
This sequence comes from Agrobacterium sp. LY4, assembly GCF_001526585.1. Lineage (NCBI taxonomy): Bacteria > Pseudomonadati > Pseudomonadota > Alphaproteobacteria > Hyphomicrobiales > Rhizobiaceae > Agrobacterium > Agrobacterium sp. LY4. The sequence goes on along the minus strand of NZ_ASYA01000012.1, from coordinate 192,106 downwards.
ATGTCATTCGTCGCGAGTTCGATATTTCCGAAGGCGATGCGTTCAACCAGACGGTCATCACGGCTGCAAAGCGCCGTCTCGAAGCGCTCGGCTATTTCTCGAAGGTCAATATTTCGACCGCCGGCGGCAGTGCGCCTGACCGCGTCGTCATCGTTGTCGACGTAGAAGATCAGTCGACGGGTTCGTTCGGTATCGGCGCCGGCTATTCGCAGAACGACGGTGTGCTGCTCGAAGCCTCCATCGAAGAAAAGAACTTCCTCGGCCGCGGCCAGTACATCCGTCTCGCCGCCGGTGCGGGTGAAGACGATGCGCGCAGCTATACGCTGTCCTTCACGGAACCCTATTTCCTCGGCTACCGCCTTGCCGCAGGTTTCGACCTGTTCAAGAGCCAGAGCCGCAGCGAAGACTATTATGACTATGACGAGCAGGGCTTCTCGCTGCGCGTGACTGCGCCGATCACCGAAGACCTCTCGACGACGTTCAAGTACACGTACAAGCAGATCAATTATGACGGTGAGGGCGACTGGGAAACCGGCAGCAACCTTGCCGAGCCCTACAAGGACTTGATCCGTGGCGGTGACTGGACGCAGTCCATCATTTCGAACACGCTGAACTACAATACGCTCGATGACCGCAACATGCCGCGCGAAGGCTGGCAGGCTGCTCTGACGAACGAATTTGCAGGTCTCGGCGGCGATTCCGAATATTACAAGATTTACGCCAAGGCTCGCTTCTTCTACACGCTTTCCGATGAGTACGATGTCATCGGCTCGCTCACCGGCCAGGCCGGTCACGTGATGCCGACGGGCGACAATCTGCTGGTATTCGATCAGTTCAAGTTCGGCGGCCGTCAGGTTCGCGGCTTCAAGAACGATGGTATCGGTCCGCGCATCGGTTCCGACTCCATCGGCGGCACGACCTATTTCGCCGCTTCTGCTGAAGTCACGGCTCCGATGCCTGGCGTTCCGGAAGATTTCGGCCTGCGCCTCGCTGGCTTCGTGGATGCCGGCACGCTCTATGGCAACAAGGTTGCCAACAGCGCCGGTGTGAAGGACGACAACTCCATCCGCGCATCCGCCGGTATCGGCGTGATGTGGGCGTCGCCCTTCGGTCCGATCCGCGTCGACTACGCCGTGCCTTTCGCCAAGGAAGACTACGACGAGGAACAGCGTTTCCGGTTTGGCATGTCCAACACTTTCTGATATCGGCAGTCCAGAACTGCAACTTTGAACGTTCTGGAGTTTCCGGCTGATGGAATACAACGCCTTTTTTCCGCCCCACGAGGGACTGCGATTGAAAGATATCGCAGACCGTTTTGGGGCGGAACTGTCTGATGACGCGGCGGGAGAGCGGATCATTCGGTCCGTTGCGCCGGTCTACCGGGCAAAACCCGATCAGCTCTGCTATATTCTTTCGCGCAAGAACCGCGATGAGCTGCAGACCTGCGACGCTGGCGCCGTCATTTGTGACGCCGCCCTTGTAGACATGCTTCCGTCTCACACCCCTGCGCTGATATCGAAAAACCCTCACACGCTTTTTGCGCAGGTTGGTGCCTTGCTGCATCCTTCCGCCATGCGTCCGGGTCCGATCGCGCGGATGGAAGCTGAAATTTCCCATGCTGCGCATGTTGATCCATCCGCGAAGCTGGAGGCGGGTGTCATCGTCGAGTCGCTCGCCGTGATTGGAGCTGGCGCCCATATCGGCGCGGGCACTCGGATCGGTCCCGGCGTCATCATCGGACAGGATGTGCAGATCGGGCGCGATTGCACCATTGCCGGCGGCGCAAGCGTTCTTGCGGCCCTCATCGGTAATAATGTGATTATCCATAACGGCGCGCGCATCGGTCAGGATGGTTTCGGTTATGCGCCCGGTCCGCGCGGCATGTTGAAGATCGTGCAGATCGGCCGGGTCATCATTCAGGACAATGTCGAGATTGGCGCGAACACCACGATCGATCGCGGCACCATGGATGACACGGTCATCGGCGAAGGCACCAAGATCGACAATCAGGTCCAGATCGGCCACAACGTCCGCATCGGCCGCCATTGCGGCATCGTCAGCAAGGTCGGCATTGCGGGCAGCACCCGCATCGGCGACGGTGTGATGATTGGCGGTGCGGCCGGCATCAATGGCCATATCAACATTGGCGACGGCGTACAGATCGCGGCGATGAGCGGTGTTGTGGCGGACGTGCCGGCAGGCGCCCGTTATGGCGGCACGCCCGCGCGTCCGATGAAATATTTCCTGCGCGACATGGCCGAAATTCTGGCGCGCGCTGAAGGGCGTGATAAAAAAACAGGAGAGAAAAACAATGACTGAAGAAACGAAGACGGCGCTCGGCGCGGCTGACATTCTGGAAGTCATGAAGCTTCTGCCGCATCGTTACCCATTCCTGCTGATCGACAAGATCATCGAGATCGACGGTAACAACTCGGCGATTGGCATCAAGAACGTGACGGTCAATGAACCGCATTTCACCGGTCACTTCCCGGACCGACCGATCATGCCGGGCGTTCTGATCGTCGAGGCCATGGCCCAGACGGCGGGTGCGATCTGCGCTCGCAGCCAGGGTGAGGGCGGTCACCTAGTCTACTTCATGACAATCGACAATGCGCGGTTCCGCAAGCCCGTGATCCCTGGCGATCGTCTGGAAATCCATGTCGTCAAGCAGCGTCAGCGCGGCAATGTCTTCAAATTCCATTGCGAGGCGAAGGTTGACGGCGCGCTGGTGGCGGAGGCAGATGTCGGTGCCATGATGATCCCCGAGGATCAGCAATGAGCACGATTGCCGCCTCGGCCAGAATTCACCCGAGCGCCGTGATCGAAGACGGTGCGGTGATCGGTGAAAACGTCGTCATCGGTGCGCTGAGCTATGTCGGCGCGAAAGTCACGCTGCATGACGATGTCCAGCTGCACAATCACGCCGTTGTTTCCGGCCTGACCGTCATCGGCCGTGGCTCGGTTGTCCATCCCATGGCGGTCATCGGCGGCACGCCGCAGGCAATTCGCCACGACGGTTCGGAAACGACTCTCGAGATCGGTGAGCGCTGCATCATGCGTGAAGGCGTGACGATGAACGCCGGCAGTTCCGATGGCAGCAGCAAGACCGTTATCGGTGACGATAATCTCTTCCTCGCCAATTCGCATGTGGCGCATGATTGCCGCCTCGGCAGCCACATCGTGCTTTCCAACAATGTCATGCTGGCGGGCCATGTCACCATTGAGGACCGCGCTATTCTCGGCGGTGGCTGTGCCGTGCACCAGTTCACCCGCATTGGCCGCCAGGCCTTTATCGGCGGGCTTTCGGCGGTCAATTACGATGTCATTCCCTATGGCATGCTGAATGGCAATCCCGGCATCCTCGGCGGCCTGAACGTCGTCGGTATGACCCGTGCCGGCATCGAGCGCGCCGATATTCACAAGGTCAGACGCGTCTACAAGGCGATTTTCGAGGCCGAAGGCACGATCCGCGGCAATGCAGCGGCCATCGACCGTAACGATTATCTGGATTGCCCGCAGGCGCTTGAAGTCATCGATTTCATCGGTGCGGATAGCGACCGCGCGATCTCTTCGCCCAACCGGGGCAAGTGAGCCGTGACAGGCGGCGGGCGTCTCGCCATTGTGGCCGGCAGCGGCCAGCTGCCGCTCTATGTGGCGGCCGCCGCCCGTGAGATGGGCGAGAACCCTTTCATCGTGCGGTTGCGCGATGATTCCCGTTTCGACTGGAGCGGTTTCGACAATGCCGTCATCAGTGTCGGCGATGTCGCCGGGCTTGGCCGTCTGCTGCGCGAAAACCGGGTAGACCGTGTCGTGCTGTCCGGCGCCGTGGCGCGGCGTCCGGAATGGCGCGAGATCCGCCCCACGCTTGGCATCCTGCTCAAATTGCCGTCCATTGTGAGGACGCTGCTGTCGAGCGGCGACGACGCCGTTCTGCAGATGGTCATCAAAATCATCGGTACGCTCGGTGCAAAAGTCATCGGCGCTCACGAGATCGCCCCCGGCCTGCTGGCCGCGATAGGCCCTTTCGGCGCGCAGAAGCCTGCCGAGGATGATCTGCGCGATATACGCAAGGCGGCTGAGGCCGCGCTTGCACTCGGCAAGCTCGATGTGGGGCAGGGAGCCGTCGCCGTCGGTGGCCGTATCGTCGCGCTGGAAGGCGTTGAGGGCACGGATGCCATGCTGGCGCGCGTTGCGGCATTGCGCGCCGAAGGACGTATATCCCCGCGCCGCAGGGGTGTGCTCGTAAAGCTCTGCAAGCCGCAGCAGGATGTGCGCGCCGACCTGCCGACAATCGGTGTGGAAACGGTGGAGAATGCGCGAAAAGCCGGGCTGGCGGGCATCGCCGTCGAAGCCGGGCGGGCGCTGGTGCTCGATCGCGAGGCGATGTTGAAAGCGGCCGATGAGGCGGGCATATTCGTCTGCGGCATCGATACATCACTTGGCGGAGACATGATCGGATGACGGCGGCATTAAAAGTGGCGGTCATAGCCGGGGAAGTATCCGGCGATCTTCTGGGTGCGGATCTGATCCGCTCGCTCAAGGCCCAATATACGGGGCCTGTCGAGCTGGTGGGTGTCGGAGGCGAAGCGCTGGAAGCGCAGGGACTGGTTTCCCTGTTCGACTATTCCGAACTCTCCATCATGGGCTTTACGCAGGTTCTGAAAAAACTGCCGAAGCTCATTGCGCGGATCAACCAGACCGCTCAGGCAATCGCCGCCGCAAAGCCCGATATTCTGCTGATTATCGACAGCCCGGATTTCACCCATCGCGTTGCGAAAAAAGTCCGGCAGCAATTGCCGCATCTGCCGGTCGTCAATTACGTCTGCCCCAGCGTCTGGGCGTGGAAGGAATATCGCGCCACCGCGATGCTCTCCTATGTCGATCACGTGCTGGCTCTGCTGCCCTTCGAGCCGGAAGCCATGCGCCGTCTCGGCGGTCCGCCGACAACTTTTGTCGGTCATCGCCTCAGCGTCGACCCCGATGTGCTGGCAGTGCGCCAGAAGCGGGCGGAACGTTCCCTGCCGGCGGATGGCGAACCGAAGACCATTCTTCTCCTGCCAGGGTCGCGTTCCACTGAAACAACGCGGTTGATGGAGCCGTTTCAGGCGGCGGCGAGGGCTTTTGTCGAGCGCAACGGTCCGACGCGGTTTCTGTTGCCCACCGTGCCGCGCCAGGAAAAACGTATCCGCGAACTGGCGGCCTCATGGCCGGAGGATATCAGGCCCGAAATCGGTATCGATTCCGCTTTCAAATGGAATGCGTTTGCTGAAGCCGATGCGGCCGTCGCCGCTTCCGGCACGGTCATTCTGGAACTCGCACTCGCGGGCGTACCGACGATCTCGGTCTACAAGACGGATTGGATTTTCACCATGCTGAGCAAGCGTGTGAAGACCTGGACAGGGGCGCTGCCGAACCTGATTGCCGATTACGCCGTCGTGCCCGAATATTTCAACGAGGTGGTAAGGGCAGGCTCGATGCTGCGCTGGGCCGAGCGTCTGTCTTCCGATACCATTGAGCGGCAGGCGATGCTCGAAGGATATGCACTCGTGCAGCAGCGTTTGCACACGGATGTGCCTCCGGGCGAAACCGGCGCGCGCATTCTTCTCGATGTCCTGAAGAGCAAAGCTCGTCCCTCACAATAATCATATAGGCTCTCGCTCTCACGGGCTGCCGTCCTGCTGCCGATGCAGGCAGGCGAGGGCGCGATTTTACTGCATTTGATCGTTAGTGCGGCAAACGGCTGACCATCGGATGGCTCCCGGCCCATAAATTTCCGTCTGGCACACCTCTTGCTTTCAATCTTGTATGCAAGATAGCCATACATCAGAAAGCGCCCAGAGCGCGGTAGAAGACGCCATCATCTCCGGCATCCTTTCCGCTCGCATTCGTCCGGGCACCCGCCTCAGCGAGAACCAGCTCGCCAGCCTTTTCAGCGTGTCGCGCACGCGCATTCGCGAAGCGATGATGCGGCTGGAGACGCGCGGCATCGTCACCGTCAGCCCGCGCCGGGGCTGGTTCGTGGTGGAGCCTTCCGCCGAAGAATCCATCAAGGTCTATGAGGCGCGGCGCATCATCGAATATGGGCTCTTGCGCAATCTTTCCGGCGTCAGCGCCGAAGGCATCGCCATCCTCGCCGATCATCTCGATGAGGAGAAGGCGGCGATTGCCAAAGGCGACCGCCAGCGCCTGACCTGCCTGATGGGCGACTTCCACATTCGCATCGCTGAAATCGCCGGCAACGACATCATCGTCGAAACGCTGCGCGACCTGACGGCCAGAACCATCCTCATTTCCATGCTCTATCAGTCCGATTTCCATGCGCAGCAATCGCATGACGGACATTGCCGTATCTTCGAAGCGATCAAGGCTGCCGATTTTTATGGCGCCGCCGAACTCGCCATCCGCCATCTCGACGAAGTCGAAACCGGTCTCGATCTCACCCGCAGGCCGGATCCGCTCTACGAGCTTCGCAATTCCCTTTCACTTCAGCCTCTTTCCTCAAGCCCCAAGGAGTAATTCCCAATGATTTCCAGACGTTCATTGCTTGCCATCGCCGCGATTTCCGCAACGCTCGGCTTTTCGCCCGCAGCCTTTGCCGATGCGCTCGGTGATATCACCTCCCGCGGCACGATCCGCGTTGCCGTCCCGCAGGATTTCCCGCCATTCGGCAGCGTCGGCACGGATATGGCACCGCAGGGTTATGATATCGACGTCGCCAATCTGATCGGCGAGAAGCTGGGCGTGAAGGTCGAACTCGTGCCGGTCACCAGCGCCAACCGCGTTCCCTATCTGCAGACCAACAAGGTCGATCTCGTGATTTCGAGCCTCGGCAAAAACCCGGACCGTGAAAAGGTCATCGACTTCTCCACCGCCTATGCGCCTTTCTTCAACGGCGTGTTCGCTCCGGATTCGGTTGCCGTCACCAAGGCGGAAGATTTGTCCGGCAAGACCATCGGTGTCACCCGTGGCGCCGTCGAGGATCTGGAACTGACGAAAGTGGCGCCTGCCGATACGACCATCAAGCGTTATGAGGACAATAACGGCACGATCTCCGCCTTCCTCGCCGGCCAGGTGGAAGCCGTCGCCACGGGCAATGTCGTAGCCGCCGCCATTCTCGCCAAGAACCCACCGAAGCGTCCCGAGCTGAAGTTCCTGATCAAGAATTCGCCCTGCTATATCGGCCTGAACAAGGAACAACCGGCGTTGCTTGAAAAGGTCAACGCCATCATCGCCACCGCAAAGACCGATGGTTCCTTGAACACGATCGCGCAGAAATGGCTGAAAACCGACCTGCCTAAGGATCTCTGAGCAACCCGGCAAAATGCATGCGTCGGCCTCGCCTTGAGGTGGGACCGGCGCATGGTTTGTCCTCGCCGAAAGGAAGCATCGGGTGAAATACACATTCGATTTTGGATGGCTTCTCGACTATTATCCGCAGATCGCCAAAGGCATCGCCGTTACGCTGGAATTGATTGCCATCGGCGGCGTTCTCGGTATCGCCCTCGGCATCGTCTGCGCCTGGGTGCGCGCGCTCGGGCCCAAATGGCTGCGGCCGCCGGTCGCGACCTATGTGGAGCTCATTCGCAATACGCCATTCCTCATACAATTGTTTTTTATCTTTTTCGGCCTGCCATCGCTTGGCCTGCAATTGTCGGAGCTGACCGCCGCCAATATCGCCATGGTGGTCAATCTCGGGGCCTATAGCTGCGAAATCATCCGCGCCGGTATTCAGGCGACGCCGAAGGGACAGTTCGAGGCGGGAGCAAGCCTTGCCATGACCCGTTTCGAAACCTTCCGGCATGTGGTGCTGGTGCCGTCCCTGCAACGCATCTGGCCCGCTCTTTCATCGCAGGTGGTGATCGTCATGCTCGGCTCGTCGGTCGTCTCGCAGATCGCCGCCGAGGATTTGACCTTCGCGGCCAATTTCATCCAGTCGCGCACCTTCCGCGCCTTCGAAGCCTATATGGTCTCCACCGTCATTTATCTCGTGCTCGCCATCCTTCTCCGGCAGGTGTTGGTGATGGGCGGCAACCTCATTTTTCCGCGCAGGAGTGTCCGATGATCGAATTCTCCACCTGGGATATTCTCAGAAACCTGCTGCTCGCCACGCGCTGGACCGTGCTGCTGTCGCTCGTTTCCTTCGTCGGCGGCGGCCTGGTGGCGCTGCTTCTGCTGTTCATGCGCATTTCCCGGAAAAAATCGATGCGGGTTTTTGCGCGCTATTATGTCGAGCTTTTCCAGGGCACGCCGCTTTTGATGCAGCTCTTCATCGCCTTTTTCGGCCTCGGCCTGTTCGGCATCGATGTGCCGGCCTGGCTCGCGGCAGGTCTGACGCTGATCCTGTGGGCAGCGGCCTTCCTCACCGAAATCTGGCGCGGCTGCGTGGAATCCGTCGCCAAGGGCCAATGGGAGGCATCGGCAAGCCTTGCCATGGGACGCCTGCAGCAGATGCGTTACGTCATCCTGCCGCAGGCCATGCGGGTCGCCATTCCGCCGACCGTCGGTTTCTTCGTGCAGGTCATCAAGGGAACGGCCGTGACCTCGATCATCGGTTTCGTGGAACTGTCCAAGGCCGGCACGGTCGTCACCAACGCCACCTTCCAGCCCTTCACCGTTTATGGCCTCGTCGCCCTCATCTATTTCGCGCTGTGCTGGCCTCTGTCGAAGAGCAGCCAGATCCTCGAAAGGAAGCTCAATGTCGCTCATCGAAATCACTGAAGTCCGCAAAAGCTATGGCAGCAACGAGGTTCTGAAGGGCATCAATCTCGATGTCGAGCCGGGCGAGGTCATCGCCATCATCGGCAAGAGCGGATCGGGAAAATCGACCCTGCTTCGCTGCATCAACGGGCTGGAGACGATTTCGGCCGGTTCCATATCGGTCGCCGGCGCGCAGCTTCTCGAAGACGATCTGCATCTCAAAGCCCTGCGGTTGAAGGTCGGCATGATCTTCCAGCAGTTCAATCTTTTCCCGCACCAGACCGTCGGCGGCAACGTCATGCTGTCGCAGACCGTGGTGAAGAAGACCCCAAAGCCGGAAGCCGAAGCCGTTGCCCGCAAGATGCTGGAACGGGTCGGGCTGGCGCATAAATTCGATGCCTATCCCGACGAATTGTCCGGCGGCCAGCAGCAGCGCGTCGCCATTGCCCGTGCACTCGCCATGCAGCCGATCGCGCTGCTGTGCGATGAGATCACCTCGGCGCTCGATCCCGAACTGGTGGCGGAAGTGCTGGCCGTGGTGCGGGAACTCGCCGCCGAGGGCATGACGCTCCTGATGGTGACGCATGAAATGAAATTTGCGCGCGACGTCTGCTCCCGCGTCGTCTTCATGCATGAGGGCAGGGTGCATGAAATTGGCCCGCCGGAAGAGGTGTTCTCCAATCCCGCGACACCCGAACTCAAGCAGTTCCTGGGCGTTGCTGCACGCCATTGAGCACCGTTCGGATGCCCAACAAAAAAGGCCGGCGGGTGAAAACCTGCCGGCCTTTGATCTTATAGGGTTTCGCGGCTTAGCGCTTGGAAACCGGAACGTAGTCGCGCTTGCCGGCGCCCGTATAGAGCTGGCGCGGACGGCCGATGCGCTGCTGCGGATCTTCGATCATTTCGTTCCACTGTGCGATCCAGCCGACGGTGCGGGCAAGAGCGAAGAGAACGGTGAACATGGTCGTGGGGAAGCCGAGCGCCTTCAGCGTGATGCCCGAATAGAAGTCGACATTCGGGTAAAGCTTCTTTTCGACGAAGTAGGGGTCGGAAAGGGCGATCTTTTCCAGTTCCAGCGCGACCTGCATGATCGGATCGTCAGAGTTGCCGGTGGCTTCCAGCACTTCGTACATCGTCTTCTGCATGATCTTGGCGCGCGGGTCGTAGTTCTTGTAGACGCGGTGGCCAAAGCCCATCAGGCGGAACGGGTCGTTCTTGTCCTTGGCGCGGGCGATATATTCCGGAATACGGTCAACCGTGCCGATTTCGTTGAGCATGTTGAGCGCCGCTTCGTTGGCGCCGCCATGAGCCGGGCCCCAGAGGCAGGCAATGCCAGCCGCGATACAGGCGAAGGGGTTCGCACCCGACGAACCTGCAAGACGCACCGTGGAGGTGGAGGCGTTCTGCTCGTGATCGGCATGCAGGATGAAGATGCGGTCCATGGCGCGGGCCAGAACCGGATCGACCTTGTAATCCTCGCAGGGCACGGCAAAGCACATGTGCAGGAAGTTGGAGGCGTAATCGAGATCGTTCTTCGGGTAAACGAAGGGCTGGCCGATATGGTACTTGTAAGCCATGGCGGCGATCGTCGGCATCTTGGCGATCATGCGCAGCGAAGCGACCATGCGCTGGTGCGGATCGGTAATGTCGGTCGAGTCGTGATAGAAGGCAGAGAGAGCGCCGACCGTGCCGCACATGACGGCCATCGGATGCGCATCGCGGCGATAGCCGGTGAAGAAGCGGCTCATCTGTTCATGCACCATGGTGTGGCGCGTGACGCGGGTGTCGAAATCCTTCTTCTGAGCCGCGGTCGGCAGTTCGCCGTAAAGCAGCAGATAGCAGGTTTCCAGGAAGTCGCCCTGTTCGGCGAGCTGCTCGATGGGGAAACCACGATGCAGGAGAACGCCTTCGTCACCGTCGATATAGGTGATCTTGGATTCGCAGGAGGCCGTCGACGTGAAACCCGGGTCGTAAGTGAAAGAGCCCGTGTGCTTGTACAGCGTGGCGATATCGACGACGCTTGGTCCGATCGTGCCTTCCCTGACCGGGAGTTCGACCTGCTTTTCGCCAAGTGTCACTGTAGCGCTTTTTTCCGTCATACTGATCCTCCGAAAACATGCGGGTGGGGGCGTTGAGACACGCCCCGCGGTTAAGCGTCTACCGATTAGCTATATGATCCTTGCGCAGATGCCAAGCTATCCAAAGGTCAAATTGTGCATTGCGGCAAACGCAATCGCTCTGCTCTCGTCTTTCCCGGCGATGGCAATTCAATCTCAGTCAACGCAGGGTTAAAGGAAAGGATTGCAATCCCTCGCATCCGCCTGCAAACCTGTTCCCGGTGCGGCAGGGGCGCGGCGCGGATTGCTCGGTCAAGGGGAAAAACAGCATTTCAGATATGCCGAAACGATGCAGGGCGATTTGCCCGGCACGACGGAAATCCTTTATCCACTTCGCAGAACCGGCGATGTCGCGGCATATGACACGCCCGCCCTTGTCGGCAAGCCGAACCTGCGAGCTGTCGCCTCTCAAAAAATCGCCGTATGCTTCGCCGAGGAGCGCGCATTCGGCCACGACTTTCTTTTCGTTCCGGTTTTCATCGGCTGCGGTGCGATCCTCTGGTTTTCTCTCAATACCTCGCCTTCATTCTCCGTTCTGGCGATTACATGTTTCATCGCCGCCGGCCTGGCGTTCTTCGCGAAATATCGCTCGGGCTTCGCAGCGACGGCCTGCGGCCTTTTCGCGCTGCTTTTGCTGGGCATGCTTTTCGCCGGGGTCGAAACATGGCGTGCGGGAACGGTGGTGCTGGATACGCCCGTCACCACCACCATTACCGGCACGGTGACCCGCCGGGAGGTGGATGCACGCGGGGACTGGCGATATGTGGTGCAACTCACCGCAACGGAAGCGCCTGCATTGTCACGCCCGCCGGAGAAGGTCTCGCTCCTGTTACGTGGGGGAGGCGAGCCCGCCGCGCTCGGCGCGACCATTCGTGGCAAGGCGCGGCTTTCGCCGCCATCCGGCCCGGCCTTGCCGGGACTTAACGATTTCGCCTTCGCCTCCTATTTCAGGGGCATAGGCGCGACCGGATTCTTCTATAAGCCGCCACAGACGGTCGCTTCACCCGGCATCGACGCGAAGACCGACTGGCTGGAATGGGCCGACATGCGGCTCTATGGCCTTCGCACCGCCATTGCCGAGCGCATCCGCAACACCATCGGCGGCGATGCCGGCGCCTTTGCCGCCTCCATCGTCACCGATGAGAGACAGGCCATATCCGCCGAAACGATGGAAGCGTTGCGGCTTTCCGGCCTTGCCCATATCGTCGCCATATCCGGCCTCAACATGGCGCTGGCGTCGGGCATATTCTTCGTCGGGCTGAGGCTTGCCTTCAGCCTTTTTCCGGCATTTGCGCAGCGTTGGCCCGTGAAGAAGATTTCGGCTTTCACCGCACTCTTGATGACGCTTGCCTATTATCTGATTTCAGGTTTCGCCGTTTCGGCAGAGCGAGCCTGGCTGATGATGTCGGTGATGCTGATCGCGGTGCTGTTCGATCAACCCTCGCTCAGTCTCAGGAATGTCGCGCTTTCCGCTTTGGTCATTCTCGCTTTTTCCCCCTCGGAAATCATGGGCCCGAGCTTTCAGATGTCTTTTGCCGCGACCATCGCGCTTGTCGCCTCCTATGCCGCCTGGAGCCGCTGGCGTATCGATCGCGAGCGTCTGTTTATCGCGCGCAAACCGGCATGGATGACGGTGGCGCAAACGGCGGGCGCCATTATTGGCGGTGTCATAACAACCTCGCTGATCGGCGGTCTTTCGACGGCGATCTATTCGGTCGAGCATTTTCAGCGTGTCACCACCTATGGACTTTTCGCCAATCTGGCCGCCATGCCGCTGATGTCGCTGATCGTCATGCCTTTCGGCCTTGTCGCCATGCTGCTGATGCCTTTCGGGCTAGACGCACCATTCCTGAAGGTCATGGGATACGGCATGGCCCTCGTCATCGAGGTTGCGCAGGAGGTGGCGTCCTGGGGCGGAAGCGCTGCGACGGGCCGGCCGCACGGGTGGTTTCTGGGGCTCGCCTCGGCTGGTTTTCTGCTGCTGACATTGCTGCGCAGCCGGCTTGCGCTTCTGGGGATGCCGATTCTGTTCCTCGCCTTCGGCCTGTCGTCCGCCACGGCCTATCGCGATCCGCCCGATTTGCTTGTTCATGAGGATGGCGAGCTGGTGGCGCTGCTGGAAGACGGCAAAGCCTACACGACGAAGGTTCAGCCGCAGGGTTTCGTTTATGGCCAATGGCAAAGGGCGCTGCTTTTGCCGGAACAGCCTGTGCCGCCGGTCTTTCTAAAGACCGAGACCACGGCAAAAACCGTGGCTTTGGCCCCGAAGGCGAAGCTTGATCCGCAAGAGATGAGCGCGGTTGCACGGCAGATGACAGCGGCCCTGAGAGACGCCGAGCCCGGTGTTTTCACTTGCAGCAAAGGCATATGGTGCGTTGCGCGCGCGGGAAGCGGCGAATGGATCATCGTTCTGGAAGATGGCCGCTTTGCCGGAAAGGCTTGCGATATTGCCGATATCGTTATCGTCTCCCGCAGAACGTCCTTTTCCCAATGCCGCTCGGGCGCACTTCTGCTGAACCGCGATATCCTGCGGCGGATCGGTTCGCTGGAAATGGACTTCGCCGGCAGCGATCAGGCAGGGGTAGTCGGCAGGCTGCGCGCGGCAATCGCCGGAATGGACAGGCCCTGGAGCGAACATCGCTATTACGACTGGAAAAGCGGCCGTTTCGATCGCGACGTGCCCGATCCCATCATGCGGCTGCTGGCGGCATCGCAATAAAGTGCCGCCAGCATGGACCGTCAGGCCTTGATGCGCAGATCCGCGGTCAATTCGCCGATCCCGCTAATTTCCTCTTCATGCGCCGCATCGCGCCAGACTTCCTTCAGCCCGGCCTCGTACCATTCGCGCATGGCGGGAAGGGTGAGCAGCCGGTCGCAATAGGCTCTCGCCGCGGGCGAAAGTTCCGCGCCATAAGTCTGGAAACGAAATGCCACCGGGCAGAAGAAGGCATCGACCGCCGTGAATTTCTGGCCGGCAAGAAAAGGCCCGCCGAATTTCGCGAGACCTTCGCTCCACAACACATCAATGCGCTTTATATCGGCCGCAAGCCCGGCATCGCCACCCTTCGGTCTTACGCGAATGCCGACCGACATGGGGTAGAGATTGCGCAGCGAGGAAAAGCCCGCATGCATTTCGCTCGCCGCCGACCGTGACCAGGCCCTTGCCTGCTTGTCGCTCGCCCAGACGCCCTGATGTCTTTCCGCCAGATATTCGGCGATCGACAGCGATTCCCAAACCGTCACGCCCTCATCGACAAGGCAGGGCACCTTGCCGGTCGGCGAGAAGGTGGAGAAGGAAACGCCTTCGCCGAAGGGAACGAGTTTTTCATCGAAGGCGATGCCGAGCGTGCGCATCAATACCCAAGGCCGCAGCGACCATGAGGAATAGTTCTTGTTGGCGATATAAAGATCGTACATGACGTGTTTCCCCGATATGACGCGCATTTCTATACCGGCGGATGGCCCTTGGAATATTGCAAATAATCCATGGCTCCCATAAGCCGCGTTGATGAATGGGAAGTTGAGGGCAGGGAGAAGGAGGTATATCCAAGTCACCGCCCGGAGATGAGGAGAAACACCCCCTCTCTTTACTTCCGCAGGGCCGCATTGTTCCAGGGAACAAGCCAACATGCCTCAAAGGGAGCGCCATCATTTCGATGACGCCCCTAGCGAAAAAAGGCGGGTTGCCAATTAATGGTAACGGCGGATCAGTCCAACCAGCTTGCCCTGGATTTTCACCCGGTCCGGTCCGAAAATGCGGGTCTCATAGGCGGGATTGGCCGCTTCCAGAGCGATGGAGGCTCCCTTGCGGCGGAAACGCTTCAGGGTCGCTTCTTCATCATCCACCAGTGCTACGACGATATCGCCCGGATTGGCCGTATTGCCGTTGCGAATGATGACGGTATCGCCATCAAAAATGCCGGCCTCGATCATCGAGTCGCCCTTGACCTCAAGAGCGTAATGTTCGCCCGAACCGAGCATGTCGACCGGCACGGCCACATCATGGGTGTTGTTCTGGATGGCGGAAATCGGCACACCGGCGGCGATGCGGCCCATGACCGGCACGGTGACCGCGCCACCGAGATCATTGGCCGGCGCCTTGGGGGCAGGGGCCGGTTCCGGCGTCTTCGGCTTGCCGAGGCTGCCTTCGATGACGCTCGGCGAGAAACCGCGCTGCGGCCTTGCACCCGGAGCATAGGCCTCAGGCAATTTGATCACTTCCAGCGCCCGCGCCCTGTTAGGTAGCCGGCGAATGAAGCCGCGCTCTTCGAGTGCGGTGATCAGCCTGTGGATGCCGGATTTGGAGGCAAGATCGAGTGCGTCCTTCATTTCATCGAAGGAGGGCGGCACGCCGGACTCTTTCATTCTTTCATGAATGAAGAGAAGCAATTCCTGCTGTTTGCGCGTGAGCATGAGGAAAACACCCTTGAGAATCGTCGTTGAAGTCGCGAAACAAATACAGAACGAACACTATATGTTCCATATGTGTTCCGCAATCCCCTAAAATTTCGTGAAGGGTGCATCGCAGATCGTGATTTGATCGTCGAAACCATGAACAAAGCAGATTTAACGATGTATGCCGCATCTTGAATACCAGAAACCACCGACCGGGGAGACCCGGCCGGTGGTTTCTGGCTGCCGATTTGCTACGCGCCGAACGTCAGTAGATCGTGAGCGCAGGAATGAAGCTGACCGCGATAAGGAGCAGCATCGCCATGGTGAAGAACGGCCACAATTCCCTCGTCGTTGCGCCGAGCGGCGCTCTGGCTATGGAGGACGAGATGAAGAGCGTGGTGCCGATCGGTGGCGTATAGAGCCCGATACCGAGATTGATCACCATCATCATGCCGAGCTGCACCCGGTCGAGCCCGATCATATCCGCAAGCGGCACGAAGATCGGTCCGAGCAGCAGGATCGACGGCGGCAGATCGAGCGGCATGCCGATGATCAGCATCAGGATATTCATCATGAGAATAATCAGGATCGGGTTGGAGATATTCTCCGCGACCCAGGTGGCGAAATGCTGGGGCGCCTGATCGAAGGTAAGCACCCAGCCCACCGCCGCGCTGCCCATGATGACGAGCATGACGACGCCGGTTGCGGAGCCGGCCTCGACGAAATTGTCGCAGAAACGCTTCCATGTCAGATCGCGATAGAAGAAGATGCTGAGCACGAGCGAATAAACGACGGAAAGAACGGCCACTTCGGTCGGCGTTGCAAAGCCGAAGCGGAGGCCGAGGATGATCAGGATCGGCAGAAGGATCGCCGGCAGGCTGCGGAATGCAAGTAGTGCCAGATCGCGCTTGCGGATGCGTTCGTCACGCACCGCATAGCCCCGCCGCACGGCAATGGCCCAGCAGACGAAGATGAAACCGACGGCCATGAGCAGGCCCGGCAGAATGCCGGCGATGAACAGATTGGCGATGCTGACGCCGCTGACCAGCGAATAGAGGATCATCGGGATCGACGGCGGAATGAGCACGTCGATGACAGCCGAGGTGGCATTGTTGGCCGCACAAAGGGGAGCGGGGTAGCCCTGGCGCTTTTGCCATGGAATGAGCACCGAGCCGAGTGCGCTCGCATTGGCGACCGCCGAGCCGGAAACGCCGCCGAACACGACCGACGAAATGACGGCGGTGGAAAGCGGGCCGCCGCGCCAGCGCTGCATGGCCTTGGAGGCGAGTTCGAGAAGCTGGGTTCCGAGTTTGCCGCCGAGCATTAGCGTTCCCGCGAGCATGAAGAACGGCAGCGCCAGCATCGGGAAAGATTGCGTCTGGTCGTAAACCTGCTGCGCCACGAGCGAAAGCGGCACATAACCGTTCCACAGCACGGCGACGCCGGCAGAGATGATCAGCGCATAGCCGACCGGAACCGCAATCATCATGAGGATACAAAATGCAATGATCATCACGATGGTCATAGCGGCATCTCCTCGGTTGCACCGTGCGGGCGGGCATGCCAGCCGCCGGAGAGAATGCGCAGGCTCGCGGTTGCGGTCGTGACCGAGACCAATGCCGCGCCGAAGGCGATGGAATAATATCCGATGCTGTTGGGCAGCTGCAGCACAGGGCTGATTTCCGCGCCGGCGATCTCGGCGACGACAAGCGCCTGCTGCGCGAGAATGACGAAACTTGCGACCGTCACGAGATTGGCGAACAGCAGAACCGCCACCTTGCCGCGTTCGTCGAACTTGTCATAAATCCATTCCACCGCCATATGCGCGCCGCTCTGCGCGGCAAGGGTAATGCCGGCGACGATGAACCATGGAAACAGCATGGTCGGCAGTTCTTCCGCAAAATCCAGCCCGCCGGATGTCGATAGATAGCGGACGATGACGTTTGCGGTCATAATGACCGTGAGCAGAATGCCGGTTGCCACGATGATGATGCGGCAGAGGATGGCGATGAAACTGTCAACGCGATTGGCGGCGGACAAGGCTCCTTCGAGCATTGGCGCATCTCCTGAAAACTGAAACCGTATGAATGTCGGCGTGAGCGAGGCTCCCGCCGATCCTGTCAGTGGACATGAAGGCGAGGCCGGGCGGCATGAACCGGCCCGGCATCCTGATCGTCAGCCCTTGGCAGCCTTTTCCAGCTCGGCGACGAAATCGCCGAAGGGCTTCTGCTTCCATGTCTCCAGCACCTGCGCGGTCGCTTTCGCGAAAGCGGCGTGGTCGATGTCTTCCACCACCTCGATGGCGGCATTGGCCTTGAAGGCGGCCAGAGACGCGCTTGCCTTTTCCGCTGAGAGTTTGCGCTGAAGCGCGCCTGCCTCCTTCGCAGCCGCCTTTACCGCCTCGAAATCCTTGCCCAACCGCCCTTCGGCGAATTTGGACATCAGGAACGGGGTGGATTCCCATTTATGGGCGGTGAGGCTGATATGTTTGTTGACCTCGTAAAGCTTGGAGCTTTCGATATTCACCAGCGGATTTTCCTGCCCGTCCACCACGCCCTGCTGAAGCGCGATGTAGAGTTCGCCAAACGCGATCTGAACCGTCGCCGCATCCAGCGCCTTGAAAATATCCATGGTCATCGGGTCGGCGGGGGTACGGATTTTCAGGCCCGCGACGTCCTGCGGCTTGGTGATGGCGTGTTTGGAATTGGAGACATGGCGGATGCCGTTGTCCCACCAGTCGAGCGGCACGATGCCGACCTTCTGGAAGCGCGCATCGAGCGATGCGCCGACATCGCCCTCGAGCACCTTGATCGCCTGATCGGCGTTGCTGAACAGAAAGGGTAGGCCGAGTGCCGCAAGTTCAGGAACAACGCTCGAAACCGGACCCTGGCTGTTGGCGGTGAAATCCAGCGCTCCGGTGCGCAGGCTGGTCAGCATGGCGGCGTCGCTGCCAAGCGTTTCCGAACCGGCGACGTTGATCGCCACGCGGCCTTCGGTTTTCTGGGCAACGAGTTCCGCGAATTTCGCGGCCGCGAGCGTGCGCGGATTGCCCGGCGCAGCCCCATGGCCGAGCGTCAGCGTCGTGGCGGCCCGGGCGTTGCGGGCTGTCGTCAGAATGGCCGGCGCCGCCAGTGCCAGTCCGGTACCGGTCAGGAACATACGCCTGTTGATGGAAATACTCATTTTTCTCCTCCCTGGATTTAAATACCCTCGGCGTTGTCCGAACACGCGGATAACGCGCTCCACTCCCTTGAAACCGCCGGCTCCCTCCGGCTGATTCCGCACCATGTTTCAGCTTCAGCCTTTAGACCGAACCGCGCGGTACTTCAAAACTTTCATTCTCCAGCCACGCCCTTGCGCGCGCCACGATCATCGCCGTCGAGATGCCGTAGCGGTCATGCAGGGTGGGCAAAGCACCCGCATCCAGAAAGGCGTCGGGCAGGGCGATGTGTTGCAGGCGCGGGGCACGGCCGCTTTTCACCAGCGCCATTGCCACGGCCTCTCCAAGCCCGCCGATTTCGCTGTGGTTTTCCGCCACGATGACCAGACGATCAGCCCGGTCCACTTCCGCGAAGATCGAGGCGGTATCGAGCGGCTTGATGGTGGGGGAATGCAACACGGCGCAGCCGACGCCCTCCTTCTCAAGCAGGGCAGCCGCTTCGAGAACCCGCATCGTCAATATGCCGGACGATATGAAAAGGACCTGTGCACCATCGCGGATAAGCTTCGCCTTGCCGAGTTCGAACCGATAGCCATATTCTTCGAGCACCACCGGCACCTGGCCGCGCAGCAGGCGCATATAAACGGGGCCGTTATAATCCGTAATGGCCGGCACCGCGCCTTCTATGTCGGTCGCATCGCAGGGATCTACGATGGTCATGTTCGGCAGCGCGCGAAAGATCGCCAGATCGTCGGTTGCCTGATGGCTGGGGCCGTAACCCGTCGTCAGGCCGGGCAGGGCGCAGACGATCTTCACCGGCAGGTTTTCCTCGGCAATCGCCATCGCGATGAAATCATAGGCGCGGCGGGCGGCAAAGACCGCATAGGTGGTCGCGAAGGGCACGCAGCCTTCGCGCGCCAGACCGGCGGCAGTGCTCATCAAAAGCTGCTCGGCCATACCCATCTGATAAAAGCGCTCGGGAAAGGCTTTGGCGAAAATATGCAGGTCGGTATATTTGCCGAGATCGGCAGTGAGGCCGACAATATCCTCGCGTTCCTTCGCCAGCTGAACAAGGGCGTGACCGAAGGGAGCAGGCCGTGTCGGCTGGCCTTCGGCGGCGATGGAGGCGATCATCGCCGATGTGGTGAGGCGCTTCTGCGGGGCTGCTGCACTCATTGCGGCCGTCCTTCTTCAAGCGCGTCGAGCGCCAGCTTCCATTCATGCGCTTCCACGCGAATGAAATGGGTGATTTCGCGGTTTTCGAGAAAGGGCACGCCGCGGCCCATCCGGGTATCGAAAATGATGGCGCGCGGCCTGTCATCGGTAAGTGACATGGCGATATCGAAGGCCTCGCGAACCTTGTCGATATCGTTGCCGTCCACGCGCTGTACGTGCCAGCCGAAGGCCGCGAATTTGGCGTCCACAGGTTCGGAGGACAGCATCTCGCGGGAAGGGCCGTCCGCCTGCTGATTGTTGAAGTCCACGAGATTGATGAGATTACCGAGCCTGTGATGGGATGCGCCCATGGCGGCCTCCCAGGTCGAACCTTCGCCCAACTCGCCATCCGACATCATGTTGATGATGAACCGGTCTGAATTCTTGCGCTTGAGACCAAGAGCCATGCCCACCGCAATGCCAAGCCCATGGCCGAGCGATCCGCCGGTGATTTCCATGCCCGGCGTATAGGAGGCCATGCCGGACATGGGCAGGCGCGAGCCGTCGCAGCCATAGGTCTCCAGCTCGTCTTCCGGAATGACGCCCGCCTCGATGAGCGCTGCGTAAAGTGCAATCGCATAATGGCCGATAGAGAGCAGAAACCGGTCGCGGCCTTCCCAATGCGGATCGTCCGCCCGGTAACGCATGGTGTGAAACCAGGCCACCGCCAGAACATCGGCAATGCCGAGCGCCTGGCCGACATAACCCTGTCCCTGCACCTCACCCATCAAAAGGGCGTTGCGCCGGATGCGCCAGGCGCGTTCCGCCAGCGATACATTCGCCAGCGCCGCTTCCCCGGTTGCATCTGCGTGCCGATATCCCTGAGCCATGGTTTCCTCCTCCCGGTCAGAAAAATCGAAGCCGGTTTATCGGCTTCGACAGGTGGTTTTCAGTGAATGAGCATTCCGCCATTCACGTCGACAACCGCACCGGTGACGTAGGAGGAGAGGTCTGAGGCGAGGAAAAGATAGATATTGGCGACATCGATGGCATCGCCGAGACGGTTGAGCGGAATGCCCTTGAGAATGTCGCGGCGCATGTCGTCGGTCAGCTTACCGCCGGTAATGTCGGTCTGGATCAGGCCGGGAGTGACGGAGTTGACGCGAATGCCGTCGGGGCCGAATTCGCGCGCCATGGCCTTTGCGAGACCGAGAACGCCCGCCTTGGCCGCCGAATAATGCGGCCCGCCGAAAATGCCGCCGCCACGCTGTGCGGAGACCGACGACATGCAGGCGATCGAGCCGCCGCCATTGTCGCGCATGTTGGGAATGAAGGCCTGGCTGAAATTCAGCACACCGGTCATGTTGACATCGACGATGCGCTGCCAGTCTGCGCCGGTAATGTCGAGCGTCTTCACCGGCTGCGTAATGCCGGCATTATTGATGAGGATATCGATCTTGCCGAAAGCGGCGATGACTTTTTGCGCGGCCGCCTCGCAGGAGGCGCGATCCGCCACATTGCCGCCGACGCCGAGATGCTCGCCGCCATCCACTTTTTCAAGCGAGGCCGCGGCTTCGATGCTGCCGGCTTCATCCAGATCCACGATGGCGACGCGGGCGCCGTGGCGGGCGAAAAGTTCCGCCGTGGCGCGGCCGATGCCGCGTTTGCTGGCGGCGCCTGAAATAACCGCGGTCTTTCCATTCAACAACATAAGCAATCCTCCCAAGCCGGGCGCCGGCTTCATACGCTTGACGGCGGTGCTCCCGACCTGCCGCCGCATCCCGTCCTGCGACGAATGCAGTATCGATATTGCAGGTGGGCAGCGGGCGCTTCAAACGCGAAGTTTACATCGGATCATGAATCTGCTTCAGTAATCGAATGTTGAACGGCATTTCACTCACCTCCATCCGCGCCTTCGAATCCGCCGCCCGGCTCGGCTCTTTCCGGGCCGCTGCCGATGAGCTCAACCTGTCGGCGAGCGCCGTCAGCCATGCCATCGTCAAGCTCGAAAGGGTGCTCGGTACGCCGCTTTTCGAGCGCACCACGCGAACCGTGCGCCTGACTGCGGCGGGGCAGACACTTCTGACACATGCATCGAACGCCTTCGAGGAGTTGCGGCAGGGCATCGAGGTGGTGTCCTCCAATCGCTCCCATCTTCTGCGCCTGCATTGTGCGCCCAGCTATGCGGCGCAGGTACTGTCTCCGCGCCTGCCGCAATTCTTGAACGCCAATCCGGGGATCGAGGTGCGGCTGGCGGCCAGCACCGCCTATGTGCGTTTCGTCGATGGTGAATTCGATGCCGATATCATCTATGGCGAACCGCAGGGAGACGATCTCATCATCATTCCGCTGGGCAGCGAGCGTGTCACGCCGCTGTGCTCGCCGGCGCTCGCGGACGAGATCAGGACACCCCGGGATTTGAACCGGCAATTGCTTATTCGAAGCGACAACAAACGTCTGCAATGGCCGGACTGGTTCGAGGCCAATGGCCTGGGCAAGCCGCCCATTCAGGCCATGAGTTTCGACCGCAGTTTCCTGGCGATCGATGCCGCCGCCAATGGCGTCGGCGTGGCGCTGGAATCGACACGGCTTGCCCATCGCGAGATAAAATCCGGGCGGCTGGTCGCGCCCCTGAGCGGCGCGACGCAGGACCTTCACTATGTCGGCCATTATCTCGCCTATCCCAAATCCGGCAGCCAGCGCAGGCTGGCAAGACGGTTTGCCGACTGGCTGATCGAAGATCTTCAGGATCCCGCATTTGAATAGGAATGCGGCTGTTACGTGAATTGAATTCACTGGCGCGTTAATTTTTTCCGCTTGCTCACGAGCGGACCTCTCCGTCATTTTCCGGTCGGAATAATGAGGTTGCAGCGTGATCGGCATCGTCCCTTCGGCTGCGGCTCAAGGGGAGGATTGCATGAAAGATCGCATCATATCGGCGTCCGGCGCGCCATATGACGGCTATGGGCGCGAGGAGATGCTGGAGAGCATCGCCAGGATCGGTTTTCTCTATGTGGAGCCTGCCTTTATCGTCGGTTACACCGAACCATTCGACGAAAGCGCGTTCCTGCCGGCTGAAATGGCGTCATGGCGCCGCTCGCTGGGCGATGCCGGGCTCGGCTGCCATGCCATGTCGTCGCATATCGATCTTGGACTGGACGATTCCGTTGAAATTTTCACCGGTAGAATGGCTTTTGCAGCGGGAATCGGCGCGAGGGTAATCGCCACCAATGCCTCGGCCCGGCAGCGCGAAGACCGGTTCCTGCGCAATATCGAGGTGCTTCTGCGCCGTGCCGAGGCCTTCGGCATCGTGATCGGGCTGGAAAATCCCGGCGACGGCAGCGACAACCTTTTCAATATCGCGCAGGAGGGCATCGCGCTCACGCGGCGTTTCGGCTCCCCATGGCTTGGGCTGAATTATGACGCGGCCAATACCGCGTCCCATCGTCAGCAACTCAAGGATTTTGCCGATGACGCGGTGGCGGCGCTGCCGGCCTCGGTCCATGCGCATATCAAGGACGTGAAACGCACGCCCGAAGGCTGGTTTTTCGTGCCGGTGGGCGAGGGCGATATCGATTGCGGCAAGCTGCTCGGTGAGATTGCCAAAAAGCCGGAGATGCCGATCAGCATCGAGTTTCCAGCGCGCCTTCACCGTCGCGCGGATGCCCAGCCGGTAAGGCGTATCAGCCCCGCATCGCTTCGGGAAATAGAGCAGGCGCTGACGGTTTCGCTTGACGCGGTCAAAAGAGGATTGGCCGGGGGCGGAGCCGCAAGCTCGGCCGCTGTCGCCTGAGAAGCGGCAGGGGCTGGCGCAGACGGCATAAAGGAGGAGAGTAATGCAGAGATTTGTGAATAACCCCGACGAGGTGGTCGAAGATACGGTGAAAGGCTTCGTCAAGGCCCATCGCGACATCGTGCGCCTTGCGGAAAATCCGCGTGTCGTCGTCGCCCGGGGTGCACCGGTCGCCGGCAAGGTCGGCGTGGTCACGGGCGGCGGCTCCGGGCATGAGCCGGCCTTTATCGGTTACACCGGCCGCAACATGCTGGATGCCGTCGCCGTCGGCGAATTGTTTTCATCACCCACGGCCAAGAGCTTTCACGACGCGATCCGCGAAGCCAATGGCGGCAGGGGCGTGATCGTGCTCTACGGCAATTATGCCGGCGACAATATGAATGTGAAGATGGCGACAAAGCTCGCCGCCAAAGACGGCATCGAGATCGCCACCGTCGTCGCCAATGACGATGTGTGTTCCGCCGCTCCCGAGGAGCGTGAGAAACGCCGCGGCGTCGCCGGTGAAATCTTCATGTGGAAGATCGGCGGCGCCAAGGCGGCAGGCGGCGCTTCGCTGGAGGAGGTGCGCGCCACCGCCCAGAAGGCCATCGACAATTGCCGCTCCATCGGCGTCGGTCTCGGCCCCTGCACCCTGCCGGCGGTCGGCCATCCCAACTTTCAGATCGAACCGGGCACGATTGAAGTGGGCATAGGTCACCATGGCGAACCCGGCGTTCGCGTCGAGAAGCTGAAATCCGCTGCTGATGTGGCGAAGGACATGTGCAAGATCGTGCTCGACGATCACAACCTGCCGGCCGGCAGCGAGGTGGCGGTGCTGGTCTCCGGGCTTGGTGCGACGCCCGTCAACGAACTCTACATCCTCAACGACACGATAGAATCCGAGATTTCGGCGCGTGGCCTGAAAATCCACAAAACCTATATCGGCAACTATTTCACATCGCTTGAGATGGTGGGCGCGACTTTGACCGTGATGGCGCTGGATGACGAGCTGAAACCGCTGCTCGATACCGAGGCGCTTTGCACCGTTATGCTGTGAGGAGAAAATTCATGCAGTCTTTTCAGAACGCCAAGGCCGGCGATATCGTTCTCTCCATGGCCGAAAGGATCATCGAAAACCGCGCCTATCTCAGCGAGATCGACGGCAAGATCGGCGATGGCGACCATGGCGTGAACATGGCCAAGGGATTCGGCATGGCGGCAGACCGGCTGAGAGGGCAGGACGCCTCGCTTGCCAAGGCGCTCGATACGCTCGGCACGATCCTGATGACGGAAATCGGCGGTTCCATGGGGCCTCTTTATGGGGTGATGTTTACGGAATTCGCCGAGAAAATCGAAAATGCCGACGTTATTGATGCACCGTCCTTCAGCAGAATGCTGCATGCCGGCCTCGAAGGTGTCAGTTCCATCGGTTCGGCCAAGGTGGGCGACAAGACGCTGCTGGATACGCTGGTGCCGGCCGTTACGGCATTCGACACCGCCACCGCCGCGGGCGCGTCATTCCACGATGCTGCCGCAGCCCTTGTCGCTGCCGCCGAAACCGGCAGGGATTCGACCATCAATCTCGTGGCGAAGATCGGCCGCGCCAGCCGTCTCGGCGAGCGCTCGCTCGGTGTTCTCGATGCCGGCGCCACCTCCTGCGCGCTCATCCTGCGCAGCCTTGCCGAAGGCGCACAGGCCAGATTGCAATCGTGAAAACAGAAGATAGCGGCCGCAGCCCGTCGGGGCTTACGCGCGACTAACGGGAGATTTGGAAATGAGAATTGTCGCAGGCGCCGACAGCGCCGGAAAACCCCTGCTGGATGCGGTGCTCGCCCATCTCTCGGGCAGGCAAGGGCTGACCGTCGTGGATCGAAGCCAGGACGGATTTTATGCCGATCTGGCCGAAGCCGTGGCCGGCAGCATCATCGCCGGCGAATTCGATCGCGGCCTATTGTTTTGTGGAACCGGCATCGGCGTCTGCATTTCCGCCAACAAGGTGCCCGGCATCCGCGCCGCCTTGACCCATGACACCTATTCCGCCGAACGGGCGGCGAAATCCAACAACGCCCAGATCATCACCATGGGCGCCCGCGTGATCGGCCCGGAACTGGCGAAAGCCATCGTCGACACCTGGCTGGCATCGGATTTCGATCCGAAAGGATCCTCAGCGAAAAACGTGGAGGCGATCAACCGTCTCGACGCCTGCCGGTGAGCCATAGGTGCGTGACGAGGCCGACCCGGCGAAGCTGACCGTTTGCATTGCTGGTGTCATCTGTGCTTTTGTCACGCACAAACCCGCAGCACAGGGGCTCGATCATGGCGAACCGAAATAGTGTCGATCATCTCGTTTTGCCGGTACAGTCTCTTGCCGTGGCGAAAGACCGCCTTGAGATTCTCGGCTTCACCGTCGCTCCGGAGGCCCTCCATCCCTTCGGCACGCAGAATGCCTGCGTTTTCTTCGCGGACGGCACCTATCTGGAACCGCTCGCCATTGCTGATCCGGCTAAATATAATGACTCGGTGAACAGGGGCGACGTGTTCACCGGTAGGGATCGGGCCTTTCGGCAGCGTCATGGCGAGGACGGTTTTTCGGCCCTGGTGGCAAGAAGCGAAAGCGCCATTGCCGATCATGACAGGTTTTCCGCGTCCGGCTTCTCGGCGGGCGATATCTTTGAATTTTCACGGCCCGTGCGGATGCCGGACGGCTCACGGAGTGAGGCGGCATTCCGGCTGGCTTTTGCAGCGAGCGGCACGGCTTCGGATTTCTTTCTGTTC
This sequence comes from Agrobacterium sp. LY4, assembly GCF_001526585.1. Lineage (NCBI taxonomy): Bacteria > Pseudomonadati > Pseudomonadota > Alphaproteobacteria > Hyphomicrobiales > Rhizobiaceae > Agrobacterium > Agrobacterium sp. LY4. The sequence goes on along the minus strand of NZ_ASYA01000012.1, from coordinate 166,035 downwards.
AGTTGCCAGCGATTGCAGGCTTTGCCGAACGACCGGGCGGCGCTGGAGCGTCACGCCAATGGTGCTTCCGGTCTCAGCGAGATCGTTCTGTTTTCCGGCGGCGATCCCAACGCGGTCCGTCTGATCGAAACGGTATTTGCCTGTGAGGAGGAGATGTCTCCGGATGGAGATATTCTTTTTGCAACCGGCAATGCGCGCATCAGGCTGAACCAAAAACCGGCCTTCAGCGAAAGCCTGCCCAATCCTCCCAATGGACTGCACGGCGCAGGCATCGTCTTTTCCGTTGACGATCTTGCCGTGACAGAAGCGGTGCTTGCTGCTAATGGCGTCTCCAGCGCAGAAGCGGGCGGCCGTCTGGTGGTGTCCGCCGCGCCCGGTCAGGGCGTTGCATTCGCCTTCGAGGAAAAATGATGAGCGTTACGAACAATCTCAAAGTCACCGCCGGCGACGGCGCCAATTCGGTTTCCTTTTCCAATACAGAGCGATTTTCCTTGATCGCCGGCCCCTGCCAGATGGAAAGCCGGGAACATGCTTTCATGATCGCTGGCGTCCTGAAGGAGCTTTGCGACAAGCTGGGGATCGGGCTCGTTTATAAGTCGTCCTTCGACAAGGCGAACCGTACTTCGCTTTCCGGCAAGCGCGGCATCGGCCTTGAGAGCGCCATGCAGGTTTTTGCCGATCTCAAGAAGGAATTTGGCTTTCCTGTTTTGACTGACATTCACACCGAAGAACAGTGCGCCATCGTGTCCGAAGTGGTGGATGTGCTGCAGATTCCGGCCTTTCTCAGCCGCCAGACCGATCTTCTTGTCGCCGCTGCGAAAACTGGCCGCGTCATCAATGTCAAGAAGGGCCAGTTCCTTGCCCCCTGGGACATGAAGAACGTGCTGGCCAAGCTGAATGAGAGCGGCAATCCGAATGTGCTTCTGTGCGAGCGCGGCGCCTCGTTCGGTTACAACACGCTTGTTTCCGACATGCGCTCGCTGCCGATCATGGCTTCGCTCGGCGCGCCTGTTGTCTTTGACGCCACCCATTCGGTTCAGCAGCCGGGCGGGCAGGGCGGTTCCACCGGCGGCCAGCGCGAATTCGTCGAGACTCTGGCGCGGGCGGCGGTTGCTGTCGGCGTCGCCGGCCTCTTCATCGAGACCCATGAGGACCCGGACAATGCACCGTCCGACGGCCCCAACATGGTTCATCTGAAGGACATGCCGAAACTGCTGGAAAAGCTGCTCGCCTTCGACGCCATTACCAAAGCCTGAGGGGCGGCGGGCGTTGCGGCGGGTACTGTCTGTGCCAATCGATTTTAATGGCGGGCGGGCCGTTTCTGCCGCCCGTCGTCATTGTAATTTCTTCGCCATCGTCTAAGACAGGCGACGGAAAATATCTGTTCCATTCCCAAGGGAGAGACCATGACTGCCATTACCGATATCATCGCGCGCGAAATCCTCGACAGCCGCGGCAACCCGACCGTTGAAGTCGATGTTTACCTCGAAGACGGCTCCATGGGCCGTGCCGCCGTTCCCTCCGGCGCCTCCACCGGCGCGCATGAGGCGGTTGAGCTGCGCGATGGCGGCAAGCGTTATCTCGGCAAGGGCGTGGAAAAGGCGGTTGAAGCCGTTAATACGGAAATCTTCGACGCCATCGGCGGCTTCGACGCTGAAAACCAGATCCAGATCGACCAGACGATGATCGTGCTCGACGGCACGCCGAACAAGTCGCGCATCGGCGCCAACGCCATCCTCGGCGTATCGCTCGCTGTCGCCAAGGCTGCCGCCGAAGCCTCCGGCCTGCCGCTTTACCGTTATGTCGGCGGCCCGAACGCACATCTGCTGCCGGTTCCGATGATGAACATCATCAATGGCGGTGCGCATGCCGATAACCCCATCGACTTCCAGGAATTCATGATCCTGCCGGTCGGCGCGGAAAATATCCGCGAAGCCGTGCGCATGGGTTCTGAAGTGTTCCATACGCTGAAGAAAGAACTGGCTGCCCAGGGTCACAACACCAATGTCGGCGACGAGGGCGGTTTCGCACCGGGTCTCGAAAGCGCACCGGCCGCACTCGATTTCATCATGAAGTCGATTGAAAAGGCCGGCTACCGTCCGGGCGACGACATGTTCGTCGGTCTCGACTGTGCCTCGACCGAATTCTTCAAGGACGGAAAATACGTTCTCGAAGGCGAAGGCCGCACACTGGAATCGGGCGCGATGGCGGAATATCTGGCGGAACTCGTCGCCAAGTACCGATCATTTCCATCGAAGACGGCATGGCCGAAGACGACTGGGAAGGCTGGAAGACGCTGACCGATCTCATCGGCAACAAGTGCCAGCTCGTCGGCGACGATCTCTTCGTCACCAACTCCGCGCGTCTTCGCGACGGCATCAAGATGGGCGTTGCAAACTCCATCCTCGTCAAGGTCAACCAGATCGGTTCGCTCTCCGAGACGCTGGATGCGGTCGAGACAGCGCACAAGGCCGGTTACACCGCCGTCATGTCGCACCGTTCGGGCGAAACCGAAGATTCCACCATCGCCGATCTCGCGGTCGCCACCAATTGCGGTCAGATCAAGACCGGCTCGCTCGCCCGTTCCGACCGGCTCGCGAAGTACAACCAGCTGATCCGCATCGAGGAAATGCTCGGCCCGCAGGCCGCTTACGCCGGCCGCTCGATCCTGCGCGGGTAATTCCGGCAGTATTGGTTTGTGATGCGGCCCGCCGCCTTGGCGGGCTCATTCAGAGGCGAGCGGTAGCATCCGCATTCCGTCACCCCGGACTTGATCCGGGGTCCAGCGCGATCACGTCCTTGATTGCGAAAGACTCCCCCCACAGCGCAGACGCGCTGTGGCTGGATGCCGGATCATCCTCGGGCTTGTTCCGGGGGCCGGTATGACGAGGGTTCTTTTAACGTCGCTGCCATTCTTAGCCCGCCCTCCGGCGGGCTTTTTTGCGTGCATCTGCCGATTGGAATTTAAGGTCAACGGATAGTTAAACAATCCGCCTTAGTCTCGAGACTCACGTTATGCGTTTTAAGGCTTCTCTCCGGCATGTGGACCAGACATCATAAAAAGAGACGATTCGGCCGTTTGATCGTTCCGGCCATCACGATCGCTTTTCTTTCCTATTTCGGCTATCATTCCATCCATGGCGACTTCGGCCTGCAGGCGACGGAGCGGCTGGAGCGGCAGCGTATCACCCGCACTGCGGAGCTTGCCAAGCTGACGCAGGCTCGTGTGGCGCTGGAGCGGCAGGTGGAATTGATGAGCGATGGCTCGCTGGAGCGGGACATGATCGACGAGATTTCCCGTTACCAGCTGAATATGTCCCGCACGGACGAAATCGTCATCATGAACACATATTTCTAATTAACCTAAATCAAGTTAATTTAACATTTCTGATTTATTCACAGCATCTTAGCGTGAATATGTGCCATGCGTTTAAAGCATTGCTGCATGGCATTTTCTTGCATATGGTACGCGCCACTCTATCCATTCAAACGGCAACTCAGGGAGGGATGAATGGCGCCGCGAAAACCAGCGACCGTATCCGGCCGCAAGACCACGGCAAAGGCCGCAACCGAATTCACCGGCAAGAACAGCCCGGACTTCTCGAAGGAAGAAGAGCTTCACGCTTATCGTGAAATGCTGCTCATCCGCCGTTTCGAGGAAAAGGCCGGCCAGCTCTATGGCATGGGCTTCATCGGTGGTTTCTGTCACCTCTACATCGGTCAGGAAGCTGTCGTCGTCGGCATGCAGATGTCGCAGAAGGAAGGCGATCAGGTCATCACCGCTTACCGCGACCACGGCCACATGCTGGCGCTCGGCATGAGCGCGCGTGGCGTCATGGCCGAACTGACCGGCCGCAAGGGCGGCCTGTCGAAAGGCAAGGGCGGCTCGATGCACATGTTCTCCAAGGAGAAACATTTCTATGGCGGCCACGGCATCGTCGGCGCGCAGGTTTCGCTTGGCACTGGTCTCGCCTTCGCCAACCGCTATCGCGGCAACGACAATGTCTCCGTGACCTATTTCGGTGACGGCGCCGCCAACCAGGGCCAGGTCTACGAGAGCTTCAACATGGCCGCTCTCTGGAAACTGCCGATCATCTATATCGTCGAGAACAACCGTTACGCCATGGGCACCTCCACCGCCCGCGCCACCGCCCAGTCGAACTATTCGCTGCGCGGCCAGTCCTTCGGCATTCCCGGCATCCAGGTGGATGGCATGGACGTGCGCGCCGTCAAGGCCGCCGCCGATCAGGCGCTGGAACATTGCCGTTCGGGCAAGGGTCCAATCATTCTGGAAATGCTGACCTACCGTTACCGTGGTCACTCCATGTCCGACCCGGCGAAATACCGTTCGAAAGACGAAGTGCAGAAGATGCGCTCCGAACATGACCCGATCGAGCAGGTCAAGGCACGGCTTCTGGAGCAGGGCTGGGCAAGCGAAGACGAACTCAAGGCCATCGACAAGGATGTCCGTGATATCGTCGCCGACAGCGCCGACTTCGCCCAGAACGACCCAGAGCCGGATGTATCCGAGCTCTACACCGACATTCTGCTCTGATCGGGAAAGGGAAACCCATGCCAGTAGAAATTCTTATGCCCGCCCTTTCCCCGACCATGGAGGAAGGCACGCTTTCCAAATGGCTTAAAAAGGAAGGCGACAAGGTCACCTCCGGCGACGTGATCGCCGAGATCGAGACCGACAAGGCGACCATGGAAGTGGAAGCCGTGGACGAGGGCGTCATCGGCAAGCTGCTGATCGATGCCGGCACCGAAGGCGTCAAGGTCAACACGCCGATCGCAGTCCTCCTCCAGGAAGGTGAAAGCGCCGACGACGTCGCGTCCGCTCCCGCGCCGAAGGCTGAAGCCGCAAATTCCGATTCGGATGCGGCTGGCGGCAAGACCCGCGAAGCGATCGAGGAGCCGAGCGCTGCCAAGGAAGCCGCCAAGGTTCCGGCAGCACCCAAGATCGAAGTTGCTGCCGATCCGGATATTCCGGCAGGCACGGAAATGGTGATGACGACGGTGCGTGAAGCGCTGCGCGACGCCATGGCCGAAGAAATGCGCGCCGACGAAAAAGTCTTCGTCATGGGTGAAGAAGTCGCCGAATATCAGGGCGCCTACAAGATCACCCAAGGCCTGTTGCAGGAATTCGGTGAGCGTCGCGTTATCGATACCCCGATCACCGAGCACGGCTTTGCCGGTATCGGCGTCGGTGCGGCGATGACGGGCCTGCGGCCTATCGTCGAATTCATGACCTTCAACTTCGCCATGCAGGCGATCGACCAGATCGTCAACTCGGCGGCGAAGACGCTTTACATGTCGGGTGGCCAGATGGGCGCTCCGATGGTGTTCCGCGGTCCCTCGGGCGCTGCTGCCCGCGTCGGTGCACAGCATTCGCAATGTTACGCCGCATGGTACAGCCATATTCCGGGCCTCAAGGTCGTCATGCCTTACACGGCAGCCGACGCCAAGGGTCTGCTCAAGGCCGCCATCCGCGATCCGAACCCGGTCATTTTCCTGGAAAATGAAATTCTCTACGGCCAGAGCTTCGAAGTGCCGAAGCTCGATGATTTCGTGCTGCCGATCGGCAAGGCGCGCATTCACCGCAAGGGCAAGGATGCGACCATCGTTTCCTTCGGCATCGGCATGACCTATGCCATCAAGGCGGTTGCTGAACTCGAAAAGCTCGGCATCGACGTCGAACTGATCGATCTGCGCACCATTCGTCCGATGGATTTGCCCACCGTCATCGAATCGGTCAAGAAGACCGGTCGTCTGGTGACTGTTGAGGAAGGCTTCCCGCAGTCATCGGTCGGTGACTTCATTGCCAACCAGGTCATGCGCGCCGCTTTCGATTATCTCGATGCGCCGATCCTGACGATTGCCGGCAAGGACGTTCCGATGCCTTACGCGGCAAACCTCGAAAAGCTGGCTCTGCCGAACGTCGATGAAGTCGTTCAGGCCGTCAAAACCGTCTGCTACAAGTAAGGGGAGGCGTTTCGATGCCGATAAACATCACCATGCCTGCCCTTTCTCCGACGATGGAAGAGGGTAATCTGGCCAAGTGGCTGGTCAAGGAAGGCGACAAGGTCGCACCCGGTGACGTGATCGCCGAGATCGAGACCGATAAGGCGACCATGGAAGTGGAAGCCGTTGACGAAGGCACGGTCGCCAAGCTGGTCGTTCCGGCGAGCACCGAAGCGGTCAAGGTCAACGCCCTGATCGCCATCCTCGCCGCCGATGGCGAGGATGTGGCCGAGGCGGCAAAGGGCGGCGCTGCCGCTCCCGCTCCCGCTCCCGCCAAGGCTGAGGCTCCGAAGCAGGAAGCTGCAAAGGCCGAAGCGCCGAAGGAAGAAGCTGCCCCGGCCAAGGCTGAAAAACCGGCCGCCGATCAGGCTGCCGCGTCGTCCACGCCGGCTCCGGTCGCAAAGTCCGGCGAGCGCATCTTCGCTTCGCCGCTTGCCCGCCGTCTCGCCAAGGAAGCCGGTCTCGACCTCTCGGCCGTTTCCGGTTCCGGCCCGCATGGCCGTATCGTCAAGACCGACGTTGAAAAGGCTGCCGCTTCCGGCGGTGCCAAGGCTGCGCCGTCTGCAGCAGCAGCTGCCGGCGCACCGGCTCCCGCTCTCGCCAAGGGCCAGTCGGACGAAGCGGTTCTCAAGCTGTTCGAACAGGGCTCCTACGAGCTGGTGCCGCATGACGGCATGCGCAAGGTCATCGCCAAGCGTCTGGTCGAATCCAAGCAGACGGTTCCGCATTTCTACGTTTCCGTGGATTGCGAGCTCGATACGCTTCTGGCGCTGCGCGCCCAGCTCAACGCGGCTGCCCCCGAAAAGGACGGCAAGCCCGCCTACAAGCTGTCGGTCAACGACATGGTCATCAAGGCGCTGGCTCTTGCCTTGCGCGATGTGCCTGACGCCAACGTCTCCTGGACGGAAAGCGCCATGGTCAAGCACAAGCATTCGGATGTCGGCGTTGCCGTTTCCATTCCGGGTGGCCTGATCACGCCGATCATCCGCAAGGCGGAAGAGAAGTCGCTCTCCACCATCTCCAACGAGATGAAGGACTACGGCAAGCGTGCCAAGGAGCGCAAGCTGAAGCCCGAGGAATATCAGGGCGGCACGACCGCCGTGTCCAACATGGGCATGATGGGCGTCAAGAGCTTCTCGGCCGTCATCAACCCGCCGCATGCCACCATTCTGGCGGTCGGTGCGGGTGAAGAACGCGCTGTCGTGAAGAATGGCGAGATCAAGATCGCCAACGTCATGACGGTCACGCTCTCCACCGACCACCGCTGCGTCGATGGCGCGCTCGGAGCCGAACTGATCGGCGCCTTCAAGCGCTACATCGAAAACCCGATGGGCATGCTGGTTTGATCGGAGCGTGACATGGTGAAATCGGTCCTCTGCTTTGGCGATTCCCTGACCTGGGGATCAAATGCGGAAACGGGTGGCCGTCACAGCCATGAAGATCTTTGGCCGAGCGTCTTGCAAAAGGCGCTCGGTACCGACGTGCATGTGATCCACGAAGGGCTGGGCGGCCGTACCACCGCTTATGACGACTTGACGGCCGATTGTGACCGCAATGGCGCGCGGCTTCTGCCGACGCTGCTGCACAGCCATGCGCCGCTTGATCTCGTCATCATCATGCTCGGCACCAACGACATGAAACCGTCGATCCACGGATCGGCCATTGTCGCCATGAAGGGTATAGAGCGATTGGTGAAACTCACGCGCAATCACGTCTGGCAAGTGGCTGACTGGGAAGCGCCGGATGTTCTGATCGTCGCGCCGCCGCAGCTTTGCGAAACGGCAAACCCCGTGATGGGGGCGATCTATCGCGATGCGATCGATGAATCGGCCATGCTGGCTTCGGTTTACCGGGACCTTGCCGACGACCTCGATTGCGGTTTTTTCGATGCCGGCTCCGTTGCCCGCACGACGCCGGTGGACGGCGTTCATCTCGATGCTGAAAACACGCGGGCCATCGGCCGCGGGCTGGAGCCCGTCGTCCGCATGATGCTCGGACTTTGACACTCATTCTCGTTTCGGGGCGGTTTGCCGTCACCCGAATAAGACAAGGCAGGATTTCCAATGGCTCAATCTTATGACGTCATCATCATCGGTTCGGGACCGGGCGGTTATATTGCCGCGATCCGCGCAGCCCAGCTCGGCATGAAGGTTGCCGTCGTGGAGCGCGAGCATTTGGCCGGCATCTGCTCCAACTGGGGCTGCATTCCCACCAAGGCCCTGCTGCGCACCGCCGATGTCATGCACACCGCCACGCATGCCAAGGATTACGGCCTGACGCTGGAAGGCTCGATCAAGCCGGACGTCAAGGCAATCGTGGCGCGCTCGCGTGGCATTGCCGCGCGCATGAACAATGGCGTCGGTTTCCTGTTCAAGAAGAACAAGGTCGATATTATCTGGGGTGAAGCAAAAATCACCAAGCCGGGCGAGATCGTCGTCGGCAAATCCACCAAGCCGGTGGTTCAGCCGCAGGGTCCCGTGCCGAAGAACACGCTGGGTGAGGGCACCTATACCGCCAAGCACATCATCGTCGCCACAGGTGCGCGCCCGCGCGCGCTGCCCGGCATTGAGCCGGATGGCAAGCTGATCTGGACCTATTTCGAGGCGATGAAGCCGGAAGAACTGCCGAAGTCGCTGCTCGTCATGGGCTCGGGCGCCATCGGCATCGAATTCGCCAGCTTCTACCGCACCATGGGCGTCGACGTCACCGTCGTCGAGATCATGAGCCAGGTCATGCCGGTCGAGGATGCGGAAATCTCCACCTTCGCCAAGAAGCAGCTCGAAAAGCAGGGCATGAAAATTCACCTTGAAACCAAGGTTTCCAAGGTGGAGAAGGGCGCGAACTCCATCACCGCGACGCTGGAGAAGAAGGACGGTTCTTCCGAGAAGATCACCGCCGACCGCATGATTTCGGCCGTCGGCGTCGTCGCCAATATCGAAGGCATCGGCCTTGAGGCTGCCGGCGTGAAGACGGATCGCGGCTTCATCGTCATCGACGGTTACGGCAAGACCAATGTGCCTGGCATCTACGCCATCGGCGATGTCGCCGGCCCGCCGCTGCTCGCCCACAAGGCCGAGCATGAAGCAGTGATCTGCGTGGAAAAGATCGCCGGTCTGCCGAATGTGCACCCGATGGACAAGCTCAAAATCCCGGGCTGCACCTATTGCAACCCGCAGGTCGCCTCGGTCGGTCTCACCGAAGCCAAGGCCAAGGAACAGGGCCGCGACATCCGCGTCGGCCGCTTCTCCTTTGCGGCGAACGGCAAGGCGGTTGCGCTCGGGGAAGACCAGGGCATGGTCAAGACCATCTTCGACAAGAAGACGGGTGAACTGCTTGGCGCGCATATGGTCGGTGCGGAAGTGACCGAACTCATTCAGGGCTTCGTTGTTGCGATGAACCTCGAAACCACTGAAGAAGACCTGATGCACACGATCTTCCCGCATCCGACCATTTCGGAATCGATGAAGGAAAGCGTGCTCGACGCCTATGGGCGTGTGCTGAACGCATAAGTGCTCCGTGATACCCGGCATTGTCTAACCATGCCGGGTGTCCCATATGTCTCGATGCAGGCTTCTTAAAAGGGGCTGGTTCTTTCAGGGAGCGTGGGAATGGAAAGTGTAGGCTGGATTGCAGCAATCATCATCGGCGGTCTCGCCGGCTGGCTTGCGGGCAAGCTCATGGATATGCGCTTCGGCATTTTCATGAACATCATCCTCGGCATTGTCGGTTCGGTGGTTGCGGTTGCGGTGCTTCGAACCTTCGATGTTTTCGTGCAGGACAGCAGGCTCGGCTATTTCGTCACGTCGTTCATCGGCGCCAGCCTGTTGCTGTTTCTGGCGAAGCTGGTACGGCGCTGACAGGCTTCGTGACCGGAAGGGGCTTACGCTTTTTCTGGAATTGTTCTAAAGCATCGGGCCAACAGATGTTTAGGTCGCCAGGGGCGATGGAAGCAGGTTTTTAATGGTCACTATTCTCGACAGGACGTCGTCCGACGAAAAGCGCATTCGCCACCCGGAAAAGGCGCACAAGCCCGATACCGAGGTCATGCGCAAGCCGGAATGGATCCGCGTCAAGGCGCCGACATCCAAGGGCTATCACGAGACGCGTGAACTGGTGCGTTCGCACAAGCTGGTGACGGTGTGCGAGGAAGCCGGCTGTCCGAATATCGGCGAGTGCTGGGACAAGAAACACGCGACCTTCATGATCATGGGTGAAATCTGCACCCGCGCCTGCGCTTTCTGCAATGTCGCAACCGGCAAGCCCAATCCGCTTGACATGGCCGAGCCCGAGAACGTCGCCAAGGCCGTCAAGCAGATGGGCCTTTCCCACGTCGTCATCACCTCGGTCGACCGAGACGATCTCGCCGATGGCGGTGCTGAACATTTCGAGAAGGTCATCTGGGCGATCCGTGCTGCGTCTCCGACGACGACCATCGAAATCCTCACCCCCGACTTCCTGAAGAAGCCCGGCGCGCTGGAACGGGTCGTCGCCGCCAAGCCCGATGTCTTCAACCACAATATGGAAACCGTTCCGGGCAATTACCTCACGGTTCGCCCCGGCGCGCGCTATTTCCACTCTGTGCGCCTCTTGCAGCGGGTGAAGGAACTCGATCCCACCATGTTCACCAAATCGGGCATCATGGTCGGCCTCGGCGAAGAGCGAAACGAAGTGCTGCAGCTGATGGACGACCTGCGCAGCGCGGATGTCGACTTCCTGACCATCGGCCAATATCTGCAGCCGACCCGCAAGCACCACAAGGTCGAGGCCTTCGTGACGCCGGAAGAGTTCAAGTCCTACGAGACGGTGGCTTACACCAAGGGCTTCCTGATGGTGTCTTCCAGCCCGCTGACCCGCTCCTCGCACCACGCCGGTGACGATTTCGAACGCCTGCGTGCGGCGCGCGAGAAGAAGCTGCTGGCAGCTGCGGAGTAAGGGACAAAAAGGTTCGGCAACATAGGTTGCTGGATCGGGCGATATACGCTCTCTCCACCGTCATGCTCGGGCTTGTCCCGAGCATCTACGACCTATCGATTGTACGATCTGTGATTGGATCCTCGGGACAGGCCCGAGGATGACGGGGAGTGGGAGGCGAGGCTTGTGAAATAGTTCAGCCGCCAGTAACGCCCCTCAATCCAATCATGCCGTGATTCTCTCCGGCCGGTGCGCCCGCATGCACAGCACAACGCTCAGCACCACCGAACATATTGCCACGACCTCAATCAGTGTCGGGCCACGCCCCTCCCAGAGAAAACCGTAAAGCAGCGCAAACAGCGTTTCGAACAGGATCATCTGCCCGACCATGGTGAGCGGCAGCAGGCGGCTCATGCGGTTCCATAAGGCATTGCCGAGGATGGAGGCAGTGAAACCCAGCCCGGCTGCAACAGCCACAAAATGCAGCCAGTCGCCTGAACTATGGCTTTCGCCGCCAAAGCCAAAGGCCGGGATGGCGAGCGCGAGCGCAAGCCCGCCGGTCACCACACCCGTCATCATGTTCCAGTCATCCGCGCTGACATCGTGAAGGCGGGAGAGCCAACGGGCATTGCCGACCGCAAAGGCCGTCCATGACGCCAGCGCACCGAGCGCACAGGCAAGACCGATGACGCGAGAGACATCGAGCCCCGCATCGTTTTCCGTCAGCGACTGCCAGGAAATGCCGATAATCCCCATCGCGCCGAAGGCCAGCGACGGCCATAGCTTCTTCAGCGACACCGCGCCATGATCGCGGCTCCCGATGATGGTGACGGCGACCGGCAGGAAGCCGATGATGATGGAGGTGAAGGCGACGCCGCTCAATTTCACTGCGGTCGATATGAAGACATAATAGGCGATGTTGCCGATCATGCTCAGCCAGCCGAGCGCTATCCACTCCCGCGCGCCAAAATGGGCCGACACGCGTTTCAGGCGCGGCCCGATGATGATGAGGGAAATCAGCCCATAGGTGAGATAACGCGCCGTCGACAGTTGCAGGGCGGAAAAATCCGGCACGAGTTTGGGAGCGAGAAAAATCCCACCCCAGAGCGCACCCGCCAGCATGCCGTAAAAAACACCGAGACCTGTTCTGTTCATGTCATGTCACATCCGCATTCGTATTTGCCTGCGATGTGCCACAGCCCTCCGCGGCTGTCTTGACAAAAACTCCTGACGGATGTGCTGGTGGTTTTAATGAATCCCGTAGGTCCGACGGTAGGCTGCGGGCGTTTCACCCACTGCATTGCGCATGGCGCGCGTCAGTGCAGTCTGGTCGGAAAAACCGGCCCGCAAGGCGATCTCGGCAATTGGCAGGGTGGAATTGCTGAGCAATGCGCAGACCTTGTCCATGCGCAGCCCGGCCAGCCAGCGGTGAGGCGGGAGGCCGAATTCTTCGAGAAACAGCGCATGCAGGCGGCTGTCGCTAATCGTTACGCAGGAGGCGAGCATCTCGATGGTCCAGGGGAAGAACGGTTCCGCCCTGACGAGTGCAACGAGCCTGTGCAGGCGTAGGCGGATGTCGGCTTTCTCATTGGCAAGGCTGTCGACCAGAAGCGGCGCCCACAGGCCGGCAATATCGTCGCGTCGCCCCTCTGTTCCGATGACGCCGCGCATATAGGCGATCAATTGCCGCGTATCCTGCGCTATGTCGAGAAACGGCGAATGGGCGAATTTCTCGAGCGTTTGCTCGGGAAGGGCGTCTTCATCGATATCGACCACCAGCGAGCGGTTGCTTGCCGTCGCTTCCTGGGTGTGCGGCGCGTCGCGATGGATGAACGCGCCGCGTCCGGTTGACAATTCGTCCTGCCGTCCCGCCACATCGATCAGCAGACGCCCGGAGACCGGAAGAACGATCTGAACGAAGCCATGCCGTTCCTTCGGTCTTTCTTCCCTGTAGGTTCTGATATCGGCGGATGCGGCTGTCATGACGCTGTCGTTTCCATTGTGCAAAGAAATGGCCGCCTCGAAAAAGCGGCCAGTTCATTGTTTGATTATGACATCGTCTTGAAGATTGGGCCAGTCGGCTTTATCGGTCGGCTCTACGCGCCGGCAATTAACAGTCTTCCTTGGCGGTCGATTCGCCGCGTTTGCGTTTGCGCAGAACCGGCTTGTTCTCTCTCGCCTCGCATTTCGCGACGTCGATGAGATAGGCAAGCACCGGCATGCCGTTCATCGATGCGAGTTGCTTGGCGGATTCGAGAAGGTTGATGATGTTGGAAAAATCGTCCATCGGCTCACTCAGTGGCTCAAAGCGGTTATATGTCGGGTCTGAACCCAAGGATGAATACGCTGGGTGAAATCGGGAGCTTCCAGCGCCGTTGCATCCAATGGGTGTAATATTAGTCGCAAATAAATAGCAATCCCTGCGACGGGGTTACAATAGTCAATTTTCCGTAACTGTCATGCACGGCGAAGATATCGCTGCGGGGCGATGGCAGAAAAATCCAGCAGTCAGATGAGGTTTCTGAAATGCCAAACTATCTTCACAGGGTGGAAGACGCTGCTGCGATCATCGCCGGGGCGCAGCGAATCATGGTCGTGGGCTGTTCCGGCGGGGGCAAGTCGACGCTTTCGCAGAAGCTCGCGCGCAATTTCGGGCTTCGCTACATCTCCATGGATCGAGATGTTTTCTGGCTGCCTGGCTGGCAGGTGCGCCCGCGCGAGGAGCAGCGAGAGAGGATAGCCACCATCATTACCGAGGAGCGTTGGCTGATGGACGGCAGCAATCCGTCGTCTTTCGATATACGGTTGCCGCGATCCCATATCGTTTTGTGGGTGCGCATGCCGCGCTGGCTCTGCCTGTGGGGTGCCGTTAGCCGGGCGATCAAGGGTTATGGCAAGGCCCGCCCGGAAATGGCGGAGGGGTGCCCCGAAAGAATAGACATCGAATTCCTGCGCTATATCTGGAATTTCGAGCGGCGCCATACGCCGATCTTCGAGCAGAATTTCGCGCTTTATGGTCCTGATGTGCCGGTATTCCAGCTGAAAAGCCGAAAACAGTTTCGCCGCCTTCTTGATCTTCTGCGTGTCGAGGATTAACTGCCGCTCATGCCACAGTTCGAAACGCATCGCCACGTCAAACACTCGCCCGACCGCATGTACGACCTCGTCGCCGATGTGGAGAAATATCCCCAGTTTCTGCCCCTTTGCGAGGCGCTCACCGTGCGTTCGCGCAAGGAGCGCGATGGCAAGGTGCTGCTGGTGGCGGATATGACGGTGGGCTACAAGGCCATTCGCGAAACCTTCACCACGCAGGTGCTGCTGAACCCGGCCGAGCGCGCCATCGACGTGAAATATATCGACGGCCCTTTCAAATATCTCGACAATCGCTGGCGTTTCGAGGCCTCGGACGAGGGCGGATCGGCCATTCATTTCTTCATCGATTATGAGTTCAAGAACCGTCTGCTCGGCGCAGTCATGGGGTCGATGTTCGACCGGGCCTTCCGCATGTTCGCGGAAGCCTTCGAAACGCGTGCCGATAAAATTTATACGGACCCGGCCTGATTGAGGGCAATCAGCATCTCCAGCGCCGTCCTCACCGTCGCAAGCCGGATTTCGGTGCGGCCGATCTCACCATAACGCATTTCCTTATGCAGGCTGCCGCCATTGCGCGCCTTGGCGGCCAGATGCACCAGCCCAACCGGCTTGTCGGCGGAACCACCACCCGGACCGGCAATACCGGTTACCGCCACCGCAAAATCCGCCCGTGAACGAAACAGGGCGCCATGCGCCATCTGCAGCGCCGTCTGTCGGGAAACCGCGCCGAAATTCGCCAGCGTCTCGACGCTAACCCCCAGCATGTCCATCTTGGCTTCATTGGTATAGGTGACAAAACCACGATCGACGACAGCGGAGGAGCCGGCAATCTCCGTCAGGGCACCGGCGATCAGGCCGCCAGTGCAGCTTTCCGCGGTCGAGACCATGAAACCATGCGCGGTGAAATCGACAATGATCTGTCGCGCCAGCTCTTCTATGTCGGCGGGAAAAAGGCTCAAAGTGGTCTGCCCCTGTAAACGACGGTAGCGGTGGCGATTGCTGCGATACCCTCCCGGCGGCCGACAAAGCCGATGGTCTCATTAGTCGTCGCTTTCACCGAGCAGCGCTCAAGCGCGATGCCGAGCATGTCCGAGAGCGCTTCGCGCATGGCCTGCCGGTGCGGGCCGATGCGCGGCGCTTCCGCAATCAGCGAGACATCGGCATTCATGATCGTGCCGCCATTGTCGCGAACCACTTTGGCCGCGTGTTCGAGGAAGATGCGCGAGGCCGCTCCCTTCCATTGCGGATCGGAAGGCGGGAAGTGATCACCGATATCGCCAGCACCACAGGTGGCGAGCAGCGCATCCGTCAGCGCATGCAAAGCCACATCCGCATCCGAATGACCTTTGAGTTTCTGGTCGTGTTCGATGAAGATGCCGCACAGTGTCACGCCGTCGCCGGCCTCCAGCTGATGCACGTCGTAACCATTGCCGGTGCGCACGTCCGGCAATCCGTGGGAGAGCTTTTCATCGGCCATGGCGATATCCCGCTTGAGAGTGAGTTTTACATTGTCGACCGAACCTTCGGTCAGCGTCACCGTTAGTCCCGCCCATTCGGCAATCGAAGCATCATCGGTAAAATCGGACTTTCCGGAGGCGGCAGCCGCGCGGTGCGCGGCGAGAATATCGCCGTAGCCGAAACTCTGCGGTGTCTGCGCGGCATAAAGCCCCTGCCGGGAAACCGTCTCCACGACGCGACCATCCGAGCCGCGCTTCAGCGTGTCGGTGACGGAGAGGGCAGGCAGAACGCCACTGGCGCCGGCCCGGTGCAGGGCGACGATCCGTTCCAGCATGTCTACGGCGATGAAAGGCCGCACGGCATCATGGATCATCACATGCGTCAGCTCTTCCGAGGCGAGAGCTTCCAGCCCGGCAAGCACCGATTGCTGGCGTGTTGCGCCGCCCGTGACGGTAACGATCCGCTCTCCGGCATCAAGCCGCTGGAGGATCGGCGACAGCAGTGCCGCATCGTCTGTATGACTGACGATCACGATGGGGGAGGCATGATCCCAGTCAAGGAAGGTCGACAATGTATGCTCGATCACGGCCCTGCCTCCGATAGGGCGATATTGTTTCGGCCCTTCCTCGGGAGAGCCCGCTCTTTCTCCGCGTCCGGCGGCGACGATGACGATGCCGAGTTTCATAGTACTTTCCTGCATTGGTCTTATGCTTTGCGCGCAACCCTTAGCGGTTGACAGTCCTGCTCTAGCGTTTCAAAACCCGGATGGCCAGCCCGATAAGACGCGCATTCGCCCCTGCATGCCGCAGGATCAGCCGCCATTGCGTGTTCGAACCTGCACAAATTGCTGCCGACAGCAAAACAGGCAGGCAGTCGCCCAGCAAATAAAAGGTGCAACCCTCTAAAAGTGCTTGGCAACTGCACAAACACTGTCTAAAAATAATGCAAATAACCCTTCTGCATGAAAGATCATCAATTGCATCTTCCGGAGTTGTCAGAACCGTTCAGCATCGGCTCAGTCACGATCCGTAATCGTGCCGTGCTGGCGCCCATGTCGGGCGTGACGGATCTGCCGTTCCGGCAGCTCGCCTGGCGTTATGGCGCGGGCCTTGTCGTTACGGAAATGGTGGCAAGCCGTGAGCTCGTCGCCAACCGAGGCGAATCCTGGGCGCGGCTGAAAAATGCCGGCATGGTTCCGCATATGGTGCAGCTCGCAGGACGCGAGGCGCATTTTATGGCCGAGGCAGCGAAGATCGCGGCGGATAATGGCGCCGGCATCATCGATATCAATATGGGTTGTCCTGCCAAGAAGGTGACGGGCGGTTATTCCGGCTCGGCTTTGATGCGCGATCCCGATCATGCACTCTCGCTCATCGAGGCGACGGTCAATGCAGTCGACGTGCCTGTGACGCTGAAGATGCGGCTCGGCTGGGACGAAAACACCATCAATGCGCCGGAGATCGCCCGCCGTGCCGAAGCCGCAGGTGTTCAGCTGATCACCATTCACGGCCGCACCCGCATGCAGTTTTACGAGGGACGGGCGGACTGGGACGCCATCCGCGCCGTGCGCGAGGTGATTTCCGTGCCGCTGATCGCCAATGGCGACGTTGAAACGGCCGGGGATGCGCGCGAAATCCTGCGCCGTTCGGGTGCGGATGCCGTCATGGTCGGTCGCGGCGCGCAGGGGCAGCCCTGGCTACCGGCGGTGCTTGCCGGACATTCAGCGCCGCACCGCGACGATATTCCCGCCATCGCCATCGAACATTACGAGATGATGCTGGAATTTTACGGAAGGGAAGCCGGTCTCCGGCATGCCCGCAAACATCTTGGCTGGTATCTCGACCGTTTCGCGCCAGAGATCGCCACGACTGACAAGGCTGAAATCATGACATCGCGTGACACGGCGGAAGTGGCGGATCTGCTGCGCTCCGCCCTTAGCGAAAATGCGGGCGAAGAAGCCGCAAGGAAGGCCGCATGAGCGCTGACAAACACAGCCCGGCAGATGCAAACCCGCTCGCCATGGCGGTTCTGAATGCAGTGCAGAACCCCGTCATCCTGGTGGATGCGGAAGGTTTCATCGCCTTCGCCAACTGGGAAGCCGAAGCCTTTTTCGGGGCGAGCGCCTCCCATCTCGCGCGTTACCGCGTTTCCACCTTCATCCCCTTCGGCAGCCCGCTTCTGGCGTTGATCGATCAGGTGCGGGAGCGCCGCGCGCCGGTCAACGAATATCGCGTCGATCTGAGTTCGCCGCGTCTCGGCCAGGACAAGCTGGTCGATCTTTATGTCGCGCCCGTTGTCAGCGAGCCGGGATCGGTGGTGGTCGTCTTCCAGGAAAGATCGATGGCCGACAAGATCGACCGGCAACTGACGCATCGCGCTGCGGCGCGCTCTGTCACAGGCCTTGCCTCCATGCTCGCGCATGAGATCAAGAACCCGCTGTCCGGCATTCGAGGCGCTGCCCAATTGCTGGAGACATCGGTTGCCGATGAAGACAGGGCGCTGACGCGGCTGATCTGCGACGAGACCGACCGCATCGTCTCGCTGGTCGATCGCATGGAGGTGTTTTCCGACGAGCGGCCGGTGGATCGCGTGCCGGTCAACATCCATTCCGTGCTCGATCATGTGAAGGCCATCGCCAAGGCCGGCTTTGCCCGCAATATCAAGATCTCAGAGAATTACGACCCCTCGCTGCCGCCTGTTTATGCCAATCGTGACCAGTTGGTGCAGGTCTTTCTCAATCTGGTGAAGAATGCGGCGGAAGCCGTGGGCAATCAGCCGGATGGCGAGATCATCCTCACCACCGCCTATCGCCCCGGCATGCGGCTTTCGGTCGCCGGCAGCCGCGAGCGCATCTCGCTGCCGCTCGAATTCTGCGTGCATGACAATGGCCCGGGCGTTCCGGCCGATCTGCTGCCGCATCTTTTCGATCCCTTCATCACCACCAAGACGAATGGTTCGGGCCTCGGGCTGGCGCTTGTCGCCAAGCTGATCGGCGCCCATGGCGGCATTGTCGAATGCGACAGCCAGAACCACCGCACGACTTTCCGCGTATTGATGCCCGTCTCGCCGGAAGTGGCGCTCGACGACCGCTCTTTGCCGAACACGACAGGAAATGACCAATGACAGCTACGATCCTCGTCGCCGATGATGATGCCGCAATCCGCACGGTGCTGAACCAGGCGCTGAGCCGCGCCGGTTACGACGTGCGCATCACCTCCAATGCCGCCACGCTCTGGCGCTGGGTTTCGGCGGGTGAGGGCGATCTTGTCGTAACCGATGTCGTGATGCCGGATGAAAACGCCTTTGACCTGCTGCCGCGCATCAAGAAGGCCCGCCCGGACCTGCCGGTTCTGGTCATGAGTGCGCAGAACACCTTCATGACGGCCATCAAGGCCTCGGAAAAAGGCGCTTACGACTATCTGCCGAAGCCCTTCGACCTGACGGAACTGATCGCCATCATCGGCCGCGCTTTGTCGGAGCCGAAGCGCAAGCCGGCGAAGCTCGATGACGACATGCAGGACGGTATGCCGCTCGTTGGCCGCTCTGCCGCGATGCAGGAAATCTACCGCGTTCTCGCCCGCCTGATGCAGACCGACCTGACGCTGATGATAACGGGCGAATCCGGTACGGGTAAGGAACTGGTGGCGCGCGCGCTGCATGACTACGGCAAGCGCCGCAACGGCCCCTTCGTCGCCATCAACATGGCAGCTATTCCGCGCGACCTGATCGAATCCGAACTCTTCGGCCATGAGAAGGGCGCCTTCACCGGCGCGCAGAACCGTTCGACCGGCCGTTTCGAACAGGCCGAGGGCGGCACGCTCTTCCTCGATGAAATCGGTGACATGCCGATGGATGCCCAGACACGGCTGCTGCGCGTATTGCAGCAGGGCGAATATACCACGGTGGGCGGTCGCACGCCGATCCGCACCGATGTCCGCATCGTCGCCGCCACCAACAAGGACCTGAAGCAGTCGATCAATCAGGGCCTTTTCCGCGAAGACCTCTATTATCGCCTGAACGTCGTGCCGCTGCGGCTGCCGCCGCTGCGTGACCGCGCCGAGGATATTCCCGATCTGGTGCGCCATTTCATCCAGCAGGGCGAGAAGGAAGGTCTGGAAGGCAAGCGTTTCGAGAGCGAGGCGCTGGAGGTCATGAAGGCCTACGCCTGGCCGGGCAACGTGCGCGAGCTGGAAAACCTGATCCGCCGCCTGATGGCGCTTTATCCGCAGGAAGTCATCACCCGCGAGATCATCGAGCAGGAACTGCAATCGGATGTTCCCGACAGCCCGCTCGACAAGATGGCGGTTCGCACCGGTTCGCTCACCATTTCGCAGGCGGTGGAAGAAAATATGCGGGATTATTTCGCCAGTTTCGGCGATGGCCTGCCGCCGCCCGGCCTTTACGACCGCGTTCTGCGCGAACTCGAATATCCGCTGATTCTAGCGGCTCTGACTGCGACGCGCGGCAACCAGATCAAGGCTGCCGATCTTCTCGGCCTGAACCGCAATACGCTGCGCAAGAAAATCCGCGAGCTTGGCGTTTCCGTTTATCGCAGCTCCCGCCCAACCTGAGAATGTTGACAAGGCCGCATTTGTCGTTGCACTTTCGCCACATTGTGTTGCTTGAAAAACACTAGGAAGGAAAGAGATTCGCCAGTCTGAGGCGCGTCTCGCCTGACTTCAGAAATGTGGTGCTGGCTGGCCAGCGATTGGGAGTAGTGCATGCGGAAACCCGCCGCCGAAAACGCCGTTGCCGATGAAGCAGCGGGCATGGTGGTTGCCGATCGCAGGATGTCTTTCGCTTTGCCGGGGCTGGTGCTCGCCGGCGTCGCTCTCGTTTGCGCCATCCTCACCCTGTTCGTACTTCTGGGCGTCACGCCAATCGCGCCGACATCGAACGTCGTCATCGCCTCCGTCGTCATCAATTCGATCTTCGTGATCGGCCTGATCTTCCTCATCGGGCGCGAAATCAACCGGCTGCTGAAAGCGCGTAAAAAGGGCAGGGCGGCTGCTCGTCTGCATGTGCGCATCGTCGTGCTTTTCTCCATCGTGGCGATTACGCCCGCGGTGCTCGTCGCCATCTTCGCCAGTCTGACGCTGAATGTAGGCCTTGACCGCTGGTTTTCGCTGCGCACGCAGTCGATTGTCGATTCATCGAGCAATATCGCCCAGGCCTATATGATGGAGAATGCCGGTTATCTTCAGGGTCAGACCCTGTCGATGGCGACCGACCTCGACCGCAACCGTGCGCTTTTTTATCTGGATCGTACCGGCTTCGTCGATCTGATGACCCGTCAGGCCAAGGGACGCGGCCTTCTCGGCGCGTTTCTGGTGCAGGAGGACGGCGACGCCGTTGCTCAGGCCGACATCAAGACCGAAAAACCGCTTCCCGCCATCCCGCATGACGCGCTTGAAAAGGCGGCCGCCGGCCAGCCGACGCTGATACCGCCCGGTATCACCAACCTCGTCGGCGCCATTATCAAGCTCGAAGGCATCAGCGGCACCTTCCTTTACACGGTGCGCGCCGTCGATCCCAAGGTGATGGGCGCGATGCGGCTGATGGAAGAGAACCGCGCCGAATACAAGGCGATGGAGGCAGGCCGCGCGCCGCTGCAGATCGCCTTTGCAATTCTTTATCTCGGTTTCGCGCTGATCGTGCTTCTCGCCGCCATCTGGACGGCGATTGCGGTTGCCGACCGTATCGTGCGGCCGATCCGTCTCCTCATCAGTGCGGCAGACAGTGTCGCCACCGGCAACATGCATGTGCTGGTTCCCGTCCGCGCGGTCGATGGCGACGTCGGGCGACTGTCGCGCACCTTCAACAAGATGGTCTCGGAACTGCGCAGTCAGCAGGAACAGATCATCGAGGCCAAGGACGATATTGACGACCGCCGCCGCTTCATCGAGGCCGTGCTGTCAGGCGTTACCGCCGCCGTCATCGGTGTCGATGAGAACCGCAGGATCACCATCGTCAATCCGTCGGGTGAAGAATTCCTGGCGCAGACCTCCGAGCAGCTTATCGGCGCGCAATTGTCGGAGATCGCGCCCGAAATCGAACAGGTCGTCAACGAGGCCAATACCTGGTCACGCGGCAATTTCCGCAAGCAGATCAACATCATGCGGCGGGGCAAGGAACGGACGCTGAATGTGCAGGTGACCCGTGAGGACGCCCGCGACAGCCGTGACAGCTACGTCATCACCCTCGACGACATCACCGATCTCGTCATCGCCCAGCGTTCGACCGCATGGTCGGATGTGGCGCGCCGCATCGCGCATGAGATTAAGAACCCGCTGACGCCGATCCAGCTTTCCGCCGAGCGTATCAAGCGTCGTTTCGGCAAGCAGATCGACGAGAGCGACCGTGCCGTCTTCGACCAGTGTACGGACACCATCGTCCGGCAGGTCGGTGATATCGGCCGGATGGTGGACGAATTCTCGGCTTTTGCGCGCATGCCGAAGCCGACGAAGGAAAAGTCGGATCTGCGGGCGATCCTGAAGGATGCGGCGTTCCTGAGGGAAATCAGCGCTGCCGATACAAAGTTTGCGACAGAACTGGGCGATACCCCGCTGGAGGGCATGTTCGATGCCCGCATGCTGGGTCAGGCCTTCGGCAATCTCATCAAAAATGCGACGGAAGCCATCGAGGCGGTGGAAGGCGAAAAGCGGCCGGGTAAAATTCTGGTGCGCGCCGCTTTCGACGAGGCCAATTCGCGTTTCGTGGCTGACATCATCGACAATGGCCGCGGCCTTCCCGTCGAGAACCGTCACCGCATTCTCGAACCTTATATGACGATGCGGGACAAGGGCACGGGCCTCGGCCTCGCCATCGTCAAGAAAATCATCGAAGAGCATGGCGGGTATCTGGAACTCCACGATGCCCCGCCGGAGTTCGATCACGGCCACGGCGCCATGATCAGAGTGCTGCTGCCCTATATCGAGGCGGTCGGCGGCGAAAATAACAAGGAAGCAGCATATGGCGTCTGATATTCTGGTCGTGGATGACGAGGCGGACATTCGCGAAATCGTAGCGGGCATTCTTTCCGATGAGGGCCACGAGACCCGCATGGCGTTCGACAGCGACAGTGCGCTGGCCGCCATTTCGGAGCGCGTGCCGCGCCTCATCTTTCTCGATATCTGGATGCAGGGCTCGAAGCTCGACGGTCTGGCGCTGCTGGATGAGATCAAGAGCCGCCATCCCGAAATCCCGGTGGTCATGATTTCCGGTCACGGCAATATCGAAACCGCCGTCAACGCCATCAAGCGCGGCGCTTTCGACTTTATCGAGAAGCCGTTCAAGGCCGACCGCCTCATTCTGATCGCCGAGCGGGCGCTGGAAAACTCCAAGCTGAAGCGTGAGGTTCAGGAACTCAAGAAGCGTACCGGTGACGCGGTAGAACTCGTCGGCGCATCGCTTGCGGTGTCGCAGCTTCGCCAGACCATCGACCGGGTTGCGCCCACCAACAGCCGCATCATGATCCTCGGCCCCTCCGGTTCCGGCAAGGAACTTGTGGCGCGCATGGTGCACAAGAAGTCCTCGCGTGCGAGCGGGCCCTTCGTGGCGCTCAACGCCGCGACGATTACCCCGGACCGCATGGAAATCGCGCTTTTCGGCACGGAGGGCCTTCCCGGACAACCGCGCAAGGTGGGCGCTCTGGAAGAAGCCCATCGCGGCGTGCTTTATCTCGATGAAGTCGGCGAAATGCCGCGCGAGACGCAGAACAAGATCCTGCGCGTGCTGGTCGATCAGCAGTTCGAGCGCGTCGGCGGCGGCAAGCGGGTGAAGGTGGATGTGCGCATCATTTCCTCGACCGCCCATCACCTCGAAAGCCTGATCGCCGAAGGCCAGTTCCGTGAAGATCTCTATCATCGCCTCGCCGTCGTGCCGGTGAAGGTGCCGGCGCTTTCCGAGCGGCGCGAGGATATTCCTTTCCTCGTCGATATGTTCATGCGCCAGATTTCCGAGCAGGCCGGCATCCGTCCGCGCAAGATCGGCGACGACGCCATGGCCGTTCTCCAGACGCATGACTGGCCGGGCAATATCCGCCAGCTCCGCAACAATATCGAGCGGTTGATGATTCTCGCTCGTCCAGAAGGCGGTGAAGCGCCGATCTCGGCCGACATGCTGCCGTCGGATATTGGCGACATGCTGCCGAAGATTTCGGCGCAGGGCGATCAGCACATCATGACCCTGCCTTTGCGCGAAGCCCGTGAAATGTTCGAGCGCGACTATCTCATGGCGCAGATCAACCGCTTCGGTGGCAATATTTCGCGAACGGCGGAATTTGTCGGCATGGAACGGTCTGCACTGCATCGCAAACTGAAATCTCTCGGCGTATAAGGAAAGAAGGCGCTTCGCCGTAACCGATTATTCCGTCAGAGAGACAGCATGAAAGTCATCATTTGCGGCGCAGGGCAGGTGGGTTACGGTATCGCCGAACAATTGTCGCGGGAAGATAATGAGGTATCGGTCATCGATACCGCCGCGCCGCTCATCACTGCCATTACCGAGACGCTGGATGTGCGCGGTTATGTCGGCCATGGCGCGCATCCCGACATGCTGGCCAAAGCCGGCGCCGACCAGGCCGACATGATTATCGCCGTGACCTTGCATGACGAGATCAACATCGTCGCCTGCGAGGTGGCGCATGCCCTGTTCAGCGTGCCGACCAAGATCGCCCGCATCCGCGACCAGAGCTATCTGAAGCCGGAATATGCCGATCTCTTCAGCCGCGAGAACATGTCCATCGACGTGACGATTTCGCCTGAAGTCGAAGTCGGCAAGATGGTGCTCCGGCGCATCGCCTTTCCGGGCGCAACGGATGTGGTGCGTTTCGCCGACGACACGATCTACATGCTGGCCATCGAATGCATGGAGGATTGCCCGGTCATCAATACGCCGTTGCAGCAGCTTTCCAGCCTCTTTCCAGACCTCATCGCCACGGTGGTGGGGGTGTATCGGGATGGTATCCTCAAGGTAGCGCATTCTTCGGAACAGTTGCGGGTGGGCGACCTTGCCTATGTCATCTGCCAGCGCCAGCACGCCCGCCGCACCTTAAGCCTTTTCGGCCATGAGGAGCAGGAAGCGCAGCGCATCGTGATTGCGGGCGCCGGCAATATCGGCCATTTCGTCGCCCGCAAGATTGAGGAAATGCAGCCGAAAACGCGGGTAAAGATCATCGAGGCGGACCGCGACAGGGCGGTTGCCGCATCCGAACAGTTAAGCCACACCATCGTCATGCACGGTTCGGCGCTCGACCAGAAAATCCTGATGCAGGCCGATATTCAGGATGCCGATCTGATGGTGACGCTCACCAATAACGATCAGACCAATATTCTGGCGGCGGTGATTGCCAAGCAGCTCGGCTGTAAATCGAATCTGGCGCTTTTGAACAGTACGTCGTTCCACGACGTCGCCCGCTCTCTGGGGCTCGATGCCTATATCAACCCGCGGGCCGTGACGATCTCCCGCGTGCTTCAGCATGTGCGCAAGGGCCGCATCCGGTCGGTCTATGCCGTCCAGCGCGGCTCGGCAGAGGTGATCGAGGCGGAAGCGCTGGAGACGTCGCCGCTGGTCGGCCAGTCCTTCCGCGACATCGATATGCCCGACGGTGTGCGCATCGGGGCGATCTATCGCGACGGCGTGGTGATCCGCCCGGATGGCAGCACGAAAATCAAGGCGAAGGACCGGGTCGTGCTGTTTGCATCCGCCGATGCGGTGCGCGACGTGGAACAACTTTTCCGTGTTTCGATACAATATTTTTGACTGTCCCGAATTGAAAATGTGGGTCAATACTCGTACTCATTCGGCTGTTTTGACCGTTGCGGAACGGAACACGATTTGATACCAGAGTTTGAGGTCGGCCAAGCGGGGGACAAGACTCGGCCGGCTTATTATTGATTGATTATTTTCCGGTATCCCTGCCGGCAAAAAAGAAAGAAGCGGCGCCATGGCGGAACGTTCTCAAAACCTTCAGGATCTCTTCCTCAATACCGTTCGTAAGCAAAAGATTTCGCTCACGATTTTCCTGATCAACGGCGTCAAGCTGACGGGCGTTGTCACTTCCTTCGACAATTTCTGCGTGCTTCTGCGCCGTGACGGTCATTCGCAGCTTGTTTACAAGCATGCGATCTCCACCATCATGCCCGGCCAGCCGATGCAGATGTTCGAAAGTGAAGAAGGCGCTGCCTGATCGGGCTCCCTCGACGGATATTCGACATAGACTGACCCGGACCGGGAACATTTCCCGTGCCGTCAGGTTAATCCCCATGGCCGCCCGCGCGGATGCGGTCGGCCGCAATCCTCTTTCTGGACAAGGCTGAACCCATTTCAACGCGCGACACCTCGAACGAATCGATTATTCCGGAGCAGGAAAAGCGCCGCGACGCCATGCGTGCGGTCGTCCTCGTGCCGGTCCTCAAGCAGCGCGAAACGCGCGACGCGGCTGCCGGCCCGGCTGCCCCCGGCCGTTCGGTCGAAGCCAAGCTTGAGGAAGCAAAAGGATTGGCGCTCGCCATCGATCTGGAAGTGACGCAGGGTCTCATCGTTCCGGTGAACCAGCCGCGCCCCGCCACGCTGTTCGGAACCGGCAAGATCGAAGAAATCGGTCATCTTCTCGACGAGACCGATTCCGGCCTGGTGATCGTCGATCATCCGCTGACCCCGGTGCAGCAGCGCAATCTCGAAAAGCAGTGGAATTGCAAGGTCATCGACCGCACGGGCCTGATCCTTGAAATCTTCGGTCGCCGCGCCTCCACAAAGGAAGGCACGCTGCAGGTCGATCTTGCGCATCTGAACTACCAGAAGGGCCGCCTCGTCCGAAGCTGGACCCACCTTGAACGCCAGCGCGGCGGTGCGGGCTTCATGGGCGGTCCGGGTGAAACCCAGATCGAAGCCGACCGCCGGCTTTTGCAGGAACGCATCGTCAAGCTGGAGCGCGAGCTGGAGCAGGTGGTGCGCACGCGCCAGCTTCACCGCGCCAAGCGTCGCAAGGTGCCGCATCCGATCGTCGCGCTGGTCGGTTACACCAATGCCGGCAAATCCACGCTGTTCAACCGCATCACCGGCGCCGGCGTTCTGGCGGAGGATATGCTGTTCGCCACGCTCGACCCGACCTTACGCCGCATGAAGTTGCCGCATGGCCGCACCGTCATCCTGTCCGATACGGTCGGTTTCATTTCCGATCTTCCGACGCATCTGGTCGCCGCTTTCCGTGCCACTCTGGAAGAGGTGCTGGAAGCCGATCTCGTTCTGCATGTGCGCGATATGTCCGATCCGGACAATGCCGCCCAGTCTGCGGATGTGCTGCGTATTCTCGGTGACCTCGGCATTGACGAGAAGGAAGCGGAAAAGCGCATCATCGAGGTCTGGAATAAGGTCGACCGTCTCGAGCCGGAAGCGCATGACGCCATCATGCAGCGCGCCGAGGGTCGTTCGGATATCCGCGCCGTTTCCGCCATCACGGGTGAGGGCGTCGATGCCCTGATGGACGAAATTTCAAAGCGTCTTTCCGGTGTTCTGACGGAAACGACCGTTGTCCTCTCCATCGAACAATTGCCGCTGATCTCCTGGGTCTACAGCAATTCCATCGTCGACAGCCGTGAAGACCATGAGGACGGATCGGTCGCGCTCGATGTGCGCCTGTCCGAAGCGCAAGCGGCCGAACTGGAACGGAAGCTTGGTAAAGTGACTATCCGCGAACGCGAGGACTGGGAGCGCTGAGCGCTCCTTGCATTGTCCCAAACTCTCTCCGTCATACCGGCCTTGAGCCGGAATCCAGCCACGGCGCGTCTGCGCAGTGAGAAGAGTCTTTTGCGATCAAAGACTTTATCGCGCTGGACCTCGGACTAAATCCGGAGTGACGGTTGCTGCTGCCAGATGCATTCGGCAGTCATAATGGAAGTGCCGTGCCTTACCGGCTTCACTGCATATCCCTGCGATCAGGATGAAACCGTATCAAGCGAACGTTCGATGCGTTTCGCCGCCTGCCAGAGATCTTCCATTCTCTCGAGGCTCGCTTCTTCCAGCGTTTCGCCATTTTGAGTTAGCGACGTTTCGATGTGATTGAAACGTCTGCGGAATTTCGTGTTCGTACCGCGCAGCGCATCTTCCGGATCGGCTTTGACATGCCGGCCGATATTGACGAGCGCAAAAATGAGATCGCCGAGCTCGTCCGAAACCTTTTCCGGTTTTCCTTCCGCCAGCGCCTCACGCAGTTCGGCGATTTCCTCCTCGATCTTGTCGAGAATGGGAGCGGGGTTCGACCAGTCGAAACCGGCACGCGCTGCCTGTTCCTGTAGCTTCAGGGCTTCGGTCAGCGCCGGCTGGCTGCGCTGTACGCCGCCCAGAAAGCCTGCCTTGAAATCCTCGGTGATGCCGCGTCGCGCGCGTCGTTCTGCACGCTCGCGTTTTTCTTCCGCCTTGATGCGATCCCATTGCAGTTTGACGCCGTCCGGCGTATCGGCGTCGGATACGGCGAAGACATGGGGATGACGGCGGATCATCTTCGAGGTCACGGCATGCACCACGTCGCCAAAGGCGAATTCGCCCATCTCTTCGGCAATCCGTGCATGGAAAACCACCTGCAGCAGAAGGTCGCCCAGCTCCTCGCAAAGATCGTCCATGTCCTTGCGCTCGATGGCGTCGGCGACTTCATAAGCCTCTTCGATGGTATAGGGCTTGATCGTCTCGAAAGTCTGCACGACATCCCAAGGGCAACCGGTTTCCGGCTGCCGTAGGGCTTCCATGATCTCGATCAGGCGGGAAATATCCTTCGAGGCTTCCATAGTGTCTCAAACCTTCGTTTTTTGTTTCTGCGCATCGCCCGGACGGAAAACCGCCGCGCACGTCCTGCGGAAATGCTCTAGTTCAATGGAATGTCGTTGCCGCTCTTGGACGACTGGTAGCTGGTGGAAAGATCGTCATAGGCGGCCTTGATGCGAGCCGTCTGCGCCTTCAACGTGGTCTTCAGCGGATCGTCTTCACCCTCCACCAGATCGGCGATGAAATACGAATTCCAGAAGGCATTGTTGCGGCGATAACCGCCCGGTTCCAGCCCGAAAACTTCCTTGAGGATTTTCAGGTCGTGAGGGATCGCGAAAGCGTCGCGGGAATCCTCGTGGCTGAAGAAGGAGTAGAAATTATCGAAGCCGGCCCAGGTGATGGCGGACATGCACATGGTGCAGGGTTCGTGGGTGGAGAGAAAAATCAGCTCCTTCGTATTCGGCTTTTCGCCCAGCTCGTAAAACCGTTTCAGCGTATGCACTTCACCATGCCAGAGCGGATTTTCCAGCTCGTTATTGGTCTCGGCGATCACCAGCGACAGGTCCGATTTGCGCAGGATCGCCGCACCGAAAACCTTGTTGCCAAGGCTGACGCCACGCGCCGTCAAGGGCAGAATATCGTGTTCGATGACATCGAGAAGGCGGGCGGCGAGGGTGGGGCTGGTCAAAGGTCTGGTCCTTCGTGCCGCTTTAAAGAAAAGCGGTCTTCGCATGGGGAAATCGGCAGTCGATGGTCGCTCCTTGTTCGGCGCGAGGACCCGCTTTGTCAAGGGATTGCGAGGGGATTCTCAGGGCTTGCGCAGGTGTGGAAAAGCATCGCCGGTTTGTTTTCCTCCAAAACCGGGGTCTTCGAGAAATAAAAATCCAGGTGCCGGAAAGGCTTGAATTTCTGTTTCTTCAATCTTGCACCGCAATGCGGGATATATGTCCAATGCACAACGAACATGATTTTTCCGCTGCTGGCGACCGCCTTTCAACCTTCCCCGCTTTCTTCCGGGTCGAGGGGCGGCAGGTCGCTGTTTTCGGAAATGGCGATGAAGCCTTCGCGAAGGTAAGGCTTCTCGCGAATACCAACGCGCATATCATTGCCTATGCCGACCAGCCGGAAGTCGATTTTGCCCGTTATATCAGCGAAAACGGCATCGATCATCGGGCTTTGGCTTTCGCCGGCGAATTGATCGAAGGCGCCACGCTGGTCTTCGCCGCTACTGGTGATGAGGCGCTGGACCGAGAGATCGTCACCGTCGCGCGCGCCGCGAAAATCCCCGCCAATGCGGTGGATCAGCCGGAATTCTGCGATTTCTTCACCCCTGCGCTCGTCGCTCGCGCACCCGTCGCCGTGGCTATCGGCACGGAAGGGGCAGGGCCGGTTCTTGCCCAGATGATCCGCGCCCGCATCGATCAGATGCTCTCGCCGTCGCTTGGCAAGCTTGCGCGCCTTGCCGTGCAGTATCGTGATGCGGCCGAGGAGAACGTGCCGAAGGGCGCCTTGCGGCGCAATTTCTGGCGGCGGTTCTTTTCAGGTGCGGTGGCGGATGCCGTCGCCGTTGGCGACACGCTCTCCGCCCGTCAGGCCGTCGACCGCCTGCTGCAATCGCCCGAACGCAGCGAAGGCCGTATCTGGCTCGTCGGCGCAGGACCGGGCGCTGAAGATCTGCTGACGCTGCGCGCGCAGCGCGTGTTGATGGAAGCCGATGTGATCGTTTACGACGCGCTTGTGCCGCAGGCGATTGTCGATATGGGCCGCCGCGATGCCGAGCGGCTCTCCGTCGGCAAGCGCAAGGGTTGCCACAGCAAATCGCAGGATGAGATCAACCGCCTGCTGGTGCGCCTTGGCAAAGATGGCAAGCGCGTCGTGCGCCTCAAATCTGGCGATCCGCTGGTCTATGGCCGGGCGGGCGAAGAAATGGCGGCGCTGCGCGAGGCCGGTATTGCCTATGAGATCGTGCCCGGCATCACGTCGGCCTTCGCTGCCGCTGCGGATTTCGAATTGCCTCTGACGCTGCGCGGTGTCGCTTCATCGCTGATTTTCACCACCGGCCACGATCTGGCCGGCGATGTCCTGCCCGATTGGGCACGGCTTGCCGTTTCCGGCGCCACCATCGCCGTCTATATGGGCCGCAGTGTTGCTGCTTCGGTCGCGAGGCGGCTGATCGACGCGGGATTGGGTGTGGAAACCACGGTTGCCGTCATCGAAAACGCCAGCCGCGCGGATCGCCGCCTGCTGCATGGCACACTGAACGATCTGCCCGAACTCGAACATCGCGATGAACTGACCGGACCGGTCATGGTCATCATCGGCGATGCGGTGGCGGGCGCCAATTTTGACAGGTCCGAGGCGCTTGCATCGTCAGTGCGGCCGGCGGATTTCAAACGGGAGTATGCAAATGGCTGACAAGGTTTTGACCGCCAACCGCCTGAGCGATGGCATCGCCGTCTGGCTCGATGCCAACGGGGAGTGGACGGAGAACCTGCAGGGCGCAATCGTTGCCCGCCATGCGGAGGCCGTCGCCTCGTTCGAGGAAATCGGCAAGCGGGATTTTTCCGCCAACAAGGTCGTCGATGTGGCCGTCATCGATGTCATCGAGGAGAACGGCAAGCTTTGGCCGACGCGTCTTCGCGAACGCATTCGCGCCGCCGGCCCCACCGTGCACTATGCCACCGGCTTCAAGCCGGCCGATGCAGCATTCATCGCAGTCTGAGGAAGAATATGTACCGTTACGACGAGTTCGATCACGCATTTGTTGAAGGCCGCGTGGCGCAGTTTCGCGATCAGGTCGAGCGCCGCCTTTCTGGCGAACTGGCTGAGGATGCGTTCAAGCCGCTGCGCCTGATGAACGGCGTCTATCTTCAGCTGCACGCCTATATGCTGCGCGTTGCCATTCCTTACGGCACGCTGAATTCGAAGCAGATGCGGATGCTGGCCCATATCGCCCGCAAATATGACCGGGGTTACGGCCACTTCACCACCCGCCAGAACATCCAGTACAACTGGCCGCGCCTTTCCGATACGCCGGATATCTTGTCCGAGCTGGCGAGCGTGGAAATGCACGCGCTTCAGACCTCGGGTAACTGCATTCGCAACGTCACCGCCGATCATTTCGCTGGTGCGGCCGCCGATGAGGTCGCCGATCCGCGTCCCTATGCGGAAATCCTGCGTCAGTGGTCTTCCGTGCACCCGGAATTCTCCTTCTTGCCGCGCAAGTTCAAGATCGCCGTCACCGGTGCCGAGCGCGACCGTGCCGCCATTCAGGTGCACGATATCGGCCTGCATCTGAAAAAGAACGACAAGGGTGAGATCGGGTTCGCCGTCTATGTCGGCGGCGGGCAGGGCCGCACACCGATGATTGCCAAGAAAATCCGCGACTTCCTGCCGGAAGAGGACCTCTTGTCCTACACCACGGCGATCATGCGCGTTTATAACCTGCACGGCCGCCGCGACAACAAATACAAGGCGCGTATCAAGATCCTCGTGCATGAGACCGGTGCGGAAGAACTGGCCCGCCAGGTCGAAGTCGAATTCGCCGAACTCAAGAACACCGAGTTGAAGCTTCCGGATGCCGATATTGCGGCAATCACCGCTTATTTCGCGCCGCCGGCGCTGAAGGACCGGCCGGAAGGCTGGGAAAGCCTGGCGCGCTGGAAGCGGGCCGATGAAGGCTTTGCCCGTTTTGTCGAGCAGAACGTCGCGCCGCACAAGCATCCCGACTACGGCATGGTAACGATCTCGCTGAAGCCGATCGGCGGCATTCCGGGCGATGCGACCGATGAGCAGATGGAACTCGTCGCCGATATCGCCGCGGAATATGCCTTCGATGAAATCCGTATCAGCCATGAGCAGAACATCATCCTGCCGCATGTGGCGCTGGCCGATCTCGAGCCGGTTTATCGCGCGCTGGTAGGCGCTGGCCTTGCGACCGCCAATGCCGGGCTGATCAC
This sequence comes from Agrobacterium sp. LY4, assembly GCF_001526585.1. NCBI lineage: Bacteria > Pseudomonadati > Pseudomonadota > Alphaproteobacteria > Hyphomicrobiales > Rhizobiaceae > Agrobacterium > Agrobacterium sp. LY4. Next base: position 133,831 of record NZ_ASYA01000012.1, on the reverse strand, counting down.
CGATATCATTGCCTGTCCCGGGCTGGACTATTGCGCGCTCGCCAATGCGCGCTCCATTCCGGTGGCGCAGGAAATTTCCACCCGCTTCGGTTCGCCGGAGCGTCAGGCGGAAATCGGTGAGCTGAAGATCAAGATTTCCGGCTGCATCAATGCCTGCGGCCACCACCATGTCGGCCATATTGGCCTGCTGGGTGTGGAAAAGAAGGGCGCGGAACTCTACCAGATCACGCTTGGCGGATCGGGCGATGAGAACACCTCGATCGGTGAAATCATCGGCCGTGGCTTCGAGCCGGAAAAAGTCACCGACGCCATCGAAACCATCGTCGACACCTATCTCGGGCTTCGCCTTTCGAAGGAAGAAATTTTCCTCGAAGCCTATCGCCGCGTTGGACCGCAGCCATTCAAGGATGCGCTCTACGGTTCCGCTGCAGAAGCCGCCTGAGGAGAATGCGATGACGAAAATCTGGAACCGCGACGGCTTCGTGGAAAACGATCCCTGGGTGATCGAAACGGAAGAAGTGAAAGCGACGGCGGAGCAGAAGCCCGTGCTGCCGCTTGCCGATTTTCTGGTTCGTGCCGCCGAAAGCAACGATATCGGTCTCGGCGTTCTGATCACGCCCGCCGACGATGTGACGCGGCTCGGACCTTATCTCCACCGTATCGACCTTGTCGCCGTAAGCTTCCCGGCCTTCAATGACGGTCGCGGGTTCAGCCACGCCTCGCTGCTGCGCAGCCGTCTCGGTTTTGCGGGCGAGGTGAGGGCGGTTGGCGACGTCCTGATCGATCAGGTGCCGCTGATGCTTCGCACCGGCTTCACCAGCTTTGCGGTGACGAACGGCACGGCCATCCGCCGACTGTCCGAAAATCGCCTGCCGGAAATCCCGGTTTATTACCAGCCGACAGCCAAGCCGGCGAGCGGCGGTGAGGCCTATAGCTGGCGTCGTCGTGCGTCTCTATGACACGTTGCGTGGAAATATGAGTTTTTGATACATATTTCCTACGCACATGGCAGTATTGACATTCTCATGCCTTCAAACCGGAGCAAAAATGGTATAATTGCCCGGTCGGAGAATGTCGCATCGAATAAGAATGGACGGAACCTGAAATGAACGCGCCAGCCAAGACGGAAGATTTCGCGATCAAGATACCTGACGGTGTTTACGCCGAGACGGTTTTATCGGTGGAGCACTATACCGACCACCTGTTCCGTTTCCGCATGACGCGCCCGGCCGGCTTCCGTTTCCGTTCCGGCGAATTCGCCATGATCGGCCTGATGGTCGGCGACAAGCCGATCTACCGCGCCTATTCCATCGCCAGCCCCGCCTGGGACGAGGAACTGGAATTCTTCTCGATCAAGGTTCCGAACGGTCCGCTGACATCGCATCTTCAGGCGATCAAGCCCGGCGATACGGTGCTGATGCGCAAGAAGCCGACAGGCACGCTGGTTCTGGATGCGCTGACGCCCGGCAGACGGCTTTACATGTTCTCCACCGGCACCGGCATAGCGCCTTTCGCGAGCCTGATCCGTGACCCGGAGACCTATGAGAAGTTCGAGGAAGTTATCCTCACCCATACCTGCCGCGACGTGGCCGAGCTGAAATACGGCTTCGATCTGGTCGAGGAAATTCGCAACCACGAATTCCTGAACGAGATCGTCGGCGACAAGCTGAAGCACTATGCGACCGTCACCCGCGAAGATTACCCCTTCAAGGGCCGTATCACCACGCTGATCGAAAACGGCAAGCTGTTTGCGGATCTCGGCGTGCCGGCGCTCGATCCCGAAATCGATCGCGGCATGATCTGCGGCTCCTCGGCGATGCTGAAGGACACCAAGGAGCTTCTGGAAAAGGCCGGTCTGAACGAAGGCGCCAATAACAAGCCCGCCGAATTCGTGATCGAGCGCGCTTTCGTCGGTTGATCAGACAACAAACGATGAGATTTCAGGAGGCCGTCAGGCCTCCTTTTTGTTTGCGCCTTCAGTGCCGTTGGTGAGAGGCGGCGTCGTCATCCTGTTTCGGCGCTATCTCGTTGCGATGAAGAATAAAAAGCCCGATGGCGATAGCGGCAATGCCGCCGCCGACGAGATGCGACAGCGAATAACCGCCCTTCGTCACCAGCCAGCCTGCGACGACATTGCTGAACGATGCGCCGATACCCTGAACCATCATGACGCTGGCAAGGCCGACATTAAAACGACCGGTGCCCTTCAAAATCCTCTCCACCGCAACCGGGGTGACGATGCCGAGCAGGCCCGCGCCAACGCCATCGAGAAACTGCACCGGGAAGATCACCCAGAAATCCGTGAAGGCTGAGGCGAGGAGACCGCGTATCGGCAACGCGATCAGCGCGATGATGAAAACGGTCGAGAGACCGAAACGGCGTATCAGCCATGGGGCCATTGCGGCAACGAAGATCATCGCGAATTGCGCGACGCCGGTAATGATGGCGGTGGTTCGGAAGGGCGTCTGCAGTTCGATGGCGAAATCCTGCGCGATCAACCGGCTCATCGGCGCGTTGCCGAAGTGGAAAACAAGCAGAATGATGGCGAGAAAGATCAGCCCGCGCTCCTGCAGCAGCACCTTGATGCCGGACGGGCCGGGTTCTCCCTTGTCTTCGGCAAGGCCGCGGGCGACGTTGTGGTCGATTCGATCGGGGTCGATGGCCGCCGTCGCGACCAATGCGCCTGCAGCGGTCAGCAGCATGAGGCCGATGATACCGTTCATGCCGAAGAAGGTAACCACCACATAGGTCGCGAAAAGCGATGCAAAATTGCCGCCGTGGTTCCAGAACTCGTTCGTGAAATCTGATGGGAGAACAGGCGTTCGCCGACAAGGCCGAGCGTGAGGCCAGCAAGTGCCGGCCCGACCACGGCGCCGACGACGGCCGTCATGATCTGACCGGTCCAGACTATCCATGCATCCGGAAAGATCAGCGTGATCAGCGCGCCGATGGTCACGAGGATGACGGGAATGGCGATCAGCAGCCTTTTCCACGTCGTGCCATCCACCAGCGCGCCACAGAGCGGCGTGGCAAGCAGACCGACGAGGCCGCCCACCGTGGCAATCATGCCCAGCGAAAGCGAAGACCAGCCCTTTGTCGCTAAAAAGGCATCCAGAAACGGCCCAAGGCCGTCGCGGGCATCGGCGAGGAAAAAGTTCAGCGCTGCAAGGGCAAAAAGCGTGCGGTCTGAAATGCCGCCGCTGCGGGGCAGACCACCGGAAGGAAGCCTGCCGCGCGCTGCCGGAACGCCGATTGTCGTCATGAAATATGCTCCGAAAATATGCGCGAAAGGATGGGAAATCGATCGAGGCTGGCGAGAAACATCTGTGCCCGCATTTGGTTGCACCGACACAACGGAAATATTGGTCCGCCGATATTTTTGACGGTTGCAGAACAGGCCGAAGGAACGTTTGCCGGCGCGAGCGAGTTAGCCTTCGTGGAAAAAACGGATACTCGCCATGAAGACCAAGGCTTTTGCGATTTTATTTTCTGCCGGATTGCTCGGCGCACAGCCCGCGCATGCGGATGAACGCGAATTCCTCTCGTCGCTGAAAGGCGCCTGGGCGGGTAAGGGAACCGTGATTACCCGCATTGGCACGCCGCCGATCAGCGTGAACTGTACGCTCAACTCCAATACCGGAGCATCTTCGCTCAACATGTCCGGCACTTGCCGGGGACTGCTTGTGGTAAGGCGCGCAATCGCCGCCGATCTCTCAGCGAAGGGTGGGCGCTATAGCGGCGCTTATACCGGCCCTTCCGGCCGCCCGTCTGCCCTTTCCGGCACGAGACAGGGAAATGCGATCAACCTGACCGTCCGCTGGAATCGCGATATCAACGGTGACCGTGTCGCCGCCATGACCATTGAAAAGGTTGGCGATAATGGCCTGCGGTTGCGCACCACCGACAAGGACGCGCGGACTGGCAAGACGGTGGTGACAAGCGATATCCGGCTTGTACGCTGAGACAGCCATGAGAAAAAGGCCGTTGGGATGTTTGAATCTTAGCGGAACTCGAGCAGCAGCGGGCAATGGTCCGAGACCTCAGGCTGTCTTGCCACATCGAAGTGATCGACCTCCACAGCCGGATTGACCAGCATGTAATCCGCATAGCGGTTCGGTTTGGCATAATGCGAGGTCCGGGTATCGGTAAAGCCGCGCGTGGTGACAAGTTCGGTGAGATCCAGTTCCTTCAACACGGCGAAGGTTTCGCTCTCAGGCAGAACATTAAAGTCGCCGCAGACGACGATCCGGTCGCCATCCTCCGCAATGTTTTTCACAAGTTGGACGAGGCGTTTTGCCTGCGCCAGACGGGCGGCGGTATCGTGCTTGCCGTCGAGGTCGCGCAGCCCATGCATATGGGCGATGACGGCGGGCTGACCGGTCATGAAGTCAAAAACCCTGATGGCGTGGCCCGTGCGTGAACGTGGGTGATCGCCATATCCATCCGCAGAGAAGGCGCCATGCACGAAACCCTGCGCCTGCGCAACGATGGCGATGGACTTGCGCACGAAGGTCGCCAGTCCCCATTGGGAAGGATATCGAGTCTCGCCCTGCCAGAGATCGCCCTGCGCCGCGGGACAGAACACTGCTACGTGATCGGGCAGAGCGTTCGCGACATCCCGCAGGAAATTCGCCCTTTGCGGCAAGTCAATGCCGTGATCGCGATAACTCAGCCAGTCCTGCGTGGCGGCCGGTGTGTGCACCACTTCCTGCAGACATAAGATATCGGGATCGGACGAGGCGATATAGGGGACAAGTTTGTCGTGGAGCTTTCCGCCCCAGCCGTTCAGGCAAATCAGACGCATTCCCACTCCATCCCCATGTCGCAGCGTCATCTGTTTAACACGGGCTATGCCAGGATCAACCATGCGGAAGCGTGATCGCCAGATAACGAAAACCTTGCCATAACGAAAAAAGGCCCGGATCGCTCCGGGCCTTCTCATGTCGGTTCGCACTGATGCCTTATTCCGCCGCTTCGGCGTAAGCCTCCATTGGCGGGCACGTGCAGATGAGGTTGCGGTCACCATAGACATTGTCGATGCGGTTGACCGGCGACCAGTATTTGTCGATGCGGAACGCGCCAGGCGGGAAGCAGCCCTTTTCGCGGCTATAGGGACGATCCCATTCGCCGACGAGGTCCTCCACCGTATGCGGCGCGTTCTTCAACGGGTTGTTGGTCTTGTCCGCACGGCCTTCCTCGATGTCGCGGGCTTCCTCGCGGATAGCCAGCATGGCATCGCAGAAACGATCGATTTCCGCCTTGGTTTCGGATTCCGTCGGCTCGATCATCAGCGTGCCGGCAACCGGCCAGCTCATGGTCGGCGCATGGAAACCGCAGTCGATGAGGCGCTTTGCGACATCGTCCACCGTCACGCCGCAGCTATCTGCCAGCGGGCGGGTATCGATAATGCACTCATGCGCCACACGTCCCGTTTCGGACTTGTAGAGCACGTCGTAAGCGCCCTTCAGCCGCTCCGCGATGTAGTTGGCGTTGAGGATCGCCACCTTGGTCGCCTGCGTCAGCCCTTCGCCGCCCATCATCAGGCAATAGCTCCAGGAAATCGGCAGGATCGACGGCGAACCAAACGGGGCAGCAGACACCGCACCCTCACGGCCGTCCGTCGCCGGATGACCGGGAAGGTAAGGAGCAAGATGCGCCTTGACGCCGATCGGTCCCATGCCGGGGCCACCGCCGCCATGCGGAATGCAGAAGGTCTTGTGCAGGTTGAGATGCGAAACATCAGAACCGATATCGCCGGGACGGGCGAGACCGACCATGGCGTTCATGTTGGCGCCGTCTAGATAGACCTGTCCACCATGCTTGTGGGTGATCTCGCAGATCTCGCGAACCGTCTCCTCGAACACGCCGTGGGTGGACGGGTAAGTGATCATGCAGCACGAGAGGTTTTCCGCATACTGCTCTGCTTTTGCACGGAAATCATCGATATCGATGTCACCGTTATCCCGCACCTTCACCGGCACCACCTTCATGCCGACCATCTGCGCGGAGGCAGGATTGGTGCCATGTGCGGAAGTCGGAATGAGGCAGACGTCACGATGGGTGCCGCCATTGGCGAGGTGGTAGTTGCGGATGGTCAGAAGCCCGGCATATTCCCCCTGCGCGCCGGAATTCGGCTGCATGGAGAAGGCGTCGTAACCGGTGACCGAGCACAGCTTTTCGGAGAGATCGTCGATCATCTCCTTGTAGCCCAGCGCCTGATCGGCCGGCACGAAGGGATGGATGTCGGAAAATTCCGGCCAGGTGATCGGCAGCATTTCCGCTGTCGCATTCAGTTTCATGGTGCAGGAACCGAGCGGGATCATCGAGCGGTCGAGAGCCAGATCGCGATCCGAAAGCCGGCGGATGTAACGGGTCATCTCGCTTTCGGCACGGTTCATGTGGAAGATCGGATGCGTCATATACTGACTGGTGCGCAGCAGTTCCTTCGGCAGGCGATATTCCGGCTCGAAATCCGAGATCGAGAAATTGCCGCCGAAAGCGCGCCAGACGGCTTCCAGCGTTGCCGGGCGCGTGCGCTCGTCAAGGCTCATGCCGATCTTGGTGGCGCCGACCTTGCGCAGGTTCACGCCTTCCGCCACGGCCGAACGCAGGATGACGCCCTGCATATGGCCGACTTCAACGGTGATCGTGTCGAAGAAGGTTTCCGGCTCGATGGTGTAGCCGAGCTTTTCCAGCCCCTTGGCCATCAGCACGGCCTTCTGGTGGGTCTGCTGGGCAATTGCCTTGATACCCTGCGGGCCATGGAAGACGCCATACATCGAGGCCATGACGGCGAGCAGTACCTGCGCGGTGCAGATGTTCGACGTCGCCTTTTCGCGGCGGATATGCTGCTCGCGTGTCTGCAGCGACAGGCGATAGGCGCGGTTGCCGCGTGCATCGACCGAAACGCCGACCAGACGGCCGGGCATGGAGCGCTTATGTGCGTCCTTGACCGCCATGTAAGCCGCATGCGGACCGCCGTAACCAACCGGAACGCCGAAGCGCTGCGAGGTGCCGATGGCGATATCCGCGCCCATTTCGCCGGGCGACTTCAGAAGCGTCAGCGCCAGAAGATCGGCGGCGACGGCGGCAATCGCGCCCGTCTGGTGCAGGCGGGAAATCAGGCCGGAGAAATCGCTGACATGGCCGTGCGTGCCCGGATACTGGAAAATCGCACCGAACACATCGACCGGGTCGAGATCGGTAAAGGGGTTGCCGACAATCACCTTCCAGCCGAGCGGGGCCGCGCGGGTCTCGATCAGCGCGATGGTCTGCGGATGGCAATTGGCGTCAACGAAGAAGGCGGTCGCCTTGGATTTCGCGACGCGCTGGCACATCGCCATGGCTTCGGCAGCCGCCGTCGCCTCGTCGAGCAGTGATGCGTTGGCAACATCGAGACCGGTCAGATCGCAGACCATGGTCTGGTAGTTCAACAGCGCCTCAAGACGGCCCTGGCTGATTTCCGGCTGGTAGGGCGTATAGGCCGTGTACCAGGCCGGGTTTTCCAGAATATTGCGCTGGATGACCGGCGGCGTGATGGTGCCGTAATAACCCTGGCCGATCAGCGAGGTCAGAACCTGGTTTTTGTTGGCCGTCTCACGCAGGCGGTCGAGCGCTTCGCGTTCGGTCAGCGCGGCACCCCAGGTCAGCGGCACCTTCTGGCGGATGGAAGAGGGAACGGTGGCGTCGATCAGGGCGTCGAGGCTCTTATAGCCAACGACCTTCAGCATCTCGGCCATTTCCGACGGCGACGGCCCGATGTGACGCCGGTTGGCGAAATCATAGGGCTGATAGTCGGTGAAATGGAATTCGGTGGGCGTCGTCATTACGCGATCAGCTCCTTATAGGCTGCCTCGTCGAGCAGCGTCTCGGCATCTGCGGCGTTGGAAAGCTTCAGCTTGAAGAACCAGCCGGCGCCCTGCGGGTCGGAATTGACCAGCGAGGGATCGTCGACGATGGCCTGGTTGATTTCCACCACTTCGCCATCCAGCGGACAATAGACGTCGGAAGCCGCCTTGACGGATTCAACGGTCGCCGCGTCGCCATCCTTGGAGAAGGTGGCGCCCACTTCCGGCAATTCGACGAAAACGAGATCGCCAAGCTGTTCAGCGGCGTGGCTGGTGATGCCAACGGTGGCGATATCGCCTTCGAACTTCAGCCATTCGTGTTCTGCGGTAAATTTCAGCATCGTATTCTCTCCGGAGATGGGATGAAGATTATCGTTTATAGGTGGGCTTGATGAAGGGCAGGGCGGCGACGGCGACGGGCAGATATTTGCCGCGCACTTCCGCAAAGACAGCCGTACCGGGAGCAGCGTGGGAAACAGGGACGTAACCCATGGCGACGGGACCTTCGACCGAAGGACCGAAACCGCCCGAGGTCACTTCACCGATTTCCGTCTTGCCTTCGGCATCAGCAAACAGCTTCGAATGGCCGCGCACCGGCGCCTTGCCTTCCGGCTTCAGGCCGACGCGGCGGCGCGATGTGCCATCGTTCAGTTCGCCGAGAATGCGCTCTGCGCCGGGAAAACCGCCCTCGCGGTCGCCGCCAGCGCGGCGCGCTTTCTGGATCGCCCATTCGAGCGAGGCTTCGATGGGGGAGGTCGTGGTATCGATATCGTTGCCATAAAGACAAAGGCCGGCTTCGAGGCGCAGGCTGTCGCGCGCACCAAGCCCGATCGGCTCGCAATCGGGATGCTCGAGCAGGGCTTTGGCAATCTCTTCGGCCTTGTCGGCGGGCACGGAGATTTCAAAGCCGTCTTCACCGGAATAACCGGAACGGGAGACGATGCAGGGCACGTCATGCAGCGGCACTTCCTGCACATCCATGAATTTCATTTCCGAGACGCCGGCCCAGAGTTCAGCCAGAACGGCCTCCGCGCGCGGTCCCTGTAGCGCGATGAGCGCCCGGTCATCGAGAAGCGTTATCTCGCAGGCGTCGGAAAGATGCGCCTTCATATGGGCGACATCGGCACCCTTGCAGGCAGCGTTGACGACGACAAACAGGTGATCGCCGCGATTGGTGATCATCAGGTCGTCGAGAATACCGCCGTTTTCGTCGGTGAAGAAACCGTAACGCTGCCGGCCTTCCTTCAGGCCGAGAATATCCACCGGCACCAGTTTTTCCAGCGCGAGCGCGGCATCTTCATTGTTGCCGGACTTCGCCTTCACGATCACCTGACCCATATGGGACACGTCGAAAAGACCGGCGGAGGTGCGGGTCTGGAGATGTTCCTTCAGAACGCCGGCCGGATATTGCACCGGCATGTCATAACCGGCGAAAGGCACCATGCGGGCGCCAAGCGAAATGTGCAGGGAATTGAGCGGCGTGATTTGAAGCTCGGCGGTATCGTCCAAGGACGCCTCCAGGGTTGCGCGAAAGATCGCGCGGGCTCAGGTCATGACGCGAAAAACGCGCCGGGTTCAAGAGCCCCCTCTGTCCTTGTCGCCTGAGATTGTTATCCCTTCGGCGAGCCGTCCTTGATGAAAGGTGGCTTCTCTCCAGAGTTCCGTCGTCACCGCTGGTCCTTTTGCCTGAGAGTTTCCGGGGCGGTTGCTCCTTCGGCACCGCAGTGAAGCGGTTTCTCCCAACGATGATGCGACGCTCATTATCTTCGAAGACCCGTTATTGGCAAGGACCAAATGACGCATCTGAACAGATTCTTGCTCCATCTGCGCCATCGACGCAGCGATCTGCGGCGACAGATGGTCTCGGCGGCTTCCTTCAGTCGGATTTTTTCTCCGGCAGACCCTTGTGTTTCGTCGATGCGAAATCCTCAAGTTCCTTTTCTGTCATGGACTTCTCCATGCTTTTTGAAGCACCTTTTAAACTGGATTTCTTCATTTCTCCGCGTTTGGCCGCCAGTGCGACACCCGCCGCTTTCTGCTGGGCCTTCGATTTGGCTGGCATTGTCGGGCCTCCCTTGAACGATGGTTGCGGCAGGAAAATGCCGCCTGGCATCTATTGTTCCCTTGCGACGGTCTGGCCTGCGGCAAAATTCCCCTTTGAAATCGGAGAGAAACAGGGATATCGCCTAGGATATGGATGCAAATCGAACACGACGGCTGATGGGGATAGAGAAAATGCTTCGCATTTTCTGTGCGACCCTGATGTTGTCTCTCGGTTTTGCCCACAAGCCGGCACTTGCCACAGCCCCCGCCGTTGCGCTGGATGAGAGTTACCGACTGCCGGACGGCACCTTTGCGGAAATCTGCCTTGGCCATGGCAACGGCGTCAATGCTTCCCATACCAAGGAAGACCCCGCCCATTCCGGCGACGCCATCTTGTTTTGCGAGGCCTGCCTCCTGGCCTCGTCCATTCTTCTGCCGATGCCCGATACGGCTGGCTGGCTGAAGACTGAATTTGCCTGGCTCGACAATCGCCTGCGTGCGGAATGGAGCTTCCGCTCCGTGCTGACGATCCAGAAGCCCGCCGCGCGCGGCCCTCCGTCCCTGTCAGCCTGATTTTTCGTTTTACGGGATCATCGCCGCCTTTGGCGGCACGGAGCGGCTGCGCGGACCCAGAGGGATAGCAGTCGCAGGGACAAGCAAATGAAAACCACCAAGATCATCGCCTGCAGCCTTTTCGTCGCCTCGGTTTCGACCGCGCAGGCTTTCGCCCACGCCACATTCGTTGACGGTTCGGCCGAACAGGAAAGCACCGTCGTTGCCGCCCTCCAGGTGCCGCATGGCTGCGAAGGCGGGCTCGCCACCACCGAAGTTCAGATCAAGCTGCCGGAAGGATTCATTTCCGCGAAGCCGCAGCCCAAGGCTGGCTGGGAACTGGAGGTCATCAAGGGAGACTACCAGAAGGCCTACAAGAACCACGGCAAGGAGATTAAAAGCGGACCGGTCGAAATCCGCTGGAAGGGCGGTAACCTGCCGGATGAATTCTACGACACCTTCGCCGTGCAGGGAAAAATCTCCGGTATAGAAGCGGGGCAGGACCTGCCATTCAAGGTAACGCAGCTCTGCGGCGACAAGGGCAAGGTTTCCTGGGACGAAGTGGCAGCGGCCGGCGTCGATCCGCATTCCCTGAAAAGTCCCGCTCCCACCATTCGCGTTGCCGCAAAAGCTGCGCATGCCGGCGGCCATGATCACTCCACCATGGATATGGATGTCGTGAAGGCCGGCAGCCTCGAAGTATCGGACGGAACGACCAAGGCCATGCTGCCGGGCCAGCCCGTGGGCGGTGGATACGTGACGATCAAGAATGCCGGCGATAGCGACGACAAGCTGATCGGTGTCGAATCTTCGTCCGCCGGACGTGCTGAAATTCACGAGATGGCCATGGTCAACGACGTCATGAAAATGCGCAAGCTGGATGACGGCATCGTCATTCCCGCCGGCCAGACGGTGGAGCTGAAGCCCGGCGGCCTGCATATGATGTTCTTCGATGTGAAGAAGCCCTTTGCCGAAGGCGACAAAGTGCCGGTAACGCTCATCTTCGAAAAGGCCGGCAAGGTGGAGATCGTGCTGTCCGCAGGCGCAGCCAAGGGCGGCGGCGACCACCAGCATAATTGACGGATGAAAAACGGCTACCGGAACGCGTGACAGGTCCGGTAGCCGCAAATTTTTATCTATCGTGTTTGTTCTTCAGCGCCGTGGCGGAAAAGGCAGGGTGGCATTTGCTCACGTGATTTTCCGGAACTCGGTCGAAGATCTCTAGAAGATCAATCTGACACCAGGCTGAATACGGGGATTCCGCCTATACGGTGCGAAACTGAAGAATTGACATTAAAATATCTATATATCCACCTGATCTATAAATTACCTTCAGATTTCGAGGTGAAGCTGTTTTCCTCGTAGGCCTCCACGGCCTGCTCCAGTGTCGCCTGTGGCTCCTGGCGCTGGCTGCTTGCTATCAGGAAATAGAGGGTGAGGGCCGGCGGCTTGATCGTCGTCATCAGGCCCCTGAGCTGGAAGTCGTCCCCGTGTTCGGCCTTGCGCGCCAGTTCGTGAATGGCCTCTTCAACCTCGCTCTTGCGCGGCACGCGTTGCGGCGGCTTCATGGCCTCCAGCGCATAGGCCGCTGTATTCGCGGAAACGGAAAGAACCTGTGTCATCGAACCTCCGGCCATCTTCGCCGACCCTGAAAAACCGTAGATTAACAGTTGCCCATTGTTGGAAGGCTAAATCGCACAGCTGCAATTTAATCGTATTTTAACAGCCGAAAGCGCCGGGCAAAGGGGTTTCGCCAGCGGTTCCCATGGTCTAAAAATGTCCTGGACCGTCCGGTCCGACGATTTCTTCCGGAGACACAATTCCCCATGATCAATATCGCCCTTGTCGCTGCAGGCGGCGCAATCGGTTCCGTGTTCCGTTATCTGGTCGGGGTCTGGAGCATGCGGTTGGCCGGACCGAATTTCCCCTGGGGAACCCTTGTCGTCAATGTGGTCGGATCTTTCCTGATCGGTCTGCTGGTCGAGCTTGTGGCGCGGCGACTGAATGCCTCGATGGAAATGCGCCTGTTTCTCGTCACCGGCGTGCTCGGCGGGTTCACCACGTTCTCGTCCTTCTCGCTCGATGCGGTCGCGCTGTTCGAGCGCGGCGCGCTCGGGCTGTCGGCCGTTTACGTGCTTGCCAGCCTTGCGGTTTCCATCGCGGCGGTTTTCGCCGGGCTGGCCTTGGGCCGCAGTTTGTTCTAAAGGCTTGGTCCAAACGGCGCGCCAGAGATGTGAGCGCGCGATCAGGACAGAAAGACTGGAAATTTCATGGCAGGTATCGAGCATATCAAGGTCGGGGCCGACGAGGCCGGTATGCGCCTCGATCGCTGGTTCAAGATTCATTATCCGGGACTTGGTTTCGGGCAGTTGCAGAAGCTTCTGCGCTCCGGACAGGTGCGTGTGGATGGCGGCCGGGTGAAGACGGATGCGCGCGTGCAGCCGGGACAGATGGTGCGCGTACCGCCGGTCGATTCCGATCTCAAGGTCAAGAGCGGCCCCATCGGATCGAAGGACCTCAAGCATTCCGAAGATGGCGAGCTTCTGGCGCGCATGCTGCTGCATGAGGACGACAAGGTCTTCGTTTTCAACAAGCCGGCCGGCATTGCCGTGCAGGGCGGTTCGGGCGTCACCCGCCATATCGACGGGCTGCTGGAAGCCTGGACCAACCAGAAGGGCGAAAAGCCGCGTCTGGTGCACCGCCTCGACCGCGATACGTCGGGCGTGCTGGTGGTTGCCCGCACCCGCGGTGCTGCGCAGAAGCTGACCGCCGCCTTCCGCGAACGCGATACCAAGAAGACCTATTGGGCGCTGGTCAAGGGCGTGCCGCGCAAGCATCAGGACAAGATTTCCACCTGGCTGGTCAAGGAACAGACGATGGATGGCGATCGCATGCGTATTGCCAAGCATGGCGAGGAGGGGGCCGATCACGCCGTTTCCTATTACCGCGTCATCGATACCGCCGCGCAGAACCTCGCCTGGCTGGAAATGGAACCCTATACCGGCCGCACCCATCAGCTGCGCGTGCACGCGTTGCATATGGGTCACCCGATCATCGGCGATCCGAAATATTATATCGACGATCCGAACTGGGATTTCCCGGGCGGCATCCAGAAGCGCCTGCATCTCCACGCACGCCATATCGACATTCCGCATCCGAATGGCGGCCGGCTTCGGGTCAGCGCACCCCTGCCGCCGCATATGGTACAGACCTGGAACCTGCTCGGTCTCGACGTGGCCGATGGCGATAGGGAAGACTGACAGCCCATGAAACTCGTTCTTTTCGATTGCGACGGAACGCTGGTGGATAGCGCCGGCCTGATCCATGCCGTCATGGCCGATACTTTCGCCGATTTCGGCAAGCCGCGCCCCGATATCTCCGAAACCAAGGCGATCATCGGTCTGACGCTGGATATCGCCATCGCCCGCATGCTCGGCAAGGCGCATGTGGATGATGAAGCGAAGGCGATGACGGAACGTTACAGGGAAATCTACCATCCCCTGCGGGAGCGGCCGGAAATGACCGTGCCGCTTTTCGACGGTATCGCCACGCTGATCGATATGCTTTCGAAACGCGACGATGTGCTGATCGGCGCTGTGACCGGCAAGGGCCGGCGCGGTCTTACCCATATCCTACAGACCCACGGCCTTGCCGATCACTTCATCGTTTCGCGCACGGCGGATGATTGCCCCTCCAAGCCGCATCCGGCCATGGTGATGGAATGCTGCCATGAAACCGGCATGGTTCCGGCCGATACTGTGGTTATCGGCGATGCGATCTATGACATGCAGATGGCCAAGGCTGCAGGCGCGAAAGCAATCGGCGTCGCCTGGGGTTATGCCTCGGTCGACGATCTCTGGAAGGCGGGCGCGGATGCGGTCGTCAGCCACCCGCGCGAAATTCCGGCCTATGTTCCGGCCGATATTCTTGAATAACCTTTCTATCCGACTGACGAGGACGTGCCATGCGTGATCTCCTGAACGACCTTTCGGAGGGCCTGAGCCATCCCGACCCGATCCTGCGCGCGCAGATCCAGATGCAGAAACCTCTGCCGAAGCGGTTCTACAAGGATGTCACCGTCGGCGAGGCGGAAGAGGGCGGTTTTACCATCCTTCTCGATGGCAAGCCGCTGCGCACCCCCGCCAAGAAGCCGCTGACCGTTCCGACGCGTGCGCTGGCGGAACTGCTTCGCGATGAATGGGATGCCCAGAAAGAAGTGGTCAATCCGGTGGTCATGCCCGTCTCGCGACATGTGAACACGGCCATTGATGGCGTCGCCAACGACACGCAGGCTGTTTTTGAGGACATACTCCGTTTTTCGTCTTCCGATCTCCTCTGCTATCGCGCCGGCGATCCGGAAGCGCTGGTTGCGCGGCAGACGGACCATTGGGATCCGGTTCTGGACTGGGCGGCCAATGTGCTCGGAGCGCGCTTCATTCTCGTCGAAGGCGTGATGCATCAGGACCAGCCGCGCGAAGCCATCGCGGCTTTCGCGGTAACGCTGAAGAAATACGACACACCGATTGCGCTTGCCGCTCTTCACACCATGACATCGCTGACCGGCTCCGCCATTTTGGCCCTTGCACTGGCGGAAGGGCAATTGACGCTGGAGGAAGCCTGGGCGCTTGCCCATCTGGACGAGGACTGGACCGCCGAGCAATGGGGCGAGGACGAGGAGGCGCTGGAGCGCCGCGCCGTCAGGCTTGTCGATATGCGCGCGGCACTCAATGTTCTGGAGTCGCTCAAGAGCGCCTCTTAACGCTTTTCTAACCCTGATGGCCGAATATGCGGTTACCTCACGTTAGGGGAGCCGCTGATCATGACCACCTCGTTGAAACGCCTTGGCATTCTTGTGCTGGCGTGTTTCACGCTCATGTCTTTCAGGCTGGAACCGGAAGCGACCAATACTGACCGGCTGCTTTACGATGTGCGCGGCGCATTCGTCGCCGCACGCCCGGATGTCGCTCCGGCGCTGATGCAGTCCATTCATGCGCAGGTGCAGAATGCGATCAAAACAACGGCGCGTGGAGAAACCCGGCCGCGCGTGGTACTGACCATCCGTCTCGCATCCGTTACACGCGGCCCGTTCCTGTTCGGGGAAAGGGCGTCGGCCAAGGTCATCGTCCGCGCCGCCGCCGTCGCGACGGGAGAGGTGATCGCCGAGGCCAAATTCACCGCCACCGTCGTCAGCTTCGATAATCAGTCGATAGAGCAGGAACTTGCCTATGGCGTCGCCGAACGCGTGATCCGCGAATTCAGACTGAACCGGCCCGGCCCGACGACGCTGGCGACGGCTCTGTTTCCATAAGCAGGACACAAAAGGCGAGGGCGCGACTCCTATTCGTCCGCATTGCAGCTTCCGAAATATTTCAAGCTTCAATCAGGCGCATCTTCGGCGCTCTTAAATTTACATACGTCGCGTATATATAATTGACATGCGGCGCGTATGTAACTATCTGACATACGTAACGTATGTAAATGGGCGTCCGAAGCCTTCTTTTAAAAAGAGCAACGCTTCTCTCGTCCATGACCACTCAGCCAAAAGAGAGACGCGAAATGACCGCACGCGAAGCAGTTTTCCCCGCTAACAGGCATGCGCTTTACGAGGAGCATGGCTATTCCGCAGCTATCCGATCCGGTGACCTTCTTTTCGTTTCCGGTCAGGTCGGCAGCCGTGCCGATGGAACGCCTGAACCTGATTTTGAACGTCAGGTCCGGTTGGCCTTTGAAAACCTCAAGGCCACGCTTACAGCGGCGGGCTGCACTTTCGATGATATCGTGGATGTGACGACGTTCCACACGGATCCGGAAAACCAGTTCGGAACGATCATGACCGTCAAGCAGGAGATTTTCAGCCAAAAGCCTTACCCGAACTGGACGGCCGTCGGCGTCAACTGGCTTGCCGGTTTCGATTTCGAGATCAAGGTCATTGCCCGCATCCCGTAATGTCAGGTTAAATCTGCAGCGGCGGCGCTTACAGGGCGCCGCCAACCTGCTTCTCCGTCCTTATCCCAGCCGCTCCGCATGCCACTTCAAATGGTCATCCATGAAGGTGGAAATGAAATAATAGGAGTGGTCATAGCGCTCATGCATGCGCAGCGTCAGGCCGATATCCGTGCCCTTGACCGCTTCTTCGAACAGCCAGGGGCGCAGGCCCTTTTCGAGAAAACTATCGGCCTTGCCCTGATCGATCAGGAACTCGGGAAAACGCGCGCCGTCCTCGACCAGCGCACAGGCGTCGTATTGACGCCATGCGGCCTTATCTGCACCGAGGTATTTTTCCAGCGCCGGCTCGGACCAGTCGGCCGAAGAGGGAGCCACGATCGGCGCAAAGGCGGAGCAGCTCTTGAAACGCTCGGGGTTCTTGAGCGCAATGGTCATCGCGCCATGGCCGCCCATTGAATGGCCGAAAATGCCCTGACGGCTCATATCCGCACGGAAATGCTGGCCGATGAGAGCAGGCAGTTCTTCCGTCACATAGCTGTACATCCGGTAGTGCTCGGACCAGGGCTCCTTTGTGGCGTCGAGATAAAATCCGGCGCCCTTGCCCATCTGCCAGTTGGTCAATTCGTCCGGCACGTCATTGCCGCGCGGGCTGGTATCCGGGCAAACGATGATCAGCCCCAGTTCGGAGGCCATGCGGCGATATTCGCCTTTTTCCATGACATTGGCATGGGTGCAGGTGAGGCCGGAAAGATACCACAGGACAGGGCAGGGCTCGTGGATCGCCTTCGGCGGCACATAAACCGCAAAGGTCATCTCAGATTTCAGGGTTTCCGATGTGTGCGAAAATACGCCCTGCATACCGCCAAAGGCTGTATTTTGCGAAATAATGTTCATGAAGCCATTCCTTGTGAAAATTTCCCGGTTCAGCCCGCAAGCGAGACGGCTGCATTGACCGCCGCCGCCACCAGAACCGTATTGAAGAAGAAAGAAACGATGGAGTGCAGCAGCGTGACCTTGCGCATGGCGGTCGTGGTTATCCCCACATCCGATGTCTGCGCCGTCATGCCGATCACCACGGCGAAATAGAGAAAGTCGTAACCGCAGGGTTCCTTCGTGCCCGGAAAATCCATGCCGCCGCGATGCTGGCGTTTGCCGTCCACCATGGCCGGCCGCCAGTAAAGATGGGCATAATGCAGCGCGGTCATGGTGTGGATGGTCAACCAGCCGAAGATCACCGAGGCGAAGGCGATGAGCAGCGCCCAGACTGTTTCGCCCGTATGGTTGAGGGCCTGAAACAGCGATACCACCGCGACGGCAACGGCAAGCAGCGTGACGGCGATGATGGCGACCGCAGGCAGGTCGTCGCTATCGGCATGGGCCTTCAGATGCTGCGCCGTCAGGCCCGACAGGCGAAAGGCAATCAGGATGAGGTAGGTCAGGAAGAACAGAACGGCCGCGATTTCTATCGCCAGCGGCGGCGCAAAAACCAGCGCCAGGCCGAGGCTCACGGCGCCGACCAAAAAAGCAATGACGAAAGGTTGATGGCGGCGATAGCTGTTACTTTTCATATTGGCCGGGGTCATGGGCGGCACCTTTCCGTTGGCGCCGTCATTTTTTGACACGGCGGCAAAAGCGGTCAAGCGTCTCCAGAAAGGTAGAGCGGTCGCGCGGTGAAAAAGCCGCATTATATCCCTTGCTTTCACCGGTTTCGCGCAGATGCGCGCCAAGATCGCGCATCGCCGTCGCCATCCCGATATTCGACTGGTCAAAAACACGACCCGTCGGCCCGGTCACCAACGCACCCTTGGCGACGCAGCGCCCGGCCAGCGGCACATCGGCGGTGATGACGATATCGTTCTCACCGGCATGATCGGCGATCCAGTCATCCGCCGCGTCGAAACCGGCGGATACGATGACGTTTTTCACCATGGGATCGCGCGATGGGCGCAGACCGGAATTAGCAACGAAGGTCACTTCCAGCCCATGCCGCTCCGCCACCTTGAGAATCTCCGGCTTCACGGGGCAGGCATCGGCATCGACATAGATTTGCGGGTTTTGCGGCATGGGCACTCTTTTCGGATAATTCCTGCCATGCTTCTAAGCGCAAACGCCGCGATTACCAAGCCCGCCATTGCTGAAATGCGGGTTCGATGCCGGGCAAGGGGCGCACTTGCGACCACCCTGAAAATCGCCTATGTTCCCTTTATGTTCTTATCCCGAAAGGTTTCCCATGCTGGAAGAGTTCATCGTGCAGGCCAAGTCCGCCACCTATGTCGGCGGCGGCAACAAATCCGCGACGCCC
The DNA here is from genome assembly GCF_001526585.1 of Agrobacterium sp. LY4. Lineage (NCBI taxonomy): Bacteria > Pseudomonadati > Pseudomonadota > Alphaproteobacteria > Hyphomicrobiales > Rhizobiaceae > Agrobacterium > Agrobacterium sp. LY4. The sequence continues at coordinate 115,141 of NZ_ASYA01000012.1, read as the reverse complement.
ACGCGCAAGGGATCGCACGATCTCGGTTATCAGAGCGGCGACTGGCACTATATCGACAGCTATTTCGGTGGAACCGATTTCATCGGCCAGGAGGTCGTCTGGCATGAGGGAGCAGCGGTGTGGGCGATGAGTTATTACGGCCGCATCCTCCGGCCAGACATGATCGATGGCGCCACGGCTGGCATGGTCATTCAGCGGTCGCTTTCCACGCTCTATCGGGAGGGCCGGTTCCTTGGCGGCTTCACCCACCCGGTGGAAAATCTGGTCTATGTCGATACGAATGAAGGTGAATTCCGGTCCTTCACCGGCATCGAGCGCATTTACCGGGGCCATGTCGAGACGTACCGGCTTGACTATCATGGCGGGATCATAAAGCCATAGAGCGCAGGAAATGCCATGGACGGGATTTGCAATGGCAAATGGCGACACTCAATTTTTCAAGGCGACACTCTATTTCGACAGCGAACCCACGATCTCTGATTTGACCCTGATAGAAGCGTGGGGCGAGGAGGGGTATGAATGTGAGCGGCTGAGCGAAAAGGGCGTGTTTGACGGCCTGCGCGGTTCGACCAGGGTTTTTGTCGGCACTCCCGAGCCGATGGTAGCGGCGCCGGTTGCGCCGGCCCAATATCCGGCCGTCGCAGAGGCCAGGGTCGACTGGTCAAAGACCTTTTGCGTCGATGCCAAAGCGGCATATGACGATTTTAGCCGCGCAACACATCAGTGCGAGTTCAAATTCCTCATCATGGCGGATGAGGACAATCCTGAAATAGCCCATAACGAGATCGCCTCAGCCCTGCTCGGCATTCATCAGGTTGCTCCCATGCAGGCCGTTGCATTGCATTATCTCGACATGATCGTCGGCCGCGCCAATCTCGATGATTATCTGAATTATGCAAACGGCCATCTGGACCAGCCGCAGCAAATGGCAACGATGCTGGCCTTCGGAACCTTCGTGATGGAGGAGGGGGAAAAGATCAGGGCCTGGACAACGGGTCTGGAACATTTCGGCCAGACGAATCTTCTTTTCGAAACCCCGGCCGGAGATGCGACGGAAGCGCTTCTCACCCTATTCGGCCTCGGGCATCTCGTCGTCAACGGGCGACGCTTCGCTGCCGGCGAAGCCATAACATCTTTCGACCTTCTTGCGTGTTTTACGCCCGCCGAACTCGATGCCCGGCCCATGCTGCGCGTCGTCAGGCAAGACGCCGGCTAGAGCCTGCTGTCGTACCTAAGGGAGAATGGGACGATGATGTTTCACCGCCCCATCGCAGGCTTCAAATCAGCCGGGCTGCTTGGTCTTGCGCAGATAGGGAAGAACCGTGTCGTAGGAACCGAAACGGGCGATCGCATCTTCGTTGGAGACGGCGGCGGTGATGATGACATCCTCGCCCTGCTTCCAGTTGGCCGGGGTCGCCACCTGATGTTTGGATGTGAGCTGGATGGAATCGATCGCGCGAAGAATTTCCTCGAAATTGCGGCCGGTGGTCATGGGGTAGGTGAGAACCAGCTTGATCTTCTTGTCGGGACCGATGACGAAGACGGAGCGCACGGTGGCGTTGTCGGCAGGCGTGCGGCCTTCGGAACTGTCGCCCGCGCCGGCCGGCAGCATGTCATAGAGCTTGGCGACCTTCAGGTCCTTGTCGCCGATCAGCGGATAATCGACGTTGAAGCCTGTGGCCGTGCGAATATCGTTCTTCCATTTTTCATGGCTTTCGACCGGATCGACGGAAATACCGATGATCTTGACGCCACGCTTTTCGAATTCCGGCTGCAGGCCGCCCATCGCGCCGAGTTCCGTCGTGCAGACCGGCGTGAAGTTCTTCGGATGCGAAAACAGGACCGCCCAGCCGTCGCCGATCCAGTCGTGGAAACTCACCGGACCATGGGTGGTCTCGGCGGTGAAGTCGGGTGCTATATCGTTGATACGCAGGCTCATCTGATGTTTTCTCCCTAATGATTTGAACTAAAAACTGATGGTTCTCGGCAATCCGTGTCCGGCGCTGGAGCTTAGAGTTTTTGCATGAAATGGCCAGCCCTTTCATCGGGCTTCGGCGGTATTTGCTTCAGCCCCACAGAGATTTGATGGCGCTGATTTTCCCTGTTTGTCGCGGTTGCACGATATCCGCCCGGTTGATTGTTTCAGGAGGACATGATTATTCCAGAGACGATCGGGGGGCCATCATGACGACTTCTTCTACGCCTGTTTCTGCAACGGTTCGGGCACGCATTCCAGCGACGGTCTGGGTGCTCGGCATCGTTAGCCTTCTGATGGATATTTCTTCGGAAATGGTGCAGACGCTGCTGCCCTATTATCTCGTTTCCGGTCTCGGCGCTTCCGCGGTCACTGTCGGTTTCATCGAGGGCATGTCGGTTGCCATCGCCACCACGACCAAGCTGTTTTCCGGGATTATCGCGGACTGGACGAGGCGGCGGAAAATGCTCGCCGTGCTTGGATACGGTCTCGGCGCAATCTCGAAACTCGCTTTTCCCTTCGCCACCTCGCTTGGCTGGATCGTCGCCGCCAAGGCGGTGGACCGGGTCGGCAAGGGCATTCGCGGAACGCCGCGCGACGCCCTTATTGCCGATGTGACGCCGCCTGAAATTCGTGGCGCCGCGTTCGGGCTCAGAAAGTCGCTCGATACGGTGGGCGGCTTCATCGGGCCGCTGGCGGCCATCGGGCTGATGTTCGCGCTCAGCGAAAATGTGCTCGCCATTTTCTGGATCGCGGTCATTCCCGCTTTCCTTGCGGTGTTCATCCTCATCGCCGGTGTGAAGGAGCCGGATGCGCCCGCAAGACCAAAAGCCGAAAAGCCATTCCGGCTCGCCGATTTTGCGAAACTCAACCAGGCGGTCTGGATCGTCATCATCGCGGCGTCGCTCCTGACCTTCGCCCGTTTCAGCGAAGCATTCCTGTTGCTGAAATCCGAAGAGGCAGGCTTCCGGCCGGCTTGGATACCGATCACGATGGTCATCATGCATGTCGTCTACGGCCTGACAGCCTATCCCGCCGGCCGGCTTTCGGACAGGATCGGCCGCTCAGGGATTATCGCGGCGAGCGTGGCCGTGCTGGTGGCCTCCTATCTGACGCTCGCTTTTGCCAATTCCATTCCGTTGTTCCTGTTCGGCATTCTTCTGTGGGGCCTGCATATGGGCCTGTCGCAGGGGCTGCTCGCAGCCCTGATTGCGGAAACGGCGCCGCCACATCTCAAGGGAACGGCCTTCGGCATCTTCAATCTGATGACAGGTCTGGCGGTGCTGGTCGGCAATGTCATCGCCGGCTTGCTGTGGGACCTCCATGGTTCCTTCGGCACCTTCCTGGCGGGCGCTGCACTCTCTTTTACCGCATTGCCGGTGTTGATCTGGGTGTCCCGTCGAAAGCGCACCGCCGCCTGAGCCTGTGCCGAAAACACGACGACGTTGTTTTCGCTCATCCCAGCGCATAGTGTGACGCAACGTCAGGCGGCGGCATTCCGGGGTGGGGAGTGATGGAGAACAGCAATGGCAGTCACAATTACCGCTTTTGAACGTTCGCCCGATGGCGGCAAGGGTCTCGCCCGCGACATGCGCGTCCGCTGGGCACTCGAAGAAGTGGGCCAGCCCTATGACGTCCGCCTTCTTTCCTTCAAGGCGATGCGGGAACCGGCGCATCTCGCGCTTCAACCCTTCGGGCAGATCCCGACCTATGAGGAGGGCGATCTCGTCCTGTTCGAATCCGGTGCGATCATATTCCATATAGCCGAACGCCATGCCGGCCTGTTGCCACAGGATGCGGATGCGCGGGCGCGCGCGATCATGTGGATGTTCGCCGCGCTCAGCACCATGGAACCGCCCATTGTCGAGCATTTTGTCACCGGTTTTCTCGAAAGGGATAAAAGCTGGCACGGCGAGCGCCTGCAGATCGTCGATGAACGTATTCGCAAGCGGCTTGGCGAATTATCCCACCGACTGGGGAAGGCCGAGTGGCTCGACGGCGCATTCAGCGCCGGTGATCTGTTGATGATATCGGTGCTGCAACGGATAAAAAGTTCGGGCATTCTCGATGAATACGCGAATCTCGCGGCCTATGTCGCCCGGGGCGAGGCGCGTCCCGCCTATAAACGCGCCTTTGCCGATCAGTTGGCGATTTTCAAAGCTGCATCGAACGGCTGAACCGCATCGACGGCGGGCCCCCTCGGTGCGGACTGCCTGCGATCAAGCCGAGGTGCTGACGCGATAGGCCATTCCGAGCGACCTCGGCGCGGTCTCCTTGAAGCCGAATTTTTCGTATAGCCTGTTTGCCGGTACATCGGCGATCAGGCTGACATAGGCCGAAGCGGGAAGCTCGCTCTTCACATGGCCCATCAGCGCCTCCATGACCGCCTTGCCCAAGCCTCGGCCCTGATGGGCGGGATCGACTGCAATGTCCACGACCTGAAAAAAGCAGCCGCCATCGCCGATCAGCCGGCCCATGCCGATGGCGGAACCTGCATGCAGTACCAGCACGGAGAAGACCGTGCCCTGCAAACCCTTCTCCGCCGCCTCCCGTGAGAAGGGGCTTAGCCCGGCCACGGCGCGAAGGCGCAGATAGTCCTCGACAGACGGGATTGTCGCGACAATGGAATATCCGGGGGAATAATCGGGGTGGTTCATTCGACTCTCCTCTTGGCCGCGCTCTGAAAGCGCCGCCCAATATGTGGAGAAGAGTTCTACAGGAGCTTTACCGATTCTGAGGCGCAATTTTCAGCGCCTGAAGATCGAGCTGCGCGCGGACGCCCATGAAGGCGGCCACTTTTGCCTGTTAGCGGCGGCCTTCCACAGCGGAACGGATATGCGAGCGGCTGACGCCGATGTCGGAAAGGCTTCTGTCGTCGAGCACGCTCAGTTCGGCCACGGCGCGACGGTTGCGGAAATAGTTTCGAACGGTTTCGTGAAGTTTCATTTTCGTGGTTTCCAGTGATGAGATTGCATAAAATATGCCCATTCCGACGCGAAAAATACAGGCATTTGCCTGCATGGAAGACATGCAAAAATCGAAACCCGACGTCTGGATAGGGGGAAACGACTGCCGGCATAAGGAAACGCTATAGCGGCAGAAAGGACTTGTGTTGGCAAAATATCCGGCGATGAACCTACTCTGCCTGAAAGATTAGCATGACGTTAATCGACAAGAACCGCAAAAGCGGCAAAAGCTCGCCCGGCCAAAGCCGGAACAGATAAATCCGAAAAGGAGTGGGAACATGAAAAACGGTATTACTCGCAGACTTCTACTGGTTTCCGCAGCGGTCGCTCCGATCCTGAGCCTGTCGCCGGCGCTCTCCGCCTCCGCTTATGCGGCTGACACGATAAGGCTCGGCCTCGTCGCGCCGATGAGCGGCCCGAATGCGCGCTACGGCGCTTTCTCCATGCACGGCGCGGAACTCGCGGTAAAGGACATCAACGCGGCTGGCGGCATCAACGGCCAGCAGATCGAACTCTTCAATGCCGACAGCCAGGGCACGCCGGTCGAAGGCGTTTCGGCCACCCGCCGCCTGATCGATCAGGACGAGGTGGATTTCGTCATCGGCGATGTCTCCAGCTCCGTGACGCTTGCGATGCAGCCCGTCGCCGAGGATGCCGAGGTTCTGCTGCTGAACGCCGCGTCCTCCAACCCGAAGATCACCTATCAGGCTGGCGTCGGCGGTTTCAAATGGACATTCCGCAATTATCCGACGGATGAGAACCGGGCCTTCGTCGTGGCGAAATACGCCGCCGAACAGCGTGGTTTCACCAAATTCGCCGTCCTGTCGGTCGATAGCGACTACGGCCGCTCCGCCATCACCTTCACCAAGAAATACCTGCCGGACTTCAAGGGCGAAATTCTGAGCGAGGATTATTACAAGGAAGGCGAGGTCGACTTCCGCAGCGTGCTGGCGAAGATCCGCGATAACGGCGCGCAGGCGATCATCATGTATGGTCTCGCCGATACCACGCCGATCGTTGCCCGCCAGATGCTGGAACTCGGCCTTGCCGGCAAGGTTACACTGATCGGCAACGGTGAATTCAACACCGAAAAGACGATCAAATCCGCGCCGAAAGCCATGGAAGGCGCTGTTGAGGCCGCAGCCTGGCTGCCGCAGTTTGATAGTCCCGCCAGCAAGGCCTTCGTCGAGAAATTCACCGCCACATACAAAGAAGCGCCGAACAACCATGCCTATGTGCATTGGGATACCGTCAACCTGCTCGCCCAGGCGATCAGGCAAGCCGGCAGCGCTGATCGCAATGCGGTGCGCGAGGCGCTCTCCAAGATCAAGTACAAGAGCCCGGTCGGCGAAGTGACCTTCGACGATCACAATCAGGCGCGCCTTCCGATGATCCTTCTCCAGATCGAGAACGGCAAGCCCAGCATCAAGGGCGCTTATACGGCGGAAATCCAGTACCCTGCGAACTGACAGAACGGGAGGGGTACAGCCATGTTCTCGACAATTCTCGAGCAAGTCGTAAACGGGATCGTCACCGGTTCCGTCTACGCCATCGTCGCCGTCGGCATGACCATGATTTTCGGGGTGCTGAGAGCCATCAACTTCGCTCATGGCGAATATTACATGCTTGGAACCTTCGGGGCGTGGTTCGCCATCGATTATCTCGGCCTGTCCTATGAGGCTTCGATCGTCGTCGGCGTTCTTTCAACCGTGGTCGTGGCCTATGTGGTCGGCCAGCTGGTGATGCGCAGAATGGTGGGGGCGCCGGCGGAGTCCGGCGTTCTCGCCACCCTCGGCATCGCGCTGATCCTGCAGAACACGATCATTTTCGTCTTCGGCGGCGGCTACAAGTTTTTCGCCGGCGGTTATATCGAGCCGATTTCCATTCTCGGCTTCACGCTGGCGCAGCAGCGCGTGCTCATTCTCGTCGTCTGCCTCATCGTCTTCGTCGGTCTGGAACTGATGGTCACCTATAGCCGTCTCGGCATGGCGATGCGGGCGGTCTCGCAGAATGTCGAATGTTGCGGCGTGGTTGGCATCGATGTCTCGCAGGTCGTATTGCGCACCTTCATCCTCGGCGCCGCGCTTGCAGCACTTTCGGGCGTGCTGACCGCGCCGGTCAATGTCAGCGTCTATGGCGGCATGGGGGAGCTCATCACCTTCAAGACCCTGCCTATCATCATCATGGGCGGCCTTGGCAACGTGCGGGGAACCTTCTTCGCGGCCATGATCCTCGGCATCGCCGAAAGCCTCGTCGCCACCTATGTCGGGCTGCAATTCCGCGACACGGTGGGTTTCGCAACGCTGATCCTGATGCTGATGTGGCGTCCGCACGGCCTGTTTTCGACGCAGGCGCGCTTTTAGAGCATTTCCAGGAAAAGTGGACCCGGTTTTCCGTCCGGAAATGCGGAAAAATAAAGAGTTAGAGCGCTTTGGCGTTTCGAAGAAAAGCCAAAACGCTCTGGAAGCCGCGCCCGCCGAATTTACTCGAATTTTGAGGACTAGACATGTCTCTCACAGACACCGTTCCCCAGGCACGCCGCCGCGATCTGCGCATTCCGCTCGCCGCCGTCCTGATCGTCGTAGCACTTGCCGCGCCCTTCATCGGCACGCGTTACGTTACCCACTCGTTGATCATCGCGCTCATCTTCATGCTGCCGGCTCACGGGCTCAACCTGCTTGTCGGCTATACCGGTCTGTTATCGCTGGCGCAGGCGGCTTTCTTCGGCATCGGCGCCTATACCGCCGGTCTGCTGGCGGTTCACTATGAAACGCCGTTTTATGTGAACCTTATTGCCGCCGGCGTGGTCTCCGGCGCGCTCGCCCTGCCGCTCGGCATTCCGGCTTTGCGGCTTCGCTCGACATCCTTCGTCATGTGTACGCTCGGTTTCGTCATCATCGGCCAGGCAATCGCCAAGAACTGGATTTCGCTGACCCGCGGCGACATGGGCCTCTCCGGCATCCCGAAGCCCTATTTCGAGCTTGGCCCGCTCTCCTTCACGGTCAGCGGAACCACCAGTTTCTATTATCTGGCTCTGGCCATCTGCGTGCTGGGAACGCTTGCCGCATGGGCAATCGTCCGCTCGCCGGCGGGCCGCAACATGGTGGCCATTCGCGAAAACGAAACGCTGGCGGAGTCTCTCGGCGTTCCGACCTGGCGCTACAAGCTGATCGTTTTCATGCTGAGCGCCGTTTTTGCCGGGGTAGGGGGCAGCCTCTATGCCCATTACCTCACGGTGGTCAGCCCGCTGACCTTCCAGATGTATTATTCCACGACGATGCTGATCATCGTTCTTGGCGGTGGTGCTGGCATGATTTCGGGAACCGTGTTCGGCAGCCTGCTCTTCGTCGGTCTGACGGAGGCGCTGCGCGTCGCTCCTGAAGTGCGGATGATCGCCTATGGCTTCTGCCTTCTCGTTCTCGTCTTCTGGTTCAAAAAGGGCTTTGCTCCCCTGATCAATCGCTTCTGGAACGCGATCGGAGGCTCGAAATGACGGCTCATCTTCCCATCCTCGAGATAAAGAACCTCAGCAAGTCCTATGGCGCGGTGAAGGCGGTCAACGATGTCAGCATGCACATCAATCGCGGCGAGATCGCCGGACTGATCGGGCCTAACGGCTCGGGAAAATCCACCTTCTTCGATTGCAGCACCGGGCTTGCCCGGCCGGACACCGGCAAGGTGATACTGGACGGGCAGGATATCACCGGCTGGTCGCTCAACCGCATCGCCCGCGAAGGCCGCATGCTGCGGTCTTTCCAGAAGACAGTGACCTTCAAGGCGCTCGATGTGGAGGAGAACCTCATCATCGCCGGGCAGATGTTCACCTTTCCCTCGCTCCTGTCGACATTCGGCCTCGGCAGCATGTCGAGCCGCCGCGTGGCCGGGTTGAGAGAGCGGGCGCGCGAACTGATCAAGATGGCGGGCCTCTGGGACGTTCGCCACCAGCCCGCCGGCAATCTGTCCGGCGGCCAGCAGAAACTCATCCAGTTCGCCTCGATGCTGATGCCGGAACCGAAGCTTATCCTGCTCGACGAGCCGATGGCGGGCATCAATCCGAAGATCATCGAGCGTGTGGTGGAGACGATACAATATGCGAATAAATCGCTCGGCGTGAGCTTCCTCGTCATCGAACATAATATCGATGTCGTCACAAGCATCTGCCAGCGTGTCGTCGTGCTCGATCAGGGAACGAAACTGGTCGAAGGACTGCCGCATGACATCATTGAGGACCAGCGTGTGAGGGAGGCCTATCTTGGCGGCTGACAGCAATCTTTCCATCAAGGGCCTGCGCGCGGGTTACGGCAATCTCGATATCCTGAACGGCGTCGATCTGGATGTGCCGGCCGGGCAATTCGTGGCCCTCATGGGGCCGAACGGTGCGGGCAAATCGACCTTACTCAAGACGCTCTATGGTATGACGACCATCAAGGAAGGCGGCATCGACTGGCGCGGCAGGAACATCGCCGGATTGTCGTCACGCGCCATTCTGGGCGAGGGCATATCCTTCGTGCCGCAGGGCCGTTGCAATTTCCCAGTCATGACCGTCGATGAAAACCTGCAAATGGCCGCCTATACCATTCGCGATGCAAAGGTGAAGGCGGACCGGGATTATGTCTACGACCTTTTCCCGATCCTGAAGACACGGCGCTCGACGCTCGCGGGCAATATGTCGGGCGGCGAGCAGCAATTGCTCGAAGTGGCGATGGCGGTTCTGCAGCGGCCGAAGGTGCTGCTGGTGGATGAGCCTTCGGTTGGTCTCTCACCCGCCGCAATCGGCATCGTCTTCGATGAACTCCTGCGGCTGCATGCAAATGGCATGACCATCCTGCTTGTCGAGCAGAACACCAAAAAGGCCATGGAGGTGGCTGAGCGCGCCGTCATTCTCCGTCTCGGCAAAGTGATCTGGGACGGCACGCCGGCAGAGATCACCCATGACGAACTTGGCGAATTGTTCCTGACCGGAAAGATGCGTGGCGAACTCGAAGCCGCGCACTGACTGGTCCAAAGCTTTATATCAGACGAGGAAAGACCATGAGCACTTTCGTGCCAGCATCACGCGTGTCGAAAATTAGGGTTTCGCCAAGCACGGCGGCGGCGGCCCGCGCCCGCGAATTGAAGGCCGCCGGCCGCGACATCGCCGACCTGACGGTGGGCGAGCCGGATTTCGATACACCGGAAGCCGTCAAGGCGGCGGCGCATGCCGCCATCGATCGGGGAGAGACCAAATATACCGCTGTCAACGGCACGCCGGCGCTGCGCAAGGCGATCATTGGCGACTTCCAGAAACGTCTCGGCATCACCTATAGCGATAGCGAAATCTGCGTCGGCGGCGGCGCCAAGCAGATCCTGTTTCTGGCGCTGATGGCAAGCGTGGAGAATGGTGCGGAAGTGATTATTCCGGCTCCCTACTGGGTGTCTTATCCCGATATGGTCATCGCCAATGACGGCACGCCCGTCATCGTCGCATGCCCGGAGGAAACGGGGTTCAAACTGACGGCCGAAGCGCTGGAAGCGGCGATCACCCCGAAGACGCTGTGGCTGATCCTCAACGCTCCCTCGAACCCGACGGGTGCTGCCTATAGCGAAGCGGAACTGAAGGCGCTGGGCGACGTATTGCTGCGCCATCCGCATGTCATGGTCCTTTCCGACGATATTTACGATCAGGTCTGGTTCAGAAACGAGCCGATGAAAACCCTCGTTGCCGTCGTTCCGGAACTGAAGGACCGTGTGCTTCTGACCAACGGCGTTTCAAAATCCTATGCAATGACGGGATGGCGGATCGGTTACGGGGCAGGGCCGGCAGCACTCGTCGCCGCCATCAACAAGTTGCAGTCACAAATGTCATCCTGCCCGTCCTCGGTCAGCCAGGCCGCCGCAGCCCACGCGCTTTCCGGCGATCAGACATTCGTGACGGAAAGCGTTGCGGTCTATAAACAGCGGCGCGACTACGCCTGCGCGCGCCTGAACGCGATCCCCGGCCTTTCCTGCATGGTGCCGGATGGCGCCTTCTACCTCTATCCGAGCTGCGCCGGGGTGATCGGCAAAACGACCGCGGATGGCAAGGTGATCGAAAACGATCTCGACTTCGTTCTTTATCTCCTCGACAGCGTCGGCGTGGCGGCTCTTCAGGGCGCTGCCTATGGCCTTTCGCCCTATTTCCGCATTTCCTTCGCCACCTCCATGGAAGTGCTGGAGGATGCATGCGACCGCATCGAGCGTGCGGTGGCGGCCCTGCGGTAAGACAGACCGCTCGGCCCAAAGGAGGCTTTTTGCCGTCCGCTCACCGTCCCTCATCCCTGTGCTTGTCACAGGGATCCAGCCAGCCCAAGTCCTTGGGCTGAGAGGACTCTTCCCGCCGCGCAGACGCGCGTCGGCTGGATTCCTGTGACAAGCACAGGAATGAGGGTGCGAAAATGCCCGATTACATAAAGCACTTGTGTCGTCTACAGTGTTCGGGACATGTGAAACGCTCTATCCCATTGAAATTACGCGCCGTCCTTGCAGAAATCCATTCCTGTTTCCGCCCCGATGCGCTAGGATTTCCCCAAAAAGTGGGGACCGATGAGCGTCGATTTCAAAAAACTCAAGAGCTTCGTCAAGATCGTCGATACCGGCAGCGTTTCGCGTGCCGCCGGCATTCTTCGCGTGGCGCAGCCGGCGCTATCGCAGCAGATCGCGTCCCTGGAACAGCACTTCAAGCACCAGCTGCTGTTGCGCAGCAATGTCGGCATCGCGCCGACCGAGGCCGGGTTGATCCTCTATCGCCATGCGCAGATCATGCTGAAGCAGATCGAGCAGGCGCAGACCGATATCGACCGCTCGGCCCGCTCGGTCTCCGGCCGCGTCTCCATCGGGCTCGCGACCTATTCCTCCTCCAGCGCGCTGTCCCTGCCGCTCATCAAGGAGATGAGGGCGCGGTTTCCCGCCATCACGGTCCATATCAACGACAGTTTCGGCCATATCCTCAGCGAGCTGATCATGACCGGCAAGATGGATATGGCGCTGATCTACACCTCCGATCCCATCAAGGGCGTGACGCTGGAGCCGTTGTTCCGGGAAGAAATGTTCCTCGTCTCGCCCGCCGATATGAAACTGCCGGCCGAACCCGGTCAGCCGCTTCCGCTCTCGGCGCTGGATGGCCACGCGATGCTGCTGCCGAGCAAAGCGCATTTTCTTCGCCGGCTCATCGATGAAGGTCTTGCCCGAGCCAGGGCGCGACCGGAGGTCATTTCAGAACTGGAATCCGTGCCTGCTTTGAGCGCTGCGGTACTGGACGGTCTCGGCTCAACGATCCTGCCAGCCTCGGTGGTTCTGGAAACCCCGAGCTTCAGCGGCGCGCAGCTACATCCCCTCACAACACCTGTCATCGATGCAACAGTGTCGCTCTGCGTCTCCGATCATATGCCGCTTTCCGAGCCGGCTCTGGCGGCGCGTTCCGTGCTTCTCGAGATCGTCACCAAGCTCAAGAGCGGCCACCACCCCGGCATTCGCGCCATCTGAATTCGCTATAAGCAAACCCTATGGCGGCAGACCGAGGTTGTGTTGGTAAAGGCCCGCCGAACGTTTCAAATTTTCCATCAGTGAACGGATTCAAATTTGGGTCCACAAGGCAGCCGGAGAGGCTGCATGGTCGCTCGAGGGAAACAATGGCAAAACTGGCTTTCGATACTGGCGGTACCTTTACCGATTTCGCGCTTCTGGACGACAGCGGCGAACTTCACCTCCATAAAGTCCTGAGCACGCCGAAAAATCCGGCCGAAGCCGTTGTTCAGGGCGTGTCGGAGCTGCTCGAAAAGCATGCGGACGCGATTGCGATCGAGAACCTGCAGGTGCTTGGCGCAACCACCGTCGTCACCAATGCCGTGCTGGAGCGCAAGGGCGTTGAAACCGGCTTCGTCACCACCGACGGTTTTCAGGACATGCTGCGCATCCGCAACGAGGGGCGTTACGATCTCTATGATCTGAACATCAAATATCCCGATCCGCTGGTCACCCGCGCCAACAGTTTTGGCGCCGAAGAACGCATCGCCGCCGACGGCGAGGTAATGACGGAACTCAAGGAAGATACCGTTCGCGAGATTGCCGGACGGCTGAAGGAAAAAGGCATCCGCTCGGTGGCGGTCTGCCTGCTGCACGCTTACAAATATCCGCAGCATGAGCAGCGCGTCGCCGCCCTTCTGCGCGAGGAAGACCCGGATATCTTCGTGTCGCTGTCTTCCGAGGTCTGCCCGGAAATGCGCGAATTCGACCGCGCCTCGACAACGGTGGTCAACGCCTATACCCGCCCGCAAATGTCCGGCCACGTCGCCCATCTGCAGCGGGAATTTGCTGAGAAGGGCATCGACCGGCAGGTGCTGTGGATGACCTCTTCGGGCGGTCTTGTGCCGAGCCGTCGCGCCGCCGAACTTCCCGTTCGCCTGATCGAATCCGGCCCAGCCGCAGGTGCTGTCGCCGCCGCCGAATTCGGCCGCACGGCGGGCGAAGCAAGCGTTCTTTCCTTCGACATGGGCGGCACCACCGCCAAGCTCTGCCTCATTCCCGATGGCGAACCGAATGTCGGCACCGATCTCGAAGTCGCGCATTACCAGCGCTTCCGCAAGGGATCCGGTTTTCCTCTGAAAATTCAGTCGATCCAGATGATCGAGATTGGCGCCGGCGGCGGTTCCATCGCCGCGAAGAACCCGCTCGGTCTTCTCGATGTCGGCCCGCATTCCGCTGGCGCCATGCCGGGTCCGGCGGCCTATCAGCGCGGCGGAACCGAACCGACGGTGACCGACGCCGATATTCTGCTCGGTTACATGGGAACGGAATCCTTCGTCGGCGGCTCGTTCAAGGTGTCGAAGGACGCCGCCCACGGGGCGATGTCCAAACTGGCCACTTCTCTCGATGTGTCTGTCGAGCGCTGCGCCTGGGGCATCCATGATCTCGTCAATGAATCCATGAGCAAGGCCGCTGCCATGCATGCGACCGATCTCGGCGTCGATCCACGCTCTTTACCGATGGTGGCCTTCGGCGGAGCAGGCCCAGTGCACGCCTACGGCATCGCCCGCAAGCTCGGCATTTCGCGCATCATCTGCCCGACCGGCGCGGGCGTCAGCTCCGCCATCGGCCTGCTGATCGCGCCGGTCGCCGTCGATCTCTCCGCAAGCCATCCGATGGCGCTCGATGCCTGGGATATCGAGGCAATGAACCGTCTGCTCGATGATCTTTCCGCTCAGGGGGCGGAAGTCGTTTCGGCCGCCGGCGTTCCGAAGGAGACGATCACCAATCGTTATACCGTGGATATGCGCCATGTGGGGCAGGGACACGAGATTACGGTGGTACTGCCCGACCGTAACCTGCCGAAAGACCTTTTCCTTGAAGAATTGCGCGGCAGTTTCTTCAAGCTCTATCGCGAATTGTTCGGCCGCACGGTGGCGGCGCCGCTAGAAGTCATCACCTGGCGTCTGCGCGCCAGCGGCGAGAAGGATCAGGTCACCCGGCCGCATGAAACCGTCGTTGCCGAAGCCCGCAAGGGCAGCCGGCAGGTCTATTTTCAGGAGGCGGGCGGCTATGTCGAAACCTCGGTTTACGACCATTACAAGCTGCCGGTCGGCTATGAGGTGAAGGGGCCTGCCATTGTGGAACAGCGTGAATCGACGGCCGTTGTCGGGCCGAGCGGCACCTTCCATGTCGATGCCCACGGCAATCTCGTGATCAATATTCTCTAAGGGGGCAGTCAAATGTCGAAACCCGCAACCGATTTCAACGATCCGATCAACCTTCAGGTCATGTGGAACCGCCTGATCTTCATCGCGGATCAGGCCGATAACGTGCTCGGCAAGACGGCTTTTTCGCCGATCGTGCGAGAGAACCATGACTACGTTACGGTACTTCTCGACAGTAAGGGCAGGGCTCTGGCGCAATGCACCTGGTCGATCCCGGTTTTCATCACCTCGCTGCCCGCGGCGGCGCAGAAATATTTCCTGCCGAAGTTTCCAGTCGAGATGCTGGAGGAGGGCGATGTTCTGGCCACCAATGACCCCGAAATCGGAACCGGCCATCTGCCCGACGTGACGATGATCACGCCGATCTTCAAGAACGGCAAGGTCGTCGCCTATGCGGGGTCCATCGCCCATCTTCCCGATATTGGCGGCGCGCCGCTGCATTCGGAAGCCAGCGACATTTTCGCGGAAGGCATCCGTTTCCCAATCGTCAAGCTGCTCAAGGCCGGCGTTCCGAACGAGGATGTGTTCGATATCATCGCAGCCTCCGTCCGCCTTCCCACGGAAGTGCGCGGCGATCTGGAATCGATGATCGCCGCCAACAATGTCATGGGCCGCGAACTGGTGAAATTCCTCGATGAATACGGGCTGGACGATGTCGACGGGCTGGCCGACGCCATCCACACCCGCTCGGAGGCGCAGACGCGCAAGGCGATCCGCGAATGGCCGAACGGCACCTATTCCGCCGAAGTCCTGCTCGACGGCTACGATGTCGACGTCAAGCTGAAAGCTTCGGTGATCGTCAGGGACGATTCCATTCATGTGGATTATACCGGCACGTCGGATCAGGTCCTGCATTCGATCAACTGCCGCACGAACTACCGTTACGCCCATTCGGTCTACGCGCTGAAATGCCTGCTCGATGCCGAAACGCCCAATAATGAGGGCTGCATCGTCCCGATCACGGATGAGGCGCCGCTCGGCTGCATTCTCAATCCGCAGGAATGGACGGCGGGCAATTCGCGCAACCTCATCGGCCACGTCATTCCCTCGCTCATATTCAAGGCGCTGGAAGGCATCGTGCCGGAAAAGGTTCTGGGCGACAGCGGCGGCGCGCCGATCTGGGCGGCCAATTGCGTCGGCCAGCGTAACGATGGCACGCAATACGGTTCCGTGCAGAATTTCCATGGCGGGCAGGGCGCACGCGCCGAATTCGACGGGCTGGATACGCTGAGCTTCCCATCCAACTGCAAGGTCACGGCCATCGAAATGTTCGAGGTCGCCGTTCCGGTGCTGACGGAACGCAAGGAGCTGATCGCCGATTCCGGTGGCGCCGGCAAACATCGCGGCGGCCTTGGTCAGCGTGTCGTTCTGCGCAATCTCGGCAAAAACCCGATGAACATCTATCTGGCATCGGAACGCGTCCGCCACCCCTGCTTCGGCGTGGTGGAAGGCCGGAGCGGGTCCGCCGGCAAGGTGATGAAGCAGGGCAAGTCGCATTTCCCCAAGGGCAAGGTCGTGCTTCAGACCGGCGAACGTCTGGAAGTTCAGACACCCGGCGGTGGCGGCTGGGGCAGGGCCAGCGAGCGTTCGCGCGCACTGATCGAACAGGATATTTCCGAAGGTCTGGTCACCGCGAAGGCGGCGAAAGAAATCTTCGGCTATTCTGGCGCCATTGCTGCCGCAGCCGAATAGGAGATGAGAATGGGACTGCTGAACGGAAAAATTGCGCTGGTAACCGGCGCCGGTTCAGGCATCGGCCGCGAAACCGCAATTTTGCTGGCGAAAGAAGGGGCGACGGTCGTTCTGACCGGACGCCGCCTCGATCCGCTGCGCGAGGTCGTGGAACTGATCGAGAAGAAGAAGGGCAAGGCGATTGCCCGCACGCTCGACATCGCCTCGCGCGATGCGATCTTCGACATGGTCAAGTCGATCGGCGAAGCCGTCGGTCCCATCGATATTCTGGTCAACAATGCCGGTTCCGCCAGCAAGGTGCTCAACGCCCGCTTCATCGGCGAGGAGGAGTGGAACGCCACCATCAACGTCAATCTGACGGCCGTGTTCAACCTGACACAGGCGGTGCTGCCGGAGATGATCGCAAAGGGTGAGGGCACAATCATCACCGTCTCCTCGCTCGCCGCCCTCAATCCCAATCTTCTGGGCGGCGTGGCCTATGGCGCTGCAAAAGCCGGCGTGAAGAACTTCATGACCTTCCTGCAAATACCTATCGCAACCAGGGTATCCGGGCGACAACCATCCTGCCGGGCGAGACGGATACACCGATCATGAACAACCGCGCGCGTCCGCCTCTGAAGGAAGAACGCGCCGTGATGATGGATCCGCATGACGTGGCCCGCGCCATCCTGCTTTGCGCCAGCCTGAACAAAAGCGCGGTCATTCCGGAACTGCACATCTGCCCGACCCATATGCGTGACACATCGAAGGATATCGAAGTCGCGCGCTGGGTGGGCGCGCCGGACGATACGCCGGATATGCCGAAAAAGAACTAGGGAGAGACGCCCATGAATGGAGCAAAGCTGCGCGCCCGCCTTGCGGCGGGTGAAGCCATCAGCATGTTCACCCCGCATCATACGTCGTCGGGCCTTTCCGCCCGGCTGGTGGAACTGGGCGCGGACGCAATCTTCCTCGATTGCGAGCACGGCACATGGAGCTTTGAGGATGTGCGGGCGACCGGGCAGGTGGTGCGCTCCGTTGGGGGCGCTGCCATCGTGCGCCCGCATTCGCACGAGCGGCCGCTCATCATTCGCTATCTCAATGCCGGTGCGGACGGGATCATGGTGCCCATGGTCGGCAATGCCGAGGAGGCCCGCGCGATTGTCGATGCGGTGCGTTACGCCTTGCCGTCGGATTACGAAAAGCGGCTGGTCATCGCCATGATCGAGACCGTCGATGCGATCGATGTTTTGGACGAGATGCTGACGGTCGAGGGCATCGACGTCTTCTTCATCGGTCCCGGCGATCTTTCGCAGGATATGGGCTATCCGCCCGCGCCGCCATTCGGCGAGCCACGCCCGGATGTGGTAATGGAGAAGGTCGCCATTGCTGTCGACAAGATACGCGCAGCCGGAAAAATCGCGGGAACGCTCGCGACGCTGGACGAAATGCCGCACTGGCGGAAGCGTGGCGTGCAATTCTTCTACGTCCATTCCGATCCGTTCCTGCGCCGAGGTCTCGCTGCTGTGAAGAAGGCGCTCGCCTGAGGCGGAGCAGGGGTTTTCCGGCTGAACGATGCTGCAAGCGAGGGCCTGAAGTTTCAGGCCCTCGTTATGCCGTTAGAATTCCGCCGTGACGGGTTTCCACAAATGCTCCGGATCGAAGCTGTCGCAGCGCGCGATCACGATCCGGCTGCCGTTTTTAACGCGCCGTCGCAAAAGATCGGAACCGTCGGACTGCGCCCGAAGCCAACCGTCATCCTGAAGCTTCTGCAGCATCGACCGCGAAAGCCCGAGTTCAGACGCTAGCAGGCGGTCAAGGCGTATGCCGGCCTGAAACGGAACCGCGAGATCGATCTCCGCCATGGCCCAGTCGGGAGGTTCATCCCGTATCTGTTTCGCGATATCGAATTCGGGAAACTCGTCGACGCGCTGCGATTTGCGCCGCAAAGCTTCGAGATTGAATGTCTCCGCCCTTATCCATTGCGGATCGTTGGACTGCAGCGCTTCGAGAACCGCAGGGCTGATGTCCCGGACATTCTGGCGCTCGAAAATCGGCCTGTTCCAGTTCTTGTCGCAGATTATGCATCTATAGATAAGCCAGGCATCCAGCTTGCGGCCATTGGCATTGAGCCGGATCTTGCCACTGGCCTGAAACGCCCTCAGGCCGCCGCATCCGCTGCATGCAAGCCAGGGCTGGGGCGCCGTTCGTGGCGTAACGGTCCATTGGACCCGAAGTAAATTGCACATGGTCTCTTGGTCTTCCATTCGGAAGTCCACCAAGATGGTGCAGGAGAAAACCCTTACGGGAACGGCATGGCGGTGTTCTTGGGTGGTGAAGAGCTGAGACAGCGGCGCTGCGCAGGGCACATTGTAACAATGCCAGACCGGTCTCTTGCCACCACCCGATGAACATGATCATACGCCGACAGCCTGTGGCTATCCGGCAATACGGGTGAAACTGGATTGAGACCGGTATTTACTTAGGCAAAGTCTACCTCGATGCGCCAATGCTCTTCGGCGGCGACAATAACAAATGATCGCTCCGAAACAGAGTCATCCAGCGCGGCGAAGAGACCGAAAGCCGTTGCGATGCGACTTTTATGCAACGTCAAGTGCCCCGCCCATTCTTCCCGGTTCAGATGACGTTGCGGACAGGCTCTATCGTCATAAAAATAATGGAAACAATACTTAAATAACGGCTTGTGCGTTTATTTCCCGGAAGCGGAGGTTTTATGCCTGCTATCTGCGGCTGTCGGAAACGGAAGCATACGTCGGAGAGTCGCGTCCTTGCGGATGAAATGGTGCCATAACGCCGCCGCCACATGAAGAAAGACGATGGCTGCGGCAAGGTAGGCGAGGGTGGCGTGAACCTCGCTCCAGAAGGCCTCCGCCTTGTCGGAAATCACCAGAGGCAATCCCGGCACGACCACGAGGTCGAAGACGTAACTGGGGATTTGCAGAGGAGAGGTCGACGCAACCGCCCAGCCGGCGAGAGGAACGGCGAGCGTAAGGAACAGCAACGCGGCGTGAGCGGCCCGCGCGGCGAACCTCGATGCCAGCCCTTCACCTTCTAAAGCCTGCGGCTTTCTGCTGAAAACCGACCACAGGAAACGCGGCACGGCGAGGGCCAGCACCAGAAATCCTATCGACTTGTGATATTGGAACAGGTCGAACTGAAGAACCGGGTCGATATTGTCGCGGCTCATCAGATATCCCAGCGCAAGCTGCATCAGGAAAAGCACCGCGATTGTCCAGTGGAACGAGATCGCCACCAATCCATAGGATATGGGCGTATTACGCCACGGCCGTTCCCGCGTTGATACCCTATCGGAATGATCCTCGAAATATCTCATCGGCTAGCTCAATTGTTGATAGGTATCTTTCGCGATTGCGTCCATGCGGTCGGAAGGCAGGTTGCCGACCAACGCACAGCGGATGGTTTCGTCGTCCCAGGAGATGGCCTCCAGTGAACCGATGCTGGAGCGGCGCATCGCGGTATCGCTCGAGTCGACCGCAGCCACGATATAAAGAGTGACGCGCTGCCCGCTTTTATCCTCATACATCAGCTGGGCGGCGGCGCCCTCCGAGCTGGGGAGCACCCGGCCGCCGACAAGGGACAGACCGTGGCGGGTGAGGTCGGGAATATTCAGTTTGCGGTCCAGCCGTTTCGAAAGCCATTTCGGCAGGCTGGAAGCGTTCTCCGCATCGGCCCGAATTTCCACCGGATGCAGAACCTCGCTCGCAAACAGCTTATGTGCCTGCGTCGCATCCGCCACGATGGAGTGTGCCGGCTCCGCGACCTGAGAGACCAGCCCGCGCCCGAACCAGCCGCCTGCCAAGCCAATGGCCAGAATGAGGATGGATGCCGCCGCCATGTTACGCCAATCGGCGCGCTGCGACCGCAGACGCCGCTCGATGCGGTAAACATCAAGACGCTCGGGCAGGGCGTCGGTATCAAGCGGGCCGTAGAGAGCCGTCAGCGTCGCATTCTGCTGCTGCCACATCGCAACCTTGCTTGCGTCGGCCGGATTGGAGGCGAGGTGGGCACGAACGGCGTCACGCCGTGGGTCTTCGAGCTGCCCGTCGACATAAGAGATCAGATCGGCTTCGGTTATCTGCGATTCGCTGCCGGTCATTTTATCACCTTGAGATTTGGCTGGTCTTCCTGGGTCATCCGGGCGAGAGCCGTTCGGGCCCGCCCCAGACGGGACATCAGCGTGCCCAGCGGAATTTCAAGAACATTTGCCGCTTCCGCATAACTGAGGCCTTCGACGACGACGAGGAGCAGGGCCTCGCGATGTTCGCCGGACAGTTTTTCAATGGCGCGGGCCATTTCGGCAAGCGCAATCCGGCCCGTCTGCGCCGCCGGCACAAACAGCTGTTCCGCAACATCGTCGATCGGGATTTGCGAGGGCCGGCGATTGCGGCCGCGCAGATTGTTACGGTAGACGTTGACAAGCACCCGGTACAACCACGGACGCAACGGTCCCTGCGGTTTCCACAGCGCCTTTTTACGGATCGCTCTTTCCAGACAGTCCTGGACGAGATCGTCAGCCGTGTCACGGTCATGCGTGAGCGCATTCGCGTAGCGGCGAAGCGCTGGTATGCAACTCGTCATCTCGTCCAGAAAATCCGGCATGGATACTATTCCTTGGCAATGTGCCAGACGCCGCCAACGCCATCGCCCGTGACATCGCCGGGCTTCCTGTCCATCTGCCAGCGATAGAGCGGCTTTCCGTCATGCGACCATTGCATCGTACCATCTTTGCGGGAGATTGGTTTATAGTCGCCATCCGCCTTGTCGGTTTTCGAGGCGGCGAGGGGCGGCCATTTCTTTGCGCAGCCGTCGTAGCAGAACGATGCGCCATTGGTATCATTGTCGAATGTATAGAGGGTCATGCCCTTGGCGTCGGTCAGGATCGTGCCTTTGGCCGTTGCCTTTTCAACCACGGCGCCACCGGCATATGGTTCGGCGAGGGCGGCCGTGGCGGCAAGCGCTACAACGCCGGCCAGAATGAAATGATGTGCACGCATGACGATAATCCTTTGAAGGGTAACGGATTGGACGATATGCCCGATATTAGACAAACACCCGCCCGCGGCATTTAATCCCACCGGGCTCGACTTTTTGCTGCCCCAGCGCCTTTATCTGACGCCCTTCAAATCGATGTCGAATGCAACCGTATTCGAATAGAGCGGCACTCCGACACCCATGCCATAGGGCAGGCGTGCGACATTGCCGGTGACGTGGAAGGTGACGGATCCCTTCTGTTGTTCAACGAATGTCGCGTGAAACGTTTCGGGTCTGGATATGCCTCTGGCTGTCAATATGCCTTCAACCACGGCGCTGCGCGGTCCGTCCTGCGTAACGCGGCTGGAGCGAAACACGATCTGCGGATAAACGGCGATATTAAAAACCGCGCTGGATCGCAGGAAATTTTCCACCCGTTCTTGCCCGGTCTGGACGCTGGAAGGGTTGAGACTGATTTCCACGTAAGACCTGGCCGGCTGGTCCGGGTCGATGTCGAAGCGGCCGGAAATATCAGGAATTGTGCCCTTGATCCCGGGACCGGCAACCTGCGCAATCGAAAAGCGGATGTGAGAGGCAGGATCGATACGATAGCGTCCGGCCGCCGACGAGAATGGACTGGCAGAGACCGGCGAGCAAACCAATGTCAGGAAAAGGAGAGTGATGGAGTGGAAATATTTCACGGCGCAAGCTCCTTGATGAGTAGTCGCACTCAGGAGAACACCACAGGAAGAGGTTTAATCCGCACCACGCCGGCGGATCTTCAAAATCCCGTCCATAGGGGAAGACCGCCTTTGACGGTGCCGGAAAAACACCCGTCAGGGAGGTGGCTTCAATCCACAAACAATAATCGCATAAGATATATTATGGAACTTATTTGATGGTGCAGTTCCGGATTTGTGCGGCTATTGCTGGTTACATACGTCGCCGCACGATCAAGCCATGGCAGGTTCAACGCCTCGAAAGCCCGTGATATCTTCTCCCGCCGAAATCGAACTGATCATATGGTTCCGGGATTGAAAAGCACGAAGCGTTGAACAGAACTCACCCTGTCAGATTGATTTTAGCGAAACACGTTTCTCAAGTTCATCTTCCAACTCTTTGCGTTCGCTATATCTATCTGTGAGATAGCTGGAAGCGTCACGCGTCAGCAGCGTGAATTTCACCAGTTCCTCGCAGACATCCACGACCCGGTCATAATAGGATGACGGCTTCATCCGGCCTTCTGCGTCGAATTCCTGATACGCCCTTGCCACCGAGGATTGGTTGGGAATGGTGATCATCCGCATCCATCGGCCGAGAATTCGCATCTGGTTCACGGCGTTGAAGGACTGGCTGCCGCCGGACACTTCCATGACGGCGAGCGTCTTGCCCTGTGTCGGCCGTACAGAACCGATTGCAAGAGGAATCCAGTCGATCTGCGACTTCATGATGCCGGTCATTGCGCCATGACGTTCTGGGCTTACCCAGACCTGTCCTTCCGACCATTCTGAAAGTTCACGCAATTCCTGCACCTTGGCATGGCTGGTCGGCGCTTCATCGGGCAAAGGCAGGCCATTCGGATCGAATATACGAACCTCGCAACCGAGCCGTTCGAGCAGCCGCCCAGCCTCGAATGCCAGCAGACGGCTATAGGACACCTCGCGCAGCGAGCCATAAAGGATCAGGATGCGTGGTTTATGGGTCGAAAACGCCGGACGTAGAGCCTCCGGGTCAATGCTGTGCAGGTGATGCGCCTGCAACGCGGGAAACCTGTCAGACAATGCGCTTTCCTTCATTATCGAGGACCTGCTCGCCATCCTCCTTGAAGAACGGCCCTTTGAAAGTGTCCGGCAGAATATCCAGTACGACCTCTGAAGGACGGGCGAGCCTGGTGCCGAGCGGTGTTACGACAAAGGGACGATTGATCAGGATCGGCCTTTCCATCATCGCATCGAGCAACTGGTCGTCAGTCAGGTCCGGATTGTCGAGACCGAGCTGGGCATAGGGAGTCCCCTTCTCGCGCATGGCTTCGCGCACCGTCAGGCCCCCATCCGCAATCATTCTTGAAAGCTTTTCGCGTGTCGGCGGTTCCCGCAGATATTCGATCACGGTCGGCTCGATCCCTGCCGCGCGGATCAGCGCCAGCGTGTTGCGCGACGTCCCGCAGGACGGGTTGTGATAGATGGTGGCGTCCATGGTTACTGCCTTTCGGTCATTATCGTTCGGGAAACGGCGGGGGCAGCCTCATACCAGCCCTTCGAGCGGTTCACGATCCAGACGACCGAAAGCATGACCGGAACTTCGATGAGGACGCCGACAACGGTTGCCAGCGCAGCACCTGACTGAAAGCCGAACAGGCTGATGGCGGCCGCGACCGCGAGTTCGAAGAAGTTGCTGGCGCCGATGAGTGCGGAAGGCCCGGCGACGCAATGGCGCTCACCCGTCATGCGGTTCAGGAGGTAGGCGAGCCCCGAATTCAGATAGACCTGGATGAGGATTGGAATGGCGAGCAGGCCGATGATGGCCGGCTGGGCGATGATTTGCTCGCCCTGAAAGGCGAAGAGAAGAATGAGTGTCGCGAGCAGCGCCGCCAGAGAAACCGGCTGCAGCTTTGCGAGAACGCAATCCAGCATCCGTGAGGTTCCGTCAGTCATGAGCCGATGCCTGATCAGCTGCGCAAGGATGACCGGAACGGCAATATAGAGCGCAACAGAGAGAACAAGCGTATCCCAGGGTACGGTAATGGCGGAAAGGCCAAGCAGCAGGCCGACCACGGGAGCAAAGGCCACGACCATGATCGCATCGTTGAGCGCGACCTGCGACAGCGTAAACAGCGGTTCACCGCGTGTAAGGTTGCTCCAGACGAAGACCATGGCGGTGCATGGAGCCGCGGCAAGGATGATCAACCCGGCGACATAGGAATCGATCTCACCAGCCGGAAGATAAGGCCGGAACAGCCAGCCGATGAAAAACCAGCCGAGCAGCGCCATCGAGAACGGCTTGACGGCCCAGTTGATGAACAAGGTCACGCCAATGCCGCGCCAGAACATGCCGACCTGCGAAAGAGAGCGGAAATCGATCTTGAGCAGCATCGGAATGATCATCAGCCAGATCAGGATCGCGACCGGAATATTCACTTTGGCGATCTCGGCCGCAGCGATGAGCTGAAAGACGCCGGGCATCAAATGGCCGAGCGCGACACCGGCGACGATGCACAGAAACACCCAGACGGTCAGATATCGTTCGAACACGGACATCAGGCCGACTTTCCTTCAGGATTGGTGGTTCCATCCAATGCACCGATCTGTCGAAGCTGTGTTTCCAGCGCCATTCGGTCGATGGATTGCAGAGGCAGGCTGACGAAAGCCGCGATCCTGTTCTTGAGGAAACGCGCGGCCTGCGCGAAGGCGCGCTGAACCTCGATCTCCGAGCCAACCGCAGCGGCGGGATCCTCTATCCCCCAATGGGCCGTCATAGGATGGCCGATCCAGACCGGACAGGCTTCGCCGGCGGCGCTGTCGCATACCGTGAAGATGAAATCCATCCGTGGCGCATCCGGCCCGGCAAACACGTCCCAGCTTTTCGAGGTGAAGCCGCTGGTGGGATACCCCAGCACCGCCAGTTCCTTCAGTGCGTGAGGATTTACCTCTCCCTTCGGCCGGCTGCCGGCCGAATAGGCATTGAACCTCCCCTCACCTTCCTTGGCGAGAATGGATTCGGCAAGAATGGAGCGAGCGGAATTGCCCGTGCACAGAAAGAGCACGTTATAGATCTTGTCGGTCATGGTTTCGGTCCGTGGTTAGATCGGTGGTCTGGCAAGCCCCGCGATCGAAGCAGAAGAGATGGTGGATACCAGCCCGGCGGCGTTCATGACGGCTTCGCCTGCGGGCTGCAGCAGGGTGTCAGCTCGGCAATCAAAGGCGCGCAAAGCTCGGTCGAACCACCGCAGCAATCCTTCAGCAGAAACAGGGTCAGCAGGCGCAACCCGTCAAGATCGGCGCGATAGATGATAGACCGGCTCTGCCGCTCACTCTTGACCAGACCGGCCCGGGAAAGCGTGGCGAGATGCGCCGACATCGTGTTCTGGGGAACGTCGACAAGACGCGCAAGCTCACCGGCTGGAATGCCATCCGGCTCGTGGCGCACGAGAAGCCGGAAGGTCTCCAGGCGGGTAGATTGGGCGAGCGCGCCAAGCGCGGTTATTGCACTACTATTATCCATATATCCAGAATAATGGATATATTGAATATGTCAAGTGACGGACATCGTCATGGTCGACAGGCCAGACGAAGAAACTCCCCTCGCCCTGCCCCTGAAAGCGCTTGAACCAGCTTCGCGTCGTAAAGCCGCGACAACGACCGTCCTTGAGACCGCAGTCCGGTTTTCCGGGACTATTCGGTACGGGCCTATGCCCCAGCCGTTGCCGGCGTCGGACATCGTCCGGTTTCATCCGCTGCATTGGAATATTGCCGTGCCGCCAGGAAGCGGCCGATGATGAGATGCATCATATCGGCCTCTTTCAGGGGCCGGAAATCGGGATCGACCGCCAGACGCGAGAAAACACCGTCTATCAATGCGGCGATCCAGGTGGCGGTGCGCTCGGCGTCGAGATTGGCGTCGATCTGTCCCCGCTCCATTCCCTTGCGCACGAGATCGGCGAGGCCCGCGCGAATTTCCTGGTCGGCGGTGCGTACAATCGCATGAATGGCTGGATTGCGAATGGCTTCGGAAGCGATTTCCAGCACCAGCCGGGCATAGGTCGGATCGGTCGCAAGCTCCAGCGAGGCGTCGACGAAACCCAAAATCGCACCGAACTGATCGTCCGCCGCGCCGAGTTCGGCGAAATAGTCAGCGGTTTCCCGTCGCTCTTCGGCAACGATCGTTTCGATGATCGCTTCCTTGCTGGCGAAATAATGGAAGAGATTGCCGGAGCTCATGCCGACCGCCGCGCAAATCTGCGCCGTGGTGGTCTGGTGAAAGCCGTTTTGCGCGAAGCAGGTAATGGCGGCCTCGAGAATCTGCTGCCGCTTGGCTTCATGCTTGGCTGGATCCAGCTTGCGGGCCATGATTGCTCCCATAAATTAATTGAGCACTTAGTCCATTAATTATATCATGATTGCCTGTCAATCCGCCTTACCCGTAAAAGGCGAATTGGGAGCGGAGAAGCACCCGCCCGAACCGGATTTTCGGCTGCCAGGCGTATACTGCGGCACAGGAGCGGGTTTGATTGCGTCTTGAAGGAACAGGGGGGCGCACTCATGGCGGCGATTTCGCCAGCGCGCGTGCGGCCGGGCTGAGGAAAACCCAGAACACCAGCAGGCAGAGCGTGGCGCTGAGCCCCCACAAGAACCAGACGGCGCCAGCGGCTTCCAGACCGAAACCGGCGATCAGCACGGCAAGCGGCGTCGCCATCATCGCAATCGCCGCCGTGGTTCCAAGCACGCTGCCGCGGATCGCGGCCGGCGCGCGTTTCAGAAACGTCGCATTGGCGAGCGGGCCGAGCGCCCCGGTGGAAAGGCCGATCAGGGCGGCCGCGATGAGCAGCGAGGGACCGCTCTGAAGGAAAGCGATGAGGCCGATGGAAAACGTCGCGCCAGATATGCCGGCGAGCAGCACGGCCCGGCCGTTCCACGAGTGGCCGCGAATGGCGAAAACCACCGCCGACAAAGCCGCCCCTGCCCCGGAGACCGAGAGAAACAGCCCGAGATCGAGGACATCCGCCCCGCTCGCCTTGAACAGCACCGGCAGGACAACGGCGTTGAGCGCCCCGAAAACTGCCAGCATCACCATGGCGACGATAAGCAGAAGACGCAGAAGCGGCTCCGTCAGCAGAAAGCGCAGACCCGCAAATGTCGCATCGCCGCTATCCGCACCGGCGGATTTGCGCCGATGACGCGGCAAACAGATCGCGCCGATCATGGCGGCGAGCAGCGAACAGGTCGCCGTGATCATCAAGGCATATTCCATCCCGAAAGCGGCAATGGCGATGCCCGCGACCGGCGGGCCGAAAATCATCGCCGCATTTTCAAGCAATTCATCTATCGAGGTGACCCGCTCGATCGGCATTCGCGCGATGCGGGCAAGTTCCGGCACCCTTGTATCATGGGCGATCATGCCCGGACCATCGAGCAGCGCCCCGACCACGATCAGGCCGAGCAGAAGGCCAATATCCATCTGCCCCGCCATCATGAGCAAGGGAATGGCCGCGACACTCAGGGCGCTGGCAAGATCGGCGGTAACCGCAACGATGCGCGAACCGAAACGGTCGACGATGGGGCCGCCGCAAAAAGCACCGATAACCAGCGGTATCATGCCCGCCGCCGCTGCTATCCCCGTCCAGGCGGCATTGCCGGTCAGGGACAGCACGATCCACGGCAGCGTAACGGCCGCCACCGCATTGCCGAAAAGCGACAGGCCTCCGGCAAGGATGACGCCATACAGCGGCGCACGGCGATGTGGAAGACCGAGCCCGCGAAACCCGGCCCCCGAAACCGTTTCGAGTTGGCCGCAGGACGTCGCAAGAGGTATCGTCTCAACCGTGCTGCTGTCTGAAGGCATCGCACTCTCCAAGTTTCATCGGCTCCCGGCGCTGCCGGTAAGGATGAAGGCAGTAAAATATCTGGCCACTCGGGCTTCGGGACCGGACAGGTGCGAACATGTCCCACCTTGCCTTCCCCGATTGGCTCTTTCCGACTTGGTATTTTATTAATTAAGTAGTCAGTCTATTTATTGCGGCGAATGTTTTTTTGTCAAGCGGGCGCTGAGAAAAATGACATGACGGCGAAAAATGCCGTGCGGGATCACATGTTCAGTGCCGCCGGGGTGTTGGGCCAGAAGCTGACTTTGGTGGATTTGTTGTGCATCACATACGCGACAAATTGGCTCCCCGGGCCGGAGTCGCTCCTCCGCCCTCGTTCCTGTGTCGGTCGCAGAAATCCGGCCGACGCGCGTCTGCGCGGAGAAAAGACCGTTCCCGGCCAAGGATTAAAACCAGGAAAGCAAGATTATAAAAATATAATTATATCAATATATAAAACAGACAATCTAATGTAGTTTCAAAGCTCACCAGACGCCTCCCGGCGTCTCAAATCCAGTTCTTCGCTATAGCGCCTCAGCGTATGGCTTTCGGTAAGCAATCCGACAGGGCGATTTTCGATCTTGTCATTGACGACGACCAGCGCTTCGCTCTCCGCCGCATCGAAGGCTGCCGCCGCCTGGCGGGCATTCATGGTCGGCAGCAACACATCGTTCTTGTATTGCAGATAGGTTTCGAGGCTGATCTTGCCGGGGTCGCGATCCATCGGGTCGGCGTAAATTTCCGGCACGAGGACGATACCGGCATAACGCCCGTCATCATGGGTCATGATTACCCGTTGCGTCGAACCGAGCGGGAACTTCTCCTTGAAGGCCGGAAGGCCCATGCTGACATTGGCCTTGCGGATATCGGCGCGCATCATCCTGCCGACCGTCAGGTCGCGGATCCAGCCGATATCATGGGCGCTGCGAATGCTCTCGCCCCGCAGGTGAAAACGCCAAGTGGCGAAGGAGTAACCGAAGGTGGTACGCACCACGAGCGAAGTGGTGATGACAGCGGCAAGCACCAGCGCCGTGATCTGGAAGTCGCCAGTCAGTTCCAGCGCCAGAAACGTCATCGTCAGCGGACCGCCGATGATGGCGGCGGCAAAGGCGCTCATGCCGATCACCGCATAGACGATGGGCGCTGTCGACCCATAACCGATATAGGGTGCGCAGAGCGCGAAAATCTTGCCGAGCAGCGAGCCCATGAACAGCGACGCGAAAAACAGGCCGCCACGGAAATTCGAGCCGATGGAAATGGCGCTGGCCGCCGCCTTCAGCAGGAACAGCCCGGCCACCCCGTATATCGTCAGTTCCGCATCGATATTGAGATGCAGCGCGCCATGGCCGCTCGACAGCACCTGCGGTGAAATCAGCGCAAGCCCACCCACCGCCACGCCCCCGATGGCAGGACGCAGCCAGCCCGGAATGGCGCTTTTGCGTGCGGTTTCTTCGATGAAGGACACCGCCTGCATCAGCACGATGCCGATGGCCGCACATACGACGCCGAGAAAGATGGCGGGCACATAATCCGCCGGTGTTACACGGCTGGCATCGACAATATCGATCGAGATGCCATGGCCGCCGATAATCCCGATGACCGTCGTCGCCACCAGTGCCGAGACGATGAGCGGCGCAAGCGTCACCACGGTATAGGTGCCGATGATGAGTTCGATGGCGTAGAACGCCCCGGTCAGAGGCGCGTTGAAGGCGGCCGCAATCGCGCCCGCCGCACCGCAGCCGACGAGGATACGCATGTCCCCTCGCCGCAGCTTCAGTTTGATGCCGATCTTCGAGGCGACGCCGCTGGCGATCTGGGTGTAACCGGCCTCAAGCCCGACGGACGCGCCAAAACCGTTGGAGACGATATTCTGCACGCAAACGATGATGCTGTCCGTCAGCGACAGGCGGCCGCCATGCAGCGCATTCGCCTCGATGGGGTCGACCATGGGTTTCTTGCGGGTCTTCGAAAGGATGAAGATAATCAGGCCGAGCACGATGCCGCCGATGATCGGGCCGGCAAGCACGATCCGTCCGGAAAGATCGCTGCTGCTCAGCCGCTCGACGCCGAAAACCAGCATATGCAACGCTGTGCTCAAGGCGCCGATCAGCGCCACCAGAAGGCCCGCCGCAATGCCGATGAAGACGGCAAGGAGCACCAGTCCCAGTTCGCCGCGCCGGAACATCGCCCGCAGGCGACTGGCGCGCAGATTGTCGAAGAAGCTCGCCATACTGGGTGCACGGAAAGGCTTGGTCGACATGCTGTTCCTTTTCAGGCGGCGTCAGGCTGCTTCGATCTCGATCTCGAAACGCATCTGGTCATAAGCCGGTTCGACATGATCAGGCGTTTCCCGCATCACCGTCTCATAATCGAGCGGAATATGCATGTGGGTCAAGATCGCCCTTTTGGGTGCGAATCTTTCGATCCAGCCAAGCGCCTGTTCCAGCGAAAGGTGGCTGGGGTGATAACGGTGCTGCAGCGCGTCGATGACGAGGACATCGAGACCGGCAAGCTTCCGCAGGCTTTCTGCCGGAAAATCGCTGACATCGGTGCAATAGGCGACGTCACCAATACGGAAGCCCAGCGAATGCACATCGCCATGCTGCTGCATGTGCACGTTGAATGGGATCGGCCCGCCTGCCCCATCGATGATCAGCGCCGCGTCGATATCGGCGATGATCCGCGGTTCGACGATGGGCGGATAGCTGCTGCCCGGCGGGGTCTCCAGGCAATAGGCGAAACCGTCCTTTATCCGCGCCATGGTAATGGGATCGGCATAGATCGGAATGCGGTTTTGCTGAAGGGCGAAATAGATGCGCAGATCGTCGATACCGTGCAGATGGTCGGCATGGGCGTGGGTGTAAAGCACCGCATCGACCGCCTCCACCTTCGCCGCGATCATCTGTTCGCGAAAATCCGGGCCGGTGTCGATGACGACAGTCGTCCTGCCGCCATCCGGGCCGATCTGCTCCACCATGAAGGCCGTTCGCGTGCGCCGGTTCTTCGGGTTTTCGGGATCGCAGGCGCCCCAGTCGCCGTTGATGCGCGGCACGCCGGGCGACGACGCGCAACCGAGAACCGTGAAGCGACGACGGTAGATTGCCACATCTACACCCTTGTCATCTTGGAAAAGCAGCGGAAGGCGTTTTCGGTGGTGATTTCGGCCATGCGCTCATAGGAAACGCCATGCACCTCGGCCAGAACCTCAGCGGTATTAACCACATAGGACGGCTCGTTGCGCTTTCCCCGCCAGCGCTTCGGCGCAAGATAGGGCGCATCCGTCTCCACCAGCAGCCGGTCCAGCGGCACGGTGGCGGCGATATCGCGGATGTCCTGCGATTTAGGGAAGGTCAGAATGCCGGAAAAGGAAACATAACCGCCAAGCTCGACACCGGTTTTCGCCAGCTCGGGACCAGCGGAAAAGCAGTGCAGGATGAAGGGGAATGGTCCCTTTTCGCTTTCGGCGCGCAAAATAGCGGCCATGTCGTCATCGGCGCTGCGGCTGTGGATGACAAGCGGCAGCTTCGTTCGTCTTGCGGCCTCGATGTGGCGAATGAGGCCGGTCTTCTGGTCTTCCGGCTTCTGCGTATCGTAGAAATAATCCAGACCCGCCTCACCGATCGCCACGATCTTGTCATGGCTCTCCGCCAGCCGCACAAGCTCGTCGGCGGAAATATCCAGTTCCTCATCGGCATTGTTCGGATGCGTGCCGACCGAACAGAAGACCGACGGATATTTTTCCGTGATCTTCAAAAGTTCGGACAGCCGGCGCACCCGGGTCGAGATCGTCACCATCTGGCTTACACCCGAAGCATGGGCGCGGGCGATGATATCGTCGCGCTCAGCCTCGAAATCGGGAAAATCCAGATGGCAATGCGTATCGATCAGCATGGGTCTCGCCTTCACGCTTCCGGTGCGACGTAACGCGGGAAGACTGGCTTCGGTGCTTCCAGTGGCGTGCCCGGAACCAGACGGCCCGCTTCGCCGAGTGCCGCAAAATCACGTTTGTCGGCAGGGGCAGCAACGAGATCCAGCAGCTTCTCGCAGGATTCCGGCATGAAGGGTTGCAGGAGAATGCCGATCTGGCGCACTACTTCTGCCGTAACGTAAAGCACGGTGCCCATGCGCTCGGGATCGGTCTTCTTCAGCGCCCACGGCTCCTGAGAGGCGAAATAGCGGTCGGTTTCCGAGACGACGGCGATGATAGCCGCAAGCGCGCGGTGAATGAGCTGCTTGCCCATTTCCTCGCGGCAGAGCGCCAGCAGCCCGTCGGCGGAAGCCAGCATCGCCTTGTCTTCTTCGGTGAACTCACCGGGCGTCGGGATCTGACCATCGCAATTCTTGACGATCATCGACAGCGAACGGCTGGCGAGATTGCCGATACCGTTGGCAAGATCGGCATTGATGCGGGTGGCGATGCCCTCTTCGCTATAGCTGCCGTCCTGGCCGAAGGAGACTTCGCGCAGGAAGAAATAACGGACCTGATCGAGACCGAAATGGTTCACCAGATTGGCCGGATCGACGACGTTGCCGAGCGATTTCGACATCTTCTCGCCCTTGTTGAGCAGGAAGCCATGCGCATAGACCCGCTTGGGCAGCGGCAGCTTCGCGCTCATCAGGAAGGCGGGCCAGTAAACCGCGTGGAAGCGGATAATGTCCTTGCCGATGATATGCACGTCGGCGGGCCAATATTTGGCACGCGGGCCGTTTTTATCCTCGATGTAACCCGTGGCGGTGATATAGTTGGTCAGCGCATCGACCCAGACATACATGACGTGCTTCGGATCGTTCGGAACCTTGATGCCCCAGTCGAAGGTGGTGCGGGAAATCGACAGGTCTTTCAGACCGGATTTGACGAAGGAGATGATTTCGTTGCGGCGTTCTGCCGGGCCGATGAACTCCGGGTTCTCCTCATAGAGCTTCAGCAGCTTGTCCTGATATTCGGAGAGCTTGAAGAAGTAGCTTTCCTCCTCCACCCACTCGACCGGCGTGCCCTGCGGCCCGTAACGAACGCCGTCAGCGCGCACTTCCGTCTCGTCCTCGGCGTAATAGGCTTCGTCGCGCACGGAATACCAGCCGGCATAGCTGTCCTTGTAGATATCGCCGCTATCGGCCATCAGGTTCCAGATATTGCGTGAGGTCTCGTGGTGACGTTCTTCCGTGGTGCGGATGAAATCGTCGTTCGAAGCGTTGAGCAGCTTGCCCATCGCGCGGAACTGGTCGGAATTGCGCTCAGCCAGTTCTTCCGGCGAAATGCCTTCCGCCCGCGCCGTCTGCTGCATCTTCTGGCCGTGTTCGTCGGTGCCGGTCAGGAAGAACACATCCATTCCATCCAGGCGCTGAAAGCGTGCCATGGCGTCCGTCGCAATCAACTCATAGGCATGGCCGATATGCGGCTTGCCGTTAGGATAGGAGATCGCGGTGGTGATGTAGAATGGTGTCTTGTCTGTCATGACGGTCTATCGACTTTACAGGCTGTTTTTTGGATAGACCGCTCTTAAACCATTGTTCGCAGCAGCGAAAGGCAGAGCGTACGTTTTGTACGACAGCCTGCAGACAAAGCGGATTTGGCGAGCGCTTGGCATCCGCACTACCGTCACCCCGGACCTGATCCGGGGTCCAGCGCGATCAAGTCCTTGATCGCAAAAGACTCTCTTCACGGCGCGGACGCGCCGTGGCTGGATGCCGGATCAAGTCCGGCATGACGGAGGAGAATTTATGCACCGTCGAATCGTACATTCCGTACGATGCCTCGCCTTCAAACGCCGCGAATATCTTCCAGAATGGAAAGCACCATCTGCTTCTTGTCGAGATTATAGGCCTGCGCCACGGTGATGCGTTCCGAGAGTGCCGAGGAAAGCCGTGCATGTTTTTCCGCCGCCGCGATATCGCCCGCCATCGCCGCCGCCCGTGCGCGCTCCATGAGCTCTTCCGTCACATGCTCCATGAAGAAGCCGAGGACGATGTCGCCATCCTTCTGCGCCAGAACCTCGGCAAGCTTGTGCATCAGCTTGCGCACGCCGGGCCCTTCGGAAGCCATGACCTCCGCAAAGGCCTCGACAATGTCGGAGCCGCCGTAATTCATCAGCTTCAACGCCTGCGCCACGCTGCCCTTGGAGGCGGCAAGCAGGGCGTCGCGCTTTTCGCCTTCCGGGCTGATGCCGAGATGATCGAGAGATTGCACCATGGCTGCATCGGAAAGCGGCAGGAGCCTCAACGGCATACAGCGCGAACGGATGGTCGGCAGCAATTTTCCCGGCGCATGCGACAGGACGAGGAACATCGCCCGTTTCGGCGGCTCCTCCAGTATTTTGAGGATCGCATTCGCGGCGTTGCGATTGAGATCGTCGGCGGGATCGATGATGACGATACGCCAGTTGCCGGTACCGGAGGTCTGCGAAAAGAAGTGCCCTGCCCGCCGCACCTCGTCCACGGTGATGGCGGATTTCACGCGGCCGGTCTTTTCATCCACCGGACGGGTCAGATGCAGCAGATTATGCGAGGCCCCGGCCGTGATCTGGCGGCTGACCAGCGATTGCGGATCGGGATCGGCGAGAAAATCCGGCGCCAGCGACGGATCGGGATGGCTGAGCACATGATTGGCGAAACGGAAGGCAAGCGTCGCCTTGCCGATCCCCTCCGGCCCTTCGATCAGAATAGCATGATGCCCCTTGCCGGAGCGATAGGATTGCGCGAGGAAGGCTTCCGCTTCCTCATGTCCGAAAAGCTTCGTGTTCTGCTGCGGCGCAATCGCACCGTCGAGAACGCCCTGAACCTCACTCATGCGCCGCGCCCGCCGCTGTTTTCAGCTGTTCGAGCAAGGGTGCGACGAAGGACATGACATCCTCCGCCACTTTTTCTTCCGGCTGATCGGCGTTGACGATCCGACAACGACGCGGCTCGGCGAGCGCAATATCCAGATAGGCCTCACGCCGCTTCTCGTGGGTCTCGATTTCCTCTTTTTCGAACCGGTCCGGCGCAGCGCCTTCATCCGCGCGCTTTCTGGCGCGGGCGAGCCCCTTTTCGGCGGCGATATCGAAAATCAACGTCAGTTCCGGCACGACACCGTCAATGGCGATACGTTGCAGTGTCTCGATAAAATCCGGCTCCAGATTGCCGGTCGTGCCCTGATAGACGCGCGACGAATCGAGGAACCGGTCGCAGAGCACGATCTCGCCGCGCGCAAGCGCCGGGCGAATGACCTCTTCGACATGGTCGTTGCGCGCCGCCGCAAACAGGATCGCTTCCATGCGCACCCCGAAGGATTCCGCAGCACCCGAGAGAAGAACATGCCGAACGGCCTCCGCACCCGGCGAGCCGCCCGGCTCGCGCGTCACGACCACCTCGAAACCACGGCCGCGAAGCGCCTCGGCAAGCGTGCGAATCTGCGTCGACTTGCCAGCGCCTTCGCCGCCTTCGAAACTGATGAACAATCCGGTCTTTTCGGCCAATGTCACGTCCTGCAGGGGTTTCCTCGAATTCGAAATGCCTGTTTACAGCATCGAACCGAAATCTGTGAAGCGGTTTTCAGAAAATCCAGTGCCTGAACAAAAGCATAGGAACAAGGCCGCCCGTGGAACAGGCTTTCAGAGCCAGAACAGCAACAGTTCCTTCAGCGCGCCTGTCGCATTCTGGGTGAGAGACCCCTTGCCGACCGCCGCATTAGTATAAAGCGGTACTTCCCGCAACAGACGCTCGCCCGAAAAAATCTTAAGCGTTCCGGCATTCGCCCCGACGTCCAGAGGCGCATTCAGGGGCCAGCGATAGACGATACGGCCGGAAATACGATCCGGATTATTGACCGGCACAAGGACGCTCACATCTTCCTTCGGCGAAAGATCGATATGCGAAACATCGCCGCCATAGACGCTGACCGACCCGACCGCTTCGTCCTTGCTGAAGAGATGGCGTTTTTCAAAGGCGGTCAGGCCCCAATCCACCACCCGGCGGGCCTCTTCCTGCCGCGTCTTGTCGTCCACGATGCCGGCAAGCGCCAGATAGACCCGGCGGCCTTCCCGCTCGGCCGAAACGACAGCCGCAAAACCGCTGCCTTCCGCAAAACCGAGACCGAGACCGTCGATACCGCTGCCGGGCATCAGGAGCGTATTCTTGTTGCGCTGGAAAATCCGGTTCCATTCGAAATCCGGTTTGGCGAAAAGCCCGTAACGCTCGGGATAGGTGTCACGCAGATGTTGCGCAAGACGCACCATGTCCCTCGCAGTCGTGCGGTTGCCGGGGTCGGGAAGCCCGGTCGAATTGGTAAAGGTACTGCTGCTCATGCCCAGTTCGCCCGCCCGCACAGTCATGCGCTTGGCGAAGGCGGCATCCGAACCCGCCATGCCTTCGGCAACGACGATGCAGCCGTCATTGGCGTTCTGCACGATGATGCCGGTCAAAAGATCGTTGATGCTGACGGAGGATTTCAGCGCCGCGAACATGGTCGAGGTGCGCGAGGGCGCGCCGCCCGTGCGCCAGGCATATTCGGAGACGGGGTAAGCCGTCTCTGCCGTCACCTGCCCCTTTGACAGCGCATCCAGCACCACCTCAACCGTCATCAGCTTGGCAAGCGACGCGGGCGGAAAAGGTTGATTCTCGTTTTGCGAAAGAAGCACCGTGCCTGTTTCGGCATCGATCATATAGGCCTGTTCGGCCTTTGCGATGAAGGGGCCGGTCTGCGATTGCACCGGGCCTGCACTGAAAAACGCAAACGCTGCCGCTGCGACGACCGAACAATAGGAGCGATGAATGGCCTTGCGCATGAAACCGCCCAGTCCTGCCTGCCGTAACCGGCTGCCCGCGATAAAGGCGAGAGGCCAGCCGTATCCTTCAATCCGTCAGCGCGACTTCGCCTGCTGACGCTTCACATGGGCGAGTATCGATTGCTCGTTAAGCGCGCCACGGTCGACGAGCACGCTGTCGAAGGCGCTCGCGGTCCTGGAGACCGTAGCCGATTCTTCGGAATAGGCCGCCGCAAATTTGGAGGAAGGCGTCGGCACGCGCAGATAATTGCCTCCGGGCGCCGCCGGCTCACGCATGAAATTGCCTTCCGGACGCTCCGCCAGGATAGGGCCGATTTCCGGCAGGATCGCGAACTGCTCGAAAGCCGGCGCCGGGCCATTGACCAGCGGCATGGCCTGAAGCGCTGCATTCTTCTTGGAACCGACAAGCGCCGTCTGTGCGGAGCCGCCATAATTCGGGTTGGACGCGGGAGCCGGAACGAAATTCGGCGAGGCCGAAGCCACCATCACACCCGTCGCGATCTGCCCTTCGGGCGCCACACCCGGCGAACGCGAACCCTTCGGAATATAGGATGCCATCAGATAAGGCATGTCGTGACCATCGAGCGGTGCGCGGCCGGCATATTGTACCCGCACATTGGCCGTGCCGGTGGCCTTCATGTCGAGAAGATCGGCCGTCTTGCTGGAAACGTCGATCAGGCGGCCTTCGTGGAACGGTCCGCGATCGTTGACGCGCACCAGAACCGAAGCGCCATTTTCCATGTTGGTGATGCGCGCGTAGCTCGGCAGGGGAAATGTCGGATGTGCGGCAGAAAGATGTTCTTTGTCGTAGACTTCGCCATTGGCGGTCAGGCGGCCATGGAAGGCGGAACCGTACCAGGAAGCAAGGCCGGTCTTGTTGTAACCCGGCTCTTCCTTCGGGAAATAACGGCGGCCCTTGACGGTATAGGCATTGCCGATCAGCTCTCGCCCGCCGCCCTTGGGAATGGCTTTGCCATCGGCCACGCGCGGGCTGGCTTTGACGCCATATTCGGATTCGGAAAAATATTCCTTGCTGCGCTTGGGCTTAGGCTTGGTCTCGGATGTCGTGGAACACGATGCGGTTGCGGCGCAAAGCACGGAAATTGCAAGCCACTTCACGCCCGACCTGGCGTTGATGCCGAGTTTCTTGACCGGAGAATTCAAATCGTCTGCCCCACGCTGCTATTGGCTCGGAGAACCGCACCCTCACTTGCCTCGATTATTTGCCCCTGCCATCGAAGCACCTAACAGTCGCTTAATCTTGTGCATAACGTGGCGAAAATGCGAACGACTTCTGCAAATTCGATAAAATTGTAATGAACGTGGTTAATGATTTCTATCTTTTAACTCACCCATCGGGCCGGATTT
Source organism: Agrobacterium sp. LY4 (assembly GCF_001526585.1). Taxonomy (NCBI): domain Bacteria; kingdom Pseudomonadati; phylum Pseudomonadota; class Alphaproteobacteria; order Hyphomicrobiales; family Rhizobiaceae; genus Agrobacterium; species Agrobacterium sp. LY4. The sequence continues at coordinate 77,105 of NZ_ASYA01000012.1, read as the reverse complement.
ACCCGCCTCAGCATCTCCCACTCACCGCATCGGCAAGGAACAAACCGACGGCAACCGCGTTCTCTCCCCGCAAACAAACGAGCTTTCCGCCGGTTTCGGCTGAAGGAGGAAACATGATCAAGCTTATGAAAACCACAGCTCTGGCGATGGGCATCGCCCTGGTATCCTTCGCCGCGCCGATCCCCGCAGGTGCGCAGGACATGGAACTCAGAATCGGCCCCGACGGCGTTCGCCCCGTCATCCGCGATCGTGACCGGGACGTAGACCGCCGCGGCCCGCCCCGCATGCGCGGCTGCAGCGAACGCGAAGCCCGCGCCGCCGCCCGTGAGGCAGGCCTGCGCGATCCAGAGGTCGTGCGCGTCACTCCTGGTCGTGTCGTCGTCGAAGGCTTCACGCGCCGGGGACCGGATCGCATCACCTTCGCCAATGAACGGGGCTGCCCGGAAATCTGATTGGATCAGCAACATGGAACCCGCCGCAAGGCGGGTTTCTCCTTACGGCGCTGCTAAACTGTTTCCAAACCGAACATCGGTGTCAGGAAAACATCTGGTGTTTGATCGTTTTTTCCAATTTGCGGATTGCGTGTCCACCGCGGTCAATGCCTTGTGGGGGACGTCCGACATGAACAATGTGAAACGCTTAAGTCACCTCGCGGCTCTGCGTCTGACGTAGGCGATCGCAAAATACGCCGAGCCGAGCGAAACAACTCCCGCAAGGAAGCTCGTCAAGGCGAGGTATGCGGGACGGGATTTGAGCCTCGCGATTTGCTCGCCTAAAGTATCGATAATGAGTGTAACAGGCGAAGGCGACACGGGCCTCCACCCTTCCTCGATGCGGGCCAGCCTCGCGCCATAAACGAAAAGGCCGAGTTCCGGGGCGCCGGGGTCGAGGTTTTCAGCGGAAAGTCCGATTTCGGTATAGTTGAACGAACCGCCTCTCATGCCCTTGGTCCACTCGTCGCAGCGCCAGCATCCGCCCTCACCCTTGCTTCGCCAGTCTTCGATCCATTCCCAGACGTTACCGCCTTGCTGGCGCGTGCCGTAATAACTTTCCGACGCTGCAAAGGCGTCCACCTCGCTGACAAAATAAGGCATGCCCTCGCCAAGCTGGTCGAGCAGGGTATAGTTGGCTCCGGCAGGCATTTGCGCCGACGCGGGCTTCGGAGGCGTGTCTGACTTCGTTGGATATTTGAAATATCGACGATGCTCGGCGTTGTAATAAGCCGCCTTGTACCACTCGTCGTCGCTCGGAATAAAAAATCTGGCACCGAGGTTTCGAGAGGGCAAGCGGGCGCTGTCGAATGAAGCCTTTGGGGCGGGAAAGGCACGGGTATCATAGGCGCCGGTCTTTGCGTCTCCCTCCGTCGTGCCAAGCGCCTGCCTACCGATTGCGGGGCGGCCGTAATGCAGCCAGTTTGCCATACGGGCGAGATCGAACCAGGAAACATAGGTTACCGGCCGTTTCTCCCAACCCGGCTTCGATCGATAGGTGGCCTTGCCGCCTTCGGATATTTTCTCGAGGCCGCCGACAACACCGGTCTGCATATCGATTTTGAAGAGACCGTAAGCGTCGCCTTCGCGCGCGACCGCATTCAGAAATTCCGCATATTCGCGATTGGACAGCTCGTATTTTCCAATGTCAAAATCATATTCGACGCGACCCCGGCCTGTTCTCGGATCGACCGGATTTCCCTTGTCGGCGACACGGACAAAATCATACTGTTTGAACGGAACCTCGGGAAGATCGACGAAGCCTGGGGGTGATGGGGCAAGCCGTGACGCGACACGAAAACCGATGCTGGAAATGGTCACATCAGGATATTCCGTATCCACATATTCCGATTTGAGCGCCGCAGCAGGCAGCAACAACGATCCCCCCAGCGCCATGCGCTGGCCACCGGTCAGGTCTTCCACCCATTCCAGAACATTGCCTGCCTGTCCCAGCGTTCCGCTCGCAGACCGTGCCGTACCAGAGTCCTTTGCCGGTATCAGATGCGGGAAAGGCGCAGCCCAGCGGCCGTCGAAGTAATTGGCCGACGATGGCCCGATACCGGAGGCCGGCAGTTCATGTCCGGTGACATATCGGCGCTGCCTGTTTTCGGCCGGATCGAAGAAAGCGGCCTGACGCCACTCCGCACAGCTCGGCAACCAATATTGCGCATCCCTGTTTCTCAACCATGTCGCGGTATCATACGCGCCGTTGGAGGCATTCCCTTCCGTCACGCCCAGACCGGCAGGTTTCAACGGCTTGCCGTAATGCATCCAATTTGCATATCTCACGGCGGAGTACCAACTCACAAAGGTAACCGGCAGGTCAGCATATCCGGGCTTTGGCGCGTATCTGAAGTTCCCGCGCTCGCCTTTTCTCGATATCCCTCCCCAGAAATGCGTCTCCATCATCGGTGAATACAGCCCATGGGGATCGTTTATGGCGGCCACCGTATTCAGAAATTCCGCATATTCAAGATTTGTGGTCTCCGACGTCGCCATCGCGAAGTCTCCACCAATCCGACCGCACGATGACGCATCGCCGCCGGCGCGTATCGTCACCATCTCGGCAGCCCGCACGTCTGGCCAGTTACTACCGATTGCCAAACAGAAAATGGCACCGAAGACTGAATATGAAAATATACCCATATATGTATTCATAAATATATCAATACTGATTTATTCAATAATCTAAAGAATAATAAGGTTCAATATTAAAGAATCAGTCCTCACTATGCTCAAAATCCGTCTGAGAAAACGCTATTGATAGTATCAACGCTGTTTGTCACGGTCAGTATCGAGCCGGTCGCATTGCGATTGGGGACTTATGACGCTTTGAGTTGTCGATATTATGAAGATATGGAAGGTTTTTCGAAACGTTATGTCGGTGAATGCGCCTTGCGTACCCGGTTTCGGGTTGGCACTTACCCGGTTTTACCGGGACGCCACGGTGTATTGCGGGAACCGGTGGAAACCGCATGAACCAGAATCCCCATATTAATCAAGGCCAAATGGGAAGATACAGGGGCATGCGGGAAGCTATGATGGCAGATGGGGTGGGATTCGAACCCACGGTACGCTCTCACGCACGCCGGTTTTCAAGACCGGTTCCTTAAACCACTCGGACACCCATCCATCGGTGGTGAGGCTTTATAGCGGTTTGAAAAAGGCCGTCAATCCCGCCCGGGCGAGCTGTGTCGCCCTTCTCTTATGGTTGGCAGATCATTGCCCCGAAGGCGTTGCCGGCGGCAGCAGGGATCCGTCGCCTGAAGGTATCGAGGGCACCTGCTGAGCCGTCTCGAATAGCGTCAGGCTTAAAACGATTGCGACAAGCACCAGCAAAAGCGCCACGAAGAGGATTCCCGATTTATCCATGCGTCTGCTCATGTCACGTTATGTTAAAGGCGAATATGTGCAATTCGAGGCAATGCGAAGAATAAAGCGAAAGTCTGTCAAGTTGTCTTACAGATTTTCCGAACTCATCGTTCAAAAATCTGCTGATTGAGCGAAATTTATGCATAGGCGTACTGTTTGGGACGGAAATGGCCTATCGCGTCAGCACTATTGTCACTTATATCAGGCCATCGCTCCCGGGCATTGCCCAACTTTCCCCGAGCGATCAACCTGCCCCGCCTCTTTGCGGGGCTTTTTTCTTTTATGGCCCAGAAGACGAAGCGCGGCCAAAAAGGCCGGCGACTCCCCATACCGCCCTCGCCTCAAACGCCGATGCTCGGCCCGCCATTGCCATGCCGGCCGTCACCCCGGAGAATATCTTCGAACAGGTTCAGCAGCGCCGGCGGCAAGGTATCGGACAATTCGGCGATGATTTCGTTGGCGCGATTATAGGAATAAATGGCTGAAAGCGTCAGCACCAGCAGCACGATCCACGGCCAGATCGGCTTGCGCCTTTGCGGCGCTCCGTTCGGTTGTTGCGGTAAAGTCATGCCGATACCTTCCCTTCAGGCCTTCACCCGCGGCTCGCCTCCGGGCGCATAGGCGGTTTTCTGCAGGAAACGGAATATATTGCCGCACTGGGCGCAGCGGATCATGAAATCCGTCGGATCGCCCGAGGCGCGCTCCGCGCGAAATCCACGCGGCATTTCATCGATGCGAAAATCGACGTCCCGACGGCTCTTGTCATCCGATTCCGACGCTTCGGCAAAACCCTGATGACCACATCTGGAACATTCGAGCTTCCGGGAATATCTGTCGCGCGCTGCCATATGCCGTCCTTTGCTTGGTCGTTATCAGGTAGCAGCGGCAAAACATCATTTCAATGCCGATCGCCTCGGGTTAAAGCTTTGCACGGCTATTTCCCGGCCGGAAACTCATCCGGTGGCCGGAACGAATATGGAAGCCCATGAACGACCAGAAACCCCTGCTTTCATCGTCACTCATGCTCCGGGCCGCTCTCATCGCCGGAATTCTTCTCGTCTTTCTCGGCACCCTCAATGTCGGCATCAAATGGTATGGCGAGCGGATTCTCCAGGCGGGCCATACGACGGCTACTGAAGAGGTTGAGATCGTCATCGGCAACGACCGGCTGAAGCTTGCCAAAAACACCCTGCGGGCGCCTTCCGAGCGCCTGGGCGGAGAACGCGAGCGCGTCGACCTCTATCTAAGCTGGCCTGACCTCAAGGGTTACGAGGAAGCGAATCGCGCCGTCTTCGACGATCCTGCGCAGGCGGCAGGGCTGATCTTCATCCAGCTTTCGCAAAGCACCATGTCCGAGGACATGTCCGGTCGTTTCGGGCCGATCTATTCGAGGCTGACGGAAGGAGAGCCCGTGCCGCTGAAGCACGGCCTGCTGCTGCACCGCCTGCGCGCCGATTCCGGTTACGGCAAGGAAGTCATATTGACCGGCGAGCGCGAAGGCGAAAGCGCCTATGTGGTGCGCTGCCTGCTGCCGCAAACGCCGCAGGCGGCCACCGGCAGCGATTGCCAGAGGGATATTCACGCCGGACAGGACCTCAGCCTGTTCTACCGTTTCTCCTCCACCCTGCTGCCGCAATGGCAAAAGCTGGACGCGGATGTGAAAAACTATATCGAGCGCCGCCTCGTAAAAGACGGAAATCGGTGAAACAGCACGGCACAGATTGCGTGCGAAAAGTCGCATTTTATGGAAGGCAGATACCTTTCATAAACCACTTGGTAACGCCATCCCGATAAAGTTTCTTCCCGGAGCATCGGGCGGGGCGTGTCCGAGCGGAACAGAAATATGCGATTGAAGAGTTCAGCAGTGTTGAAAAGTCTATCTGGGGCACATTCGCGCAAAGCGGGTGCGACGTCTTTCGTAAGGTTTATTGCGTTAACCCTTGCTGCGGCGTTCATAACCGCAACATCCGTTCAAACCGCAAAGGCCGATCCGAAATATGCGGGCATCGTCATCGATGCCAAGACCGGCAAGGTCCTCTATGGCGAGGATCCGGACGGGCTGCGTTATCCGGCTTCGCTGACGAAGATGATGACGCTTTATCTGACATTCGAGGCGCTCAACACCGGACGCATCTCGCTCGATTCCAAGGTGCCGGTGTCAGCCAACGCCGCCAAGGAGCCGCCATCCAAGCTCGGCGTGCGCGCCGGCGGCAGCATCACCGTGGAACAGGCTATCCTTGCACTCGTCACCCGGTCCGCAAATGACATGGCAACGGCGCTCGGCGAATATCTCGGCGGCTCGGAAGACCGTTTCGCCAGAATGATGACCGCCAAGGCCCGCGCACTCGGCATGACCCGCACGACCTATCGCAACGCCAACGGCCTGCCCAACACGGCGCAGATGACGACGGCGCGCGACCAGGCCCGTCTCGGCGTCGCGCTTCGCCAGCATTTCCCGCAATATTACGGCTATTTCTCCACCCGCACCTTCAATTTCGGCAAGCAGGTTATCGGCAACCATAACCGCCTCGTCGGAACCGTGAAGGGTGTAGATGGCATCAAGACCGGTTATACCCGTGCAGCCGGCAGCAACCTTGCCACATCGGCTCAGCTTGACGGCCGCTCCATCGTCGCCGTCGTTCTCGGCGGCCGCTCCAGCGCTGCCCGCGACGCCACCATGCGCAAGCTTGTCGCAACCTACCTGCCGCAGGCATCGCGTGGCGGCAACAGCAACCTGATCGCGCAGACCCGCTCAGCGCCGGTCGAAGAGCCCGTCGCCGTGGCCGCTGCTGTTCCTTCCGTGGCAGTTGCAGCAACCGCAGCCGGCCTGCCCAATTCCGGTCCGGTGCCGCAGACCCGTTACGAAGAAACGCCGGTCACCGCCTTCGCAGGCTCCTCTTCCAATGCAGCCGTCAAGGCCATGGAAGCCGCCACCTGGCAGAAGGGCAAGGATCCAATCAATCAGGCGCCCGCTGCACCGGACCGCAAGTTGATCACCAACTCGACCAAGGTGGACAATATTGTCACCGCCTCCACCACGGCGCCTGTCCTCTCCGCCCCTTCGGTTTCGGCCAGGTCCGAGGCTCCGCAGGGCGGCTGGGTCATCCAGATCGGTGCATCTCCCGACGAGAACTCCGCACGCGGCCTGTTGCAGAACGCGCAGGAAAAGGGCGGCGCGGCACTGCGCTCCGCAAAACCCTTCACGGTCGCCTTCAGCAAGGACGGCTCCCAGATCTACCGCGCCCGTTTCGGCGGCTTCGATGGCCAGAACGCCGCGGTGAATGCATGCAATGCATTGAAAAAGAAAGGCGTCAGCTGCTGGGCGTCACTCCAGTAACAGACGTTTCCGCAGGCGGTGCTTCATGGTCGAAACATCGCCTGTCTCCTCGAAGTTTGTAATGTGTAGCGAGGCTTTCCAAGATGGCAGTCAACGAGAATTATTCGGACATTGCGTCTGGCAACGGGCATGGCAGCCTGTCGGTTCTGCATCCCATTCACGAAGCGGCGATGCGTATCGCCGATCTCGGTCTTAATCGTTCCAAGGCGAAGACACGCGATCTCGTGGCGCTGCTTCTGTCGCATGGCGCCCGCGCCTGGCGCTCCAATCAGCCGGAAGCGAACATCCACCTTCATGTCGCTAGCCGCTCGGGTCGCGCTCCGGTCCATATTCGCATTCGCTGAAAATCAAACGCAGTCGATACGACACAAACAAAAACCCCGCGGAGCCTGAGCGCCGCGGGGTTTTTCTTGATTGGTAACCGAAGATAACGAGGCGGCTTACGCCTCGTTTTCCGGTGCCTCCGGCGTATCCGGCAGATCGTCGGCGGCATCTTCGCCATTGCCGTTCTCTGCTTCGTCGTCGCCTTCCGGCTCGTTGATACGCTCCACGGAAACCACCTTCTCATCCTTGGCGGTCGAGAAGATCGTCACACCCTTGGTGGCGCGGCTGGCGATGCGGATGCCGTTGACCGGCACGCGGATGAGCTGACCGCCATCGGAAACCAGCATGATCTGGTCGCCTTCTTCCACGGGGAAGGCTGCGACGAGTTCGCCGATTTCGTTGGTCTTGGAGGTGTCGGTGGCGCGGATGCCCTTGCCGCCGCGACCCGAGGTGCGGAAGTCGTAAGAAGAGGAACGCTTGCCGAAGCCCTTCACGGAAACAGTCAGCACGAATTCTTCGCGTGCCTTCAGTTCCTGATAGCGCTCTTCGCTGAGTTCACCCTCTTCCGTCACTTCCTCGCCGACGAGCGCGATATCGTCCTCATCGACGCCTGCGGCACGCCGCTCGGTAGCCGAGCGCTTCAGATAGGCCGCACGCTCCCACGGTTCAGCTTCCACATGGCCCACAATGGTCATGGAGATGATGCGGTCGCCCTCGGCCATGTTGATGCCGCGCACACCGACGGAGTTGCGGCCGGCAAAGACGCGCACATCGTCCACGGGGAAGCGGATGCACTGGCCGAGCGCGGTCGTCAGCAGCACGTCGTCGCGGTCCGTACAGGTTTCGACGGAGAGGATTTCATCGCCCTCCTCGTCCAGCTTCATGGCGATCTTGCCATTGCGGTTGACCTGCACGAAATCGCCGAGCTTGTTGCGGCGAACCGTGCCGCGCGTCGTCGAGAACATCACGTCCAGCGTTTCCCAGGTGGTTTCGTCCTCGGGCAACGGCATGATGGTGGTGATGCGCTCGCCGGGCTCCAGCGGCAGCATGTTGATGAGGGCCTTGCCCTTGGACTGCGGCGTGCCGATCGGCAGGCGCCAGACCTTTTCCTTGTAGACGATGCCACGCGAGGAGAAGAACAGCACCGGCGTGTGGGTATTGGCAACGAAGAGACGGTTGACGAAATCCTCGTCGCGCGTCGCCATGCCGGAACGGCCCTTGCCGCCGCGGCGCTGCGCCCGGTACGTGGTCAGCGGCACGCGCTTGATATAGCCGAGATGCGAAACGGTGACGACCATGTCCTCGCGGGCGATGAGGTCTTCATCGTCCATATCGGGACCGCCCTCGACGATCTCTGAACGGCGCGGCGTGCCGAACTCGTCGCGGATGGCGACAAGCTCGTCCTTGACGATTTGCTGGATGCGCAGGCGCGACGACAGGATTTCGAGGTACTCGGAAATTTCAGCACCGATCTTGTTCAGCTCGTCGCCGATTTCATCACGGCCAAGCGCGGTGAGGCGGGCAAGGCGCAGTTCGAGAATGGCGCGCGCCTGCTCTTCCGAGAGATTATAGGTGCCGTCTTCGTTGATGCGGTGGCGCGGATCGTCGATAAGACGGATCAGGCTTTCCACATCCTGCGCCGGCCAGCGCCGCGTCATCAGCTCTTCGCGGGCCGAGGCGGGATCGGGCGCATGACGGATAACCCGGATGACCTCGTCGATATTGGCAACCGCAATCGCCAGACCAACCAACACATGCGCGCGCTCGCGCGCCTTGCGCAGCAGATATTTCGTACGGCGGCTGACGACATCCTCGCGGAAGGCCACGAAGGCGCGCAGCATGTCGATAAGCGTCATCTGCTCCGGCTTGCCGCCGTTCAGCGCCACCATGTTACAGCCGAAGGAGGTCTGCAGCGGCGTGTAGCGGTAAAGCTGGTTCAGGATGACTTCGGCATTGGCGTCGCGCTTCAATTCGATGACGACGCGATAGCCCTGGCGGTCGGATTCGTCGCGCAGGTCGGAAATGCCCTCGATGCGCTTTTCCTTGACCAGTTCGGCCATCTTTTCGATCATGTTCGCCTTGTTCACCTGATAGGGAACTTCGGTGATGATGATCTGCTCGCGGTCGCCGCGCATCGGTTCGATGGTGGCGCGGCCGCGCATGATGACCGAGCCGCGGCCGGTCTCATAGGCCGAACGGATGCCGGAACGGCCCATGATCAGCGCGCCGGTCGGGAAATCCGGGCCGGGAATGATCTGCATCAGCTCCGGCAGCTCAATCGCCGGATTGTCGATCATCGCGATACAGCCGTCGATGACTTCCGAGAGATTGTGCGGCGGAATATTGGTGGCCATGCCGACCGCGATGCCGCCTGCCCCGTTGACCAGAAGGTTCGGGAACTTCGCCGGAATGACGACCGGCTCCTGCAAGGTGCCGTCATAGTTGTCGCGGAAATCGACCGTTTCCTTGTCGAGATCGTCGAGCAAAGAATGGGCGGCCTTTTCCAGACGGCATTCGGTATAACGTTCTGCCGCCGGCGGATCGCCGTCGATGGAGCCGAAATTGCCCTGCCCGTCGATCAGCGGCAGGCGGAGCGACCAGTCCTGCGCCATACGCGCCAAAGCGTCATAGATCGCCGCATTGCCGTGCGGATGGAATTTACCCATCACGTCCCCGGTAACACGGGCGCATTTGACGTATTTCTTGTTCCAGTCGATGCCGAGTTCGGACATGCCGTAAAGAATACGGCGATGAACCGGCTTCAGGCCGTCTCGCACATCGGGAAGCGCGCGGGACACGATGACGCTCATGGCGTAATCGAGATACGACCGCTGCATTTCCTCCATGATGGAAATCGGTTCAATGCCTGGCGGAAGTTTTCCGCCGCCGGGGGGGCTCTGGTCAGTCAAAACGGATCACATTCTCTGTTAAGAATCGGATGGATTTTTATAGCGGAAACAGCCACGTTAAGCCAATTTCCCGGCGAGTTTTGAACAGGCTTTTGCGTCATTTGCAAGACGAACGCCGCATTTCACGATTTAGCCCGGCAAAAGCGCCGCCGCTCCCTTTCAAAGTGCCGGCGACTTGCGTAGGCTCCGCCCTAAAAACAGATGAGACGGGGAAAGAATGGCCAGCAGCGAAACGCTCATCAACGCGCTTACCACACTTCTGGTCACGCTCGATCCGCCGGGCCTTGCCCCCGTCTTTCTGGCGCTGACCGCCGGCATGACGCGCGACCAGCGCAGCCAGGTGGCGCTGCGCGGCTCCATCATCGCCTTCGGCATTCTCGCCGTCTTCGCACTCTTCGGCCTCGCCATCCTCAATCTTCTCGGCATCTCGCTCGGCGCTTTCCGCATCGCCGGCGGCCTGTTGCTGTTCTGGATTTCCTTCGAGATGATTTTCGAAAAACGCCAAGAGCGCAAGGAAAAGACCTCCGAGATCGCCATCACCAAGGACCACCTTCACAATCTGGCAGTCTTTCCGCTGGCGCTGCCCCTGATCGCCGGGCCGGGCGCCATCTCCGCAACCGTGCTACTTGCCGGCTCGATGAAAACCACCGTCGAGATGCTGGTGCTCATCCTGATCCTCGCTTTCGCCATGGCTCTCGTTTATGCGGCCCTGATCGTCTCGGAGCGGATGGACCGTTTTCTCGGCAATACCGGCCGCGCGATCCTGACCCGGCTGCTCGGCGTGCTGCTTGCCGCCCTTTCCGTGCAGTTCGTGGTCGACGGGATAAAATCGGCCTTCGCTTTTTGAAAAGCCGACCCTTGGCAGTGTCTGCGCAATAAATTCACGCCAACCGCTAAAACGCCGGAAAATCCTCCCTTTAAATCCGACCGCCGCTTCGGCTAAAAGACTCATGTTTTTTCGGATTTGAAAGTTATCTCCATGCGTTCCACGCTGCGTCGCCTCATCCCGGATGCCGCACCCGTCAGCAACAGGGAAAGGCTGCGCTCCGCAACCGGCGCCTTTGTCGGCATTCTGCTGACCGGCCTTCTGGGAAGTCTCGCTCTCAGTTTCGATCCCACCCTGCCCGCCATGATCGCCCCGATGGGCGCTTCGGCCGTGCTTCTGTTCGCCGTGCCCTCCAGCCCGCTGGCGCAGCCCTGGTCGATCCTCTGCGGCAACCTCGTTTCGGCCTTCGTGGGCGTGACAGTCGCGCTGTTGGTTCCGGATCTATTCCTTGCCAGCGCGCTCGCCATCAGCCTCGCCATAGCCGCGATGATGGCCTTGCGGTGCCTGCACCCGCCAAGCGGTGCTGTGGCGCTGACCGCCGTTCTCGGCGGCCCTGCCGTGCACAGCCTCGGTTATGGCTTTCTGCTGTGGCCGGTCGCCGGAAATTCGCTGATCCTTCTTGCCCTGACCCTCGCCTATAACAATGCCACCGGCCGCGCCTACCCACACGGTCTGAAGCTTGGAAAGGCCGCCCATGGCACCACGGATCCGACACCCATCCAGAAAATCGGCTTTTCCTCCAACGACCTCGACGAGGTGCTGAAGGAATATGACCAGGTCCTCGATATCGACCGTGATGAACTCGAAACCATTTTACGCAAGACCGAACGCGCTCCTGGCGTCGCCGTGCGCTGCATCTCGATTGCGCCAGCGTCATGTCGCGCGATGTCGTCGGTGTTGCGCCTGATGACAGTCTGCGCCATGCCCATGCGCTGATGCACAGCCACCATTTCAAGGCATTGCCGGTCACCAACGATAAGGCGGAGATCGTCGGCATCGTCACCCAGACGGATTTTCTGGAAAAGGCGAGCTGGAGAAACGGCCGTCCCTCCATCGGTTTCCTGCAGCGGCTGCGCCTCATCCTCTCCGGCGCAAGCGCCCCCAACGATACCGTCAAGGACATCATGACATCGCCGGTCAGAACCGTACGGCCGGAAACGGCAATCGAGGAGGCCATCATCCGCTTTGCCGAAGAAGGACTGCACTACCTGCCGGTGATCGACGCCAGAGGCAAGATGGTGGGCATCGTGTCGCAATCCGATGTCATGGTCGCGATGCTGGCGGACAAGGTCGCGGCATAATCTGCCGCGACGCCGAAATACCTTCTCCCCGATCGGAAAGCCGGCAAAGCCGGATGCTAGCGCCTCGTCTTCAGAAGACGCTGCCATAGCGTGCCGCCAAAGAACCGGCCGAGCACGACAAAATATGCGATGATAAGCGCAAACGCGATAAAGGCAGGCACACCGTTCAAGGCAAAACCCTGTGGCGTGCGCCCGCCTGCAACCGCCGCCACGAGAAATCCGGCGGCGAAAAACGCCGTCCAGAAATCGAGGAAGAAGGCAAGAACGATGCGCCAGGTCGCCGGCTGTTTCGGTGCGGGCGCATCACTCATGCCTGTCTCCCGTTACGCTTTCCCGAATTCGCCATCCGCTCAGAACGGAATATCGTCATCCATATCGTTGGAGAAGCCGCCGGAAGGCTGGCCGCCGCCACGGGAAGAGCCGCCGCGCGGAGAGGACTGCTGGTCGTAACCGCCGCCATAGCTGGAGCCGCCGCCGCTGCCATAATCGTTACCGCCGCCGAAATCGCCGCCGCTACGGCCACCGCCCTCACCGCGACCATCGAGCATCGTCAGCGTGGAGTTGAAGCCCTGCAGCACGATTTCAGTGGAATAACGGTCGTTACCGGTCTGGTCCTGCCATTTGCGCGTCTGCAGCTGGCCTTCAATATAGAGCTTGGCGCCCTTCTTGACATATTGCTCGACGACCTTGCACAGGCCTTCGTTGAAGACGACGACGGTGTGCCATTCGGTCTTTTCGCGGCGCTCGCCGCTGTTGCGGTCCCGCCAGGTCTCCGAGGTGGCAATGCGCAGATTGGCGATGGGACGGCCATCCTGCGTCCGGCGGATTTCGGGATCGGCGCCCACGTTTCCGATCAGAATTACCTTGTTTACGCTACCAGCCATCTCGTCATCCTGTCCGCCGGCCATCATGACCGGCAATTGCATTTCAAAAAATTCGCCACACAATAGCTGCCGCCGCCCGCAAAGGGCACCGCAAGCATGGAACTATCCACAAAGAATAATCTTAAGCTGCGGGAGCAGACATTCGCGCTTGCAATTCGTTCCTTTTTTGTTCTATTAAATCGCAGATTTCGAGTCAAGCATTCCGAAAAGCTGCGACCGATTGGGAATAGACCTCGACACATCCGGCTGCGTCACTACATAAGGACGCGCTGCCATCAAGCCTGTTATTTTTGTCCGAGCCTTGTCATGAGTGAACTGAAGACGATTTCCATCCGTGGCGCCCGCGAGCACAACCTCAAGGGCATCGATCTGGACCTGCCGCGCAACAAGCTGATCGTCATGACCGGCCTTTCCGGTTCGGGCAAGTCCTCGCTTGCCTTCGATACGATCTATGCCGAAGGCCAGCGCCGTTATGTCGAAAGCCTCTCGGCCTATGCGCGCCAGTTCCTGGAAATGATGCAGAAGCCGGATGTCGACCAGATCGACGGCCTGTCACCGGCAATCTCCATCGAGCAGAAGACCACATCGCGCAATCCGCGTTCCACGGTCGGCACGGTCACCGAAATTTACGACTATATGCGCCTGCTGTTCGCGCGTGTTGGCGTCCCCTATTCGCCGGCCACGGGCCTGCCGATCGAAAGCCAGACGGTCAGCCAGATGGTCGACCGCATCCTCGCTTTCGAGGAAGGCACGCGTCTTTATATTCTCGCGCCGATGGTGCGCGGCCGCAAAGGCGAATATAAAAAGGAACTCGCCGATCTGATGAAGAAGGGCTTCCAGCGCGTCAAAGTGGATGGCCAGTTCTACGAAATCGCCGACGTGCCCGCCCTCGACAAGAAATACAAGCACGATATCGACGTGGTGGTCGACCGTGCGGTGGTGCGCCCGGATATGGCCGCGCGCCTTGCCGACAGTCTCGAAACCTGCCTCAAGCTCGCCGACGGGTTGGCGGTCGCGGAATTCGCCGACAAGCCCCTGCCGCCGGAAGAAACCGCCGCCGGCGGCTCCGCCAATAAGTCGCTCAACGAGACCCATGAGCGTGTACTGTTTTCGGAAAAATTCGCCTGCCCCGTTTCCGGCTTCACCATTCCGGAAATCGAGCCGCGGCTGTTTTCCTTCAACAATCCCTTCGGCGCCTGCCCGAGCTGCGATGGCCTCGGCTCGCAGCAGAAGGTGGATGAAAACCTGATCGTGCCGGAGCCCGCCCGCACCCTGCGCGACGGCGCCATCGCTCCCTGGGCGAAATCCTCCTCTCCCTATTACAACCAGACGCTGGAAGCGCTCGGCAAGGCTTTCGGTTTCAAGCTGTCGAGCAAGTGGTCGGATCTTTCGAAAGAGGCGCAGCACGCCATCCTGCAGGGCACCGATGACAAGATCGAATTCAACTATCAGGACGGCGCCCGCTCCTACAAGACGGTGAAGAATTTCGAAGGCATCGTGCCCAATCTGGAGCGTCGCTGGAAAGAGACCGACAGCGCCTGGGCGCGCGAGGAAATCGAACGCTACATGTCGGCGGCCCCCTGCCCGGCCTGCGCCGGTTACCGCCTGAAGCCGGAAGCGCTCGCCGTCAAGATCAACAGGCTGCATATCGGCGAAGTCACCGAAATGTCGATCCGCACCGCACGCGACTGGTTCGAGGTGCTGCCGGAAAGCCTCAACGCCAAGCAGAACGAGATCGCAGTCCGCATCCTCAAGGAAATCCGCGAACGCCTGCGTTTCCTCAACGATGTCGGGCTGGATTATCTCAGCCTATCGCGCAATTCCGGCACGCTTTCCGGCGGTGAAAGCCAGCGCATCCGGCTGGCCTCGCAGATCGGTTCGGGCCTCACCGGCGTTCTCTATGTTCTCGACGAGCCCTCGATCGGCCTGCACCAGCGCGACAATGCCCGCCTGCTCGATACGCTGAAACACTTGCGCGATATCGGCAATACCGTCATCGTGGTCGAACATGACGAGGATGCCATTCTGACGGCGGATTATGTGGTCGATATCGGCCCGGCCGCCGGCATTCATGGCGGTCAGGTGATCGCTGAAGGCTCACCGCAGGAGGTGATGGCTAATCCGAAATCGCTGACCGGCAAATATCTCTCCGGCGAGCTCGGTGTCGCCGTGCCGGCGGAGCGCCGCAAGCCCAAGAAGGGCCGCGAAATCAAGGTTTTTGGCGCACGCGGCAATAACCTGAAGAATGTCACGGCCGCCGTGCCGCTCGGTGTTTTCACTGCCGTAACCGGCGTTTCGGGCGGCGGCAAATCCACCTTCCTGATCGAGACGCTCTACAAATCGGCGGCGCGTCGGGTGATGGGTGCGCGCGAAATCCCGGCCGAACACGACCGCATCGACGGTTTCGAATTCATCGACAAGGTGATCGATATCGACCAATCGCCGATTGGCCGCACACCGCGTTCCAACCCGGCCACCTATACCGGCGCCTTCACGCCAATCCGCGACTGGTTCGCCGGTCTGCCGGAAGCCAAGGCGCGCGGTTATGCGCCGGGCCGTTTCTCCTTCAACGTCAAGGGCGGCCGTTGCGAGGCCTGCCAGGGCGACGGCGTCATCAAGATCGAGATGCACTTCCTGCCTGACGTCTACGTCACCTGCGATGTCTGTCACGGCAAGCGTTACAATCGCGAGACGCTCGATGTCACCTTCAAGGGCAAGTCCATCGCCGATGTGCTGGATATGACGGTCGAGGAAGGCGTGGAGTTCTTCGCCGCCGTGCCGGCCGTGCGCGACAAGCTGCAATCGCTTTTCGATGTCGGCCTCGGTTACATCAAGGTCGGCCAGCAGGCCAATACGCTCTCCGGCGGCGAGGCGCAGCGCGTCAAGCTCGCCAAGGAACTGTCGAAGCGCTCAACGGGCCGCACGCTCTATATTCTCGACGAACCGACGACCGGCCTGCATTTCCATGATGTCAACAAGCTCCTGGAAATGCTGCATGCCCTGGTCGAACAGGGCAATTCCGTCGTGGTGATCGAGCATAATCTCGAAGTCATCAAGACGGCGGACTGGATCATCGACATCGGACCCGAAGGCGGCACGGGCGGCGGCGAGGTGGTGGCGACCGGCACACCGGAGGACATCGTCAAGGTTGAGCGTTCCTATACCGGTCACTTCCTGAAGGAGCTTCTCGAGCGCCGGCCGGCCGGAAAACGGGAGGCTGCGGAGTAATCCGCAGCTTTCGTCGCAAGGGTTCGATAGGCCGAAGGCCGGAGGAGGAACAGCATATGTCGACATCAGGCACGATCCGCACCGGTATCGGCGGCTGGACCTTCGAGCCATGGGAAGGCGCTTTTTATCCGGAAAAACTGCCGAAGAAGCGCCAGCTGGAGCACGCCAGCCGGCAGCTCACGGCGATCGAGGTTAACGGCACTTATTACAGCAGCCAGAAACCGGAAACCTTTGCCAAATGGGCTTCCGAAGTGCCCGAGGATTTCGTCTTCTCGCTAAAGGCGAGCCGTTTCGTTACCAACCGCAGGGTTCTGGCCGAGGCCGGTGAATCGATGACGAAGTTTCTGACGCAGGGGCTGACGGAGCTTGGGTCCCATCTCGGCCCGATCCTCTGGCAATTCGCCCCGACGAAAAAATTCGACGCGGAGGATTTTGGCGCATTTCTGTCCCTGTTACCGGAGAAGCAGGACGGCATCCCTCTTCGCCATGTCGTCGAGGTGCGCAACGAGACATTTCAGGTTCCGGAATTCATCGATCTTCTCGGCAAGCACAAGGTCGCCGTCGTCTGCGCCGATCATCATGACTATCCGATGCTGCCGGATGTGACGGCCGATTTCGTCTATTGCCGCCTGCAGAAGGGCGAGGACGATATCAAGACCTGTTACCCGAAAAAAGAGATCGACCACTGGGCCGAGCGGGTAAAGACCTATGCAAAGGGCGCCGTGCCGGACGATCTGCCGCTGATAGCGCCGGATCGGAAGGTCGAAAAGACACCGCGCGATGTCTTCGCCTTCTTCATCACCGGCGGCAAGGTGAATGCGCCTGTTGGTGCGCAGGAACTGCAAAAGGCGGTCTGAACTCTTTCAGCCCGCCATGTTTTTCGTCGGGCTGAAATCGATGGTGGCGAAAGCGGCCTCGATAACCTCCGGGCCAGCGCCCGGCCGGGTGGCGTCGCTGGAGAGGATTTGCCGGAAACGGCGCGCGCCGGGCATGCCCTGAAACAGACCGACCATGTGGCGGGTGACGTGGTTGAGACGTCCGCCCGCCGCGATATAGTCGGCGGCATAGGCCATCATCGCGTCACGCAGCGCTATCCAGTCTGGCTGGCGAGCCTCTTCGCCATAGATGCGATGGTCGACATCGGCAAGAATGGACGTGTTGTGATAAGCGGCACGGCCGAGCATCACGCCATCCATATGCTGGAGATGCCCGCTCGCCTGATCGAGATCGGCGATACCGCCATTGATGCCGATAAAGACATCGGGGTTTTCCCGCTTCATGCGATAGACGAGATCATAATCGAGCGGCGGCACTTCGCGGTTTTCCTTTGGCGAAAGCCCCTGCAGCCAGGCTTTTCGCGCATGAACCCAGACCGCGTCCGCGCCTGCCGCAACAACCCGCTTCAGAAAATCCGGCAGAACCGCTTCCGGCTGCTGATCGTCCACCCCGATCCGGCATTTCACCGTAACCGGCACGCTGCCGACAGCCTTCATTGCCGCGACACATTGCGCCACCACCTCCGGCTCGCGCATCAGGCAGGCGCCGAATGTGCCGGATTGCACGCGATCCGACGGACAGCCGACATTGAGGTTGATCTCGTCATATCCGTAATCGCCGGCGATCCGCACCGCCTCGGCGAGCTTGGCCGGATCCGATCCGCCAAGCTGCAGCGCGACGGGATGTTCCTCAGGGTGATAGCCGAGCAGCCTGTCGCGCTGGCCATGGATGATGGCGTCGGCAACGATCATTTCGGTATAAAGCAGCGCGCGCTTCGACAATTGCCGGTGCAGAAACCTGCAGCGGGTATCGGTCCAGTCGATCATGGGGGCCACGGCGAAGATTTTTTCGCCGCTTGCAAGCGCTTGTCTGTACATGGATTAACCTCTTTGCGCCGGCTTCTACAGCAAAGGACCGTAAAAAGCCAGTTTTGCAGCCAGGGTCATTTTGAACTGGAAATCGCCCCGGAATCGGGGGACAAGAATTGCACCGAAAAAGACGACAGGAAATCCACATGGCCGCCACCGTCATCCCCGCTCCGAAACCCGTTCTCCTGCCCGTGGAAGGCACGGGCGATCTGTTCCCCGTCCGGCGGGTCTATTGCGTCGGCCGCAATTATGCCGATCACGCCATTGAGATGGGCCACGATCCCTCGCGCGAGCCGCCCTTTTATTTCCAGAAAAACCCGGACAATCTGCTGCCCGCCGGTCAGGACTTCCCCTACCCGCCGCTGTCATCGAATGTGCACTACGAAGTCGAATGTGTCGTTGTGCTGAAAAGCGGCGGAGCCGATATCCCGGCGTCCGAGGCACTGGACCATGTCTGGGGTTACGCCGTCGGCATAGACATGACCCGCCGCGACCTTCAGGACGGCCTGAAGAAGATGGGCCGCTCCTGGGAAGGCGCGAAGGCCTTCGAATATTCCGCACCGGTCTCCCCCATCGTCCCGGCAGACAGGATCGGCCACCCCGCTACCGGTGCGATCTGGCTCGCCGTCAATGGCGAACGCAAGCAGACGGGCGATCTGGCCCAGATGATCTGGAAGGTGCCGGAAGTGATTGCCGAGCTTTCCAAGCTGTTCACGCTTGCCGCTGGCGATGTCATCATGACCGGCACACCGGCCGGCGTCGGCCCCATCGTGCGTGGCGACCGCATTGAATGCGGCGTCGAAGGTGTCGGCACGCTAGGCGTGACGGTTGCCTGAAAGCCATCGCCAAGACTAAAGGGAGGACACCACCATGCCGCTTTACCGCCTCGCCGACCGGGTGCCGCAGACCCCTGCGCCCGATCGCTACTGGGTTGCCCCCGACGCCAATGTCATCGGCTCTGTCACGCTCGGCGAGGATGTCGGCATCTGGTTCGGCGCAACGCTGCGCGGCGATAACGAGCCGATCAGCATCGGGCGCGGCACCAATATTCAGGAAGGCGTGATGGTGCATAGCGATCCCGGTTTTCCCGCTGTCATCGGCGAAATGTGCACCATCGGCCACCATGCCATCGTGCATGGCAGCACCATTGGCGACAATTCGCTCATCGGCATGGGTGCGACGATCCTGAACGGCGCGAAGATCGGCCGCAACTGCCTCGTCGGCGCCAATGCGCTGGTGACGGAGGGCAAGGAGTTTCCGGACAATTCCCTGATTGTCGGCTCGCCGGCGCGCGCCATCCGCACGTTGGATGACGAGGCCGTCGCGGGGCTTCGCCGCTCGGCGGAAAAATACATCGAAAACTGGAAGCGCTTTTCGAAAGATCTGGCGATAATCGAGGGGTAGGAAACGGCGGGCATCCACGCCCGCCCTGCCGTGAGACTAAGCCGAGCAGGCGGCGCAGAGGCCGCGAATTTCAATGGTGGTCTTTTCCGCCTTGAACTTGCTGTCCTTCACCCAGCGCTCGAGACGGTGGTCGATTTCATGATCGTGGAATTCCGTCACCTGCCCGCAGGATTCGCAGATGGCGAAAGCCACCGTGCCATGGTGGTGCGAGCAGCACTCCGCCTGCGTATGGGTGCAGGCAACGAAGGCGTTGAGGCTCTCGAGCCGGTGCACGAGACCAAACTCCACCAGCTTTTCCAGCGCCCGGTAAACCTGCAGCGGCGCACGAAAACCCTCATCCCGCAGCTTGTCGAGGATCATATAGGCGCTGAGCGGCTGATGCGCGTTTGAGAGGGCATTCATGACCAGCGACTGGTTCTTGGTGAGGTTCTGCTGGGTCTGCGCATTCATGATTTGCCTCCTTCATCCGCGGCGCGGGAAAAACCCGGCGCCGGCAACAGGCTTATAACGAAGAGGATCACCGCGGCAACCACGATGGATGGGCCGGACGGTGTGTCGTAACTGAGCGAGCCGAACAGGCCGCCGACAACGGCGACTGCGCCGATCAGCGAAGCCACCACCGCCATCACCTCAGGCGTGGCGGAAAAGCGTCTGGCGGTCGCCGCCGGTATGATGAGCAATGACGTGATGAGCATGATACCGACCACCTTCATGGCAATGGCGATCACCAGCGCCATCAATAGCGTGAAGATCAGCTTTGCGCGCTCCGGGTTCAGCCCCTCGGCTTCGGCCAGCTCCGTATTGACGGTGGAGGCAAGCAGCGACCGCCACAGGAACACCATGGAGACGATGACCACCAGCCCGCCTCCCCAAATCAGGGCAATATCGCTGCGGGTAACCGCGAGAATATCGCCGAACAGGAACGAGACGAGATCGATGCGCACCCAACTCATGAAAGCGACGATGACGAGTCCTATCGCCAGCGCCGAATGGGACAAGATGCCAAGCAATGCATCGGCGGAGAGCGCCTGACGCCGTTGCAAAAAGAGCAACAGGATCGAAACCGCCGACGCCACCAGAAAGACGCTGACGATGAGGTTGAGCTGCAACAGCAGCGACAGCGCGACGCCAAGCAGCGCCGAATGGGCCATCGTATCGCCGAAATAGGCCATGCGCCGCCAGACGACGAAACAGCCGAGAGGACCGGCAGTGAGCGCAACGCCAATACCGGCGACCATGGCGCGAACGAAGAAATCGTCAAACATGGCGCTCTCCCTGCCGCTCGCTGGGAGGCGTATGGCCCTCATGCTCATGGCCGCAGCCGCATTCGTCATGGCTGTCGTGGTGGTGGCCGTGGTCATGCATATGATGGTGCCCATCCTCGGGGTGGCAATGATCGGTCACCGAACCATCCGCATGCTGCACCCGACCATCGGGCAAATGAGTATGATCGTGATGGTGGCTATAGACGGCAAGCGCCTTGGCTGCGGCGCCGCCGAACAGCCGCATATATTCCGGGCTCTGGCTAACCGCCTGCGGCGTGCCCCGGCAGCAGACATGGCCGTTCAGGCATATGACGGTGTCGGTTTCGGCCATCACCACATGCAGATCATGCGAGATTAACAAAATTCCACAATTATTTGAATTTCTGATATTTTTTATCAAATCATAGAGCGCGATCTCGCCGGAGAAATCGACACCCTGCACGGGCTCGTCGAGAACCAGCAGATCGGGTTTGCGGGCGATGGCGCGGGCCAGAAGCGCGCGCTGGAACTCGCCGCCGGAAAGGTGCTGCACTTCCGCATTGGCGAGATGCGCAATGCCCGTCGCATTCAGCGCCGCGTCGATTTCACGGGCTGGCAGCGGCCCGGTCAGCGTCATCAGCCGGCGCACCGAAAGCGGCATGGTCCAGTCCACGGAAAGCTTCTGCGGCACATAACCGACCTTCAGACCGGCAATGCGCGAAACCTCGCCCTCGGTCGGCTTCACCACGCCGATCGCCATTTTCGCGCTGGTGGATTTGCCGGAACCGTTCGGCCCGATCAGCGTGACGATCTCGCCTTTGCTGACGGAAAATTCCACGCCACGCACCAGCCAGCGGCCGTTGCGCCGCACGCCGGCATTGGCAAGGGAAACCAGTATCTCTTTGCCCCGATGGGCGGAATGAAGCATGGGATTGTCCGTTCGGCGATGTTGCTTACCGCTATTGCATACGTTATAGAGTTACGCAATAAATGTAATAACATAACTATACTTCTTCAAGTGGAGTGCATTTCATGAAATCGTTCCTGATCCCGCTCATGGCATCGGTGGCAATAGCGGCCGCCGCTTCCGGCGCCACCGCCGCGCCCGATGTCGTGGTCTCGATCAAGCCCGTCCATTCCCTCGTCGCCGCCATCATGCGGGGCGTCGGCGAACCGCAGCTCATCGTCGACGGCGCGGCTTCGCCGCACACCTATAATCTCAGACCGTCCAATGCCCGCAAGCTCGAAAAGGCCGATGTGGTCTTCTGGGTTGGGCCGGGACTGGAAGCATTCCTGGAAAAGCCGCTCGAAGCGCTTGCCAGCAAGGCAACCGTGGTGGAACTGGAAGACGCAAAGGGTCTGGAAAAGCTGCCCTTCCGCGAAGGCGGCCCCTTTGAAGCACATGACCATGGCGATGAAGGCCACGAGGCGCATGACGGCCACGCTGAAGAGGAAGGCGCGCACGATCATGGACACGACCATGCGGAGGGTCACGAGGACCATGACCACGGCGCATACGATACCCATCTCTGGCTCGATCCCGAAAATGCCAAGGCCATGGCGCAGACGATAGAAACCGCGCTGATCGCCGCCGATGCCGGCAATGCCGCGACCTATCAGGCCAACACCAAAAAACTGATCGACGACCTCGATGCGCTCGACGCCGAACTCAAGGAAACGGTCAAGCCGGTGAAGGACAAGCCCTTCATCGTGTTCCACGATGCCTATCAATATTTCGAGCATCGTTACGGCGTGAAGACGGCTGGATCGATCACCGTCAGCCCCGAAACCCTGCCCGGTGCGGACCGCGTCAAGCAGATGCAGGAAAAGGTTCGCCAGCTCGGCGCAACCTGCGTTTTCGCTGAACCGCAATTCGAGCCGAAGCTGATTTCGGTCATCACCGAAGGCACCGCCGCGAAATCGGCGACGCTCGATCCGGAGGCAGCGACGCTGGAACCCGGCCCGGACCTCTATTTCAAGCTGATGCGCGGCATTGCAGGCTCGCTGAAGGATTGCCTGTCCTGATGCGTATTGCCGCCCCTAACGCCCCGGTTCCGTCATTCCGGCTTTGAACCGGAATACGGCCGAGGCGTGAATAATCGGAATAATATATATTTTAAAACAGTTACTTGCGATTGAAATATAAAGTACTGCATAAGGAAACGAGGCGCGACAATCGCTGGGTGGAGACGTCACGCCATCAATCGCAAAGCAGCTCGTTACGGCTTCGGCGCCATCGAAGACCAGACAGGGCTGCTGATGCTCTGCAGGGTTTCCGGCGGCGCGCCGTTAATGCGCGCCAGAAGGGCCTTCGCAAGCTCCCTGCCCGCCAGTTTGATATCCTCATTGACGGTGTGGATCTGCGGTTTGATCCAGTTCAGGAACTCGGCGGACTGTTTCGAGACGATATCGATATCTTCGCCGATTTTCACACCTGCCGCTTCGAAACCCGCCACCAGCGCAATGGTGCTGCTGCCGCTGATCGAAACGATGCCGTCGGGACGGTCATCCGATTGCATCAGCCGCTGGCCGAAATCGCGGATTTTTTCGAGCGGCGTTTCGATGGTGATGGCATCCAGCGGAAATTCGCTAAGGCCGAAATCCCTGATTGCCCTCAAGAACCCCTTGCGGGCGTGATCGTGGAATGAAAACCGCGATGGCGGCACGACGACGGCGATCCTTTTACGCCCGCATTGCGCCAGCCGTTCGACCGCCTCATAGGCATAGGCTTCGTTATCGAAATCATGAAAGGCATGGTCGATGCCCATATCGGACCGCCCATGGGTGACGAAGGGCATGTTGCGCTCGGTCATGAAACGAACGCGCGGATCGTTGGGCTCGATCTTCGAAATAATGACCCCATCCGCCGAACCGGTATCGAGAATATAGCGGATCGGCACCATGGAATCCTTGGCATGGATGTGGGGCGTCACGACCAGATGATATTGTGTCGTGGAAAGAACCTCGGTGATGCCGAAGACCATCTGGCTGGTGAAACCCATCAGTTCTTCATCGACACTCAGCACAAGGGCAATCACATTGGTCTTGCCGGTGCGAAGGCGCACCCCGGCGCGGTTTGGCTGGTAGCCGATCTGCCGGGCGATCAGCCGCACGCGCTCCTTGGTTTCAGCGCCGATATCGGGCGCATCCTTCAGTGCGCGCGATACGGTGGTGATGCCGAGACCCGTCATATAGGCGATTGTCTTCAAGGTCGGACGCTCGCCCGTGGTCGCGGGTATGTCGTCCCTGCCGGATTTGCCAGTATCGTTCATGTCATTTCGCCACGCTTTACCGAACGGTAATCATAGATAGCTTTTGCCCTGTTGCAAAGGCAAAGGTCTGCGGTCAAAGGCCGGTCCTGTCCGGCTATCGGCCAATTCAGCTAAAACGATATAGGTCCGGAAAATATTTCCCGACCGCGTTCTTTTTCTTACGGGGCCAAAAGTCCGGATATCATTGGATAAATTTCCTCATTATATAGATTAAAAAATCCATATAACACACTAATATAAAATAATAAAAATAGATTAATTTTGGACGAGGCAACGTCATTATCAAGACCCGGCCTTCCCCGGCATTTTTCATGTTACAGATTGTCACTCAAAGGAATGACGGAACGATTGTTTTACGGTAACGTTGCCGAAGGGAGGAAATCGCAAAGCCGGATAAATGTGAGGCAGCCGCTTTGCACGCATCCATTCTCCCCCAGATTCTGACACAAGCCTGCACCATGATGCAGCCCAGTCTTCTTCGAATTCATATTATGCAGGGTCCGATTATGATTTCTTCTTCCTCGCCCGAAACCGTCATCGATCTGGCCGGGTCCTGGCGCCTGACCTCGGTGGAAGGAGACCACGCCACCCAGCTTTCCGTACCGGGCGATATTCACACCGCGCTCAAAAATGCGGGCATCATTCCCGATCCCTATCACGGCGCCAATGAGAAGGCGGTGCAATGGGTCGCGCAGCAGGACTGGATTCTCGAGCGAACCTTCATTCTCGATGAGGCGGATGCCAGCTGGTATCTCGATATCAACTACCTCGACACCGTCGCCATCGTCTTCGTCAACGACATCCCTGTCCTGAGCGCCGACAATTGTTTCCGCCGTTACCGCCCGGATGTTTCGCGGGCTGTGCGGCCCGGTGAAAACACCATCCGCATCCATTTCCATTCCAACATTGCGGCCGGCGCGGAACGGCAGGCGCGGCAGCCTTTTTATATTCCCTATCACCCCGGCAACTCACCGATTGCCAATGGCAACATGCTGCGCAAGCCGCAATGCCATTTCGGCTGGGATTGGAATATCGCGATTGCGCCGCTCGGCCTTTACGGCAAAATTCTACTGAAGCGCCTCGATACAGCCCGCATCGAACATGTCGTCACCTCGCAGCACCATGTTGAGGGCGGCGTCGAGCTGCATGTCGCCGTCACGCTGTTTGCCGAAGGCCCCGCGAGCCTGCCGGTATATCTGTCTCTCAACGATGAAAGGCTCAGGCTCGATTGCGGCGTCGGAGCCGGTGAAACGGTGGTGCGCCACGTCTTCTTCGTGGAAAATCCGGAGTTCTGGTGGCCAGCCGGCAGTGGCGAACAGACGCTCTACAGGCTGACGGTGGAATTGCCCGATGAGACCGTGACCCGGCAGATCGGCTTCAGGACCATCGAGCTTCTGACGGACAAGGACGAGGCAGGCAGCCGCTTCGCTTTCCGCATCAACGGCCGGGAAATCTTCTGCCGCGGCGCCAACTGGATCCCCGCCGATGCGCTTTATTCGCTCACCAGCCGGGAAAAGACCGAAGACCTTCTCTGCTCTGCGGTCGAGGCCAATATGAACATGATCCGCGTCTGGGGCGGCGGCTTTTATGAGGAAGACTGGTTCTACGATCTCTGCGACCGTCTCGGCCTGCTGGTCTGGCAGGATTTCATGTTCGCCTGCAACCTTTACCCCTGCAGCGAGGATTTCCTCGACAATGTCGAACACGAGGTCGATTATCAGGTGAAACGCCTCTCTTCCCATCCCTCCATCGCGCTCTGGTGCGGCGATAACGAGCTGGTGGGTGCGCTGACCTGGTTCGATGAATCCCGCAACAATCGCGATCGTTATCTCGTGGCCTATGACCGCCTGAACCGCACCATCGAACGGGCCCTGAAAAAAGCCGCTCCCGAAGCGCTGTGGTGGCCTTCGAGCCCCGCCTCCGGTTATCTCGATTATGGCGATGCCTGGCATGCGGATGGTTCCGGCGACATGCACTACTGGTCCGTCTGGCACGAGAACAAGTCGTTCGATAATTTTCGATGCGTGAAGCCGCGCTTCTGCTCCGAATTCGGTTTCCAGTCCTATACATCCATGCCCGTCATCCGTACCTACGCGGAAGACAGGGACATGAACATCGCCTCCCCGGTCATCGAGCTGCACCAGAAGAATGTCGGCGGCAATGAGCGCATCGCCGGCACCATGTTCCGCTACTTCCGCTTCCCGAAGGATTTCGAGAATTTCGTGTATCTCAGTCAGGTCCAGCAGGCGCTGGCCATCCGCACGGCTGTCGATTACTGGCGCTCGCTCAAGCCCCATTGCATGGGCACGCTTTATTGGCAGCTCAACGACACATGGCCGGTCGCCTCATGGTCGAGTCTCGATTATGGCGGCGGCTGGAAAGCGCTGCATTATGCCGCCCGCCGTTTCTTCCAGCCCGTCACGGTCTCGGCCATCCCCTCAGAAGATGGACGCCGGGTGAGCTTCTCCATGGTCAACGACACGGCGGAGGATGTGGAGATCGACATGAACATCGTTGCGTTGACCATGGACGGCAACCGCGTGCCGCTGAAATCCGCCAACGGCACCTGCGCGACCGACAGGGCCGCCATGCTGACCGATATCGACATGGACAGTCTGCCTGACGGCGCCGTCCTTGCCTGGAGCTTCATCGCTTCCAACGGCATGACCGGCGAAGGCCACCATGTGCGCGATAGCTACAAGGCGCTGGAGCTTCAGCCTGCCGGCCTGACATTCACCACCAACACACTGAAAAACGGCCAGTTCGAAATCGATGTCACCGCCACGGGTCTCGCCCTCTTCGTCATGCTGGAGGCAGATCAACCCGGACGTTATTCCGACAATCTCTTCGATCTTGCCGCCGGCGAAACGCGCCGTATCATCTTCACCCCGAAGGCGGACGGCCCCCAGCCGCATTTCCGCATCTTCGATCTTCATACCTGCCAATCCTCGCCCAATCCCGGCATTGAAACCATGCGGAGAAAGGCATAACCATCCCTCTCGGGAATGACAGGTGAACCCACGCCTGTCTTCATCGGTTCAAAAGGTTGCCGGGTTCTCCGGCAGCCAGTCATCAGCAAGCGGAGGAAGACCCATGGTTTGGCAACCGGCCGAAAACCGATACGCGTCCATGAAATATAATCATTGCGGCAAGACCGGCCTGAAACTGCCGGCAATCTCGCTGGGGCTCTGGCACAATTTCGGCAACGACACGCCGCACCAGACCAAACAGGCCATTTGCCGCCGCGCTTTCGATCTCGGCATCACCCATTTCGATCTCGCCAACAATTACGGCCCGCCGCCCGGCAGCGCCGAAACCGCCTTCGGTGAAATCCTGAAGACGGATTTCAGGGGCTATCGCGATGAGATGATCATCTCCTCCAAGGCCGGTTACAACATGTGGCCCGGCCCCTATGGCGAATGGGGCAGCCGCAAATACGTAATCGCCTCCTGCGACCAGAGCCTGAAGCGCATGGGGCTGGATTACGTCGATATCTTCTATTCCCACCGTTTCGACCCCAATACGCCGCTTGAGGAAACCTGCGGCGCGCTGGACCAGATCGTGCGTTCGGGCAAGGCGCTTTATGTCGGCATCTCGTCCTATAATTCGAAGCGCACCCGCGAGGCCGCCGCGATCCTGAAGGACCTCGGCACGCCCTGCATCATCCATCAGCCGAGCTATTCGATGATCAACCGCTGGATCGAGGAAGACGGTCTCGTTGATACGCTGGAAGAACTGGGCATCGGCTCCATCGTCTTCTCCCCGCTGGCGCAGGGCATGTTGACGACGAAATATCTGGGTGGCGTGCCGCAGGGCAGCCGTGCCGCGCAGAGCAAGTCGCTGAACCCCGCTTTCCTCAACGAGCGCAATGTCGAGAACATCCGTGCACTCAACAGCATTGCCGAGCGGCGCGGCCAGACGCTGGCGCAGATGGCGATTGCCTGGGTTCTGCGCGGCGGCCGCATCACCTCGGCGCTCATTGGCGCAAGCCGTGTCGAACAGGTCGAGGATTGCGTGAAGGCGCTCGACAAGCCGGATTTCACGGCCGAGGAACTTGCCGAAATCGACCGTTACGCCAAGGAAGCGGATATCAACCTCTGGGCAAAATCCGCCGAACGCGTCTGACTGATGAGAGACCGCCCGGTTCCGCCGGGCGGTCTGCACATTGCAAAAGCCGGGCCAAAAATCTCAAAACAAAAGATTAACTCCCGCCCCTAACCGTTAATAACCATTACATAAATGTAATTTTAAATTCAGTTTCCGTTCATTCGTTTATTCGTAAGTTCTCCTCATCGAAACACGAGAGGAAACTTCCATGAAAAAGTTCGTCACCATTCTTCTGGCCGCTACCGTTCTCGCAGCTCCGATGGCGCAGGCCCAAAGTCGTCACGACGATCGCCATCGCGGTGTTACCGTCGAGCGTCAGGTCACCACCAAGAAGGTCATCGTCAAGAAGCACCGCTGGGATCGCGGCCAGCGCCTGTCTGCGGGTGAACGCCGCAACGTCATCGACCGCCGTGATTATCGCCGCTATCGCCTTGCCGAGCCGCGCCGCGACCAGCGCTGGGTGCGCGTCGACAACCAGTTCCTGCTCATCAACGCCGTCAGCGGCCTGATCGTCGGCCTCGCCGCCGCCCGCTAATCCAGGCATCGATGAAATAAAAAAAGGCCCGCTTTCGCGGGCCTTTTTGTTTGTCGTTTCAGCCGATCAGAAAATGTCGGCGCCGCTGCCCCAAGGGCCGTGCGGCTTGTCCACACCGTCGGTACGTTCGAAACCATGCGCGCCGAAGAAGTCGCGCTGCGCCTGGATGAGGTTGGCGCTGCCGCGGCCGCGGCGATAGGCGTCGAAATAGCCGAGCGCCGAAGCCAGCGCCGAAACCGGCAGGCCCGACAGAACGGCATAGGAAACGACACGGCGCAGCGGTGCGTCGGTATCCTTGACGATGCCGGCAAAGGCAGGCGTCACGATGAGGTTGGCTACATGCGGGTCCTTGGTGAAGGCCGAGGTGATCTCATCGAGGAATTCCGAGCGGATGATGCAGCCCGCGCGCCAGATGCGGGCAATCGTCGGCATCGGCAGGTTCCAGTTGAACTCCTTGGAAGCGGCCGACATGATGGCGAAGCCCTGCGCATAAGCGCCGACCTTGGCGGCCAGAAGCGCGCTTTCCAGATCGGCGATGAAAGCCTTTTTGTCAGCCGGTGCAGGCGCAAGGGTCGGCAGGCCGAAGATCTTCTCGGCAGCTTCACGCTCATCCTTCTGCGAGGAGAGAATACGCGCAGCCACGGCCGCTTCGATGGCGGTTGCGGCGACGCCCATGTTCTGCGCCTCGATGACCGACCACTTGCCGGTGCCCTTCTGGCCGGCCTTGTCGAGGATCAGATCGACCATGGGCTTGCCGGTGATCGGATCGGCGGCGCGCAGAACCTTCTCGGTGATTTCGATCAGGTAGGAATTCAGGCGGCCCTTGTTCCATTCTGCGAACACATCGGCGATTTCCACGGCACTCATGCCAAGGCCGTCACGCAGGATGCCGTAGATTTCGGCGATCATCTGCATATCGGCATATTCGATGCCGTTATGGATGGTCTTGACGAAATGGCCGGCACCATCATTGCCGAGCCATGCCACGCATGGATCGTTGTTGTACTTGGCGGAAATGGAAGTCAGCACCTTCTCGACGCGCTTCCAGCTGTCCTCGGTGCCGCCGACCATGATCGACGGTCCATGGCGCGCGCCTTCTTCACCGCCGGAAACACCCATGCCGATAAAGGTCAGGCCGCTATCCTTCAGATTGTCGAAACGACGGATCGTATCGCGGAAATTCGCATTGCCGGCATCGATCATGATGTCGCCATTGGACAGATGCGGTTTCAGGATTTCCATCTGCTGGTCGACCGGATCGCCGGCCTTGATCATGATGATGATCGGGCGCGGAGGGCGAATGGCGGCGACGAATTCCTCGATGGTTTCGCAGGGGATCAACTGTCCCTGCAAGTCCCCAGCCTCGGCGTAGAATTTTTTCGTCGCTTCAGGGGTTCGGTTGAATACGGCAATCTTGTTGCCCTTTTCCGCGATGTTCAACGCCAGGTTCGAGCCCATGACGCCGAGACCGATCAAACCGATTTCTGCCTGTTCCACGGATGTGCCTCCATCTTGCTTTTAGGTGGTCGTGTTGTGGCACTGTAATGAACAAACGGCAAGGCTGGGGGCGACTGAAACGATTAAATTTTGATGACGCAAATCAGCTTTGCATATTTGCGACAGGTCGAGGCCAGTTCAAAACGGCTAGCCCGCCTCGCCTCTTATGATCGTCGGGGCCGGTCGTCACCATCATCCAGCGCGCGCCAGGCGGCCCCGTCCATATCCTCATATTGGCCCGAGCGCACCGACCAGAGGAAGGCGAAAAGGCCAAGCGCCCCTAAAAACAGCGCGACGGGAATGAGATAGATCAGCATATTCATGCCAGTTGCACCCCCTCGCCTGCAAATCCGGTCTTCGCTTGGTTCTGAGGACGGACGGTTTCAGCCGTACCGGCAAGCCGCAGGGCATTGGCGACGACGATCAGGGACGATGTCGACATTGCGATGGCCGCAATCATCGGCGTCGCATAACCGGCAATCGCAATCGGCACGGCGATGACGTTATAGCCTATGGCAAGCGCGAAGTTCTGCCGGATCAGCCTTCCGGCCCGCTGCGATGTCTCGATTGCGAAAGGCACGGCATCGAGATCCTCCTGCATGAACACGAAATCGGCGGCCTGCCGGCCGATATCGGCGGCGGTGGCGGGCGCCATGGACACATGCGCGGCGGCAAGCGCCGGCGCGTCGTTGATACCGTCTCCCACCATCAGCACCCTGCGCCCCTCTCCGGCAAGCTCGGCGCAGCGCGCCGCCTTGTCCTTCGGCGACAGATCGGCACGCCAGTTGCCGATCCCCAGCCGCTGCGCCATGGCGCTGACGGCTGCTGCCCGGTCACCCGAAACGATTTCCTGCATCAGCCCCCGTACCGACAGGCTGCGCAGTGCCGCAACCGCACCTGCGCGCGGATTATCCTCGAAACCGAAGCTCGCCAGATGCCGGCCGTCGAGGGACAGCACAACTTCCGACCGCGCATCGCCATTATCGACGCTCACTTCATCCGGGCACGCGAAACGGCGATTGCCCAGCCGGTAGGTTCCCGCTTCGTTCTCCGCCTCGACGCCGGAGCCCGGAATTTCCCGCACCGCCTCATAGGCCGGCAAAACGCCGCTATAGGCAGCATGCAGGGCTTTCGACAGGGGATGCCGCGAATGGGCGGCGAGCCCCGCTGCAATCGCCATGGTGGCGGGCTTCACATCGCCAGTCTCGACCAGTCTCGGTTTGCCGATAGTCAGGGTGCCGGTCTTGTCGAACAGCACAGTGTCGATTTCGGCCAGCCGCTCCATCGCCGAGCCTTCCTTGACCATGATGCCGTGGCGGAAAAGCCTCCCGGCGGCCACCACCTGCACGACGGGAACGGCAAGACCAAGCGCGCAGGGGCAGGTGATGATGAGAACCGCAATGGCGATCAGCATCGCCTGTTTCCAGTCACCGCCGAAAATGCCCCAGCCGAGAAACGTCACCAGCGCGAGAAGATGCACCACGGGTGAATAATAGCTTGCGGCGCGGTCGGCGATACGGCGGTAACGCGCCCGTCCGCCTTCGGCCCCCTCCATCAATCCGATCACTTCCGACAGAAAGGAATCCCTGGCCGAGGCGGTCACCCGGGCGGTGAGCGAACCGGTGAGGTTGAGCGTGCCGGCCTGCAGGCTGTCGCCTGCCGCAACGCGGCGTGGCGCGCTTTCACCGTTGACGATGGACATGTCGAGATCGCTGCTGCCGGAGACGACCACGGCGTCCACCGCCACCCGGTCCCCGGCCGCAATCGCAATCGACATTCCCGGCTGGACATCGGCAAGCGGCCGATACTCCCGCGTTCCGTTCTCACCGATCACCGTTGCCCCGCACGGCGAAAGCCGGGCAAGTCCGGCAATGGCCGAGCGCGCCTTGTCGCGCATGATATGGTCAAGCGTCCGGCCGATCAGCAGGAAGAACAGCAGCGAGACGGTCGCATCGAACCAGGCATGTTCGCCGTGATGGATCGTCTCCCACAGGGAAATGACATAGGAAAGCGTGATGGCGAGTGCGATCGGCACGTCCATATTGGTGCGGCCATGTTTCAGCGTGTTCCAGGCAGATTGATAGAAGAAACGCCCGCCATAGATCAGCGCCGGCGCGGCGATCATCGCCGAAATCCAGTGGAACATGTCGCGCGTCGCCGCATCCGCCCCCGACCAGACGGAGACGGACAGAAGCATGATATTGGCGGAAGCAAAGCCGCACAGCGCCACCGCCCTTATCAGCTGCGAACGCAAGGCGTCCGAGGCATCCTGCCCGCTGGCGAAAAGATGCGTGCGATATCCCGTCGCAAGAATGGCGCGGGCAATCTCGGCGGGATCGGTCCTGACGCCGTCGACTTCCTCTTTCCAGACGACGGCCACGCGTTTGGACGACAGGTTCACCCGCGCCCGCTCCACTTGGCGCAGACGGCCGAGCGCGGTCTCGATGGTGGCGATGCAGGCGCCGCAATACACATCCGGCACGCTGAGATCGGTCTGGCGCAACCCCTGCCCCAGATCGCGGCTCGCCAGCATCAACTCCTCTGACGATGGTGGATTGACCGGCTCGCCGAGTTGCAGCGAACCTTCCGTTCCCGGTGCGCAGCAGCTCATTGGCGCCCCCTGATGACGGCGATCCGCGTGCCCTCATGGACGATGATCCGGCCGTCCTTGACGGCGGTGACCTCGACGATCCATTGGCCCGGCAGCATGTCATGCGGGCCGGTGAAGACGCCGGTGGAAACCGGGGTCAGCTCCATGTCGAAATTCTGGCGCTCCCCGACAGGCCGGCGAAAATGCGCCGTCACCTTATCGGTGTCGACCGGGCCGGTATCGGGATGAAACACCTCGTAACGCACCGTCTTTTCATCCACGATGAGCTTGCCCTTGATACCGGTCGCAGCCCTTGCCTTGGCGGCTTCCGCCTTGGCGTTGAACTGCTGGCTGGCCACATAGGTATTGGGCACGACGAGCCCGCTCCAGCTGTTGACCGCGTTCCAGGCCATCACCATGTTGACGGTGATGACGGTGCCGAAAAACAGCAGCATGACACCCAGCATATGCCAGCCGGTGAACGTGAAACCGGACGTCTGACGATTGTTCACGGTCATTTTTTCACTCCCGGAGCGTTAAAGACAGCACCGTAGCGGGCCGTCTCATGGCCGCCCGTATCGCTGACGATGAATTCGAAGTTTTCCGCCGTACGCGCCACATCCTCGCCCGGCAGGGTGACGAAGACCTTCAGCGTCGTCGCCTCGTCCGGCTCCACCGTCACCTCGAAGGTCCGCGCGGCCGTATCCGGCATGCCGTTGATCTTCATCACCGCATTCGGAATGCCCTCGATGGTGAGGCTCATTATGCGCGGCTGCGGCACCATGTTCAGAATGCGCACCGTATAGCCGTTGCGAATGGAACCGTTCGATTCCAGCACATATTGCGGATTGCGGTCATGCAGCACATTCAGCGCCAGCCGCTCGCGCGTCACCAGCGCAAACAGCATGCCGATGCCGACCGCCGACCATATGGCCGTGTAAAGCAACGTGCGCGGCCGGAAGACGATGCGCCAGTTGAAGTGGCGGATGCTCTTCCTGAAGCTGCCGTCCTCCTCGCGCACATTGGCGGGGCGGATGGCATGCTCACCATTGCCGGTCGCCAACGCCATGTTGGACTGGTATTCGGAAAGCGTCGCGTAGGCGATCAGCCCGCGCGGCTTGCCGATCTTGTCCATCACCCCGTCGCAGGCATCGATGCAGAGCGCGCAGGTGATGCATTCCAGCTGCTGCCCGTCCCTGATGTCGATGCCCATGGGACAGACCGCGACGCAGGCATTGCAATCGACGCAGTCGCCGATGCTCTCCCCTGCCGCCGCAGCCTTCTTGGCATGCCGCGAGCGCGGTTCGCCGCGCCAGTCATTATAGGTGACGACAAGCGAATTCTCATCCAGCATCGCCGCCTGAATGCGCGGCCACGGACACATATAGGTGCAGACCTGTTCCCGCATCAGCCCGCCGAAGACATAGGTGGTGGCGGTGAGGATGGCGACGGTGGAATAGGCGATCATCGGCGCCTGCCCTGTCATGAACTGCATCGCCAGCGTCGGCGCATCGGCGAAATAGAAAATCCAGGCGCCGCCGGTCAGAACGCCGATCACCAGCCAGATCGCATGTTTCAGCACCCGCTTGCGCAATTTGCCGAATGTGAAGGGTGCGGCATCCAGTTTCATGCGCGCATTCCTGTCGCCCTCTATCGCCCGTTCGACCACCAGAAACAGGTCGACCCAGACGGTCTGCGGACAGGTGTAACCGCACCATGCGCGCCCGACAGCGGAAGTGACGAGAAAGAGCCCAAGCCCGGCCATGACCAGCAATCCGGCGACGAAGAAGAACTCCTGCGGCCAGATTTCGATGAAGAAGAAATAAAAGCGCCGGTTGGCGATATCGATCAGCACCGCCTGATCCGGCGCATAGGGACCGCGATCCCAGCGCAGGAACGGCGTCAGATAATAGATGCCGAGCGTGACCAGCATCACCAGCCATTTGAACCTCCGGAACCTGCCTTCCGCACGCTTGGGAAAAATCTTCCTGCGTGCTTCATAGAGCGGTTTGCGCGTTTTTGCGGAATTGACGGCCTCCGCCTCCAGCCTCTCGACGGGCTGTTGCGGGCGATCCTGTCCGGCGCGATAGATGTTCATGATAGGAGTCCGTTTTTATCTCCTTGCTTTCTCCCATCTCCCCGGTGAAACATCCTTGACTTACATCAAGTGACGACAAAGTGGCGCAGATGGGAACGCGCCGCCAAGGGAGGATGAAATGCCTGTCATGCAGTCGAGAATCATTCATCTGTCGGTCGAAAAACCCTGGAGCCACGTCTATGACTTCGCCTCCAACCCGCAGAACATGCCCCGCTGGGCCGCAGGCCTTGCGGGCGGCCTCACACCGGACGGCGAGGACTGGATCGCCGAGGGCGGGCCGCTTGGCGAGGTGCGCGTCAATTTCGCGCCCGCAAACGAGTTCGGCGTCATCGACCATGTCGTGACATTGCCGGATGGCGTGAAGGTTTATAACGCGCTACGGGTAACGCCGAATGGCAGCGGTACGGAGGTGAGTTTCACCCTGCTTCGCCTTCAGGGCATGACGGACGAGGATTTCGAGCAGGACGCAAAAGCTGTCACGGCCGATCTCGAAACGCTGAAGGCGCTGCTCGAAACGGATTGATGGAGGAAGCATGACCACGAATACGAACGACCGGCGGATCGACTATGTCGAATTCAACGTCACCGATATCGAACGCAGCAAGGAATTTTACGGTGGCGCCTTCGGCTGGTCCTTCAAGGATTACGGTCCGCAATATTGCGAGTTTTCCGATGGCCGGCTGACCGGCGGTTTCACCACCACGGCGCCGGTCTCGGCCAAGGGCGGACCGCTCGTCATTCTCTACGCCGCCGATATCGAGGATGTGCAACGACGCGTCGAAGCCGCCGGCGGGCAGATCAGCGTCGCAATCTTCGCCTTTCCCGGCGGCCGGCGTTTTCACTTCACCGATCCGGACGGATATGAACTGGCCGTCTGGTCGGACCGATAAAGAAAAAAGGGCCGCTATGCGGCCCTTTGAGTGTGATGGCAGAGCTTCTTTACACTCGACGTCATCCTTGGGCTTGTCCCAAGGATCTAATCACGTCCAATTAAATCGAGACGTTGCAGATGCTCGGGACAGGCCCGAGCATGACGGAAGACAGCTTTCAGGCCGCTGTCATCTATCCGGGGGCCGCATGACACAGCCCTTTCCATTTCCTGTCTTTGCTATCACTCACCGCCGCCAAGCGAATGCACGAAAATCGCAAGCTGCTTGACCGTCGTATCGCCGAGGCGCTCGCCCCAGGCGGGCATGACCCCGTGCTTGGGCGACCGTATCTGTGAGACAATTCCCTCTTCGCCCTGGGACTTCAGCCAGATCGCATCGGCAAGATTGGGCGCGCCGAATTCGCGATTGCCCTTGGCGTCTTCCCCGTGGCAGGAGGCGCAATTGTCGGCAAAGAGCTGCTTGCCGGGCTCCACCAGCGCCGGGTTGGAGGGGGTGCCGGTGAGACTGACGACATAGGCGGCAACCTCGCGGATTTCATTCGACTGGAGGATATCGCTAAAGGCCGGCATTTCCGAAGCACGCGTATCCGCATCGTCGGCAAAACGAATGCCGTGCTTCACCGTCGTATAGATGTCGTCGACGCTGCCGCCCCACATCCAGTCGTCATCGTTGAGGTTGGGATAGCCCTGCCCGCCTTTAGCGCCCGAACCGTGACACTGAATGCAATTGACCTTGAAAGCGGCAGCGCCGCCGGAAAGGGCAAATTGCATCAGGGTCGGATCCGCCTGAATTTCGGCAAGCGACGAATTGGCGATCTTGTCGACAAAGACGCTCTGCGACTGTTTTGCATCGGCAATTTCGGCGGCGATGTCGCCGCGGCTGTTCCAGCCGAGCAACCCTTGCGTCGCCCCATTGATCAGCGGCCATGCCGGATAGGCGATGGTGTAGCCGATGGCCCACAGGATCGTGAAATAGAAAGTCCAGACCCACCAGCGCGGCATGGGATTGTTAAGCTCGCGGATACCGTCCCATTCATGGCCGGTGGTTTCGACGCCGCTGATGTCATCAATGTGTTTTTCGGACATATCCTAGTCCTCCTTGAGCGGAATGCTGGCGGCATCGTCCGCGGCTTGTCTGGAGCCGGGGCGAAGGGTGAAAACGACGACGCCGGCAAAGAACAGGGTCATGGCAAGCAGGCCCCAGCTATCGGCGAAGTGGCGCATGGCCGTGTAGGTTTCCATGGCTTAAACCTCCTCACCGGTATCCGGCGGCATCGTCATAGGTCGAGAAATCGACCAGCGTGCCGAGCATCTGCAGATAGGCGACCAGCGCATCCATTTCGGTGAGCTTTGTCGGATCGCCGTCGAAATCTCCCACCTTCGCCTTCGGATAACGCGCCAGGAGTTCCGACGAATCCGCATTCGGGTCGGCCTGGGCGGCCAGATCGGCGGCGGATTTTTCGATCATCTCGTCGCTATAGGGAACGCCGACGGCGCGGTTGGCCTTCAGCTCCATGGAAACGTCGGTGATCTTCAGCGGCGTGGTCTTCAGGAACGCATAGGAGGGCATGATCGATTCCGGTACCACCGAACGCGGATCGGCCAGATGCTGCACGTGCCACTCGTTCGAATAACGATCGCCGACGCGCGCAAGATCAGGCCCCGTGCGCTTGGAGCCCCACTGGAACGGGTGGTCGTACATGGATTCCGCCGCCAGGCTGTAATGCCCGTAACGCTCCACCTCGTCGCGGAACGGCCGGATCATCTGGCTGTGGCAGACATAACATCCCTCGCGGATGTAGATGTTGCGCCCGGCCAGCTCCAGCGGCGTGTAGGGTCGCATGCCCTCCACCTTCTCGATGGTATTTTCGAGATAAAAGAGAGGTGCGATTTCAACGATGCCGCCGATGGAAACGACCAGCAGGGAACCGACCAGAAGCAGCGTCGCGTTGCGTTCGATGACGGCGTGTTTGTCAAGAATGGACATGGGGCCCCTCCTTATTCAGCAGGCTGCAGCGAGGGTGCCGCGCCTTTGCTGGCGCCCTCCTCGCGTTGATGACCGAGGATGGTCATCGTGACGTTGTAGGCCATGATCAGCGCGCCGCTGAGGAACATCAGGCCGCCCAATGCACGCATCACGTAATAGGGGAACAGCGCCGCGACCGATTCCGCGAAGGAATAGACGAGGAAGCCTTGGGCATCATATTCGCGCCACATCAGCGCCTGCTGGATGCCGGCCACCCACATGACGGCGGCGTAAACGACGATACCGAGCGTGGCGAGCCAGAAGTGCCAGTTGACCAGTTGCAGGCTATAGAGGCGCTCCCTGCCCCACAGTTTCGGCGTCAGGTAATAGATCGCGCCGAAAGTGATCATGCCGTTCCAGCCGAGAGCGCCGGAATGAACATGGCCGATGGTCCAGTCGGTATAGTGGCTGAGCGAGTTGACGGCCTTGATCGACATCATCGGGCCTTCGAAGGTCGCCATGCCGTAGAATGCCACCGCCATCACCATCATGCGCACGACGGGATCGGTACGGATCTTGTCCCATGCGCCCGAAAGCGTCATCAGACCGTTGATCATGCCGCCCCACGAAGGCATCCACAGCATCACCGAGAACACCATGCCGAGCGTCTGCGCCCAGTCCGGCAGCGCGGTATAGTGCAGGTGGTGCGGGCCGGCCCAGATATACATGAAGATCAGCGCCCAGAAGTGGATGATCGACAGGCGGTAGGAATAGACCGGGCGGTTCACCTGCTTCGGGATGAAGTAGTACATCATGCCGAGGAAGCCGGCCGTCAGGAAGAAGCCGACGGCGTTATGGCCGTACCACCATTGCGTCAGCGCGTCCTGCACGCCCGAGAAGGCCGAATAGCTCTTGATCCCGAGGAAGGACACCGGCACCGCCAGATTATTGACGATATGCAGCATGGCGATGGTGACGATGAAACTCAGATAGAACCAGTTCGCCACATAGATATGCGGCTCCTTGCGCGTGAGGATCGTGCCGAGGAACACAAGCAGATAGGCGACCCATACGATGGTCAGCCAGATGTCCACATACCATTCGGGCTCCGCATATTCGCGTCCCTGCGTGATGCCGAGCAGATAGCCGGTGGCGGCCATGACGATGAAGAGGTTGTAGCCCCAGAACACGAACCAGCCGAGATTGCCGCCGAACAGGCGCGCCCGACAGGTTCTCTGCACCACGTAAAAGGAGGTGGCGATCAGCGCATTTCCCCCGAAAGCGAAGATCACCGCCGATGTGTGCAGCGGCCGCATCCGGCCGAAATTGAAATAGGGCGCGATGTTGAGATCGGGAAAGGCGAGCTGAAGCGCCACCACGACGCCGACCAGAAAGCCGACGACACCCCAGAACACGGTGGCGATGACGCCGTATTTCACCACCTCGTCGAAATATTCCGACTTGAGGCGGGCACGCGCGGCTGAATCGACAGGTGCGAAGGAGACACGGCGCAGCAGAAGCACCGTGCTGACCAGAAGCGTAAAGAACAGCACCCACATATGGGCGGCGAAAAGACTGTCATGGGCAAAGGCTACCCCGAGCAACGCGAGAAAGGCGCCGAGCGCCACGATCGCGGTTTCTAACGTGTAATTCATTGTTGGTTTCCCCCAACGTGCAAGCCGACCGACGAAAGGCACGGCACGCGCCTGGGAGAGCGGAAACGCGCCTTTGCGTCGGTTGGAGCATTGCCACCGGCAGGGGAACGCCACCTTGATCCAGATCAAGAAAAGAACCCGGAAAAAATATGAATAATACAATCATGTTTTTATTGCCTTTTCATGCGGCAATGCTATTTCGTCTGGGAAACTGCGGTTTTAACTGGATTGGCAACAGATTATAATGAGTTCGAAGCCGCCGCTCGAAGTATCTCCAGAACGTTTTTCCGAAGAAAGGCGTCCGCTGGACATGTCTATTGAACGTTATTACAGGGAGATAATTCAGGCTGTCAGTCGAAAAGGTATCGATCAGTCCCTGTCGCACGATGTCGTGCATGATCTTTATATAAAGCTTGCAACCAGTGACCATCGGCTGGAACACAAATCCAGTATAAAAGCCTTTCTCATTCGGGCGGCAGTCAATCTCGGTTTCGACAGGATGAGAAGAGCCGCTTTCGAAACACGGCTTTTCGCGCAGCTTGACCGATCCGCAGAAGCAATCGCCATCCAGCAGCACGCCCCCGGACAAAATCTTGATCTCCGCAAGCGGCTTGCGGCATTGCGCGAGGCAATCCAGGCTTTGCCGCCGACATGCCGCCGGGTGTTCATAGCACACAGGGTGGGACAAATACCGCGCGAGGATATCGCCGCCGCCATGGGCATCACACGTGGATCGGTGGACAGGCATTTGCGACATGCCGTGCTCCATTGTCTGGAAAAGATGGATCAGTTCGACTAGCCGCATTCGGCGCCCAATTCCGCAACCCCGATCGAACGCGATGGAAACGTGAAAGCATGACAGACAACAGCAAGCGCATCCGGCAACAAGCGGTGGATTGGGCGCTCTGTCTTTCGGAAACCGCAAGCCCGGCCGAAAAGGAAGAATTCGACCGGTGGCTCGCGGCCGATCCCGCGCATGCGGAATCCTATCGTCGCGTCGCAGCCGTGCTTGATCAGACGCATATCGCGCTTGCAAAAGAGCCGGCTTTCACGAGGAAGACATTTCGCCGCGGCAAAGGGCCTGGCAAAATAATCGTGGCCGTCCTTTTGCTGACCGTTTCAGGTAGCCTCATTGCCGTCTTGGATGTTCCGACCCAGCTCAGGGCCGACCTGATGACGGCGAAGACGGAACTGCGAACCGAAAAGCTGCCGGACGGTTCGACCATACATATGAATTCCGATACCGCGATTGCACTTTCCTTCTCCAACGGACGCCGAAGGATAGATTTGCTGAAAGGCGAAGCCTATTTCGAGGTGGCGCGGTCCGATACGCTCGGCGCTTTCGAAGTCGCCACGCCGGAGGGCGCCGTCACGGCGCTCGGAACGGCTTTCGACGTCAATCTTCTGGAGAGCGGCTTTGAGGTAACGGTGACAGAAAGCAGGGTCGCCGTCCATTCCGACGCCACGAAGCAAAGGGTCGTTCTGGATCCGGGAAAACGCATCATCGTCGATGACGCGGGCATCGGACCTGAGGAAACGGTCCCAGCGGAGTTTCAGACACCCTGGCGCAACGGTCGCCTCGTCTTCGACGATCGCCCGCTATCGGAGGTGGTCACCCAGATATTCCGTCATATACCCGGCCGCGTCATTACGCTCGATCCCCGTCTGAACAGGAAAAGGATAACCGGTTCGTTCAATCTGACGGATGGAAACCGCGCACTTGACGATTTCGCCGATGCTTTCGGTCTGCGGATCGCCCGGACCGGCAAATTCCTGACTATAATTTACTAGTTTTTCTTCACCGGACTGCAGAAACCCCGATGCTCATTCGTCTAGCTCCCCGACAAACCTTTTTTATCGGATTTGCTGGGGATTGGGGATATGAAGAGAAAGATCGTTATGCGCGGCATGCTGGCTGCGGCCCTTTATAGCGGCGCGAGCCTGTGCGTGATGCCGCTTGCGACCGCGCAAACGCCAGGTGAAGCCATAACATTCGAAATTCCCGCCGGCAAACTATCCGCGACTCTCAACGCGCTGGCAGCACGCCTCGGCTTACAGATCGGCATCGAAGCTTCACTCGTCAGGGAAAGAACCACATCCGGCCTTTCGGGTTCCTTCACACCCTCGCAAGCCATAAGCCGTCTTTTGCGGGGCACCGGACTTCAATACCGTTTCCTGAATGACAAGGTCGTCACCATCACCGCCACACCCCAGGCATCGGTAGAGGCGGAAGGCACGGAGCTCGAACCAATCATTGTGTCAGGCGCAGGATTTGGCCGCTTCAACGGGGAAAAAACCGCGGCCTACGATCAGGCGCAAAGCGCTTACTTCGTGGATGAGGAAACGATCAGCCGGCTGACCGGCTCCAGCCCTTCCGATATTCTGAAAGGAATTCCAGGCGTCTATACCGGCGAAGCGCGGACAGGCGGAGGCATCGATCCCAATATTCGCGGTCTGCAAGGGCAAAAGCGGGTCAAGGTGACCGTGGACGGCGCGGAAAACAGCATCGATGTCTATCGCGGTTATGCGGGGCGTCAGGAAAGAAACTATATCGATCCGGATTTGATAAGCTCGGTCAGCGTCTTCAAAGGCCCCTCTCCCGCCCTTGACGCCATCGGCGGCACCATCGCCATGTCGACGATCCGGCCGGAGGATGTTCTGATAGAGGGCA
The DNA here is from genome assembly GCF_001526585.1 of Agrobacterium sp. LY4. Taxonomy (NCBI): domain Bacteria; kingdom Pseudomonadati; phylum Pseudomonadota; class Alphaproteobacteria; order Hyphomicrobiales; family Rhizobiaceae; genus Agrobacterium; species Agrobacterium sp. LY4. Next base: position 35,141 of record NZ_ASYA01000012.1, on the reverse strand, counting down.
ACGAAATCGGCGTGAGGCTCAGGGGAAGCGTCGCTTCCAACAGCGCATCGTTGCCCGATACTTTCAATGCGCCGGAAAATACCGACAGAAACTCGTTTTTCGAACCGCAAACGGGCAATGGAAGCGCTGCCTTCGCACTCGGCCAGGAAAACTTCGACGTGGTTGGCGCCTATGCAAAACGTCACAACGGCAATTACTTCGCCGGCAGCAAGGGCCGCGACAAATATCGGATATTCCAGGATGGAAGAGAGGAAAACTCGGTCGCAAAGCTCTACCCGGATGGCGGCGAGGTGTTCAACACCTCAAGCCAGACGGAATCCGCCCTATTCAAGCTGACATTGCGTCCGCTCGAGGATCACACACTGGATCTCGGCTATCGCTATTTCAATGGTCGCATGGGCGAGATCATGAGTTCGCAAATATTGCGAAACTCAACAGGCTCCATCCCGCAATGGGATCCCTCGACGGTCAACAGCGATAGCGTAACGGCACGATACAGGTGGAATCCACAAGACAGCGACCTCATCGACCTGACAGCCAATTTCGCTTATTCGCATCTGGCCTATGACGGCTATCTGACGCTATCGAGCCAGACGCCCAGCGACCGGCCCGCATGCAACGACGATCCTTTCTCGGAGCGGTGCTACAAACGCTTTTACGGCGCGTCACGTATCATGGAGACGACTTCGGTTGATATCGCCAACACATCCAAAGTCGACACCGAGATTGGACAGTTCAAAATCAACTATGGTGCGGCGCTGCGCTTCGAGAAGCTTTTCCCGCCCTCGGACGCCCCCAGCGAAGCCAATGGCAGACAGGTCAGCGGAAACTTTCATCAGCAGGCGGACCGTGAGCAGTTCGATAGCTTCGGCACAGTGACCTGGGAGCCGGACGAGCGCCTGGACATCAGCCTCGGCGGCAGGTTCACCAAATTCAAGACCTACGATCATAACAAAAGACGTGAAGAAGAGACTTATACGATCAACCGTAAATCGCTCTATTTTTACAAGAACGAAACCGAGTACGACTTCCTGGTCGATGGCGACGGCAATCTGGTTCCGGACGGCAACGGCTGGTACCTGTATGATTATTCTCTTCCGCTAGAGACACGCCCAGTGCCGCGCGGCAATGCGTTCTGGTATTCCGATACCCAAGGGAACTATACCGATGCCACCGATCCGCGAAAGATGCCCGATGGCAAAGGATATCCTGTTGGACACGCGGGGGATGACAGTGAAATGACATCTCTTTCCTCTTTAGACTATGATGACAGTCTCACTTTGGTCGAAAGTGATCAATGGTCCAGCGAGGGTAAAAGAACCATATATTATGACAATCTGCGGCGTCGCAACTCAGGCTTTGCGCCCAGTCTCAGCGGCAGCTACGAAGTTTTCGATGGCTGGAAGCTTCACGCGGCCTATACCCACGGGATTCGTATGCCAAGCCTCACGGAATCCATGGTCGGCAACGCTTCGGCCGCGGCGCCTGCCGATCTGAGACCCGAACAGGCCCGCAACCTCGAATTCGGCGTGTCGACCAAAATGGAAAATCTTCTGGAGGGCGGCGACAGTTTCATGGCCCGCCTCTCCTACTTCAACAACAAAACCAAGGACTACATCACCCGACACGAATATTATAATGAGGGCTCCTACAGGGATCCCGCGCTCAGGAGACTGGCGCGCCAATATAATAATGCGTTCTACAATGCCGATTCCTTTACCGTGAAGGGACTGGAACTCCAGGCGACATACGACAATGGAGCGTTCTTCACGGATGTTTCGGCCACATACAATCTCTCAGCCACAACATGCGCACCCGATGTAGCGCAATTCATGAGGACAATGTCCTCCGACAGCCGGCTGAAAAACATACCCGGATGCGTCGATGGCGGGTTCTCCGGCTCCTTCACGAACGCGCAAAACCCGCCCCAATACACATTGACCGGAACCTTCGGAGCGCGTTTCCTGGATGAGGCTCTGGAAATCGCAACCAGAGTGACCCACACGAGCGCGCCGATCACGAAACTGGATAAACCCTGGAACAATTTCGGAGGCGTCGCGACACAGCTATTCTACCAGCCGGTGACGCTCTTTGATTTATCCGCATCCTACAAGATAAGCGAAAACGCCACCGCCGGATTCAGCATCGAAAACGTGTTCGACCGCTACTACATCGATCCCCTGTCGCTCAGCATGATGCCGGGTCCAGGACGGACATTCAAAGCGTCCCTCACTATGAAGTTCTAAGCGCAATTAGCCCTTCATCTTCAGGGGCAGACCGGCGGCGACAAAATAGACCTCAGCGGCAATGGCGGCGATTCGCTGATGCAGGCGGCCGGCGTGATCGCGAAATTCCCGCGCCATGCGGTTTTCCGGCACGATGCGAGACCGACTTCGTTGGAGACGAAAATCAGCCTCGCCCGAGCCGATACAATCGCCGCCTCAAGCGCCGCAAAGGCAACCTCGATATCGGCATTCTCCATCATCAGATTGGTGAGCCACAGGGTGAGGCAATCGATGAGAACGACATTTTCCGGCGCGTCGAGCTGCTCCAGCACGGCGGCAATATCGACGGGCGCTTCATGGGTGGTCCATTCGCCGCCGCGCCGCGCCTGATGATGGACGATGCGGTCGCGCATCTCGTCATCCCATGCCCGGCCGGTGGCCAGATAATGCAGGCTTCCACCGGACTTGCCCGCAAGCTCCTCTGCAAAACGGGACTTGCCGGAGCGCGCGCCGCCAAGAATGAAAACGGAGCGGTTTTTATCTGTCATCTAAAACCTGAAGGAAGAGAATGAAGCGGACCGGCATCTTCGCCGTGTCGCAAGCCAGGGACAGGCAGACATGAAGGGAACGATTCGTAGAAAAAGGCGTCCCCCGGTTGCTCATGCCGGACTGCCGCTGATACCGGACCGGAGAAAACAAGACCTGCCTGCAGGATGCGGGGCATATCAGCCTTGGCGACTCCGGATACCGGAAACACCGGTCCTGATGAAAGGCTAGGTGCGAACGGCTATCCTGTCAATCGGTCCCTGCCGTTAGCCAAAAATCAGGCGGAACCGGGACGCAAAACCTTAATCCGGAACCGGCAGACCTGTCGTCCGCGACTGGATTGATAAAGCGACTTGGTTACCGGAAAGTTAGCGAAAAACCGAATGATGAAACCGCAACGCCAAAGGAGAATATGGAGTGACGGCAGCCGCCGCCATTGCCTTGCCATCGCCTTCAAATCAATATGCTTTCGAAGATTCGCAAACAGCAAGGTGACCTGCCCGTGATGACCGTCATGGACTATATCTCGATCGTCGTTTTCATCCTGTTATGGGCCGTCTATACCCATGTCACGACGGGAACGAGGCTGTTTTCGAGAGCCAGCCTCAATCAGGCCATGGCCGAGCGCCGCCGCGACTGGATCATGAACTCGCTGAAGCGCGACCTGAAGATGATCGACACGCAGATTATGGCCGGCCTGCAGAACGGCACCGCCTTTTTCGCCTCCACCTCCATCTTCGCCATCGGCGGATGTTTCGCCCTTCTGGGCGCGACAGAACAGGTCGAATCGGTGTTTCGCGACATGCCTTTCGTTCATTATGCCGGGCGCACGGCCTTCGAACTGAAGGTCATCGGGCTCACCTGTCTTTTCGGTTATTCCTTCTTCAAGTTCGGCTGGTCCTACCGCCTGTTCAACTATTGCACGATCCTGTTCGGCGCCATTCCCATGGTCCACGATGTCGGCGCCGATCGCGAGGCGGCGGAGCGGGCGGCCGAAAACGTCATAAAGATGAACATCATCGCTGCTAAGAACTTCAATGACGGCCTGCGGACCATCTTTCTGTCCATCGGTTATCTCGGCTGGTTCATCAGCCCTTACGTCTTCATCGCCAGCACGGTCATCATCATCGTGGCGCTGTTACGCCGCCAGTTCTTTTCCGAAGCACGACGCGCCATCATGGAAGAAAACAGGCCTTGAAATAGCCGCACTTCAAGGGCCAAGCCCATCGTGATACCGGCCTCCCCGAAAGCTTGAAAAACGGAAACCATGGACACGAACGCAGCCGCAAACGAAAACCGCCGCAAAGGCCGCATAGGCGGTCTCGACACCCTGCGCGGGCTGGCCCTCATCGCCATGGCGTCCTACCACTTCACGTGGAATCTGGAATATTTCGGCTATCTCGAACCCGGCACGGCGACGACCGGCCTGTGGAAACTCTATGCGCGCGGCATCGCCAGCTCGTTCCTGTTTCTGGCAGGTTTCAGCCTGTTTCTCGCCCATGGCAAGGGCGTGAACTGGCCGTCCTTCGGCAAGCGTTTTGCGATGGTGGCCGGCTCGGCGCTGCTCATTACCGTCGCCACCTATTTCGCCTTTCCGGACAGCTTCATCTTCTTCGGCATATTGCACAATATCGCCGCCGCAAGCCTTGTCGGGCTGCTGTTCCTGCGAGCACCCGCGGCCGTGACGCTGCTTTTTGCAGCGATCGCTTTCATCCTGCCGCACTATCTGCAATCGGAACTGTTCAACGCAAAATGGCTGGCCTGGATCGGTTTTTCCACCATGCCCCCCCGCTCGAACGATTATGTGCCGCTTCTCCCCTGGCTTGCGCCCTTCCTTGCCGGACTTGCGGTCTCGCAATTCGTCACGCCGCGCGACTGGCTCGACCGCTTTCGAAGCCCGAGTTCACCTCGCAACCTGATCGCAGGCGCCGGCCGTCACAGCCTTGCCTTTTACCTCATTCACCAGCCGGTGCTGATCGGCCTCGTCTACACGCTGTCGCTCATCGCCCCGCCCCCGCCTGTCGATCAGGTCGAGCTTTACAAATCGAGCTGTGAGAAGAGCTGCGTCGAGCAGGCGAACGGGCTGGAACTGTGCCAGCGTTTTTGCGGCTGCACGCTGGAGAAGCTGCAGGCGGAAAACCTGTTCGACACGATGATGGAAGGCAAGCTCAGCGCCGATCAGCAGACGAAGGTCAGCGAGGTGGCGCAACAGTGTACCGTTGAGGCGCAGTAGGCTCAGGTAGCCAGAACGTTAGCCTTGCCGCCTTTTCTTCTCCCCGGCGGGGAGAAGAGACAAGCAAAACCCGCTCGTTCCATATGCAACAAAAATGGAAAGGCTTCGGAGCAATTCTCGACAGTTACGTCGACGGAATAGCCAATACCGCTATAGGGCCGGCTTCAAGTCCCAACGCCGATTTCGGCAAGCCGCGTCAGACAGGCTTCTTCGACATTGTCGAGTTCCGCCAGCGTCTCTTCGATGTCCTTGCGTTTTTGCCGAAGCTCGGCGCGCTTTTCATCGACCTTCTTCATCAGAAGCACCAATTGGCCCGATTCGCCCGGCGGTTCCTTGTAGACGTGAATGATTTCGCGAATTTCAGAGATGGTGAAACCGATACGGCGGCCGCGCAGGATTTCCTGAATGAGGCGGCGGTCCGCAGCCCTGAAAAGCCGTGTGCGCCCGCGACGCTCAGGGTGAATCAGCCCCTCGTCCTCGTAAAATCTCAAGGTACGGGTGGAAACACCGAATTCGCGTGTCAGTTCGGTTATGCTATAATACTTGTCCAAGGGCCTATCCGATTCATAACCGGATGATATTATTTGACCTTCACGTAAAAGTCAATTTTCGCCCGCCTGGCCCTACCCGGAAATACCGTACCACCAGGTCGCAATCCCCAGAAAGGCGAAAAAACCGACAATATCGGTGACCGCCGTGACGAAGACCGCCGAAGAGACCGCCGGGTCCGCTCCGAACTTGTCGAGCACCAGCGGAATGAGAATGCCCGCCAGCGCCGCCGCCAGCATGTTGAGACACATGGCCGTGGCGATGATGCCGCCGATATGGATATCCTGAAACCAGATGCCGGCAACAATGCCGATGGCGCAGCCGAACAGCATGCCGTTCAGGATACCCACACCCGCCTCGCGCCGGATGATGCGCGCGGCGTTGTGAATATCGAGGCTTTTGGTGGCGAGTGCGCGCACAGACACCGTCATGGTCTGCGATCCGGCGTTGCCGCCCATGCCGGCCACCGCCGGCATCAGGATCGCCAGCGCGACGATCTGCTGGATCGTCGCATCGAACAGGCTGATGACGGAGGCGGAGAGAAAGGCTGTGATGAGATTGACCGCAAGCCAGGGCACGCGTGAACGCGATGTGCTGGCAATCGAGTCCGACAGTTCTTCGTCACCGACACCGCCAAGGCGCAGCAGATCCTCTTCGGCCTCTTCCTGAATGACGTCCACCACGTCATCGATGGTCAGCACGCCCACCAGTCGACCGTTGTCGTCGACCACGGCGGCGGAGAGAAGGTCGTATTGTTCGAAAAGCTGCGCCGCCTCTTCCTGGTCCATCTCGGCCGGAATGGAATGGTTGGTCTCATGCATGATCGTTTCGATCTTCACCTGACGCTTGGCGCGCAGCACCTTGTCGAGATCGAGCGCGCCGACCAACTTGAAGGTGGGATCGATGACGAAGATCTGCGTGAAGGAATCCGGCAGCTCCTCCTCCTCGCGCAGATAATCGATGGTCTGCCCCACGGTCCAGAACGGCGGCACTGCCACGAATTCCGTCTGCATGCGGCGGCCGGCCGAGCTTTCCGGATAATCCAGAGCCCGCATCAGCCTCACACGTTCGGTGAACGGCAGTTGCGAGAGAATATCCTCGCGGTCCTCGTCGTCGAGATCCTCGAGAATATAGACGGCGTCGTCCGAATCCAGCTCGCCGATACCGGCGGCGATCTGCTCGTTCGACATCTGGTCGACGATATCGAGGCGGATGCCCTCATCCACCTCGGTCAGCGCCGTCATGTCGAAGTCGGAACCGAGAAGGCGCACCAGCGCATGACGCTGTTCAGGCAGGATGGATTCCAGCAGGTCGCCGAGTTCGGATTCGTGCAGCCGCGCCACGTTCTTGCGCAGGAAAAGCAGATCGCGGTCAGCGATCGCGGCACCCACCATCGTCAGAAAATCCGAGCGGACGGACCCGTCTTCTGCGTAAATATCGGAGGGCGCTTCCGCAGGCTTCATGTCCTCGGGCGCGACAGGATCGTCGTCACGGTCTGTCATCTGGCGTCCCCTTGTATTCAAATGCCGCAGTGCACGGATGCGCAGGCAGAATGGCGTTAAAAGGTTTATTGTCAACAACCGGATAGCGGCAAATAAACAAGCTCTCCGGCTGCGGCGAAAAATCCATCCGACATTCCCCTTCCGGTTCGCAGGCTCAGCCGCGGCCAGCGGCTATAGGCATGTTTAGCCAAGCTTTGCAGCTTGTTTTGCGACAACGCCCACCCCCTTTACGCCGTTCCCGTTTTAAATGTCGAACGGGCGAACAAAGGTTTCGCCGCAATGCACAATTAAGACATTGACAGGCAGCGTGGAACGGCGCTTCTGGATAGGCATTTGACAAACGGCAAACGCCGGCAGGCGGGCACGAGAAGACAGTTTCCGGGAATCAGGACCATGAGCAAGACGGACTTCATAGGCAAGGCATCGACCGCCGCAGGCGGCTGGGGCGCACTCAAAAGCGTCGGCAAACGCCTTCTTGAATCCGGTGCCCCGATTTCCGGCGCCCGCACGCTTTTGAAGACCAACCAGCCGGACGGATTCGACTGCCCGGGCTGCGCCTGGGGCGACCCGGAACACGGCTCATCTTTCGAGTTCTGCGAAAACGGCGTCAAGGCGGTGTCATGGGAAGCAACGGAAGCCCGCGTGCCGCCGGACTTCTTCGCCAGCCGCACCGTCTCGGAACTGCGCAGCTGGTCCGACTACGATCTGGAAAAGCAGGGCCGCCTCACCCACCCCATGCGTTATGACCGGGCGAGCGACAAATATCTGCCCGTCTCCTGGGACGATGCCTTCGCCGAAATCGGTCGTATTCTCAACAGTCTCGACAGCCCGGACCGGGCGGAGTTCTATACCTCCGGCCGCGCCTCCAACGAGGCTGCCTTCCTCTATCAGTTGATGGTTCGGCTTTACGGCACCAACAATTTCCCCGACTGTTCCAACATGTGCCACGAAGCAAGCGGCGTCGGCCTTAAGGCTTCGATCGGCGTCGGCAAAGGCACCGTCTTGCTTGAGGATTTCGAGCAGACGGACGCCATTTTCGTCATCGGGCAAAATCCCGGCACCAACCATCCCCGCATGCTGGGCGACCTGCGCCGCGCCGCCCTTCGCGGCGCCCGCATCGCCGTTTTCAACCCCATCCGCGAAAAGGGTCTGGAGCGCTTTGCCGACCCGCAGGACAAGGTGGAGATGATTACCGGCAGCAGCACCCGCATCGCCACCAATTATTACCAGCCGCGCCAGGGCGGCGACATGGCGGCCGTGCGCGGCATGAGCAAGGCGGTGTTCGCCGCTGACGATGCCGCAAGGGCGGCGGGCGAACCCGCCATCATCGATTACGACTTCATCGCCGAACATGCGGCGGAGTTCGAGGCCTATCGCGCCGCCGTCGATGCAACGAGCTGGGAAAGCATCCTCGACCAGTCCGGCCTCACCCGCGCGGAGATTGAGGAATCCGCCCGTATCTACATGAATGCCGGTTCCGTCATCGCCACCTGGGCCATGGGCGTCACCCAGCACAAGCATTCGGTCATCATCGTTCGCGAGATCACCAATTTCATGCTGCTGCGCGGCAATATCGGCCGTCCGGGCGCCGGCCTTTGCCCGGTGCGCGGCCATTCCAACGTGCAGGGCGACCGCACCGTCGGCATCGATGAAAAAGCCCCGCCCGCACTTCTCGACGCGCTGGAAAAGGAACTCGGCGTCCCCATGCCGCGCAAGCCCGGCCACAACACCGTCGAAGCCGTCGCCGCCATGCTGGACGGCGAGGCGGATACTTTCATCGCGCTCGGCGGCAATTTCATGCGTGCGACGCCCGACAGCCCGCTGATCGTCAAGGCCTTCGAAAAGCAGAAGCTGACCGTCAACATCGCCACCAAGCTCAACCATTCGCATCTGGTGCCGGGCGAAACTTCATTCGTGCTGCCCTGTCTCGGCCGAACGGAAATCGACCGCAATTCGGCCGGCCGCTCGCAGATCGTCACGGTGGAGGATTCCATGAGCATGGTGCACGGTTCCGGCGGCATCAATCCGCCGGCCTCGGATGAGCTGCGTTCGGAAGTCGCCATCGTCGCCGGCATCGCCGAGGCGACGCTTGGCAATGCCCAAGTCGACTGGAAGGCGCTTGCCGATGACTACGATCTCATCCGCGACATGATCGAGCGGGTCATTCCCGGTTTCGATAATTTCAACGAGCGCGTCCGCGTGCCGCGCGGTTTTCATCTGCGCAACGCAGCAGCCGAACGGGAATGGAACACACCGGCGAAAAAGGCCACCTTCTATAGCGGTCCGCTGCCCGAACAAACCGAACACCAGCAGGCGCTCACGCGCGATGACCTCTTCGTATTGCAGACCTTCCGCAGCCACGATCAATACAACACCACGATCTACGGCATGGATGACCGATATCGCGGTGTCTATGGCGAGCGCCACGTCATCTTCATGAATCCGAAGGACATGGAAGCGCTCGGCGCCCATTCCCGCCAGCGCGTCGATGTCATCGGCGAATATGGCGACGGCGTTGAACGCATTGCGCGGAATTTCCGGCTGGTGCCCTATAATATCCCGCAGGGCAGCGTCGGCGGTTATTATCCCGAACTTAACGTGCTGGTGCCGCTGTCGAGCTATGGCGAAGGCAGTTTCACGCCGACATCGAAATCGGTGCTCGTCTCCGTTCGCCTGCGCCGGGATGCCTCCTGATGGAAGAGGAGCAATCCGCCGCCGCGTTCATGGCGGCGGTGGAGCGGGTTCATGAAAGCGCCTCACGGGCGCTGACAGCCACGGGCGCAGCGATCCTTCTTTCGGTTTATCTGAACATCGCCGCTGACAGCCGCAGCATCGCCAACCGGCTGGGGCTTGCACACGCCCTCATTCTGCGCGAAATCACTGCCCTGTCGCCACGTTTCGTGCAGGTGACAAAACGCGATGCCCGCACCCAGCGCAGCTTTCTGGAGGCAACCGAAGAAGGACAGGCCCTTGCGGCGGCGTCCCTGCGGATTTGAAACGAACGGAGCATTCCTTGGCAATCAGGCCGATCCTGCCCTACCCCCATCCCGGCTTGTCCGAAATCTGCGCGCCGGTCACGGCTTTCGACGGGCAATTGCAGGAGCTGGTGACGGACCTGATCGACACGATGCGCGCCGCGCCCGGCGTCGGCATCACCGCCGCCCATATCGGCGTCAAACAGCGAGTTTTTGTGCTGGAGTTGACACCGGGAACCGTCCTTACCTACATCAACCCTGAAGTCGTCAGCCAATCCACGCAGACTATGCGCCATGTGGAGGGCAGCGTCTCCATGCCGGGATTTACCGACGAGGTGGAGCGGCCCTCCGAAATCGAGGTGAGATTTCAGGACATAGCCGGCTGCGAACACCGGCAGACCGCCGGGGGATTTCACGCCATCTGCATCCAGCACGAGATCGACCAGCTGGACGGCATTTTCTGGCTGAAGCGCCTCTCAAAGCTCAAGCGCGACCGGCTGGTGAAAAAATGGGAAAAATCCCGGAAATCCTGATGGTCAGCCGGTAATCGAAAGCGCAAATTCCGCATCGCCCTTCAGCGTGTTGCTGACGGTGCAGATATCCTCCGCCATATGGGCGATGGCGCCGCGCGCGGCCTCATCGAAATCCCCCTTTATCTCGATCCGGACATCGAAACGCACGATCCGCGACGGCTCCTCCTCAGCCTTTTCGCCTGATACATGCACCGTGACCTTCTCGAACCGGTCGAGCACACCCATGCGGCTCGCCGCAATCCGGGCGCTGAGCGCCAGACAGGCCGACAGCGACGAATAAAGAAGGTCGAGCGGATTGAAACCCGGCTCCGAGGCCGCCGTCACCACCGTCAGGGCGCCTCCAGTGGCCGTGACGACATCGGGATGCCCGAGACGGCCAAGAGTGACGACAGCGCCCGTCGGCCGCTTTTTAACCCTGAACTGATTCATGCCCGACCTCACACCGCGATTTCACCCGATGGAACCAAAATTAGCCTCGCGCTTTTACTCACGCAACGGTGAACGACCGTTGAGTATTGATTGAAAAGGGAGCTGGGACATATGGTTACATCTACGCTCGTCAGCATTCTGATCACCTTCCTGGTGATTGTGCTCGTCTTGTGGCTTATCGCGCGACTGCCGGTCGGCGGCGGTGCGAAACAGATCGCACAGGTGATCGTCATCATCATCGGCATTATTTCGCTGCTGAAATATCTTGCCGTCTTCTGATGTCCCGGCACAGTGCAGACGAAAAAAGGCGGCGAAAGCCGCCTCTTTTTATGCACGATTTTCACCCCGTCCGGTCGCTATTGCCGAGGCTCGAACTGATAGGTTTTTTTCAGGGTAATATCCCGAACGCTGCCAATACCCAGAAACGGCGTATTGTCGGCATCAAAAATCGCCCTGCCCTTCGCCACAATCCACCGGTCCGACCCATCCGGCAGATTGACCTTGTAGCGCTGGTCGAAAAACACACCGGTAGTGATGCTCTCAAAAATGGCCTGCGCCACCTGATCGCGCATCTCGACATCGATTCTTTCCAGAATCTCCTCGATCGTCACCCCGCGCGACGCAACCGGCTCCGAAAACCCGTGGCATTCCGCAGTGACCGCATCCATGATCAGCCTGTTGTCGGAAATGCTCCACATGTAATAGCCAAGCGCATTGTCTGAATCCGTTTTGTCCCCCAGCACGAAAACCCCCAGACATATTTTCCTGACAAAAGCTAACATCGGACCTCTAATATTCCACCCCTCGTTTTTGTAGGGGGGAACCGCACGACTACTGCAGCGTGCATCGATATCCACCGAAATTTGACGATGGCCGAATCCAGCTAGAGCATTTCCAGTAAAAGTGCGCAGCGGTTTTACGTCTGGAAATGCGAAAAAACAAAGCGATAGAGCACGTCCGACGATTCCGTTTTGACCGGACGTGCTCCAGGGTTCCGAAATGGACGATAAATTTCAAAGAGGCATCGCAAAACCACCTGGCTGCGCCTACATGGCTTGTGATGACATGTCGAAGGAGTTCAATATGGTGCGAGCCGCCCTCACTTTCGGATTGCTGACCGCAACCGTCTTTCTGGCCGGGTGCCAGACGTGGCATAGTCCATATCGTGGAAACGAGTGGCGCATGGATCAGGTCATGGACGGTGACCCCTACCGTGTCGGTGACGGCCAGCGCAACCGACGCTGATCCACCTCGTCCATTCAATTCGAACGGCGGCAGGTCGATAATTTGCCGCCCTTAATTCATGGCGCTCTGGCTGCGGGATAAAGCAGATTGGTGTGGCTTGGGGCACATCCAATACCGTCCAACGAACCGGGGACAGGAAACAGAAGGCAAGCTAAACGACTGGCTAAAAAAGAAAAAACCCGCCGAAGCGGGTTTCTTTGGTGCGGTCGAGAAGACTCGAACTTCCACGGGTTGCCCCACAGCGACCTCAACGCTGCGCGTCTACCAATTCCGCCACGACCGCATCGTGGTAGGCGTCGACTTGCGCCGACGGGGGTGCATGTAGCAAAAGGATTTTCGGTGCACAAGAGCGTCGTGACAGTTTTTTGAAATTAAAAATCGCACCGCACCATCCTATATGCAGGAAGCCCGGAAATGCTGGGGTTGCGGCCTTGTCGCCATTTTGCGAGAAGGCTGTGGAAAGGACTTTTTCATGCTCACACGCACCGATATCGAGACAAACATGCTGCCCGTCGCCGGATCGCCGCCCGTACGCTGGCGAATCTCGGAAGGCCTCGTCCCCTATGAACAGGCGATTGAGGAAATGGAGCGTGAAGTCGCCGCCATCGCCAGCGGCGAGGCCGACGAACTCGTCTGGCTTCTGGAACACCCGCCGCTCTATACCGCCGGCACCAGCGCCGACGCCGCCGATCTTATAGAGCCGGAGCGTTTCCCCGTCTTCGCCACGGGTCGTGGCGGCGAATATACCTATCACGGGCCGGGACAGCGGGTCGTCTATGTCATGCTCGACCTGAAGCGGCGGCGGCAGGATGTCCGCGCCTATGTGGCGGCGCTGGAGGATGTCATCATCCGCACGCTCGACAAGATGAATGTGCGTGGCGAGCGGCGCGAGGACCGCGTCGGCGTCTGGGTCCGGCGTCCGGAAAAACCGCTGCTTCCCGATGGCGGCATGGCCGAGGACAAGATCGCGGCACTTGGCATCAGGCTGCGCAAATGGGTGAGCTTCCACGGGCTCTCGATCAATGTCGATCCAGACCTCTCGCATTTTTCCGGCATCGTTCCCTGCGGCATCAGCGCCTATGGCGTCACCAGCCTTGTCGATCTTGGATTGCCGGTTATGATCGGCGACGTCGACGTTCTGCTGCGCGAGGCCTTTGAGGAGGTGTTTGGCGAGGCAGTGCCCGAAACCGGCGCAAGCGGCTGATCCCACCGCAACCTTTGCCGCAGGCCGGTGTTTCCAGCATCGATCACCACAAGAGGAGGAACGATCATGTTCACTACGTCCGCCTATGCCTGCGATGACGGCTCTTCGCCGATGAAGCTCGCGACCATCAAGCGTCGCGATCCCGGCCCGCGCGATGTCGAAATCGAGATCGAATTCTGTGGCGTCTGCCACTCCGATATCCACACTGCCCGCAGCGAATGGCCGGGCTCCCTCTATCCCTGCGTTCCCGGTCACGAAATCATCGGCCGCGTCGGCCGTGTCGGCGCGCAGGTCACCCGGTTCAAGGCGGGCGACCGCGTCGGCGTCGGCTGCATCGTCGATAGCTGCCGGGAATGCGCAAGCTGCGCCGAGGGGCTGGAGCAATATTGCGAAAACGGCATGACCGGCACCTATAATTCGCCCGACAAAGCGATGGGCGGCGGCGCGCATACGTTCGGCGGTTATTCCGCCCACGTCGTCGTCGATGATCGTTACGTCCTCAACATTCCCGAAGGCCTCGATCCGGCGGCGGCGGCACCCCTGCTCTGCGCGGGTATCACCACCTATTCACCGCTGCGCCACTGGAACGCCGGCCCCGGCAAGCGTGTCGGCGTCGTCGGTCTCGGCGGTCTTGGCCATATGGCGGTCAAGCTCGCCAATGCCATGGGCGCGACGGTGGTGATGATCACGACGTCGCCCGCCAAAGCGGAGGACGCGAAAAAGCTCGGCGCCCACGAGGTGATCGTCTCCCGCGATGCAGAGCAGATGAAGAAGGCCGCTTCGAGCCTCGATCTCATCATCGACGCCGTGGCCGCCGACCATGACATCAACGCCTATCTGGCGCTGCTGAAACGTGACGGCGCGCTGGTGCAGGTGGGCGCGCCGGAAAAACCGCTCTCGGTTATGGCCTTCAGCCTCATTCCCGGACGCAAGACCTTTGCCGGTTCGATGATCGGCGGTATTCCCGAGACGCAGGAAATGCTGGATTTCTGCGCCGAAAAAGGCATCGCCGCCGAAATCGAGATGATCGATATCGATCAGATCAACGACGCTTATGAACGCATGATAAAAAGCGATGTGCGTTATCGTTTCGTCATTGATATGAAGAGCCTGCCGCGCCAGAAGGCCGCCTGACCCCGGAAGGGGGGCGACCTTTCGGGCGTCCCCTCTCCCGTTGGACCTTTTGGTCGAAAGCGCAGCCTGACCCATGACTCCCCGATCCATGACCAGCCAGACCGGTTTCAACGATATCGCCAAGGGCATGACCATCATGGCGGGTTGCATGCTGGTGCTGCCGGTCATGGATGCGATTGCCAAATATATGGCGGTGAGCGGCGGCATGTCGCCGGCGCAGGTGACCTTCTACCGCTTCTTTTTCCAGGTGCTCTGCACCCTGCCGCTGCTGCTCGTGGTGTCGCCCAGGGCGCTGTTCAGCGCCAAGCGGCCGTGGATGAACTGCCTGCGCGGCGTGCTGCACGCCTCGGCCAGCCTGATGTTCTTCGCCGCCGTTAAATATATGCCGCTCGCCGATGTCTTCGCGATCTATTTCGTCGAGCCTTTCATGCTGACGATGATGTCGGCCCTCTTCCTCGGCGACAAGGTGGGCTGGAAGCGCTGGACGGCGATTGCGGTCGGGTTCGGCGGCGCGCTGATCGTCATACAGCCCAGCTTCGAAATCTTCGGCTGGACATCGCTTCTGCCGGTCGCATGCGCCTTTCTTTATACGCTCTACCTCTTCCTGAACCGCGCCATCGGCGATGCCGACAGCCCGCTGGTCATGCAGACAATGTCCGGCATTGCGGGGACCGTGTTCATGGGGGCCGCACTTTTCGCCGGCGATGCGCTGGGCGACAAGGATTTTGCCGTCTCGCTGCCGCAATCCGGCTTCGCACTTGCCCTGCTCGTATTGTTGGGGTCGATATCCGGCTACATGCACCTGTTGATCGTCAGGGCCTTCCGGCTGGCGCCGCTCTCTCTGCTGGCGCCGTTCCAGTATTTCGAGATCATCTCGGCGACGATTCTCGGTTATGCGCTGTTTTCGGATTTCCCGACGCCGTCGAAATGGCTCGGCATCCTCATCATCGTCGCATCCGGCCTGTTCATCATCTGGCGCGAGCGCCAGCAGGCCGGTGCGACCCCACCGCTTGACGGGCAGTGACAGCCGACACCTGACATGCCTCAACCGTTCGAGGGCAGCGGCCCTTCGTCGTGATGGTCCTGCGCCTCCACGAGACTGCCGAGCAGCCAGAGGGAAACCTCGGCCGCCTCTCCGGCCGATTTGAACCGGTATGAGCCGCTATATTTCGGCATGTCGAAGAAGGTGACGACGAAACCGTCGCCGCTCTCAAGACTTTCGACCCGGATGCGCTCGGGATCGATCATCACGCACACATAATGCGATCCCATATTGCGCATGAAGCCGGCCTTGTTGTCGTGCAGCCGCACGAAGGCTGCGCCGCCATCCGCTGTCATATGCAGACTTCTGATCGCCTCATTGGGAAAGGCGCGGGCGAAATCCATGATCGCCTGCCCCACATCATGACTGTTATCCTCATCCGTCGCCCGCGTCATGCGCCAGGCGTAAACAGCGAAGACCGAAAGCAGCACGAAAACGATAATCCAGATCGCAATACTCATCCGGGACGCTCCCTCAGCATCGAAACATCAAGATTCGCGAATCGAAACGATGCGAACCCGGTTCAGCTTCATATAGACCGAGGCTTGTGTGAAGTGTGGCTTTGCGGGATCGACGTCGTTTCACCGCTTGGCGCGATCCGTGCCATCAGAAACGCTTGAGGAAGGAAGCCTTCGCCAGCAGCCATTGCCGGCGAAGCTGCGACAGTTGCAGGTCGCCGTCGAATACGCCGCTCCCCGCCTTTCTCGCGGCAGCGATGACCGGCCCGGACAGGGCGACGGGAAGATAGGCGGCAAAGACATTTTTCGAAATCTTCGAGCGTCTCGCCTTCTCGATATGATCCAGCGCATGGGCCGCAAAAATTTCGATGGCGATGCCGATGCGCTGCCTGTCCTGCCCTTCAAGAAATGTTTCGCGGTCGAGCCCGGCCGCAGCCAGCATATCGGCGGGAATATAGACCTGCCCGCGACGCCGGTGCAGCGGCATGAGCAGCAGCATGCCGGCCATGGCCTGCGCAACGCCCGCGTGACCTGCCGCCTCCGCGCTGGATGCGGCGTCTTCTGTGGAAAGCACGAGACTTGCAAGCTGGATCAATGCGGATGCGGTCTCTCCGGCATAGCCTTCCAGCGCATTGCGATCCTCGAACAGGTCGTCATAGAGATCGAAGATACGCGCCTCGATCATATTGGCGAGAACCGGGCGCGGCAGGCGATATCGCTCGATCGTCGTCAAAAGCGCGGCAGCCACCGGGTGGGACTGGCTGTCGCCGTGCGGATTACCGTCGAGAAGATCGCGCCACCATTGCATGCGCACCTCGCCGGGCAGCGCTTCGCGCACGGAATCACGGATGCGGGCGATTTCGGCATTGAAGGCGTATAGCGCGGCAAGCGCATTACGCCTGTCGGCAGGCGACAGAAGACAGGCGAGATAGCGGTCGCGATCGGTATCGCGCAGCGTCGCGAGGCAGACGTCGAGATTTTCTGTGGGTGCCATGGTTCCCCGCGCGAAACGTCCTGTCAGCCTTCGACGGCAATCAGCGCCGCAGCCACGGCGCGCGATTCCGACAGCATGATATTATAGGTGCGCACGGCGGCGCCCGTGCTCATCGGGTCAACGGAAATGCCCGCCTCCTTGAAGGCGGCGCGCAATTCCTTCGGCAGGACCCGCATGCCGTCGCCCGTCCCGATCAGCAGCACTTCGATATCCTGCGCTTCCGCCAGAACCTTTTCGAAATGTCCGACCGTCAGTTCTTTCGCATCGACAGGCTCCCACCCGTAGATGCCGGAAGGCAGGAGCAGAAGCGAACCGCGATGCGACATGTCGGCAAAACGGAACCCGCCATTGCCATAGGCATCGATGGGCGCCCGGCCAGGAAAATGGGCCGGGCGTATTTCAATCCCGCCGGCCATCAGACGGCAGGCTTGCCGCCAATGGCGCCGGTGTTGTTTTCTTTCTTGTCGTCCTTCTCGTCTTCCGCATCCTTGCTATCAGGACGCAGCTTGAAGGCGATCAGCACCGGAGCGGCGATGTAGACCGAGGAGAACACGCCGATACCGACACCGAACAGCATGGCGAAGGTGAAGGAACGGATGACCTCGCCGCCGAAGAGATACAGTGCCAGCAGTGCCAGAAGTACGGTCAGACCGGTAAGGATCGTACGCGACAGAGTCTGGTTCAGCGACACGTCGATGATCATGGAAAGCGGCATCTTCTTGTATCGCCTGAGGTTTTCACGGACACGGTCGTAGATGACCACGGTATCGTTCAGCGAATATCCGATGATCGTAAGGATCGCCGCGATACTGGTCAGATTGAACTCTATCCCAAGGAAGACGAACAGGCCGATAGTGAAGACCACGTCGTGCACCATGGAGATGACCGCGCCGAGTGCAAACTGCCATTCGAAGCGAACCCAGATGTAGACCATGATCGCCGCCATGGCGAGCATAACGCCGATGGTGGAGGTAACCGTCAGGTCGCCGGAAACGGCAGGACCGACGACTTCCACGCGGCGGAAGTCATATTTGTCCTCAAGCTCGCCGCGTACCATGGTGATGGCTGACTGCTCGGCATTTTCGCCGCCGTCCTGCGCCTGGATGCGGATGAGAACATCCTGCGGCGTACCGAAATTCTGCGCCTGGATTTCACCGAGATTGAGCTGGTTCAGACGATCGCGAATATCGGCGAGATCGGCTTCACCCTGCTTGGCGCGCACTTCGATGACCGAACCGCCCTGGAAATCGATGCCGAGGTTCAGACCCTTGGCCACGAAACCGCCGACGCAGGCGAGCATGATGGCGCCGGTGATCATGAATACCACGCGGCGATAACGCATGAAGGGAATGTCGCGACCGTCGAACATGGCGGTGCGGACACCCTTCGGCAGGTGTTTCGGGCGGCTGCGGCGAACCCAGTAGCCGAACATCCATGCCGTCAGCGTATAGGCCGTGAAGACGGTGGTGATGATACCGACGGCCAGCGTGACTGCGAAGCCCTTCACCGGGCCTGTGCCCATGTAGAACAGCACACTTGCCACGATCAGCGTCGTCAGGTTGGCGTCGATAATGGTCGCAAAGGCGCGGGTGAAGCCGTTATCCAATGACTGGATCAGCGGTTTACCGCTCTTCACCTCCTCGCGTATGCGCTCATAGATCAGAACGTTCGAATCCACAGCCATGCCGATGGTCAAGACGATACCGGCAATACCCGGCAAGGTGAGCGTCGATCCGATCACACTCAACACAGCGAGCAGCATGATGACGTTGACGATAAGGGCGATATTCGCCAGCAGGCCGAAGAAGCCATAAAAGACGAACATGAAGATGAGGACGCCGACCGCGCCGATGGCGCTGGCCGTCAGGCCGGCGGTGATGGAGTCGTTACCGAGGCTCGGGCCGACGGTGCGTTCTTCAACCACGGTCAGCGTGGCCGGCAGCGCGCCGGCACGCAGCAGAACCGCGAGATCGTTGGCGCCCTGTACCGAGAAATTACCCGAAATCTGTCCCGAACCGCCGATGATCGGCTCGCGGATGACAGGCGCGGAGATGACCTGGTTGTCGAGCACGATGGCGAAAGGCTTGCCGACATTCTGCTGCGTCGCCTGCGCGAAGCGCTGCGCACCGCGGCTGTCGAAGCGGAAGGTGACGACCGGCTCGTTGGTCTGCTGGTTGAAGCTTGCCTGCGCGTCGACGAGATTATCGCCGGAAACGAGCGCACGGCGCTCCACCAGATAGGGAACCGGCGGATCGTCCTGCGAATAAAGAACTTCCGACGTTGCGGGCGGACGGCCGTTCATGGCTTCCTGTACCGGCATCGTCGTATCGACCATGCGGAAGGAGAGCTTTGCCGTCTGGTTCAGAAGCGACTTCAGGCGCTGCGGATCCTGAAGGCCGGGCACCTGCACGATGATGCGGTCCGAACCCTGACGCTGGATAAGCGGTTCGGTGGTGCCGACTTCGTCAACGCGACGGCGCACGACTTCGATGGATTGCGAAACGGCGGACGACAGGCGGTAGTCGATGCCTTCATCCGTCAGGTTGAGCCTGAGCAGATTGTCGCCGCCGTCATTCATCGTCACTTCGGTGATGGAGCCGCCGACCAGCGTGCCGGCGGACACCGGCTGCGTCAGGTCGCGAAGCGCGTTCTTGGCGGCTTCCACCTGCGCGGGATCGCTGATGCGGACCTGAATCTGCTGGCCGTTGCCGGTAAGCCCCGAATAGCGGATGTTGGCGTCGCGAAGCTGCGTGCGCACATCGCCCACGATCGTTTCAAGCCGTTCCTTGACGATGTCGGAACGCTCGATCTTGAGCATGATGTGCGACCCGCCCTGAAGGTCGAGACCGAGCGTTACCTTGTTGTCCTTGTACCAGGCAGGCATGCCCTCCAGCTGTTTGTCCGTAAACAGGTTGGGAGAGGCGATGAAGACGCTTGCCAGCACAAGCAGCCAGATGAAGACTGTTTTCCAACGGGAAAAATGAAGCATTTCGATCTCGGTCAGGGTTGGGGTCGCGCTGTGCGCAACCCGTCAAAATTCGCAATCGGGCATTCGATAATCCGGCAGGATCAGGAAGCGGCTTCCGTCTTGACCACTTCGCCCTTCACACGCACTTCGGCAATGTAGGCGCGGGCGGCACGGATTTTCACGCCTTCGGCGATTTCGACTTCGAGTTCATTGTCATCGATGACCTTGGTCACCTTGCCGACGATGCCGCCGCCGAGAACGACCTGATCGCCACGGCGAATATTGGTCAGCGTTTCCTGGCGCTTCTTCATCTGCGCGCGCTGCGGGCGGATAAGGAAAAAGTACCAGACCACCATAAGCGGCGCAAACAGGAAAAGCATTTCAAGGCCGGAACCGAAGGCCGATGCGCCGCCCGCTGCGTCCTGGGCAAAAGCTTGACTAATGAACATATAAAACTCCTCAGAATTACGGCACGACCTTGGATGCCGCCCCAGCTTTCAAGCCGCCGGAATATAGTGGGGAACGCCGGGATTGCAACAGATGCAGGGCCCACGCCGTACCGATTCCGGACCTCTTAACCTTTATGGGCCTGAAACGCCATGCTAGGCCGGGCGCAAAACAGAGTTTTGAACACCAGACAAGCGGAAGAAACACCATGATTCGAGAAGAAACGGCCTCCCTGCTTCTTTCAGAACTGCGCCGGCTCACCATCGCCGTGGAACGTCTGGCCGGGCCGGCGCCCGCCGTAAACGACTGGAATGCGGCCGATTGTTTCGTCTGGGCGCCAGTCAACTCCTTTATCCAGCCGGTTCCCCGCCCCAACCGCATCGCCCTGAAGCTCATCCGTGGTGTCGACCATGTCCGCGATATCCTCCACGAAAACACGCTGCGTTTCGCGGAAGGTTTTGCCGCCAATAACGTGCTGTTGTGGGGTGCGCGCGGCATGGGCAAATCCTCGCTGGTCAAGGCCGTTCACGAAGATGTGCGCGCGGCAAGCGGCGTTTCGCTGAAGTTGGTGGAAGTGCACCGCGAGGACATCCACACCCTGCCCGCTTTGCTCGATATATTGAAAGCCTCCGGCCATCGCGTCATCGTCTTCTGCGACGACCTCTCCTTCGACCATGACGATACGGCCTATAAATCGCTGAAGGCCGCGCTCGACGGCGGCATCGAAGGCCGGCCGGACAATGTGCTGTTTTATGCGACCTCCAACCGCCGCCATCTTCTGCCGCGCCACATGATGGAAAACGAACAGTCCACCGCCATCAACCCTTCGGAAGCGGTGGAGGAGAAGGTCTCGCTTTCGGACCGTTTCGGCCTGTGGCTCGGCTTCCACAAATGCGGCCAGGACGATTATCTGACGATGATCGACAGCTATGCGGCGCATTTCGATCTGGGTCTGGACCGCGAAACGCTGCATCACGAGGCGCTGGAATGGGCGACCACGCGCGGCGGCCGCTCGGGCCGTGTCGCCTGGCAATATATTCAGGACGCCGCCGGCCGCCTCAGAAAACCGCTCGACAGATAACGCCACCGTGACATCGGGCGAAACGCAGTGTCGTTACGACCACACCGCGTGTCGTATTCCCGAACGCCACATCTCCCCTCACATGGTTTGCTGCACCCATGGAGTCACCTGTTTCCGGAGGAGCGGACAGGTACGGTGTTCAAACCATGGAGGAGATGGATATGAGCAGGAACAGAGGCGTCGTTTACATGCGGCCGGGTCAGGTCGAGGTTCGCGATATCGATGACCCGAAGCTTGAGGCGCCGGATGGCCGCCGTATCGAGCACGGCGTCATTCTCAAGGTAATTTCCACAAACATCTGCGGCTCCGACCAGCATATGGTGCGCGGCCGCACCACGGCGATGCCGGGCCTCGTCCTCGGCCATGAAATCACCGGCGAAGTCATCGAAAAAGGCGTCGATGTCGAGATGCTGGAAATCGGCGATATCGTCTCGGTGCCCTTCAACGTCGCCTGCGGCCGCTGCCGCTGCTGCAAGTCGCAGGATACCGGCGTCTGCCTGACGGTGAACCCGTCCCGCGCCGGCGGCGCTTACGGTTATGTCGATATGGGCGGCTGGATCGGCGGACAGGCCCGTTATGTCACCATCCCCTATGCCGATTTCAACCTGCTGAAGTTCCCGGACCGCGACAAGGCGATGTCGAAGATCCGCGACCTCACCATGCTGTCGGACATTCTGCCGACCGGCTTCCACGGCGCTGTCAAGGCGGGCGTCGGCGTCGGCTCCACGGTCTATGTTGCGGGCGCCGGCCCGGTCGGCCTTGCCGCCGCCGCATCCGCCCGCATTCTGGGTGCTGCGGTCGTCATGATCGGCGATTTCAACAAGGATCGCCTTGCGCACGCGGCAAAAGTCGGTTTTGAACCCGTCGATCTTTCCAAGGGCGACCGGCTGGGCGACATGATCGCGGAAATCGTCGGCACCAACGAGGTGGATAGCGCCATCGACGCCGTCGGCTTCGAAGCGCGCGGCCATGCGGGCGGCGAACAGCCGGCCATCGTTCTCAACCAGATGATGGAAATCACCCGCGCCGCCGGCTCCATCGGCATTCCGGGCCTCTATGTCACCGAAGACCCAGGTGCAGTCGATGCGGCGGCGAAACAGGGCAGCCTGTCGCTGCGCTTCGGCCTCGGCTGGGCCAAGGCGCAATCCTTCCACACCGGCCAGACGCCGGTGCTGAAATATAACCGCCAGCTCATGCAGGCGATCCTGCATGACCGCCTGCCGATTGCCGATATCGTCAACGCCAAGATCATCGCACTCGACGATGCGGTGCAGGGCTATGAAAGCTTCGATCAGGGCGCGGCCACCAAGTTCGTCCTCGATCCGCATGGCGATCTGCTGAAGGCTGCCTGATACTTCAGCGGCATATGGCTGATCATCGTAAAAGCGCCCGCGACGGATATCGTCGCGGGCGTCCCTGTTTTCCAGCCATATCACCGTCCGGTGAAACCTACGGCTCCCCGACCAGCAACACTTCCAGCTCGACTTTCGCTTCCGCGGAGAGATAGGGCCTGAACAGGCTTGAGACCTGCTTCAATCCCCACTCAAGCTGCAGCGGACCGAACTCGGTGATGCCTTCCTGAAGGTTGAGATAGGACGCCCAATAGGTGGAGACGATCCAGAGGTTCGTCAGAACGGCAGGCCGCTCTTCCTCGGGTATCGCGGCGAGGCCCGCTTTCTCCATGCGCGCGACGATATCGCCGACAGCAAGCCGCATCGCGGCGCTTATGGTTCGCACGGGCTCCACCAGCGCCGGGGCGGAAGAGACAAGACCGACCAGATCGCGAAACAGGAACCGGTAGTCCCACACCAGCGAAAACCAGAGCCGCAGAAAACCGGCATAGGTTGCCGCCGCTCCCTCATCGGCCCCGTCAATCTTTCCGACAATTGCCAGCGCGTCGGCCTCGAACCGGGCAAACAGCGCCAGAACCAGCGCTTCCTTGGTACGGAAGTGATAATAGAGATTGCCCTCATTGATCTCTACCGCCCTTGCGATTTCGGCGGTCGTCACGTGGTCGGGCCCGCGCTCGTTAAACAGAGTGAGTGCGGCGTCGAGAATTCTCTGGCGTGTGGGGCGTGCCGCCGTCCGCCCGGTACTGCTTTTCTTCATTGATTTCGAACCCGACCATTGAAATCTAAGGTATGCACCTTAAATACCCAGAATAAGGTATACACCTTAACAGGAAATGTAAGTGTTCAACGCGGACAAAGGACCTGTAAATGACCGGAACCGACCTTCGCACCGCCTCCCCGGATACGCCCGGAATCGCTCCCGTCTCCAAATTCGCAACAGCCCGCGTCGCGCTGTCGCTCATCCGCAATCCGTTGAAGGCTCTGCCGCCGGAAATTTTCAGCGAGCCGGCGGTCTTTACCCGTCTCGGCGGCGTCATGCGGGTTCATCTTGCCGATCCCGCGCTTATCCATGAGGCGCTGGTCAAGAACGCCCATCTGCTCGGCAAGGGCGAAGATGTGCGCCGCGCCCTCGGCCTCGCACTCGGCCAGGGGCTTCTGACAGCCGATGGCGATCACTGGAAGTGGCAAAGGCAATCCGTCGCCGCAGCGTTCCGGCACGAAAAGCTGCTGGAATTGCTGCCGGTCATGATCGACGCCGCGCGCCGCACGCAACAGCGCTGGCGCTCATCGCCTGCCGGCGACATCGATATCGGCCATGAGATGATGCGGACGACCTTCGACATCATCGTCGAAACCATGATGTCCGGCGGCCACGGCATCGATATCGGGCGTGTCGAGCAAAGCATCACCGACTATCTGAAACCCACGGGCTGGACCTTCGCACTCGCCATGCTGGGCGCACCGGAATGGCTTCCGCATCCGGGCCGGCGCAAGGCGCGCGCGGCGGTGGATTATCTTCGCTCCAGCCTGGCAACCGTCATTTCCGAAAGACGCCGGAAGCCAATCGAGAGGAACGATCTGGTTTCCATGCTGCTCGAAGCGAAAGATCCAGAAACCGGACGCATGATGAGCGACACGGAAATCATCGACAATCTCCTGACCTTCATCACCGCCGGGCATGAAACCACGGCCCTCGGCCTTGCCTGGACCTTCCATCTGCTCTCGCAAAACAGCGACGTGGAGCGCAAGGTCATCGACGAGATCGAAACCGTTACCGCAGGTGAACCGGTCGCGGCCGAACATATCGCCCGCCTGACCTATACCAGACAGGTATTTTCGGAAGCGATGCGGCTTTACCCGCCCGCCCCTGTCGTGACACGCACCGCATTGCAGGACTTCAGGCTCGGCGAACACGATATCCCCGCCGGCACCGTTCTTTATGTGCCGATCTACGCCGTCCACCGGCACACAACACTGTGGGAAGAACCCGACCGCTTCGACCCGTCACGCTTCGAGCCCGAAAAGGTCAAGGCGCGCCACCGCTACGCCTATATGCCCTTCGGCGCCGGTCCGCGCGTCTGCATCGGCAATGCCTTTGCCATGATGGAGGCTGTCGCAATCCTTGCCGTTCTTTTGCAGAACGACCACCTCGGGAACAAAAGCCCGGCAAATACCGAGCCGCTGATGCGGGTTACCCTGCGGCCGGAAAACCGCCTGATGATGCAGGTCAGCAGCCGAAAAAACAAATCGCCCGCGGCGTAACCGCCACGGGCGACTGGTTCAGTGCGAAACTCCATCCGTCACCGGATGGTGACGATCACAGATCGACGTCGAGGATCGCCATGGAGAAGTTGTAGGAGCGGTCGCCGTCTTCGTCATCGATATAAACGACGCCGAGAAACTCTTCGCCAAGATACACTTCGGCGGAATCGTCCTTGCGCGGACGTGCCTTGACCACCATCGTCGGGTTGAAGGTGCGCTTGAAATAGGCGTCGAGTTTTTTGATTTCGTCGGCTTTCACCACTATTCTCCTGTGCGGTTCGCGTTGGCCCGCTTTTGGCATGGGACAAAGGCCAAAGTAAAGTGAAAGCGGCAAGTCATCCGTGTCTTCCACACGGACGACCGTGAAAATGCCGGCCCCATCGGAGCGCGGCAGGGCCGGTCAGATATCGGCCCCGATAAGCTGGTCCATCAGGCGCGAAGGTTCGGAACACCCTGCTTCTCCCACCACACGCGCCGGCACGCCGGCAACGGTCGTCTTGGGCGGAACCGGCTTCAGCACCACCGAACCGGCGGCAATGCGCGAGCAACTGCCAATCTCGATATTGCCAAGGATTTTCGCCCCAGCCCCGATCATCACGCCGTTTCCGATCTTCGGATGGCGGTCCGCCCCTTCCTTGCCGGTGCCGCCGAGCGTGACGCCGTGAAGGATGGAGACGTTGTCGCCGATTACCGCCGTCTCACCGACGACAAGCCCGGTGGCATGATCGAGGAAGATGCCCTTGCCGATGCGCGCGGCCGGATTGATATCCGTCTGGAAGATGCTCGAGGAGCGGCTTTGCAGGTAAAACGCGAAGTCCTTGCGGCCCTTCTGCAGCAGCCAGTGGGCGAGCCTGTGGGTTTGGATGGCCTGGAACCCCTTGAAATAGAGGAGCGGCTCCATAAAGCGCGTGCAGGCGGGATCGCGGTCGTAAACGGCCTGAATGTCGACGCGCAGCACGCTTCCCCATTCCGGCCAGTCATCCAGCATGTCCTGGAAGGTCTGGCGCAGAAGCACGGCCTGCATGTCGGGATGATCGAGGAGTTCGCAGATGCGGTAGATCACACATTCTTCGAGAGACCGGTGATTGAGGATCGTCGAATAAAGGAAGGCCGAAAGCAGCGGATCCTGCGCCGCGGCGCTGCGGGCTTCATTGAGCAGGCTGCCCCAGATGGGATCGACGATCGCCAGCTGTTCGGGCTGACGGGCCTCGGTACGTGCGACCATGAATGGTCTCCTCGTTTGCAGTGGTCGTTCTTTATACAGAAAAAGACGTGCATTAGAAATGGGATTCGAATGACGACTTTAAAGGCGGCAAGGCTTCAGTTTTTCTTCATGCAGCATGAAAAACCGTTTCTTGCCGTCCTCAGCGTTGGCGCATTTCCGGACGGAAAACCGGGCTCCGCTTTTCCCGGAAATGCTCCGGGTCAAAGCGAGCGGTAAAATTCCAGCACCGCCGCCTTGAACACCCGGTCGCCGACGGCCAGCATGTGGTCGCGGCCGGGAATATCGATCGCCCGCGCATGCGGCATGATCGCGGCGAGCTCCGCACCGGAACCGGCGATATCGTCCTTCGTTCCGACCGCAATCAGCGTCGGCGCATCGATTTTCTCAGCCTGTTCGCGCGTGACGAGAACCCGCGACGTCTCGATACAGGCGGCCAGCGCCAGCCGGTCGCTTTTCGTCTGGTCGGCGAAGGCGCGGAACATGCGGCCGCGCTCATGGGTGACGACATCGAGCGAAGGTGCGAGAAGCGCCTCGGCAATCGGATCCCAGTCGCCGACACCTTCGACCATGCCGATGCCGAGCCCGCCGAAGACCAGCGAACGCACGCGCTCCGGATGCGCCATGGCAAGGAAGGCGGAAATGCGCGCGCCCATGGAATAGCCCATCACATGCGCTTCGGCGATGCCCAAATGGTTGAGCAGCGCCACCGCATCCCCGGCCATGACGGGCGGATAATAAGCTTCGGAATCGTGCGGCTTGTCGCTTGCGCCGTGGCCGCGATTATCGATGGCGATCACCCGGTAGCCCGCTTCGCCCAGCGTCTTCAACCAGCCGGGATGCACCCAGTTGACATTGGCGCTGGAGGCGAAGCCGTGGATCAGCAGAACCGGTTCGCCCGCCGGATCGCCCTCATCGAAATAGGCAAGGCGAAGGCCGTCATGGGAAAAATCGGAAAACTGCGGCGTGTTGAGATTCATCAAGGACATCCTTTTTGCCGGACCATATGGCAGGAATTAGCAATGTTGAACATGTTT
Source organism: Agrobacterium sp. LY4 (assembly GCF_001526585.1). Classification (NCBI taxonomy): domain Bacteria; kingdom Pseudomonadati; phylum Pseudomonadota; class Alphaproteobacteria; order Hyphomicrobiales; family Rhizobiaceae; genus Agrobacterium; species Agrobacterium sp. LY4. The sequence goes on along the minus strand of NZ_ASYA01000012.1, from coordinate 7,703 downwards.
TGCTGACGATTTTTATGGAGATGCAATGCGTTTGAGGCTACATATCCGCAACGACGAGCCGGCACGCGAAGACGGATTGCGGCTCGATAACGATATTGCATTTGGAGACGAACATGGCCGGGCATTCCATTCCCCACTTCCAGAACGATGGCGGACACCGCATGATCGAGATCGGCGTCAAGGAATTCATGTGCACCGGCGCTTCCGTTCCCTACGATCATCCGCATATCTTCATCGATATGGGCGACGACAACGAGAAGGTCTGTTCCTACTGCTCCACCCTTTACCGCTACAATCCGTCGCTGAAGGCCGAGCAGACCAATCCTCCGGGCTGCGTCTTCCATGTGAAGGCCGCCTGACCTTCCACTTTTCCTGATCGGGGCGCACCAATGCCCATCAAATCCGTAGCCATTGTCGGTGCCGGCATCGCCGGTCTCACCGCTGCCCTTTCCTTTGCCCGGTACGGTATCGACTGTGACATCATCGAGCAGGCCGGTGAACTGACGGAAGTGGGCGCAGGCCTGCAACTCTCGCCCAATGCCGCCCGCATTCTCGCCGAACTCGGCGTGCTGCCGGAAATCGAAGCGCGCTGGACCGAACCGGTCAGCGTCGAACTCGCCTCCGGAAAATCGCTCGCCACGCTGCTCTCGCTGCCGATGGGCGCGGTGGCGCGCACACGCTGGGGCGCACCCTATGGCGTGCTGCACCGCTCGACGCTGCAGAATGCGCTTCTCCAGGCGGTGACACGCAACCCGCTCTGCCGCCTGCATCTCGGCAAGCGCATCGAAAACGCGACGGTGGACGTGATTGCCGCAACCACCTTCCGTGACCATGATCTGATCGTCGGCGCGGACGGCGTCTGGTCGGCGGCCCGCTTCGCGGTCCCTTCCGCCCCCACAGCCACCTTCTCCGGCAATATTGCCTGGCGCTTCACGGTCGCCGCAAATGATGTGCCGTCAGCCATCAATAAAAGCGCCGTGACCGCCTATCTCGGTTCCGGCGGCCATATCGTCGCCTATCCGCTGAAGGAAGTCGGCGGTTTCAACATTGTCGCCATCGCGCTCGGTGCCGACCCCGGCGCAACCTGGCGGGCGGAATCGAGCGGGCGGCAGAAAGCCATGCTGCTGGAACAGTTTCGCGGCTTCAGCCCGGATATCGTACGATTGCTCGATTCATCTGAAAATCCCACCTTCTGGCCGCTCTATCAGGCCGGCCCGGGCCGCTGGCACAATGGCCGCGACACGGTGCTGATCGGCGATGCGGCGCATGCCATGATGCCCTTCGCCGCACAGGGCGCGGCCATGGCGATAGAGGATGCTTTCGAGCTTGCGGGGGCGACGGCAGGCGGCAACGCCGAAAAGGCCCTGCCCTTGCCGCAGGCCCTTGCCAGCTTTGAGGCCCTTCGCCTGCCGCGCATAGAAAAGGCCCGCAAGCGGGCCTCTCTCAATCGTTTTGCCTATCACGCCACGGGCCCGGTGCGTATTGCAAGGGACTTCATGTTTTCCACGCGTCCCACCGACGCCTTCCTGAAGGACTTCGACTGGCTCTACGGCTATCGCGCCAAAGGCTGAGGTCAAACCCCGGCCGCTGCCGCAAACCCGACCTCGAGGTCCTTCTTGAGATCGGCGATATCCTCAAGCCCGATCTGCAGGCGGATGACCGGCCCTTCCGACGGGCCCTTGGCAATGGTTCTGTCGACAAGCGAGACCGAAACGGCAAGCGATTCGTATCCGCCCCAGGAATAGCCGAGCCCGAAGAAGGTCAGCGCATTGAGGAAGGCGGCCGCCGCCTGCTTGTATTTGCCTTCTTCCGCCTTCAGCACGAAGGAGAAGACACCGCTTGCGCCCTTGAAATCGCGTTTCCAGAGTTCGTGCCCGGCAAAGCTCGGCAGCGCCGGATGCAGCACGCGGACGACGTCGTCACGGCTCTCCAGCCATGTGGCGATATCGAGCGCGCTTTTCTGGTGGTGCTCCAGCCTTATTCCCATGGTGCGCATGCCGCGCAGGATCTGATAGGCATCGTCGGAGGTGACGCAGATGCCGAGATTGGTATTGGCCTGATAAAGCGCCTTCCAGTGCTTTTCATTGGCCGAAACGAAGCCCATCAGCACATCCGAATGACCCGAAGGATATTTGGTGGCGGCGTGAATGGAGACATCGACGCCGAAATCGAGCGGCTTGAAATAAAGCGGCGTCGCCCAGGTATTGTCCATCGTCACCACGCAATCATGGCGGTGAGCGATATCCGTGATCAGCCTTACATCCTGAATCTCGAAGGTGTTGGAGCCCGGCGCTTCCAGATGCACCAGTTTGGTGTTCGGCCGGATGAGAGCCTCAATGCCCTCCCCGATTGCCGGGTCGTAATATTCCACCTCGACACCGAGCTTCTTCAGCATCGTATTGCAGAAACGGCGCGTCGGAAAATAGACGGAATCGACGATCAGCGCATGATCGCCGGCGCCGAGATAGGCAAGGAATGGCACGGTGATGGCCGCAAGGCCCGAGGGCACGAGAATGGTTCCGGCAGACCCTTCCAGTTCGTTGACGAGATTACACAAAGCATCCGTCGTCGGCGTGCCGTGGGTGCCATAGGTATATTTCTGGTTTTCGGTCGAAAGCGTCTCCGCGTCGGGAAAAAGCACGGTCGAACCGCGCACGATGGGCGGATTGACGAAACCGAAACAGTCCGCGGGATCGTTGCCGCCATGGGTCAGGCGCGTATTCACACCTGCGGCGGAAAGCAAGTCATTTGTCTTGGTCATTTCAGATCAGCTTTCGAAGGAACATTGACGCGTGCGACAATGCTAAGACCGCAACGCAAGGTCAAGTCCCGCAGGGACGCCTGAGCAGGTCGGATTGATCCATCGCCAACCAGAATACAATAAGTATACAAATACTGTGCAAGTGCAAATTTCCGCAAAAATATGCTTATATTTTCACCCTTTGCACACTTCCCGACCAAAATTTGGAAAATTCCGTTTTATAGGCACAATTATTGCCCGCACGTCTTGACCCCGCTGCCAATTGTGATTGTGATAGAAAAAGCGGATCGAAAAAGATCTCGCTGAAGGGGGAGCTGGGGAAGACAAACATGCCGGTCCCCTTCCAAGTGACGATAACAAACAAAGGTTGGGAAAAATGAAAAAGGCAATTCTGTCAGCCGCCATCGGCGCAGCAGTTTTGGGAGGAGCCTCGGTCGCTTCGGCTGCGACGCTTCAGGATGTGAAGGGAAAAGGTTTCGTCACCTGCGGCGTCAGCGCGGGCATTCCGGGATTTTCCAATCCCGATGACAAGGGCGAATGGTCCGGTATCGACGTGGACTATTGCCGTGGTATTGCCACCGCGGTTTTCGGTGATCCTTCGAAAGCCAAGTTCGTCGCCCTTTCGAGCAAGGACCGCTTCCCGGCTCTCCAGTCCGGTGAAGTCGATGTTCTGACCCGTAACACCACCTGGACGATCAGCCGCGACACGTCGCTCGGCTTCAACTTCCGCACCGTCAACTATTATGACGGCCAGGGCTTCATCGCCAAGAAGAGCCTCAACGTGAAGTCCGCTCTCGAGCTCTCCGGCGCCGCCGTCTGCGTTCAGACCGGCACGACCACCGAGCTCAACCTGGCCGACTACTTCAAGACCAACAATCTGCAGTACAACCCGGTCGTTTTCGAAAAGGAATCCGACGCAACCTCCGCCTATGATTCGGGCCGTTGCGACGTTTACACCACCGACCAGTCGGGTCTGTATGCAATCCGTCTGAAGCTGAAGAACCCGGACGAAAACGTCGTTCTGCCGGAAGTCATCTCCAAGGAGCCGCTTGGCCCGGCCGTTCGCCAGGGTGACGACCAGTGGTTCGACATCGTGACCTGGGTTCACTATGCGATGGTCAACGCCGAAGAGCTTGGCGTCACCTCCAAGAATGTCGATGAGCAGAAGAACAGCGCCAATCCGGACGTGAAGCGCCTGCTCGGCACGGAAGAAGGCACCAAGATCGGTACCGATCTCGGCGTGACCAACGACTGGGCCTACAACATCATCAAGCTGGTGGGTAACTACGGCGAAGTCTTCGACCGCAACGTCGGCGCTGGCTCCCCGCTGAAGATCGAGCGTGGCCAGAACGCGCTGTGGACCAAGGGCGGCCTGCAATACGCACCGCCGGTCCGTTGATCGGCCCCATTACCGGCTAGATCATAAGGAGGCTGGGCAACGCCCGGCCTCCGCTTCAAATTATATAAATAAGCTCGCAAAGAGCACATAAAAGGGAAAGGTGCCTATGGCAGGCAACGCGGTCAGTTCGCAACGATCGCGCGCGCAAAGCGCGTCGTCACTTATCTACGATCCACGTATACGCGGCATTTTTTATCAGGTCCTGACAGTCGTCGTCCTGGCCGCCTTCGTCTGGATCATCGTGACGAATACGATCACCAATCTTCAACGGTCAAACATCTCGTCCGGCTTCGGCTTCCTCAACGGAAGAGCCGGTTTCGATATCGGCCAGTCGCTGATCGCTTATACCAGCGATGCGACCTATGGCCGGGCATTGCTCGTTGGCATTCTCAACACGATCCAGGTTGCGTTTTTCGGCATCATCGCCGCCTCGATCATCGGTTTCATCGTCGGCATCGCCCGGCTGTCCAACAACTGGCTGATTTCGAAACTCGCGCAGGCCTATGTGGAAATCTTCCGCAACATCCCGCCGCTGCTCGTTATCTTCTTCTGGTACAAGGGCGTCATCTCGGTTCTGCCGCAGGCGCGCGAGTCGCTCGAGCTTCCGCTTGGAACCTACCTCAACAATCGCGGCTTTTTCTTTCCCAAGCCGCTGTGGGGAGAAGGCACCTGGCTCGTGCCGCTGGCCTTCCTCGTCGCCATCGTTCTCAGCGTCTTCGTTTACCGCTGGGCGAAGGCCAGACAGGAAAGAACCGGACAGCAGTTCCGCACCGGAATAACGGCGACGCTTCTCATCATCGGCCTGCCACTGGCGACATTTCTGGCGCTCGGGGCGCCGCTGACATTCGACTATCCGATTGCCGGGCGGTTCAATCTCTCGGGCGGCGCGGTCGTCGCACCTGAATTCATGTCGCTGTTCCTGGCGCTTTCCTTCTACACCGCCTCCTTTATCGCCGAAATCGTTCGCGGCGGCATCAAGGCTGTGGCGAAGGGTCAGACGGAAGCTGCGGATGCACTGGGACTTCGCTCCAGCACCACGACGCGCCTGATCGTCGTTCCGCAGGCGATGCGCATCATCATCCCGCCGCTGACGAGCCAGTATCTTAACCTGACCAAGAACTCCTCGCTTGCGGTCGCTGTCGGCTTCGCCGACATCGTCTCGGTCGGCGGCACGATCCTGAACCAGACGGGACAGGCGGTCGAAGTCGTTGCAATCTGGCTGGTCATCTATCTCTCGCTGTCCCTGCTCACGGCCGTGGTCATGAACTGGTTCAATGCGAAAATGGCCCTGGTGGAGCGATAACGATGACGATCAGCAATCACGCATTCGTGCGACAGACCATCGAGGACGCCAAACCCGCGCCCTCGAGCGCCGTCGGCTTCGGCCACTGGCTGCGCACCAAACTTTTCGCCACGCCGAAGGACACCGTCCTGACGGTTATCGCCCTTGCCCTGCTCGCCTATCTGGTGCCGCCGATCATCAAGTGGCTGTTCATCGACGCGGTATGGACCGGCAGCGATCGTATCGCCTGCCTTACCGCTTCGCAGGGCGGCGCGCTGCCGGACGGCCAGTCCGGTGCGTGCTGGGCTTTCGTTTCGGCGAAGCTCGGCCAATTCGTCTTCGGCCGCTATCCGATCGACGAACGCTGGCGTCCCATCCTGGTGATGGTGGCGTTCGCCATCCTGCTGATACCGATGCTGATTCCAAAAGCGCCGTTCAAGCGACTGAATGCGCTGGCGCTTTTCATCATCCTGCCCTTCATTGCGTTCTTCCTGCTCATCGGCGGCGTCTTCGGCCTGCCGAAGGTGGAAACGCAGCTCTGGGGCGGCCTGATGGTGACCCTCATCCTGTCGTTCTTCGGGATCACGGTGTCGCTCCCCTTCGGCATTCTTCTGGCGCTCGGCCGGCGGTCGAACCTGCCGGTGATCAAGATGCTCTGCGTGCTCTTCATTGAGGTCATTCGTGGCATTCCGCTGATTACCGTCCTGTTCTTCGCCAGCATCATGCTGCCGCTGTTCCTGCCCGATGGCTGGACCTTCGACAAGTTCCTGCGCGCGCTCGTCGGCGTGTCGCTGTTCTCCTCGGCCTATATGGCGGAGGTGATCCGCGGCGGCCTGCAGGCCATTCCGAAAGGACAATATGAAGGTGCGGATTCGCTCGGCCTGAACTACTGGCAGAAGACGAGACTGATCGTGCTGCCGCAGGCGCTGAAGCTCGTCATTCCGGGCATCGTCAACACCTTCATCGGGCTGTTCAAGGACACGTCGCTGGTCTCGATCATCGGCATGTTCGACCTGCTCGGCATTGTCACACTCAACCAATCGGATGCGAACTGGGCCACGCCCGTCACCGCCATGACTGGCTATATTTTCGCAGGCTTCGTATTCTGGATATTCTGCTTCGGTATGTCGCGTTATTCGCTGTTCATGGAACGGCACCTCGACACCGGGCATAAACGATAAGGGACGCTCAAATGGCAGAAACCCAAGCAAAAAAACTGACCGTCTCGACAACGGACGTGGCGATCGAACTCATCGGCATGAACAAGTGGTATGGCGACTTCCACGTGCTGCGCGATATCAACCTGAAGGTCATGAAGGGCGAGCGCATCGTCATCGCCGGTCCTTCCGGGTCGGGCAAATCGACCATGATCCGCTGCATCAACCGGCTTGAAGAACATCAGTCGGGTACGATCAATGTCGATGGCATCGAGCTCACCAACGACCTGAAGAAGATCGATGAGGTGCGTCGTGAAGTCGGCATGGTGTTCCAGCACTTCAACCTCTTCCCGCATCTGACGATCCTCGAAAACTGCACGCTCGCGCCGATCTGGGTTCGCAAGATGCCCAAGAAGGAAGCCGAAGAAGTGGCGATGCACTATCTGAAGCGCGTCAAGATCCCCGAGCAGGCGAACAAATATCCCGGCCAGCTCTCCGGCGGCCAGCAGCAGCGCGTGGCGATTGCCCGCTCGCTCTGCATGAAGCCGAAGATCATGCTGTTCGACGAGCCGACCTCGGCGCTCGACCCGGAAATGGTCAAGGAAGTGCTCGACACCATGGTCAGCCTTGCCGAAGACGGCATGACGATGCTGTGCGTCACCCACGAAATGGGCTTCGCCCGCCAGGTGGCAAACCGCGTCATCTTCATGGACCAGGGCCAGATCGTCGAACAGAACTCGCCCGCCGAATTCTTCGACAACCCGCAGCACGAGCGCACCCGGCTGTTCCTCAGCCAGATTCTGCACTGAGACTGCGATCGACATGTATGTCGAGCGGGGCCGTTTCGGCCCCGTTTTCGTTTCTGGAGACCTGCTGAAATCGTTATCTCCATGCACGAGCGCGATGATTTCGATTCCGTGATTCCACTGCTCTCGAAACGCCAAGAGCACGAAAATGGGCGCGGCGTCGCAGTTTAACCATTTGTTACGAAACAGGAATCCTTGTTTTTCAGGGCTTCTGGCTGCCCATGTCATTTTTTTGTCAAATCATGCATTTTTCCGCTTGCAGACCTTCGGGAGCCTGACTATAAGGGCGCCACACCAC